>JBCDAV010000034.1:0-56715 GCA_039184865.1 Pseudomonadota bacterium | reverse complement strand
GACCTTACCGACCCCGCGCCGGCCACCACCTTCGCTCACCTTGATGCGACGACGGTGCTTTCGCGTGAGATCGCCTCGCTCGGCATCTACCCGGCCGTGGACCCGCTCGACTCGACGTCGCGTCTGATGGATCCGGCCATCGTCGGCGAGGAGCACTATCAGGTCGCCCGTGATGTGCAGGGTATCCTGCAGCGTTACAAGGCCCTGCAGGACATCATCGCGATCCTCGGCATGGACGAGCTGTCGGAAGAGGACAAGCTGACCGTGGCGCGCGCTCGGAAGATCCAGCGTTTCCTCAGCCAGCCGTTCGACGTGGCCAAGGTCTTCACGGGCGCCGATGGCGTGCAGGTTCCGCTCGAAGAGACGATCAGCTCGTTCAAGGCCGTCGTGGCAGGCGAGTACGATCACCTTCCGGAAGCCGCATTCTACCTGGTCGGCGGGATCGACGAGGTTGTCGCGAAAGCGCAGAAGATGGCGGCCGAAGCGGCCTAAGCCATCCGGGGAGACGCGTTCATGTCCGACGCAATGACGTTTGAACTTGTCAGCCCGGAGCGCAAGCTGGCGTCTTCGGAGGCGGAGTCCGTGACGATCCCGGGGATCGCGGGCGATATGACCGCCATGGCGGACCATGCGCCGTTCCTGACGACCATGCGGCCGGGCTTCGTGACCGTGCGCAAGTCCGGCTCCGAGGATCAGTACTTCGTGACCGGCGGCTTCGCCGAGATCTCCGACAACGTCGTATCGGTGCTCGCGGAGGAAGCCGTCGAAGGATCGGCTGTCACGGCGGAGTTCCTCGACGGGCACGTGACGGCGGCCGAGGCGGCGCTGGAAGCCGCGGGCGAGGATCGCAAGCAGGCTGCACTGCAACGGCTGAACGACTTCGTATCGCTGAAGTCCACGCTCTGATCCGGATCGCGACCGGGGAGCAGCCTCTCCTGTTTGACCACTGGAAAGTCGTCTGAAGCGCGGTTCCTTTCCAGGGTTCGGATCAACAGCGGACAGCGACCGGCTGCTGATGTCGCTCGCTTGGAGTCGGTCGAAGGCTTCAATAGCTAGCTGCTCTGGGTACGGTTGGACGCCGAATGGCGCGGTCTGCCGAACACTCTTCGCTGCTAGATCCGTTTTTTAGGGTCTGATCCTCTGGAGCGTCCTGGGTCGGGAAGCGGCGTGGGCGGGGCATACGCCCGACCCACGATGCCATCGGCTCAGGCGCGCATGCGGCCGCCGTTCGGGTCGTAGACCGGCGCGCCCTGGATCTCGGCGGGGAACATCTCGCCGAGGATCTCGACCTCGACCCTCTCGCCACCCCGCGCAAGATCGGTCGGCACGTAGCCCATCGCCATGGACTGGCCGACATGGTGCGCATAGCCGCCCGAAGAGACGTAGCCGACCGCCGATCCGTCCTTGAGGATCGCCTCGTCGTTGGAGACGTCGATGCCGTCGCCGTCGATCATCGGATTGTCGATGACCATGGTGACGAGCCTGTTCTTCGGCCCGGTGGCGCGCTCGGCCTGCGCCGCCGTCTTACCGATGAAGTCCTTGTCCCAGTGGATGAAGGCATCCATCCCGGCTTCGGCAGCGGTGAAGTCCGGGCGGTAGTCGAGCGTCCAGACGCCCCAGTTCTTCTCGATCCTCAGCGACATCAGCGCCCGCGCGCCGTACCAGCGCAGGCCGAGATCGGCGCCCGCGTCCTCGATGGCTTCGGCCAGTGCGAGCTGGAAATGCGGGGCGACGTAGATCTCGTAGCCAAGTTCGCCGGAAAAGCTGATCCGGTTGACAATGGCCGGAACGCCGCCGACATGCATGCGGCGGATGTCGCGGAAGCGGAACGCCTCGGCCGAGACGTCGTCGCGGGTGATCTTTGCCAGCAACTCGCGCGAGTTCGGGCCTGAGATCGCGATGCCGTGCCATTCGTCCGAGACGTTGCGATAGGCGACGCCCGTGCCGATGCGCTGCTCGAACCAGCGGCGGTGGGCCTCCTGCATCGCGCCCGAGCCGAACAGCATGAAGTGGTCGTCGGCCAGGCACGCGACCGTCAGATCGCCGTAGAGCTTTCCCTTGTCGGTCAGCATCGGCGTGAGGTTGAGGCGGCCCGGTTTCGGCACCCGGCCTGCCAGCACGTGGTCGAGGAAGGCGCGCGCGCCTGGTCCCTTGAACTCGTGCTTGGCGAAGTTTGCGATCTCGATGCAGCCGACGGCCTCGCGCACAGCCTTGACCTCGCGGGCAACGTATTCGTGCGCACGGGAACGGCGGAACGACGGATCCTCGTGTGCATCGGCAGGTCCGTCTGCGAACCAGAGCGCGTGCTCGAGCCCGAAACCCTGGTCCATGACGGCGCCCTTGGCCACGAGCCGGTCATACAGGGCGGTGGTCTTCTGGCGGCGGCCCTTGGGCAGGGTTTCGTTCGGGAAGGTCATCACGAAGCGGCGTTCATAGTTCTCGGACGATTTGACCGTGCCCCATTCGGGCGAGGCCCATTCGCCGAAGCGCGCGATGTCCATGGCCCAGACGTCGATCGAGGGTTCGCCGTCGATCATCCATTCGGCCATGGTCAGACCGACGCCGCCGCCCTGGCAGAAGCCCGCCATGACGCCGACGGCGCACCAGTAGTTCTTCATGCCCGGGACCGGGCCAATCATCGGGTTGCCGTCCGGGCCGAACGTGAACGGCCCGTTGATGACGTCCTTGATGCCGGCGTTGCCGATGGCCGGAATGCGCTCGAAGCTCATCTCGAGCCTGTCGGCGACGCGGTCGAGATCGGGCTGCAGCAGTTCATGTCCGAAATCCATGGGAGTGCCCGCGACCTTCCAAGGCGTCGATTTCGGCTCGTAGGTGCCGAGCAGCATGCCGGTGCGTTCCTGGCGGAAGTAGATGTTGGCCTCGTAATCGATCCCGCAAGGCAGGCGCTCGGTGGCACTCTCGACCTCGGGGATCGTGTCGGTCAGCAGATAGTGGTGCTCCATCGGCTGCACGGGGAGGTTCAAGCCAGCCATCTGGCCAACCTCACGCGCCCAGAGCCCGCCGCAGTTCACGACAATTTCAGCCTGCACGGTGCCGCGCGCGGTTACGACGTCCCAGCTGCCGTCCGGGCGCTGGTTGGTTTCGATCACGGGCGTGTGGGTGAAATACTGCGCACCGTGGACGCGGGCGGCCTTGGCGAAGGCATAGGTCGCACCGGACGGATCGAGATCGCCGTCCTGATCGTCCCAGAGTGCTGCATAGTAATGCTTCGGATCGATCAGCGGGTGCCGTTCGGCGACTTCCTGCGGCGAGATGAACTCCTGGCTGAGACCCATGTAGCGGGCCTTGGAGCGCTCGCGTTTGAGGTAGTCGTACCACTCCTTGGTCGAGGCGAGATAGAACCCGCCGGTCGAGTGCAGGCCGACGGAGTGACCGCTGAGTTCCTCGATCTCCTTGTAGAGATCGATTGTGTAGCCCTGCAGACGCGAGATGTTCGGGTCCGAAGAGATGGTGTGGATCTGACCCGCGGCGTGCCAGGAGGAGCCCGAGGTCAGCTCGTCGCGTTCCAGCAGGATCACGTCCTTCCAGCCGAACTTCGCGAGGTGGAACAGGATCGAACAGCCGACGACACCGCCGCCGATGATCGCGACCTTGGTGTGTGACGGCAACGGCTTGCCGGGGCCTGTGGTGTTTTCCTGCGTTTGGATCTCGGGCATGGGGCTCTCCTAACGGGCGGGACGGGTCAACGGACCGTCCTTTGGTTCAATACCAGGCATCGGGCAGTTCGCGTTTTCGCCGGGCGACGAATTCCTTCAGCTCCTCGTCCTTCGCGGGATCGATCGGCGGCGCTTCGTATTCATCGAGAATCCGGTTCCAGCGTTCATAGGCGCGGTGATAGCTGTCCTTCGAGCCGAGCTCTTCCCACTTCTCGCAGGACTCGGAGTCCGACATCACGGCGTCGTAGTAGGCGGTCTCGTAATTCGCCATCGTGTGGGCCGAGCCGAGGAAGTGACCGGCAGGTTCGACATCATCATAGGCGTTTCGGCCGAGCGAATTGTCGTCCATCGGCATGCCGGCCAGCATCACCTGATAGGACCCCAGCCGGTCGGCATCGAGGATCAGCTTTTCGTAGCCGGTGCAAAGCCCGCCCTCGAGCCAGCCCGCCGAATGCAACGTGAAGTTCGAGCCACCAAGTGCTGTCGACAGCATCGAGTCAGCGCTTTCCGCGGCCGCCTGCGCATCCGGGACCTTCGATGCCGTCAGCGAGCCACCGCACCGGAGCGGTACGCCAAGGCGCCGGGACAGTTGCCCGATGACGTAGTTGGACATCACCGGCTCCGGCATCCCGAAGGTCGGGGCGCCGGATTTGAGCGACATCGACGAGAGAAAGTTGCCGAGAATAAATGGGCTGCCCGGTTTGACGAGCTGGCTGAAGGCGCAGCACATCATCGCCTCGGCCAGGGCCTGGGCCAGCGAGGCGGCGGTCGTCACCGGGCCCATCGCGCCACCGAGGATGAACGGAGCGACGATCATGCCCTGCCCCGCGGCCGAGTAGGTGCGGATCGCCTCGGTCACCACCTTGTCTACCAGCAACGGCGAGTTGGTGTTGACGTTGCCCATGATCACGCATTTGTCGTCGATATCGCCGTGTAGCACGCGGGCCATGGCGACGCTGTCCTCGGCGCGCGACTTCTCGGTGATCGCACCGAGATGCGGTTTGTCCGAGTAGCGCATGTGCGCATAGACCATGTCGAGATGGCGCTTGCTGACCGGCACGTCGCACGGCTCGCAGGTAACAAAACCCGAGTGATGCAGGCTCGGCAGCGCGTAGGTGATTTTCACCAGTTTTTCGAAGTCCTCGAGCGCTCCGTAACGCCGGCCACCTTCGAGATCGCGCACGAAGGGCGGTCCGTAGACCGGCGCGAAGACCATAGCCCCGTCGCCAATCCGAACCGAGCGATCCGGATTGCGGGCGTGCTGGGTGAAGCTGGACGGGGCGGTCTGGCAGAGATGGCGGATCAGGCCGCGCTCGGCCCGGACCCGTGTTCCCTGAACGTCGACACCGGCACGACGCCAAATTTCGAGCGCTTCGGGGTCCTCTTGAAACTCGAGGCCGACTTCCTGAATGATCCAGTCAGCCTGATCCTCGAGCCGTGTGAGGCCCTCTTCGCCCATGAATTCGTAGAACGGGATCTGGCGCTGGATATACGCGGGCGCGGGCGGTGCGCTGCGCGCGCGATCATCGGACCGGCGGGCGCTGCGGCGGCTGCGGCGGGCTGGCGCTTCGGACATCCAACGTTCCTCCCGCCGACTACGATAGCCACGATCTGCCGCGCCGTAACGTTTGAAAAACCTTGGGGTTTAGATAATCTGAACTAATGCGAGACCTGCTGCGCCGGATCGACTCATTGCACCATCTCGCCGCCTTCGACGCGGCGGCGCGTCACGGATCGTTTACCCGCGCTGCCGAGGAACTAAATGTCAGCCAGCCGGCCATCAGCCAGTCGATCCGCAAGCTGGAGCAAGCCATCGGTGTGAAGCTGTTCCAGCGCATGCACCGCTCGATCGTGCTGACCGATGCCGGAGTGCTGCTGGCCCATGACGTCGGCGAAGCATTCGGCCGGATACACGCGACCGTGGCGCATCTGGGCCGGATCGGCCGATCGGATCACGTGACCTTATCCGTTTCGACCGCGTTCGCGAATTACTGGATGGTGCCCCGGCTTCAGGCGTTTCACCAGCGCTACCCGGATGTCGATCTGCGGCTGCAGACCACGGACAAGGAGCTTGATCTGGCGCATGAGGGGATCTCGCTGGGGGTCCGTCGCGGGATCGGCCGCTGGGAGGGGTATTCCGCTGCCCTGATCGCGCCGGAACGCCTGATCGCCGTCACTTCGCCCGGCTGGCTGGAGGCCAACACGGCACCCGAAACGATTGCCGAACTGGCCGGGATGCCGTTGACGCATCTCGAGGAGCCCTACCGGACGCGGCCCGGCTGGACGGACTGGTTCCGTCATTTCGGGCACAGCTACCGCGATCCCGGCACCGGGCTGCGGCTGAACGACTACGCGCTTGTCCTGCAGGCGACCATGGCGGGAGAGGGCATCGCGCTCGGCTTCGGGCACGTGGTCGAGGGGCTGATCGCGCAGGGCCTTCTCGTGCAGATCGGATCGTCGGATGTCTTCACGGGGCCCGGCTATTACCTCGTCTGGTCCGAGCGGCAGGTCTTGTCGCAAAGTGCCCAGACCGTGCGCGACTGGATCCTCGATCCGCGCACGCAGCAATTGCTAGCACTCGACGCTCAAGGCGCCGAGGCAGGAACGTCAGGCGAATAGCGGCCGCTCAACTCCCGTTTCGCAGGAAACCGAACGCCGAGCCGTCTTCCTTCCACATCTGGAAGGCTTCTTCGGACAGCCGCACCTGCTCGGGCAGCAGACTGGCGAGATACGCGGCGGAGAAGATCTTCTCCGCCCGCTCGGCGTCAGATACGACGAGGCCGTCGGCGAAGGGATGGCCTTCGGGCGCGCTGACAGAGGCGATCACCGACTGAAAATTGCCGTGAAGATGGATCTGGAGGAGCTTGTACCGAAAGCTGCGCAGGAGCCCCGACCGGAAAGTCCGTTCGATCCCGACCCGGTATCGCACATCGTACTCCTGTCCGGAGTCGCTTTGGCGCAGAAAGGCCGCCGAGCGACCGGGAAGCTTCGCCGCGAACCCGTGCAGCTTGCTGGCAATTTCCTTGGCGATCTCGTGCGCCAGCTCACCATTTCGCTTGAGCTGGCTTTCGGCAGTCAGCAGGCGCGCCTGCTGGCCGGTGTATCCTTCCAGATCCTGCATTCAGCCCCCCCGGCTGAGAGGGATCTGCGTCTCATATGCCAAGCATATGCAAGCGAATCCCCCATTCGCGTTGCACGACCGTAGCGATCATCCAGAGGTAGTGGAAGAGGGTGCGTAAGCGCCCGGAGCAGTCGGGACTTACTGTCGGGTCGCGAGGAAGTAGACCGGGCGGAGCGGCAGCAATGCCTGATCCGGGTTCGACATCCGGTCATAGTAGGTGAGCCAGATGTTCATCAGACCCTCGAGATCGACCAGTTCGAGATGCACGAAATCATCAGCGAAATCGGCCGGGACCAACGGCTCGAAGCCGCTCAGGGAAACGATCGCGCCCAGATCTCCCGAGGTCGAGAGGATCGTCCTGAGGGCAGACAGTTCCGAGACGGTCATCTGCCCGGCCGATGCTGGCCGGACCGTCACGCGGATCGAGGGCAGATCATACCCGAGATCCGGGCGCGGATATGCGCGGATGCCGGTCAGGGCGCCCGGCGAGAGAGACGGCTCGAAGATCGTCGCGTATCCCATACCGCGCATCGCTGCGGAGACGACCTGCACCAACGCATTGTCGTCGAGCCGGGCAATGTGGCTCGCAAGCTCGGTCTCGGCGCGGGTCTCGACGGTGCGGCGCTGGCTTGCGCTCGTGGAACCGGTCGGGCGCAGCCCGAAGATCGCGATCCGGGTCGGTGCGCCCGCTCTGACAGCCAGCGACGCCGCCGCATCGGAGGAGAGCGTCACCGAATTGTCGGAGTTCTGTTTCTCTGGGCGATAGAGAACGCCGTCGATTTCGGCGCCGGTGTCGGAGTTGACGATCCTGACCCTGCGCGAGCGATCGGCTTTGGGGTGCGCGACCCAGTAACCGCGTGTGGTTCGGCTGCCGTTCCAGAGCGCAACGCCAGAGGCCGCGAACACCTCCGGCGCGCGGACCAGTGCAGACGTGTCGGCTGGCCCCTGTGGCGAGAGGACATCGAGCGCATCAACATTCGAGCGCGCGGCACCGCTCAGCCCGACCGGTTTCGCCGGCTCGCAGGCGGCGAGCAGCAGAGAGATCAGAATGAGCACGGTGGTGCGCATGGTCACACTGGCGGGATCCCCGTGGTGCTTCGCGAAGAGCAATCGCGAAATCCTGCCAACACTCTATCCGATGCGCCGCGATTCGCGAAAACCAGTTAACCGGAATTTCGCGCCGTCCTATTTCGACGTCGCCACGTAGACGCCGTCCCAGTCCTCCGGCGGCGGATCCATGCGATATCCCATGATCCGCTCGATCATGATGCCGGCGAGCGGGCGCGGATCGAAGACACCGACGACGCCGAGGTCGGTGGCCTGAAGGAAGGCGGCCTCGGCGGCATCCCATTCCTGTGCGAGATAGTGCTGGCGTGCCGTGCGCAGGCGCGACGCGAGGTTCTCGAAGGCGGTCGAGCCGAGAACGTCGGCGGCTCCGGCAACAGTGAAGATCGTTTCAGGCTGGCTGCGGCCCTTCACGGCGACGGCGTCGAGCTCGATGCACGCAAACTCGTCCATGGCCCCGACGGCCGTGGCCGAGCCGATGAGGTTGCGAACGCCATAGGCCTTGGTCTGGCCCTCCAGTCGGGCGGCGAGGTTCACGCTGTCGCCGACGCAGGAATAGGCGAGCCGTTTCAGTGAGCCCATGTTGCCGACCGAACACTCGCCGGTGTTGATCCCGACACCGATGTCGATGTCCGGCAGGCCCTGCGCAGTGAATTCCTTGTTCAGTTGGTCCATAATCGGCGTGAAGGCGAGCATCGCGCGTATCGCCTTCTTTTCATGGCTCTCGGTCATGCGCGGCGCATTCCAGAAAGCCATCACGGCGTCGCCCATGTACTTGTCGATCGTCCCTTCGTTCTCGATGATCGAGTCGGTGAGCGGCGTAAGCAGTTTGTTGATGAAGGCAATGACCTGCTGCGGTTCCATCTTCTCGGTGATCGTCGAGAAGCGGCGCACGTCCAGGAACATGATCGAGAGCACGCGTTGGTCGCCGCCGGGCGTCAGGTGACGGTCCGGATCGTCGATGATGTCGGCAATCACCTCTGGCGCGACGAAGTGCTCGAACTGCCGGGTGACTTCCCGACGCGACGCTTCAGCCGTGAAGAACTTGTAGCCCGAGACACTGAGGTGCGGGATCCCGATCCCGAGTGCGGGCAGCAGCGGATTGATCAGGACCGAGTGTTCGGAAAAGGCGTACCAGAACCCGGCAATCGTTCCGCCAACCGACAAGAGCATCACGATGAACCCGGCGAGCGGATAGTTGAGCGCCAGAAGCACGACGACGATCAGGCCGAAGATAACGACGATGCTGCGCTCGACGCCCAGCGCCCAGTCCGGATTGACCAGATAGACACCGTCGATGATCTGCTCGGTGATCTCGGCGTGAACATGCACGCCCGCGACGCGCGCGTGCAACGGCGTGCGGACGAGATCGAAGAGGCCCGTGACCGATGTCCCGACGAAGATGATCTTGCCGGCGACCTCCGCGGCGACATCGGCAGGCAGACCGTCGTGCTGCAGGATCAGATGCGCTGGGATGACCCTTTCCTCGTCCGCTCCGGAGTAGCGCACCCGCAGAGCGCCGTCGCGATCGAGCGGGACGATCACATCGCCGGTTCGGATGCTGGCAACGCTCAATTCGCCTGAGAGATAGCCTTCACCGCTGCCGCGAGAGGTTTTGACTTGGTTCGACTGCGTTGCCGCCTGCCCAACGCGTAGGGCTTCGCTCGCCAATGTCGGGAGCAGACGCACCTGCTCCGGTTCCTGAATCGCGAGGACCATCGGGACGCGGCGGATCACGGCTCCTTCGGTCTCGCTCAGATTGAACGCGGCAACACCGGAGGCGCCTTCGTTCAGAACTTCCAGATTGTTGACCACGGTCTCGTAGGTATCGACAATGCCCAGCAGATCGTTGGGGGAACCGCCGATGACCGAGGGTTCGCGCAGCGAGACCGGCAACGCCCGGTCGGTGGCACCGTGTTCCGCGATCATGCCGAGAACGACCGGCGCCTGGCTTATCAGCCAGCCGAAACTTGCATCATGATCGGGAACAGCGCCCGTGCCGCGCTTCGCGTTCGGGTCCTGAAACACGGCCGAATAGTCATCGCCGAAGCGTTGCAGGGACTCGACGAGGATCTCCGGCGACGTTCGATCAGGCTCGGCGAAGATCATGTCGAAGGCAATCACCGCCGCACCGGCATTGGTCAGCCGGTAGACCATCTCGGCCAGAAAGGTTCGCGGCCAAGGCCATTGGCCAAGTTCCTTGAGCGAGTCCTGATCGATATCGACGACGCGCACCGGGCTTTCGGGGTTGTAGGATCGCGGCTTGAGGCGCTGGTATTCGTCGAAGACCGCTTCGCGCAGGGCCGTGATCTGCCGTTCAGGGCCGGCTTCGAAGATGACGAAAATGACTCCGATCAGCGTCAGACCCAGTGCCAACGCGGCCCAGTCTATCCGGCGTTTCAGCACACGATCCGTCCCCTGCCGTTCCCCTTACACGATGACAATCCGGGCCTTTCGGCTATTCTGCCGACGGCGTTCGCGTCTGGGAATCTCCAACAGAATGCTACACTTGCAATCGTTTCGGTGATAGAATCATTTCGAACCGAGGGGAATTGAATATGACCGAATGGACCTCACGCTTGGCCGCGTGCCTGTTGGTGTTTGTGTTTTTCGTAAGTTCTGCGCCGGTATCGTTCGCTCAATCGGATGGGTTGGGCACGGTCCTGAATGCGGCATCTGCCAAGCGCGATCTTCGGGAAACGCAGAAGGCCCTGTTCGAGCGGTTGCTTAACGAGCCGGACAACATCGATCTGATGTTCGAATACTCCAAGGTGTCCATTGCGCTCGAGGATTACGAAGCGGCGATCTCGACCCTCGAACGGCTGCTGATCTACCGGCAGGATATCCCATTGGTGCGTCTGGAACTGGCCGTCGCCTATTTCAACCTGGGCTCCTACGAGGTCGCCAAGGTCTACTTCGAGCAGGCGCTGGCGGAACCCGATCTTCCGGCCAATGCCGCCGCACGGATACAGCCCTACATGGAGGCGATCGCGTTTCACACGCGCACGAGCGCGTTCAGCGTGATCGCGAATGCCGGCATCATCTACTCCACCAACGCAACGCTGGGGCCTGACAGCACGCAGGTTCTTCTGGGCGGCGCCGATGCGACGCTGGTCGTCGGCGGACAGGAGGAGGATTTCGGGACTCGTGTCCTCGTGAACGCGAGCCACGTCTACGATCTCCAGCGCGCGAATGACGATGCCTGGAAGACCGATGTGGCGGCGTTCTCGGTACGCTATTTCAGCGAGGAATCGGGCGACGTGTTGTTCACCCGCCTGCGCACGGGACCGCGCCTTTCGCTGACGGATGAACAGTTCGGCCCAAAACTCCGCCCCTACATCGAGGGGCAATACCTCAACGTCCAGGACCGGGGTCTCTACGCGTCCTACGGCATCGGTGCGGAGTATTTCGACACACTGTCGCCGATCTTCTCGATCTTCGGGGACGTGGGATTGCGGTATCGCAATTTCTTCCGGGGCGAATTCGACGACGAAGACACCTATAACTTCTACGCCTCGGGGGGCATTGCCTACATTCCGGAACGCGATCTGATCTTGCGTGGCGGGATCGTGGCCGAGCTCGATTTTGCCGACGAGGTCAGGGCGCCGATCTTCGTTCAGCAGGCCGGGCAATTCTTCGACGGCAATTCGAACGTAGAGTTCGGACTGAGAGGATCGGCCGAGTATCAGTATGACAGCGGTCTCGACTGGGTGGACCGCAAGTGGTCGGTGAGCGGCTTTGCCGAGGTGCGTGGCCGATGGTTCAACGAGCCCGACCCCAATGTCGATCCGAACAAGACCCGGAACGACATCGATGTCCGCGGCGGCCTGAGCCACGTGTTCTCGTTGAAAGAGGGCCTGGGCATCCAGGTCGATGTCGACGCGCTGTTCCGCGAGTCGAACATCGTGAACTTCGATCTCGACAACGTCAGCACGACCGTATCGCTGCAGTACCGGATGTGAGGGCCGACAGGGTGTAGCAACGCCGCGCCTGAACGCGAGGTCCGACGGGCGGAGGCTGAAACAGCGGGAGAAACCCAATGCGTTTGGCTTGGTCGGCACGTCTTTCCGTCTTCGTTTCCGCTGTTGTTCTGGGCCTCTCGCCGGCATCGGCCGAGATCGGGTCGGTCTCTGCCGTCAACAGTGACATGGACGGCACGCCGCCGGAGCAATCGCGAAGACCATTAGCGCTGGGCACTCAGGTCGTTCGCAACGAGCGCATCCAGACATCGGCGGCCGGATCGGGGCAGTTGATCTTTCTTGATCAGACCGCCCTCAGTGTCGCGCCCCAGACCGATCTGATCCTCGACACCTACATCTACGATCCCGCGGCGACGACGGGCGAGATTGCGCTCACCCTGACGAAAGGCGCTCTGCGGTTCATCGGCGGCAGGATCACTAAGACGCGCGATGCCGTGGTGCGTACGCCGACGGCGACCATCGGTGTGCGTGGCGGTCTGGTGATCATCGAGGTCGGCGATGACGGCACGACATCGGTGGTTCATATCGCTGGAGAACGGACGATCGTGACAGGAAAGCGCGGCGGCAAGGTCACGCTCAGCCGCGCAAACGCCAGCGCCGAGGTTTCGCCAGATGGTGATGCCAAGTTCACCGGTCTGAGAGAATCGAGCTCACTAGCACCGATCCTCAAAGCGTTTGAAGGAACCGGCACGGGCGGATCGCCGGCAGGTGCAAATCGAGAGGCGATCGATGCCGGAGCAGAAGCGGTGGCCGAGAACAATTCCGAGGAAGAAGGCGGTGCCGATCGGGAACCTGTCTCGACCAACGGCGGACGCCTCGTCGATGACGGGCGGCAAGATGACACGACCGTGCAGAACGATCCGGTGATCGCGAAAATAGTCGGCGGCTCCGAAACGGACGACGCGAGCACGGCGACGGAAACTTCGACATCTACCATACCGACCGCCGGGTCGATCCTGACCACGACGTCCGGGTTTCAGGGGTTCACGGCAGTAAGTTCGGGGTCGCTGATCGGGACGACGAACTCTGGCGATGTTTTGCTGCTGACGGTACCAGAGTCCGCCGCCGACTTCGACACGACTCTGTTCGGCGATCCGGCGCCGCAATTCGCGGCGCAGACGCTCTACCCCAACACCGGATTGTCCGAGATCAGCTTCGGCGAGGGATCGAGCTTCTCAGGGTTCACAAATATCGCGGGTTTCGGCTTCAGCGATCTCGACATCGGGTTCCATGTCTACATCGTTGAAGAAGGCCCGGGCGGCGCCGGCGAAGCTGCCGTCGCGCTCTTCGGCACACCGACGCCCGGGCAGACAGTCATGCACCCGGATGATGACGGCACGTTGGCGGCGACCGTAAACACGGCGACGACCTATATCGTCGAACCCGACCTCGAACTGGGAACAGACTCGGGCGGCGAAAGGGTGCTGGTCGTCGCGAATGGCGGCGAAGGCCGGTTCGTTCCCGGCAGCGGCGGGGTGGCGGCAACCGGCGGCAAGGTGCTCACGGCGAATGCTCGGGTTTCGGTCGATCCGTTCACGAGCGTCCAGAGCAGCGAACTTTCGGTCTTCGGCAATACGATCGGCGTCAGGAACGACGCACCGCATCTGGCCGGCGAGGTCTTCGGCACCGAGGTATCGGGGAACAGCCGCCTGATCTCGACATTCAACATCAGCACGCTGGGCGACGCCGATCAGAATTCTGTTTACGGCCCGAATGGCGAATACATGTTCATCACGTCGCCCTTCGTGAACACCGGATCGGGCTTCGATTTCGAGACGGGCGAGGAGCATTCGCTGGGCGGCGCGCTCGCGGGCTTCGTTGCCGAGCCCAGCGAGGCCTTGGCTGTCCTGACCCTCGATCCGGCCGGCACTTCTGTCGTCAACGATCCGCTGCCCCTGGCGCAGCACGCGGGAAGCCGGGCCTCGGGCTCCGCCGGGCAGGAAAACGCGCTGATGGACGGCATTCACGCCGCGGGAATAGCGCTCTGCAGCGACGCCCAGTGTGGCCAGGATATTGCTGGCGTGCGAACCGGGTTCTATTCCGTGCGCACTGGCACGTTCCTGAGCAACGGCGGCGACATCGCTTTTGAGAATGTCGGGAGCGTGAGTGATACCAACGAGGTTGCGTTCCGCTTCGGGCTCGAGACCTCGGCCACCGAGCTCAATGTCGCGGCCGGCGGCAACACGCTGCAGTTCTCGCTCGATCCGCTGAGCAACCAGCGGACAGCGTACTTCACCGACTCGCTGTTCGCCGGCAATGACGAGGCCGCGGGCAATGTCGGCGGCCAGGTCCTCAACGCCGATGTCCTGATCGCCTCGTCGGGCCTCGCCGGTGACGGCGATATTTTCGTCGGCCAGAATCCGAACAACTTCGCGACTCAGCCGGTTAATGCGCGCTGGGGCTGGTGGTCGTCGAGCTTCGACGTCACGTCTGCCCTGACGGGCAATCCAACACGCGAAGATCTGATACACATGGGCGCCTGGGTCGCTGGTGTGTCACCCGATCCGGCAAACATCCCATCGACCGGAGTGGCCGCATATGGCGGTGTCGCCATCGGCACGGAAGCTGACCTTGCAACCTCGGTCACTCAGGTCGTTGGCGGCGACTTCGAGCTCAGCTATGATTTCGGCGCCGCACAGGGCAGTTTCCGCATGAACATCTCCGGCCTGTCGATCAACGATGTCGCCATCGGCGATCCGGCGAACAGCCATCGATACCAGATCAACGCCACCTCACCGGTGAACTTCCAGGCGGATGGAAGTTTCTTCTCGAGCACCACGGATCCCGTTGCCGCGACCGGAGGCGACTTCCAGATCGACGACACTGCCGGCAACCGTCAGATCACAGGTGTGTTTGTCGGGGACCGCCAGTAGCTGCCTCAAAAAGGTACTACATTCAGCATACTGAGGTTGTTTTCGGGACAGCGCGCTGCGTGACCGTTCCGTTAACGTGTTGTATACTGTCTCTAAATTCTTGGCGTGCGTTCGAATCTTGGCGCCGTTGCCCCGCGGGAGCGCAGGGGAACTTTGAATTCAACCCGACCTGCTTGCGGTCGGGTTCTTTTGGGAGGGGACACATGAAGCCCGGACTTTCGCGTTTCTTGGCTACGACCGCAATCGGCGCACCGATCGCTCTCGGCATGATCGCGCAACAGGCGGCCGCGCAGGACATTGGCAAGGTTGCCGCCGTGAATCCTCAGATGGACGGAACGCCGCCGACATCCTCGGTCCGCAGTCTGCAACTGGGATCGGGCGTGGTGCAGAATGAACGCATCGAGACGACCGACGATGGATCGGGGCAGCTTCTCTTTGTCGACCAGACATCGCTGAGCATCGCGCCGCGCTCGGAGATCGTGCTCGACAAGTATGTCTACGACTCCGGAGAGGACGTTGGCGAAGTCGCGCTGACGATGACGAAGGGGGTCCTGCGTCTGATCGGGGGACGTATCACCAAGAAGCGCGAAGGCATCATCCGGACGCCGACAGCCACCATCGGTGTGCGCGGCGGCCTGGCGTTGGTCATTGTCTCGAACGGTGTGACACGGGTCTGCCATGTCGCCGGTGAATACACCCGGGTCAACGCCGATGCCGGCGGGGAACTCGTGCTGTCGCGCACCAATGCTTGTGCCGTCGTGCAGCAGGGCCAGAAAGTGAATTTCGGCGGCTTGATCACGAGCCAGGAACTCGCCGAGATCTATGCGCAGATCGAGGGTCGCGGCACCGGCGGAACGACGCTGGCGGCGAACGCCATCGACGTCGCGAATGTCGAGCAGGTGAATTCGGGCATCAAGACCGGCCCGAACGACCAACCAGTCTCGACAAGCGGGCACCGTTTCCCGGTTGGCGAGCAAAGCGGCGATGAAAACACTGAACGCCAGAACAACACTGAGTCAGATCGGGTAGTCCAGATCCCTCTGGAAGAGCTTCCGGAGCCTGTTCAAGAGATCATCCTGGACGAAACGCCGGTCTTCGAGGAGCCGCTGGAGGAGCCGATTTTCTTCGTCACCGGATTGAGCGGCGGAACAGCCATCAACAGCGGTTTCGGCACCCAGGGATCGACCTTCTTCCAGGTCTTGCAGGGCTCGCTAATCGGCGAGACCTTCGACGGCAACGAATTGCGCATTCCGGTGCCCGACACCGACGGCGTCAACGACGCCTTCTTCGATACCGACAACATCCTGTCGAACTTCCTGTCGGAGAATGTCGAATTCACCGCCGTCGATCTCGCTCCGGGGTCGGGGCTCTTCGAGTTCTTCATCGGCGACGAGGAATTCGACGAGGACACGGGCATTCAGATCGGTGGTAGCTTCAGCAGCGTTCTGGGCGATATCGAAGGCGTCGGTTTCACCGATCCCTTCGAGCAATTCACTTACGTCGAATTCAGCGACGACGATTTCGATCCTGCGGAGAGCGGGTTTGGTGTCTTCGGCAGTCCACAGTTCGGGCAATCTCAGTTCGCTGCCGGGGATGCGACGCTGCTGGTGAGTTCCAATGCCCCTGGCCGTGTCACCGCAGTGATCAATAACTCCTTGCTGACGCCAGAGCTTCGGAACGGGATCGTGAACACGGTCGAAGGCTTTCAAGTCCAGCCGAACACCTTCCTCAATGTGGTCCGCGAAACCGAGCCGGTAGACAATGTGCGCCCGTTCTTCATGGTTGGGAACCAGGGTTTCGCGCGCTATGCACGCTCGGACACGATCATTGTGGCGAGTGATGCGATCGTTGGAGAAGATCTGACGGGCGGCGGCAAGTGGTTGCACGGCGATCTTTACATCGGCGACTCCGATGCCTCTGGAGAGACCTCGGTCCTGTCCGTTTTCGCCGATGATATCCGGAGCTACGAGGGGTCGGGGCCGATCGTCTCCGGCACATTGCTCTCCAGCGGCTCCGGTACTTTTGAAGATCCCGAAACCGGCGATCTGAACGAGCTCATAACCTTCGAGCGCGTCAACCTGGGCTCGTTCGAGGACAGCGATGGCAACACGATTTTCGGCGAAGACAACCGGTACATGGTGCTCTCGAACCTGCACCGTCCGGGTCTCGAGGCCGGCGCCTCGGTCCCGCCCGCATTCGACAACGATCCAGGTAGTGCGGTAGGTCTCGTTCAGGTCGATGGTGATGTCACCTTCGACGGATCCAGCAACCTTTTCGACGAGATCAGTGGGGAAATCGGAGATCACAATGCGCTGCTTGCGCGCGACCGTTCGATAGATGAGATCATTAACTCGCCGCTTCCTTTGGCGGGCGTGCGGATGGAAACCTTCTACGACTTGCCGCTCGAAAATCAGGTCGACGTGCTCGATCGCGGCTTTGCCGCAGGTCTCGCGGTCTGCGAGGGCGGTGAATGCGGTGACATCGACAATCTCACCAGCATTGCGACCGGGTTGCCGGACGGTATTGACGGGTTCTCCGGGGTCTATTCGGTCCGGTCCGATACCTCGGACGATTTCATCCTAAACTTCGGCAGCCACGAACTTGTCGACACCGATGGCGACGGTATTCCCGAAACGCCCACCAACTTCGACACATCGAACTCGGTCAATGCCCAGTTCACAGTAAGATCCACCGGTGTCGGCAACGTGACCGGTGCGAACTCCGAGGATGTCAACTTTGCCCGGTACAACTTCTCCGGGGGCGGCACGACGTCCGCATTCATCGATGACAGTCGTTTCGGCGTTGTCAGCGAAGACGGGACCGTCGGTATCCAGGGCGGGGGCCGATCCGCAAGCGACAGCGTCGGTAGCTTCATCCTTGCAAGTTCCGGTCTGGTGGGCGACGGCGGCCTGGACTTCCCGGACTCCGTCGACACCACGCCCGAATCCGTGCGTTGGGGCTGGTGGTCTGCGGCCATCGAGGCTCCGATCGAAAGCTCGCCCGACAGGACGGATATCATTCATCTCGGGAACTGGGTTGCAGGCGTGCGGAACGACTTCTTCGCCGATCTGATACCGGGCGGCGGTGTCGCGACCTTCGACGGGCTGGCTGTGGGGTCGATGGTCAATCTCGACTCGTTCGAACGTCGGGTCGTCACAGGAAGTTTCGATCTGACCTACAACTTCAATCTGTCGACCGGAAATATCAACCTGAACATTCCTGCGGCATCGCTGGATGCAAATATCAACGTGTCCGGTTTCAGTGACGTGTTCTCCGGGAACCTCGCGGATACAGCGACGAATACGATCACGGATGTGAGTGGCGCATTCTTTGCGAACCCGAGTTCGCCCGACGTTCTCGGCACCGGTCTCGCCGATGGTATCGCGGCGGTCGGCGGGACGTTCGACTCCGTGAACATGACCGACCGGACCCAGACAACCGGCATATTTGCCGGCGACCGGGCGAGCTACACTCCGGGAATACTGGTCGGCACTCCGGGGCCTGATACGGCAGGTATAACAACGGCAATTCCTATCGCCGACATAGCGCGAAGCGACCGATAGCCTGGGGATTTGGTTCTGCTCAGCTGCGCGTGGCCGCGAGGTCGCGCGTGGTTGCCTCGAGACGGTGACCGAGCACCTTGATCAGCTCGATTGCGACATCCGGGAACTCACGCAGCATGTTGAAGAACGCCTGACGGTCGAGCCGCAGGACCTTGAGATCGGTCTTCGCTGCGATCGCCGTGGTGCGGGGCTGATCCAATAGAACCGCCATCTCCCCGAAGATCTCCTTCACGCCAAGGACGGCGACGGAGGTCTCGCCGCTCTCGGTCGGAATGAGAACGTCGACCGAACCCTCCAGGATCACATAGGCCGCGTCGCCGTCGTCACCCTGTTCGAACAGGCGCTCGCCCGCCCGGTAGGCCAGCGTCTGTCCCATCATCGAAAACAGCTTCAGGCGTTTTTCCTCGACCTGGCGAAACATCGGGATTTCGCAAAGGACGCAGACGATTTCCTTGATGTTCATCTATGACCTCCCGGTTTCAGGCATCCGGTGCTCGTTGTGCGTTCCCATCCGGATGCGCGCCTTCGGTAGCACGAACAGCCCCGCTCTCGGAAATCTCGATGACGAGATCCGCGCGCTCCGCGGCCTCTTCGTCTGCGGCGCCGTAGAGGATTGTCGCGTTGGGCAGGCTGGACAGGATCGCGAAGCGGAGCGCATAGTCCGACTTCGACGCCGTCCCGGCGATCCCATCCAGAATGAGCAGTTCAGGCCGCTTGATCAGGGCGCGAACCAGCCCGATCCGGCGCTTTGTCGATGAAGAGAGGCCGGTGCCGGAGCCGAGTTGCCGGGTCAGTCCGAGCCGGATCAGATCATCGCGCAAGCCGGCCTCGGTGATCGCCGCTTCGATATCATCCTCGAGCCGCTTCCAGGCGGATTTTCGATCGTGCCGGCGCTTGCCCAGCACGATGTTGCCCGCCACGGTGCGGGCCGGGCTGACGCGGTTCTCATCGAAGGTCACGAAGTCGGCGCTGTCCTTCAATTCGTCATATGCCTTGAGCCTGCACGCGAGGAGCCGTTCGATCCTGTCGTCGTCCAGAACGTCCAGTCGGTCGCGGGTCTGGGAGAACGTCAGGGCCAGCGACATGAGCAGCTTGACCTGATCCGGTTTCAGGACCGGTTTCGCCTTGCCTGCGTTCGCGATCACGAGGTCATGCGCCGCCATGATCTCACCCTTCGCGTAACCAGCGAAACTGTCCAGAACCGTGCTGTCACCATCCAGCGCTTCGACCAGTTCGCTGAATTCGCGGGCGATGTCCCAGCCGAGATTCTTGAGCTCCTGCGTCGCGCCAATGCGGTCAAAGACCTCGACCACGGACTTGTCGTCAAGATAGTCGGCAATCCGCGCCCGGCTGCGAACCGGAAGGCCGTAGAGCACATTCTCCAGAATCGAAGCGTTGGAGTTGAAGCGCTCGATCTCGAATTCCTCCAGCACATCCGAGAAGTCGAGACCCGTATTGTGGATCAACTCACGCGCCTGCATGATCGAGTTGTTCCAGCTGTTCGCGAGATCGGGGTCGAGCCGCATGTCCAGCGCGCCGGAATAAAGCTCTGGCGAAAGGCCGACGATCTCGATCAGTTCGAGCATGCGCGCATCGAGAGCCGCGGGATCATCGACCCCTGCCCTCGCATAGTCGATCCAGTCGCCATTGGGGTTTGCCGTGCTGTTGCCGGTCAGTCTCGCCTCAGAGAGCATGTTGGCCAGTTCGGCGTCAGTGCTGTCCGAGAGATCGGGCGCCCCCCGGAACAGCCCGTAGAGCAGATTCTCGCGCATCGACTTAGCGACGATGCCAGGCTCCGAGCCGACGAACGCGATCGACTTTCCGATCTGCGGGAGCGTTGCCTCGATCAGCGGCGCGCCGCCCATGGTGACGCGGCCGCTTGCCGGCTCCTGTAGTCCGGCGGCGAGCTTCAGGAAAGCCTCGCGCCCGCCGCTGTTCCCACCTGTCACGGCAGCCATCTGGCCTGGCGCGATTGTCAGGGACGAGACGCTCAGCCCACTGGTTCCCGGACCGCCTTCTACCGAGTTGAACTCGAGCGGTCCCGAAAGCGGCTCGGCATCGCGCCCCTCGGCATAGATCCGCTTTGCCTCGAGAATGTCGTCGCCGGAGAAGTTCTCGATGACGAAGACGTAGCGGCTGTTGAAGTCGGCCCAGCGCTGCACGTAGTTCAGCACGGCTTTCCAAGGGGCCGCGACGTCCTTGTAGGCCGCGAGCACGGCGACCAGCGAGCCGAAGTCGAGATCGCCTTTAATGACGAGGTAGCCGCCCGCCGAATAGAAAAAGAACGGCGTGAGCTGGTTCAGGAAATTGTTGATGAACTTAATGGTGAACTTGCGCTTGAACAGCGCCAACCGGATCACGGTGTTCGAGTAGAGCCGCCCGGCGGTCTGTGCTAGGTGCCAACGCGCGGTGTCGTTCGTATGGATCTCGCCGACGACGTTTACGGCTTCGCCGATGGTGTCGGCCAGCGTCCGCGTGTTGCCGGCGCGCTCCTTGTTCAGACGGACGATCTTGGCCTGCAGCTTCGGGATGAGCCAAGCCTGGAACGGGTAGAGCGCGATCGCGGCAAGCCCGAGGGTCCAGTCCTGCACGAAGATGAAGGTGACGTAGACGCAGAGCAGTCCACCCTGAAAGCAAGGCGTCGCGATAACCTCGCCGATGAACCCGCCGAGGGGTTCGATCTCGCCGAGGATGGACTGGATGATCTCGCCCGGTTTGGTCGTGCGGAACCGGGTCATCTTGAACAGCATCACGCGCTCGAAAAGCATGAAGCGCAGGCGCCGCAGCATGCGCTCGCCGGTCATGCCGATCTGGACGTTCATGACCCATTTGATGCCGTTGATCGCGACGACCATGAACAGGAAGAGCCCGCAGAGCACCAGCAGGTAGGGCACCTGATCAAGCTCGAGACCATAGAAATCCTTGGGAAAGTCGGTCCCGGAAATCGCCTCGTTGATGATGATCTTCGGGATTTCCAGCGAGATGTAGACCAGTGGGAACGAGAGGAAGGTCAGGGCGAGGATGATCAGCTGATCGCGCTTGGAGTGGCGCCAGACAAAGGTGAAAAACTTCGCGTCCATGGACTCGGTATCTCGCTCGCTCTATGCACAAGTTTCCGGGATTGGTGCGCCACGATCAAGCGAAATGGCAGCGTGAAAACTGCGATGTAAGTCGTTCGCAGAACCGAGCGAACCTTTAGCGCGACTCTTTTCTTCGTGACTCCTGTTATTCGGATGTGCGCGGGGATTCAGCCATGCAGAAAGCGCTTTGGATCGCGGACGCTCTGTGGTGGAATCTCCCATGAAAGGATTTGCTCTCGCGAAGAGTACCATGAGCCTGACAGACGCCACCAAGATTGCTCAGTCCGCCGGGCTGTTCGGTAGACCGGACGATGAGTTCCGGCAGAGCTGGTTCTCGACCCTGATGGGCCGGACCACGCAGGCAGTACTTCTGGTCTTCGGATATCTCGCAGCGCTGGGGGCAATCTGGGGCCTGTTCGGAGACGATCTGAAGAGCCTTCACAGCGAGCACCCGCTGATCTTCTATGGGGCAATTGGTGGACCGCTTCTTCTGGTGCTGTTGTTTTCGGTGATCCCTACGATCCGGAGGGGAATCCGCGAGCGCCGTCTGCATCCGCTGGCAACCCGACCAGGTGCCGTGCGCGAAGGCTATTACCGGTTGAGACCCTATGAAGAAACCGATGCTCACGACTACGCCCGCCCTGATGGTTCAGTCGACGATGTCGTTGGTTGGCTGAAAGGCGCCACTGATACCGTATTGTACCTGTCGGGTGCATCTGGCACCGGCAAGACCTCGCTGGTCAATGCAGGCGTCATCCCGGCGCTGCGGGCTGAGGGCTGGCAGATCGTAACCCTGCGCGGGATGGCCAATCCGTTAAGTGCCATACAGAAATCGACTGGCGATCCGGTCGAGAACGCGGAAGTAGACCGGGGCGCTGCGCTGGAAGGTCTTCGCCAGATGGCGGGCCACGCCGATACTAAAGGGCTTGGCCCGATCCTGATCGTGCTGGACCAGTTCGAGGAATACCTCATCCTGGATGGTGGCCCGGCCAAGCAGATCTACACTGATTTTCTGCAGGAGCTTGCTACCAACCCAATTCCGCAAATCCGGCTGCTGCATGTGTTCCGCGAGGACTACAGGGCGTTGCTGTTCAAGGAGGGTTTTCCTGATTATTTGCCGCGCCTCACCGGGTTCGAACTGGCCCCATTCAACCGCCGCGAAGCCGAGCGGTTCCTGCGGGAAGGCCCGCAGGCGCTGAATGACGAGGGCTATGACGCGCTTTTCGCAGGGCTTGACCGGATCGAGGATGCGCGCGGCCTCTATCGTCCAATCACGCTGAACATGATCGGTTACGTGCTGGGTCGCGAGAGCAAGACGCTGACTGTCGATCCCGGCAAACTGATCGAGACATATCTGAAAGACTGCATCGGGCGTGGGACCTCCAAGGATTTTGCGCCCGCTGTTCTACAATCGATGATCACACGCGAGGGGACCAAGGAGCCTCGGACCATCGATACGATTGCCTCGGTGACGGGCGTCGAACCCTGGCAGATCAAGGCGACACTAGTCGATCTGGAGAACGATCGGCTCGTCCGCCCCTTGCCAAACGAATTGTGGGAGATCAGCCACGACTTCCTTGCACGCCTAATCGGCCAGGTTTTGGGCCGGAACCGCATTGGCTGGTTTGTACGCAATGCAACACCCGCTTTAGCGATGACACTTGTGAGTTGGGTCATTGCTGCCGCCATCGCGATGCCGGCATGGAACGAATACCGGGTGCGCGATGCACTCGACACCATCGCGGGGGCGAACATGCTGCGCGACACAAATGCCGAAGATGGCGGGCTGTCTTTCGTCGCTAAGGCAGGTTTCAACGATGAAAATCTGCAAATGTTCGGAAAAGCTGCCGGCGCCTTGAATCTGAAGGCTCTCAACCTCAACGCCAGTTCGGTGACCGACCTTAACCCAATCCGAAATCTGAGTATCGAACGACTGAGCCTGAGCAATTTACAAGGCGTCACCGATCTTAGTCCGCTCGCCGGTATGAACCTTCGGTTTCTCGATGTTTATGGGACGCCGATACGCGATCCTGCACCACTGCTGGAGATGCCTCTAGAGGGGCTTGCGATCAATCTCGCTCAAAGCACGCTCAGCCCGGACTTCCTAGCCAGGTTGCCGATCGAAGATCTGACACTTCGATTGCCAAACAACGTTCGTGATCTCGAGTTCCTGCGTGGTCTGAAACTGAGGCGTCTGGAAGTGCAGTGGGGTTCAAGTCTGAGGAGTCTCGACGCGCTCGATGGTATGCCACTCGAAGAACTGGTATTGAGCGGTGCTACCGCATTGACGGATCTGAGCCCGTTGCGCGGAGCGCCTCTTAAGACTCTGAACCTCAACTCTGCCGGCAGAGTCAACGACCTGGAAGCGCTTCGGGGTATGCCGCTGGAATGGCTTGATCTAACCGAGATGCATCAGATCGACGATCTTGGTCCCTTGGAAGGCATGCCTTTGAAGTGGTTGAACGTCAGTTATCTCGACCGGATAGATGACCTCTCACCCTTGTCCGGTGTTCCTTTGGAGGAACTATATCTCGCAAATGCAACCGGGATCACCGATCTTTCGCCCCTTGAGGGACTGCCGCTGCGGGTACTTTCCTTGACGGGTCTGAGCAGAGTGAAGGATCTTGATGCACTCTCAAATATGCCGCTCGAATCCATTTATCTCGACAATGCGAATTCAATTAGATCGTTACGTCCATTGGCTGGAAACAAACTGAGAGAGATAGCTCTGTTCCAAAACGATCGGCTTGTCAGTCTCGACGGCCTGGAAGAGTCGGCCATCCAGCATCTGTCTTTGTCTGAAATGCCCGCACTTCGAGATATCTCGGCGATATCGGAGATGCCGCTGGAGACCTTGTCGATATACAATGCGCCTTTGCTGACTGATCTGTCGCCGTTGAGCGGGTTAAAGGTCACGTCTCTCTATCTTGTCGCCCTCGAGAACGTTGAAGATCTGAACCCATTGGCGGCTTTGCCACTGCGATATCTGACGTTATCGGGCATGCCGAAGGTGACCGACCTTACGCCGCTGACGGGAATGCAACTGCAATATCTTACGCTTAACGACTCCAAGGGTATCTCCGACTTGAGTCCGTTGACGGGAATGCCATTGGAAACGTTGGAGTTGGATGGTCTTGATCGCGTTCACGATCTTTCTCCGCTCAAAGGAATGCCACTCTATGCGCTTTCGTTGATTGGCGCGAAGGGTGTAACCGATCTTTCGCCGTTGAAAGGATCAGGTCTGCGGTCGATTAGCCTCTCGGGTGCGACGGGCATTGTTGACCTGAGCCCGCTCAAAGGCATGCAGAGAAGCTCTATTTCCGCCGCGCCGGAACTTCTGAAAACCCTCGACTAGGCGCGGTTTCAATCGTCCTGCAACAGATGCAGCGCAACCGTACGCGCCCGTCCACGATCGCGATGTTCCCATAGGTAGATCCCCTGCCAGGTGCCGAGCATCATCCTGCCGCTCCGCACCGGGATCGACAGGGTCACACCGGACAACACTGTGCGGACATGGGCGGCCATGTCGTCCGGGCCTTCCGAGGCGTGGCGATAGAGCTCGCGCCCGCCATGCGGAGCGAGGCCGGAGATCGCGTCTTGCAGGTCGCGCAGCACGTCCGGGTCGGCGTTCTCCTGGATCGTCAGCGAGCACGAGGTGTGGCGCACCATGCAGGTCAACAAACCGTCCGAGGCCTCATGTCCACGCATCCAGGCTGACAACTCAGCGGTGATGTCGATCAGCCCCGGCCCGGAGGTCTCGATATCGATCTGATCCACGATCTGACGCATGGGCGAAGTCTAGCCGCGCTGGTCAGGCTATTGGAGAATTTCTTTACCTCGGGCCGAGTTTGCCCAAGGATTGACGTATCCGATCCGTCTCAATCCGCAGAACGCGAGCCCCGAAAGGATCCCGAATGCGTCTACTTGCCGTCCTCCCTGCCCTCCTTCTTTTAACGGCAGCCCCCGTCCTCGCCGATGACCACCTCTCGAGCATCGCAGTCACCGGCACCGGATCTGTGTCGGCTCCGCCGGACATCGCCACGGTGATGACGGGTGTCGAAACCTTTGCCGACACGGCGGCCGCAGCGCTTAACCAGAACTCGGCCCTGATGGCGCGGGTGTTCGAGACGCTCACGGGTGCAGGCGTGGCCGAGAAGGATATCCAGACGTTCAACCTGTCCGTCTCGCCGCGCTATACCGACCGCAAGACCCGGCAAGGATACGAGGTTGCGGGCTATCAGGTGCGCAATTCAGTGCACGTCGTGGTGCGCGATCTGAGCTCGTTGGGCGCGGTGCTGGACAGCATCGTGACGAGCGGCGCGAACAGGATCGACAATGTCAGTTTCGGGTTCGCAGAGCCCGCAGAAATGCAGAATGAGGCGCGGCGAGAGGCCGTCGCAGATGCGCGCGCCAAGGCCGAGCTTTATGCCGAAGCGGCGGGTGTGGGCCTCGGCGACGTTCTCTCGATCACCGAAGGTGGCGGATCAATCGGACCGCGTCCGGAGCTGATGATGAACATGGCCCGCGCTGCCGATGCAGTTCCGATCGCGACCGGAGAGTCGTCGCTGTCCGCTTCGGTCCGGATCGTCTGGGAACTCACGGAATAACGATCAGAGAAAGGCTTCAGATTGCAGGTCGCTGAGGCGCCTGATGGGGCGCGGCGAAGATGTGCATGACAACTAGCGCCTGTTGATTTCCGAAGCGCCTGATCGGCCTACTGGAGGTATAAGTTGGCGACCTCACGCGCGAATGAACAGATGCGCCCTCAAAGACGCGTCAGTCCTGATGTTTGGAGTTTCGAAGCTGATGCGTCTGTGCACCGTATCATAGGCTCTGCCACGGACTCTTTCCGGGGCTGATCGGGCCGAAGTGCCGCCCCGAGGAACTGAGATCGATCCGTCAGGATAGTGCCACTCGCCGGACCAAGCCTCGCAGATACGGGCCGCATCCCAAATTCTCGAACAAAATGCGAAAGTGATCGGCGGTTTCGGGTGTGTATCATCCATCACTGCCGTCCAGCGGCTCTTGGTCCAGAATCGCCGTATTCATTAGCAATCTCAGGAGAATTTCCGATGACCAATCAGCGCAGAGCGCACACGGCACTCGAAGATCGGGATCTTGACGGCGTTCGGGGCGGAGCTTCGGGCGATGCCGGCGGCCTCGCGGGAGATCTTTCCACCGGCGGACTGGACGACTATCCGGTGGCCTGGGATGCGTCGAGGGACGGCGACAGTTACAGCCCCGGCTTTCGCTCGGCGCCCGATCCGAGATAGTCCGAAGGGAAAGGCTAAGGACCCAGTTTGTTGATCAAACCCGTCCGCTCGGCGGCCCCATCGATCGGAACTCACGGATTATGCGCGGAGGTCGTCGGCTCCTAGCAGACGACCTCGTTACGCAGTGTTCGTTAGGTCTAGAGCTGAGCGCATTATGACCGAGAGACCGGCGTTGTAAGCAGCAGTGTATGCGCGGCGCGAGTTCTACAAGCAACCGGACGCTCAGGATGACGGGCTCATCTGATCTCGAGCCGTCTGGCCGCGATCAAAAATTCTCTGTTGCCATCGCTGCCCGTGATCGGACTTTCGGTCTCTCCGAGGATCTGCCAATGCAGGGAGCGCAGGAAATCAGCGATATCCGCCCTGACTTCGGCATGTACCGCTGGGTCAGACACGATCCCCTGCTTACCCACACGCCCGGGGCCGGCCTCAAATTGCGGTTTGATCAATGCGACCAGGTGCGCGCCGGGACGCGCGAGCGCCAGAACGCGCGGCAACGCCTTGGTCAACGAGATGAACGAGACATCCGAAACGATCCAGTCCAAGTCCGGCAGAAGTCCGTCCGGCAGATTGCGCGCATTGATCCGTTCATGGAAATGGACACCCGGCAGGTTTGCTATGCGCGGATGGATTTGTCCGTGTCCGACGTCGATCGCATGAACCTCGCACGCGCCGCGCGCGATCAGAACCTCGGTGAACCCTCCGGTCGAGGCTCCGATATCGGCGGCGATGCCTGCCGGTTTCAGCTCGAATTCGTCCAGCGCATGTACGAGCTTCAAGGCCGCCCTGCTGATCCATGGGACCGGATCATGGGTCAGCGCGATCGCGCCCTCTGACTTGTCCGAGGGTTTATGCCGAACGACGCCATCGACTGTCACAGCGCCCGCCGCGATCAGCGCCTGCGCCCGCGATCGCGTCTCGGCCAATCCCATTAAAACCAGTCTTTGATCGAGCCGCACGCGAGCGAGCCTAGTCGCCGCCGAGAACCCGGCGGACCGTAGCCAAGGCTTCGGTCTCGAACTCGCCAAGCGGTTTTCCGTCAGCCGTGGCCACCGTTTCGATCATCCGAACGAGGTCGGGACCGGCCTCGGGTCCGGCAAGATCGTCAATGCGTCGGACCAGCCTGCGCACCGCCTCTTCCGCCGTGCCGCATTCCCCCGACACCCAGCGTCCGTAGGAAACGATATCGAGTGCCTCGCGCTCGGTGACGCCGAACGTTTCCTGCGCCTCGCGCGACAGAGTGTTGATCTCGGCCTGGCTGAGCGGTGCATCCATAGTTGCGATCGCGATCACCAGACCGGATGCCGCAAGCCGGGCATCGTCGACGCTGTCCGCTGGATGGGTGTCGTATTTGCGACGGTTGATAAGGCGCCGGATCTTGAGTCGGATGTCGTCAACGCCGTCGGTCATGTCCGCTGCCGCTTCGCGCATGGCCTTCGTGCGGTAATACCAGAAGAGCGCCGCACCGATGATCGCGATCAATCCGATGAGAATGTTCATGGGCCCGACTCGTCGACGTCAGCGAGACCTTACGACAAGAGAACCGTTCACGAAAGCGGTTCCGCGTGCGGATCTAGAGACGGGTCATCACCGCGTCCCGCTTTCGCGACAGCGTGTAATCCTTGACGATCCAGCCGCCGGGCACCCGCGTCATCTCGACGAACAAATAGAGGCGCCCGGTGGTGCTGCGCAGTTCCACGGCGCGGCGTGCGGTCTGGTCGTTTACGGTGGCGCGGCGGGTATAGACGTCGAAGGGCTGTCCGCCAAAGCTGCGTCTGAGATCTGCGATCACGGGTGCTGGATCCGGTGCCTTCAGAGCGCGCGCGAACTGCGCATAGTCGCCGCGCAGGCCGGACGCCTGTAATTCTGCGAACTGATCGTTGTAAGTGACGAACTGAGCCGCGGGTGCAGCAGCGATCTTCACCGCTGATCCCCCCGAGCCGCCGTTGTCGGCACAGGCTGCGAGTGCAAGACAGCAGAACCCGACCACAAACCGGCGTAGTAGGCGCATTACCAGATTCAAAAGTCGAACCATACACATCCCCCGGCGACCCTTTACGGGCTCATTATCGCCGGGAGCCGCAGCGGAGTAAATCGGCAATCTGGCGGCTTGCGGCACCGCACGAATTACATGTGTCCTGCCCACTTTCAGTGAAACCAGCGTGACTTTGGGCACCGCGCAGGCAGAGCCGGGTTTGTAGCGTCACCGAACCACGACAAAACGATGGCAGAGAGGCATGCGCCGGGTTGGCTTTGACCTAGGCCCTTGCCGCGATGCTCTCAACGCCGACGGTTCTAAGTGCCGTCTCCACGATCGACGGCGCGTTCAGGCCAGCGAAATCGTACATCTTGGCCGGGCTGTCCTGATCAATGAAGACATCGGGCAGAACCATTGGTCGGATCTTGAGCCCGCGGTCGAGCGCACCCTCGGTTGCCAGAAGATGCAGCACGTGGCCGCCGAACCCGCCGATCGAGCCTTCCTCGACCGTGATCAGCGCTTCGTGGTTCGCGGCGAGCTGGAGGATCATATCGCGATCCAGAGGTTTGGCGAAGCGGGCGTCGGCAACGGTTGTCGAAATGCCCTTTGCCTCAAGTTCCTCTGCCGCCGTCAGGCACACGGCAAGCCGCGTGCCCAAAGACAGCAGCGCGATCCGAGAGCCGTCGCGGACAATCCGGCCCGTGCCGATGGGAAGCGCTACGCCTCTCTCCGGCATGTCGACGCCGACGCCTTCGCCGCGCGGGTAGCGCACTGCAGAGGGGCAGTCGTCGATTTCGACGGCGGTGCGGACCATGTGGACCAGTTCGGCCTCGTCGCTTGCGGCCATGATCACGAAGCCCGGCAGGCAACCGAGATAGGCGACGTCGAACGAACCCGCATGGGTTGCGCCATCCGCACCGACAAGCCCGGCACGGTCGATGGCGAACCGCACCGGCAGCGACTGGATGGCCACGTCGTGCACGATCTGGTCATAGGCGCGCTGGAGGAAGGTGGAGTAGATCGCGCAAAACGGCTTCATGCCGGACGCCGCGAGCCCGGCGGAGAAACAAACCGCGTGCTGTTCAGCCAGCCCGACGTCGAACGTGCGCTTCGGATAGGCCTGTTCGAAGAGGTCCACGCCCGTACCGGACGGCATTGCGGCGTTGACGGCGACAATCCGGTCGTCGGTTGCGGCTTCCTTGATCAGCGCGTTTGCGAAAACTTTGGTGTAACTCGGCGCGTTCGACTTGCCCTTCTTCTGTTCGCCGGTTGCAACGTCGAACTTGGCCGTTGCGTGCCCTTTGTCGGCCGATCCTTCGGCGGGCGCATAGCCTTTGCCCTTGGTGGTGATCGCGTGGATCAGGACCGGACCGATGGCCTTGGCCTTCACGGCTCGCAACACACCAAGCAACTGGCCCATGTCATGGCCGTCAATCGGGCCTACGTAGTCGAAGCCGAGTTCCTCGAAGAGCGTGCCACCTACGGTCGCGGATTTCAGCATCGTTTCGGCACGGTGCGCCCCTTCGCGCAGCATCTCGCCGAGCGGGCCGGGCACCGCGTCCATGGCGCCCTTGGCCAGCGACTTCAAGTCGTGCATAGGACCGTTCGCGTAGAGTCGCGACAGATATTGCGACAGCGCGCCGACCGGAGGCGCGATGGACATCTCGTTGTCGTTCAGGATGACGATCAGCCGGTGCTTGAGCCAGCCCGCATTGTTCAACGCCTCGTAGGCGAGGCCCGCCGTCATGGCGCCGTCGCCGATCACCGCGATGGCATCACCGACATCAGCCCCGAGTTCACGCCCGGCGGCAAAACCGAGCGACGACGAGATAGACGTCGAAGAGTGCGCCGCCCCGAACGGGTCGTATTCGCTCTCCTTGCGCTTTGTGAAACCCGAGAGCCCACCGCCCATGCGCAGGGTCCGGATACGATCGCGCCGACCGGTCAGGATCTTGTGCGGATAGCACTGGTGGCCAACATCCCAGATCAGCTTGTCGCGCGGCGTGTCGAACACGGCATGGATCGCGGTCGTCAATTCGACCACGCCGAGCCCGGCGCCAAGATGCCCGCCGGTCACCGAAACCGCCGAGATGGTTTCTGCGCGCAGTTCGTCCGCGACGCGGCGCAACTCGGCATCGCTCATTCCCTTCAGGTCTCCGGGAAAGTTCACCCTGTCCAGCGTTGGCGTCGCCGGTTTGTTTGTTGTGGTGTCAGTCAAGACTGTCACTCCACTGTCAACTTATTCTATTGATGGCAAAACCTGCGGCTTCGCGCAACCATCCGGCGCGATTGCCGAAGGGCGCAAGTGCCTCGTTCGCAGCGGATACTTCGTCAGCCGCAGCCTGTCGGGCACCGTCGACACCCAGAATAGACACGAAAGTCGCCTTGCCTGCCTCCGCATCTTTCTGCAGCCGTTTGCCCGCCGTCTCCTCATCGCCCTCGACATCTAGAAGGTCGTCGCGGATCTGGAAGGCCAGACCGAGATGTTCCGCAAAGTTCACAAGCGATTTGCGAGCATCGGCGTCCTTGGCAAGGATTGCACCGGCCTCGCAAGCAAACCTGATAAGTGCGCCGGTCTTCTTCGCCTGCAGTGTCGTGATGGTCGGCAGGTCGAAGGGCTTGGGCGCTGTCTCGGCGGCGATGTCGATCATCTGACCGCCGACCATGCCGGGCGCCCCCGCGGCGCGCGCCAGCCCGAGGCAAAGCTCGGCCCGGACGTCACCGTCCGGATGGGTTGCATGATCAGCGAGGATTTCGAACGCGAGCGTCTGCAGGCCGTCACCCGCAAGGATCGCAATCGCCTCGTCAAAGGCCTTATGCGTCGTCGGCTTGCCGCGGCGCAGATCGTCGTCATCCATCGCTGGCAGATCATCATGCACGAGGGAATAGGCGTGGAGGCATTCGACCGCAGCGCCTGCCCGAAGTGCACCCGCCCGGTCGACGTCGAACATCGCCGCGGATTCCACCGCCAGGAACGCGCGCAGGCGCTTGCCCCCCCCCAGCGTCGCATACCGCATCGCCTCCCAAAGCGGAGGCTCGCCCGGATTGAGGGTTTCCGAAGCCTCGATCAGGTTATCAAGGACAGCTTCGACTTCCGCCGCGACCGAGCTGAGATACTCCTTGAAGGTCATGTGGCCGTTCATCTTGCGCGCCGACGGTCGGTGGGTGCGGAGGGCCAGCAAGTTCCAGAGCGACACGAGGCCGCGCGAGACACGAGCCATGAGCGAGGCACAGGCCGCGTGCCGCGTGTCCCCATGTTCGTGCGTACGCGTGCTTTTAGATGTATCGCGTCACGACATGCGGTCTCGACGACGCAATTCCGAGCACCGATTGGCGTCGCGAAGCGTGGCGGATCGCAGGCTTGGCTGGCTGAAGTCATCTTCGGCGTCGCGCGTCAGGCGTTCTCGAAAGGCTCGGAACCCGTGGCCTTGCCGTCAGCTGCGACGATCTTCTCGACCCTAAGTTCCGCGGCCTTCAGGCGGTCGTCGCAGTGCTTGCGCAAGGCCTCGCCGCGTTCGTAGAGATCGATCGATTGCTCCAGCGGTACTTGGCCGCCTTCGAGCGACCGCACCACCTCTTCGAGCGCCGCCAGCGCTTCTTCGAAGCTCATCTCCGCGATCGGCTTTTCCGCCTTGTCGCTCATCCCGTCCTCACCGTTCTCTGGCCCCGTCTCAGGCCGCGTGTTCGCCCAGCACTTCAAGGTGCGCGGCTACGCTTTCGGCCAGCCCATCGAGGTCATAACCGCCTTCAAGCGTCGAGACCACCCGCCCGTCGCAAAGTTCTGCCGCCAGATCGACGATCCGTTCCGTCGCCCAGCGGAAATCCTCGGCCGTCCACATCAGATTGGCCAGCGGGTCGTTCACGTGAGCGTCAAACCCGGCCGAAATCATGATCAGGTCCGGCTCATGCTTGCGGATCGCGGGCAGAACTCGGTGTTCGAAAGCCGCTCGCATCTCGGTCCCACCGGTCATCGGACCGAGCGGCGCGTTCGCGATGTTGCCGTGCTCTCCGGTTTCCGAGGGCGCTCCGGTGCCTGGGTAAAGCGGCATCTGGTGGGTCGATGAGAACATCACGCGCGGATCGGACCAGAAGACGTCCTGCGTTCCGTTGCCGTGGTGCACGTCGAAATCCATGATCGCCACGCGGCCAGCACCGAGATGTTCGATGGCGTGGAGCGCGCCGACCGCGATGTTCGAGAATAGACAGAACCCCATCGCGCGGTCGCGCTCGGCATGGTGTCCCGGCGGGCGCAGCGCGCAGAAGGCCGCCTTCACGTCGCCGGACATCACGGCTTCGACCGCGGCGACGTTTGCCCCGGCAGCATAGAGCGCGGCGTCGAGGCTATCCTTAACCATGTGAGTGTCCGGGTCGAGGCTCACGACGCCGTCTTCTGGCGCGGCGGCATGGATCTTCTCGACATAGGAACTTTCGTGAGCGCGCTTCAGTTGCGCCTCGCTGGCCTTCGGCGGTTTCGCGCGGTCGATCCCGTCGAAGCGGCCCTCGGCCAAAACACGGTCGACGGTCTCGATCCGGGCGACGCGCTCCGGATGACCCGGCGGCGTGACGTGCAGGTGTGAGGACGGGTGTGTGTAGACTCGAACTGGCATGGCGCGACCCTAGCCCGTCCGGTTACAGAAGGTAAACGCCGAAGCGCCGACATGGCGGTCCAAACGGAGAACCGATTTACCAAATGCTATCGGTTCCTGTGCATCAATGATGCATCAACGATCGAGCGAGTGTCTGCGCTTTATGGATATCGTCGTACATCTTGGCGCGCACAAAACCGCGTCGACGTATATCCAGACACGTCTCGAGCACAATGTCGTCCCGCTGGAACGTCACAATATCGGCTACGCCTATCCGAAGATTCTGCGCCCGATGTTCGCCACGGCGCCGCGACGCCAGCACGCGATCAGCCGGGTGGCGCGCGGGTCGGCGCGCACCTGGGTGCTGCGGAACCTGATCGAGAACGCGTCCGATATGCGCCGCAAACGCCTCGTAATCTCGGAAGAGCAGTTAATCGGGTCTTTGCGTCCGATCATGTCGGGACGCGGCTTCTACCGCGACGCTGGGCGTGAAGTGAAACCGCTGTGCCGCGCGTTGCAGGACCGACCGGTCACAGTGTTGCTCGCTGTGCGGAGTTACGACAGTTTCTACATCTCGGCCTATGGCCAAGTGTTGAACGGCTGGAAATATCTGCCCTTCAGCCCGGCATTGCGCCGGACGCTCCTGACGGACGGGCGGGGATGGCCAGAGCTTGCGGCAGAGGTGATGGAGGCCCTTCCGTCGGGATCTTCCCTACGCTTCTGGCGATACGAGCAGTTCTCGCAAGTCGAGGACATGGTTTTCGCGGAGTTGATCGGATCTCACGCAGCGGACGAGCTGTCCGGCGTTCCCGGCAAGCCCGTGCCCGGTCCTTCTGAAAGGGCGATCGAGGAAATCACTGCGATGGTCGCGCGGAACGAAACGCCGGAGCCTGAGATGATCCGGCGGACCATGCGTCAGTTCGGCAAGGACAAGGGGTTCGCGGGCTTCAACCCGTGGTCGCCGGAAGAGAAGAACCACCTCGAGCAGCGCTATCTGCAGGATCTCGCCATGATGCGCGATCTCTGGCCCGGTGCCTTTTTGTCGAGCGTTGAGGCAGGGGTGCCGGGTGCTGCCAGATCAGCCTTCGGCGTGGGCCGTCAGTCCGGCGTCAGCATGTAACCTGCGCCGCGCACCGTCTGCAGGTAGCGCGGGTTCTTCGGATCACGTTCGATCTTGCGCCGCAGGCGCGTGATCTGCACATCGACCGCGCGTTCCTGAACCTCTCCCGAGGCACCGCCGAGTTCCTCGGCCAACCTGATCCTGCTGACTGCTTCGTTCGGCTGGCGTGAGAACACCCGCATCAGCGCCTGTTCCGTCGACGTAAGCCGGATCGAGTCCTCGCCGCGACGGAGTTCCCCGCGCGACAGCTCGTAGCTCGTATCGCCGAGCGAAAGATGTTTCGGGGGTTCGACCTCGGGCGTCACCGGCGTCGCCCGGCGCAAGATCGCCGACACGCGCAACAGCAGTTCCTTGGGTTCGAACGGTTTCGGAAGATAGTCGTCCGCCCCGGCCTCGAGCCCCTCGATCCGGTCGTCGGTCTCTCCACGCGCAGTCAACAGGATCACCGGCGTCTCGAAGACACCGACGATGCGGCGCGTGAACGAGAAGCCGTCCTCTCCGGGCATCATGACGTCGACGATCATCAGATCGAAGGCGAGGCTTTCCAGCAGCCTTGTGGCGTGGGCCGCATCCCGCGCGGACGTGACCAGATAGCCGTTTCGGGTCAGGTAGCGCTTGAGAAGATCCCTGATACGCTCGTCATCGTCAATGACGAGAACATGTGCGATATCGACCGTTGCCGTCATGCCGCGCCCCGCTTGATCAGATCGAGGACCGTCGCACGACTTTCGCTGTCGATCATCTGACTGAGCACGTCGCGAAAGCCCGAGGTCGCCTCCGGCCCGGCATCGCGTAGCGCTCGACCGACACGGTCACGCTGCAGCGCCGAAAGCTCGCGCTCAAGCTCGCGACCTGCCTCGGTCAGAAAGAGATTGCGCTGACGCCGGTCGATCTTGCCTTCGCGGCTTTCGACCAACCCCTCCGCGATCAACTGGCGCAGCACGCGGTTCAACGATTGCTTCGTGACGCGCAGGATATCGAGCAGCCCGGCCACTGTGATGCCGGGGCTGCGATTGATGAAGTGGACGGCCCGGTGATGCGCGCGGCCGAGGCCCCGTCCTGCCAGCACCGCGTCGGGATCACCTGTGAAGTCTCGATAGGCAAAGAACAGCAATTCGATCGCCTGGCGCAATTCGGCCTCTCCCGGCGAACCTTCGTCCGACCCCGTCGCCTGAGCCGGAGTCTGCAATTTCGGAGCATTCATGCGCTCTGCCTCGATCAACACTGCCAGCACGGCCCTGCTCACAATTTATGTCAGCCTTGTTGACTGATCTCAAGGCCAATGTTACCCGGATCACCGTGCAGATTGAAAGATTCGATCACGCACGACCTTTTTGACGCAACAAAAACACAATGGTCTGAGGCAGGGCTTCAGGCCACCCGGAGAACTGCGCCATGGCTGACGGCAATGGATACGACGATCGCGACGGCTTCATCTGGATGGATGGAGAGATGGTGGACTGGCGCGGCGCCAAGGTGCACCTCCTCACGCACGGGCTGCACTATGGCAGCAGCGTCTTCGAGGGCGAGCGGGCCTATGGCGGCAAGATCTTTGAGAGCGTCAAGCACTCCGAGCGCCTCCTGTTCTCTGGCAATGAGCTGGACATTCCGATCCCGTGGACAGTCGAACAGATCGAGGAAGCGAAGTACGAGTGCCTGCGCGTCAACAATCTGCAGGACGCCTATGTGCGCGCGGTCGCTTGGCGCGGTGCCGGCGAGGACATGGGTGTCGCGTCTGCAAAGAACCCGATCCGTCTTGCGGTCGCGGTGTGGGAGTGGGGCGCCTACTACGGCGACGCCAAGACCAAGGGTGCCAAACTCGATATTTCGAAGTGGAAGCGTCCGTCTCCGGAGACGATTCCCTGCAAGGCGAAGGCCGCGGGTCTCTATATGATCTGCACGATGTCAAAGCACGCCGCCGAGGCGAAAGGTTGCTCCGACGCCCTGATGATGGACTATCGCGGCTATGTCGCCGAGGCGACCGGCGCCAACATCTTCTTTGTCAAGGACGGGGAGGTGCACACGCCGGATCCCGACTGTTTCCTGGCGGGCATCACCCGCGAGACGGTCATCGGACAGCTCAATCGGCGCGGCATCAAGGTGCACGAACGCCATATCATGCCCGACGAATTGGAGGGCTTCGAGCAATGCTGGCTGACCGGAACGGCCGCCGAAGTGACACCTGTCGGTGAAATCGGCCCATACAGTTTCGAAGTTGGTGCGCTGGCACGCGACGTTTCTTCGGAATACGAACAGATCGTGCGCGGCAACCGGTGAGCGTTTCCACTGCGCGGAGGGGGCGCCTCTCCGCGCGTTCTTGAGATTGTCACGGTTTCTCGCTACGTTGTCCACAAGGCAGCCCCTTGGACGGGCAGGGCCCGAATGGAGGAAACGATCCTGAGTGACATGACCGCTGCGGGCACAACGACACGCCCGATGCACACAGTACACACAGAGCTACCCGGGACCGGACCCGACCGGGAAACGCTAATAGATCTCATCCTGAAATCAGTGGACGACGATGGCGCAACAGACGTCGTTGAAATCGATCTGCGCGGGAAATCGGCCGAAGCGGACACTATGGTCATCGCCACGGGACGCTCGACGCGCCATGTCGGCGCGATCTCGGAGAAGCTGATCGACCGGTTGAAGCAGAATTCCGGGATCCGGCCGCACGCAGAAGGGCTCGAAGCGGCGGACTGGGTGCTGATCGATGCGGGCGACGTGATCGTGCATATCTTCCGCCCGGAAGTGCGCGAGTTCTACCAGCTCGAAAAGATGTGGACGCCCGCACCGGAGGCAACGGCGCGCGCCGCGGCACAGGTCTGATCTCTCAGTTGTCCGTACCCGGGAGCGGCCGGTGCAATCCGCCCCGAGCCTGACATGCGCTTGTCGATCGCGGCCGTTGGGCGGTTGAAGTCTGGTCCCGAGCAGACATTGATCACCAACTATGCGCGCAGGCTTGCGGCGACGGGGCGACCGTATGCATTGGGCCCGCTCGAAGTCTTTGAGCTCGATGAACGCAAGGTCAGGGACCAGGCTTCGCAATCGGCCCGGCTGCTCGAACGCATCCGACCCGGCACGAAGGCTGTCGCGCTCGATGAGCGCGGCAAGGCCCTGAACTCGCCTGATCTCGCCCGTTTGCTGGAACGCACCCGGGACGCCGGAGCGGACGAGATGGTTTTTCTGATAGGCGGCGCCGACGGCCACACCCGCGACGTGCGCGACCGCGCGGATGTGCTGCTCTCCTTCGGCGCGATGGTCTGGCCGCATATGCTGGCCCGCGTGATGCTCTCGGAACAACTCTATCGTGCCGTCTCGATCCTGGCTGGCACCCCGTATCATCGCGAGTGAGTTATTGCCCGGTCTGCACCGCTCGGATAGACCGTCGCCGAGGCAGAGAGGGCGGAGACCCGAATGGCGCTGAAACCGGTCATCCTGTGCATTCTCGACGGTTGGGGCCTGCGCGCCGAGACCGCCGACAACGCCGTAGCTCTCGCGAAAACACCGAACTTCGATAGAATCTGGTCGACCGAGGCGCGATCTCAATTGGCGGCGCATGGCGAGGATGTCGGATTACCAGCCGGTCAGATCGGGAACTCGGAGGTCGGTCACACCAATATCGGCGCCGGGCGCGTGGTCTGGATGGATCTGCCCAAGATCAATCACGCCATCGAGGATGGGACGTTCTTTTCGAACCGGAACCTTATCAAGTTTTTGACACGCCTAAAGGAGTCTGGCGGCACGGCGCATCTGATGAGCTTGCTCAGCCCCGGCGGCGTCCATGCCCATCAGAACCATGTGGTCGCTTTGGCGGAGATCCTCGCGAAAGCCGAGATTCCCGTTGCGATCCATGCCTTCCTTGATGGGCGCGATGTACCTCCACAGTCTGCGCGGGAGCAGGTCGGCGCCTTCCTCGCAGATATCTCGGGCCTTCGGAACGTCGGGATCGCGACGCTGTGCGGTCGCTTCTACGCCATGGACCGCGACAAACGCTGGGATCGTATCGAGACGGCTTTCAAGCTTTTTACCGATGGTGAAGGTGCTTCTGCGGAGGGTGCGCTTGCGGCGATCGAACGATCCTACGAGGCGGGTATCTCTGACGAGTTTCTCGAACCGGTGGCGCTCAATGACTTTCCCGGCATGATGGACGGCGACGGACTGGTCTGCTGCAATTTCCGCGCTGACCGCGCGCGTGAGATCCTGTCGGCGCTGCTCGACCCGACTTTCGCGGAGTTCGATGTCGAAGCCCGCCCGGACTTTGCCGCCACGCTGGGCATGGTGTCCTACTCCGACAGGCATGACGTTTGGATGCCGGCGATGTTTCCGCCCGAAGAGATCATAAACACTTTGGGGGAGTGGGTCGCCGCGAACGGGAAGCGCCAACTTCGACTTGCCGAGACCGAGAAATACCCGCACGTCACGTTCTTCCTGAATGGCGGGATCGAAGAGCCGGATGCTGGCGAGGATCGCCACATGGCGCCGTCGCCGAAAGTCCGAACTTACGATCTGCAACCTGAAATGTCGGCCGGCGAGGTGACCAATAAGCTCGTCTCTGGCATCCGTGAGGGTTATGACCTGATCGTCGTCAACTACGCCAATCCGGACATGGTCGGGCACACCGGATCGCTCGAGGCGGCGGTTGCGGCCTGCGAGGCTGTCGACCGCGGCCTTGGAGCAGCGCTAGCAGCGTTGGAAGAAACCGGCGGCGCGATGCTGGTGACGGCGGACCATGGCAACTGCGAACTCATGCGGGACCCGATGACGGGCGGGCCGCACACCGCCCACACGACGAATCCGGTGCCACTGGTGCTGGTACAGCACGGCGATGCAGCACTGGACTGCGTGCTCGCGGACGGGCGCCTCGCCGACATCGCGCCGACGATCCTTCATCTCATGGATCTCGATCAACCGCTCGAAATGACGGGCCAGTCGCTTTTGAGGCGTCCGGCATGATCGCATGACGGCGATCTTGCAAATGCACCGAGTGGCCGCAACGGTTCTGGTCGCAACGGTTTTCGCGACTGCATCGTACGGGTCTTCCAGTGCACAATCGCCGGTCTATCCGAACATTGACCGTGCGCGCGCCGCACTTGCCGTCGCCCAGGAACAGCTCGACAGCGCTACCAACGGAACGGCACAGCTCGCAGCACTCGGCAAGGCGGTCACAGCCCATGAACTGGCGCTGGCTGCGTTCCGGGACGGATTGCGCCTGATGGCGACACGCGAATCACGCATCCGCAACGCGATTGCCGAGGATCGCGCGCGGCTTGAAGATCTCATCGCGGCGTTGCAATCGCTCGGTCTGGCACCTCGATCCGCCCTGCTCGCATTTCCGGGCGGACCGGTCGGAGCGGCGCGTGGGGCGAGCCTGATGGCCGAGATCTCGCCTGTTCTGAGCGAACGCATCGAGGTCCTGCGCGAGCGCCTCGGGCTGCTACAGCGCCTGCGATCCAGCCAGGACGTAGCCCGGATCGAGGCACGCGGCGCGCTCGCGTCCCTTCAGGAACTGCGCGGACGCACGACGGAAGCGCTGCGCCGGAACCGGCGGAAGGGCCTTGCGACGCGCAGCGAACTGGCCGAGCAAACAGCAGCCATCGCGGCGCAGGCCGGATCGATCGATGCACTCGCGAAAACCCTGGCGACCGCCGCCGAAAGCGACCCGAGCGTACTCCTGACCTTCGAAGAGGCAAGGGGCTTCGTCCAGCCGCCCGTTGCCGGCCGCAAAACGGCGGACTTCGGCGATCCCGATCCTTGGGGCCGCGACGGTTTCGGTCTGACCATCACCGCACCGGCATTCGCGCAGGTTTCCGCACCGTGGGACGGCACCATTCGGTACGCCGGTCCGCTCATCGATTACGGAACGGTCGTGGTGCTCGAACCCCAGCAGGACATCCTGATCGTGATGGCAGGGCTCGCGACGGTTGACCGGCTCGTCGGCGAAACCGTGCTTGCCGGGGAACGTTTGGGCGGGCTTGGCGGGCCAATTCCCGCTTCGGAGGAGTTTTTGCTTGAAGCCTCGACAGATCGTGATCAGATCAGCGAGGAAATGCTCTATATCGAACTCAGGCAAAACGGCTCCGTGATCGACCCGGCGGACTGGTTCGACTTCACAGCGAAGGGAAGCGGCGGATAATGCGCAAGACAATGATGGCCATGATGGCAGGTGTAGCCCTCGGGGCGATGGTTCCGATGATGGTGAGCACTGTCACCGCCCAGGATAATTCAGCCAAGAACACATACGCCTACCTCGACCTGTTTGGTGACATCTTCGAACGCGTCCGCTCGAACTATGTCGAGGAGGTCGACGAACAACAGCTCATTGAAGCCGCCATCGAGGGCATGCTGACCTCGCTGGACCCGCACTCGTCCTATCTGCCGCCGCAGAACTTCCAGGACATGCGCGAGCAGACGAAGGGCGAGTTCGGTGGCTTGGGGATCGAAGTCACCATGGAGAACGGCTTCGTCAAGGTCGTGGCCCCGATCGACGACACGCCTGCGGCCAAAGCTGGCCTAGAAGCCGGCGACTTCGTCACCCATATCGATGGCGAGTCCGTGTTGGGCCTGACGCTGGCAGAAGCGGTCGAGAAGATGCGCGGGCCCGTTGGCTCGGACATCATCATCACGATCAGCCGAGAAGGTGCCGAAGAACCGTTCGACGTCACCATCACGCGCGCTGTGATCAAGATCCGTGCTGTGCGCGCGCGCGCGGAAGGCGACGTGGCCGTTCTGCGGATCACGACCTTCAACGAACAGACTTACGACAACCTCGAAAGTGCCGTCGAGAAGATGAAAGAGGAAATCGGCGAGGACAAACTGCAGGGCTATATTGTCGATCTTCGGAACAACCCCGGCGGCCTGCTGAGCCAGGCGATTTCGGTCTCGGACGCTTTCCTCGATACTGGTGAAATCGTCTCGACGCGCGGGCGCGATCTGAACGAAGCCGACCGCGTCAACGCCAAGCCCGGTGACCTGACCGATGGCAAGCCGATTGTAGTACTGATCAACGAAGGCTCGGCTTCCGCTTCCGAGATCGTCGCGGGCGCGCTGCAGGACCAGCGCCGGGCAATCGTTCTGGGCGCCAAGAGCTTCGGCAAGGGCTCGGTCCAGACTGTCATGCGCCTCGGCGATAAGGGCGCAATGAAGCTGACGACGGCACGCTATTTCACGCCTTCCGGTCGCTCGATCCAGGCGCTCGGCATCGAACCCGACATTCTCGTCGAGGAACGCCGGGTTACCGACGCCGACGAGGAACTGAACCGCCGTTCACGCTCAGAGGCGGATCTGCGCGGATCGCTTGAGAACGAGTTGAGCGAAGACGAAAAGCGCCAGCTCGATGAAGAGCGCAGCCGCCATGAGAAGACCGCCCAGCTGCGGTCTGAGGACTTCCAACTCGCCTACGCGCTCGATCTCCTGGCCGGACTCGCGATCTACGACCTCGGCGCCAAGTAAGCGCCGGGAATGGACATCGAAAACTTGCCTTACCGGCCCTGCGTCGGCTTGATGGTTCTTAACGATGCCGGCCGGATCTTCGCCGGTCAGCGCATCGACGGTCCGGATGGTGCGTGGCAGATGCCGCAGGGCGGTATCGATCCCGGCGAGGCCCCCGCGGAAGCCGCCCTGCGCGAGTTGCGTGAAGAAACGGGGATTAAGCCCGACGAGGCCCGGATTCTGCGCGAGAGCGGCCACTGGCGCGACTACGATCTGCCGCGCCATCTGATCGCCAAGCTCTGGGGCGGCGCCTACCGCGGACAATCCCAAAAGTGGTTCGCCATCCGACATCTCGGCCCGGAGACCGGGATCAATATTGCGACGGAGGAGCCGGAATTCCGCGAATGGGCTTGGCTGCCGCCGGACGAGTTGATGGAGAAGATCGTACCGTTCAAGCGCGACACCTATGCGGGCGTGTTCGAGGAATTCTCGGACCTGCTCAAGCAGCACGCCTAGCTATGCGCGACGGCTGTGCTTCAGGCGCGATGCCGCGCGACATCCATGCGCGTCACAACTTTCCGAGCTTCAAACGTTCCAGACAGGGGTCGCGCCTTCGATTCGGCTGCCAATGGCCGTCCAGTTGACCTGGAGACGCCCTATGCGCGTGTCACTCCACGTGTGCGCCACCGCAGTGAAGCTGTCGCAGGTGACATCCTCGGTATGGAGGTCGAGGCGCAGGTTTCGCCCGCTGTCGGCGTCGATCACCGAGATCGAAAGCTGAACGGTCGGCGGATGACTGAAAGGTTCGGAGAAGGCCACGACTTCACGCGCCCACCGCTTGCCCGAGCCAGCCCACATCGGCCCCTTGTTTTCGATGTGATCGAAGATCTTAGTGACCCCGCCTGCGATGGCCAGCGTTAGCGGATTGACACTGTTCATCTGAACCCACCCTCAATTCAGGACGCAATTAAATCGCCTCAAAATGAGCATATTTCGGGTCATTTCGCAATCTCGACCGGTGGGAATCCTGATTTGCCGACCAAAATCGCGCGGGTTCCACACTCGAAGCCTGGGCAACACATGCTTATGATTGAAGCTGTTCCTGCGAACACTACCACAGGTACCGATCTGCAGTTCGACACGTTGCCCCAAAGGGCAAACCCGCCGACTCCTGAGGCGGTGTCCCCTGGTCTCTTCGACCGCACACAGGGCTAAACGCCAGCCGGAATATACGGAATCCGCCAGACAGGCCGGGCACCGACATTGGGATTTCGCGGGTAAGTCCGGTCTCTCCTATGCCGCCTGCCAGACGAGCGGATAGAGATCCGTTCCCGGCCGGTCTCCGGGCTTCAGACCGACCTTGGTCATGACGTCGGAGTGGTCCGGGTCCATGCCTTCCGGCCGGAACATCACCCGCACATCGTCGCCCAGCCACTGCGTGTTGAAGACCTTGAGATCCCGTCCTTCGGACAGGTTCCCCGACCCACCATGAATCATGCGGGCGTTGAAGAACACGGCGTCGCCCGGCTCCATGTCCCAGCTCAGGATCTCATAGGCGTCACGATTTCCTTCAATATCCGGGAACGGCTCTGTCCCGTCATCGTCGAACACAACCTGATCGCGGTCATCTCCGGTCAATGCGCCGAAGTTTTCCTGCCGGTATTTCTTGTTCCAGCGATGCGAGCCTCTCACGAATTCCAGCGCGCTCTTCTTTTCGACCGGCACCAGAGGCATCCAGACACTGACCGTGTCGAAACCGTTCACCGACCAATAGGGTTCGTCCTGATGAAACGGCGTGCGGAACTGTGCGCCCGGCGTGCGAACGAAAACCGCATCAAAGAAGAAGTTCGCGCGGGCCGAGCCCATCAGTCGGCCCGCCATCTCACCGCACGGTGAGTTCAGTGCGAAGTCCCGGTAACCGTCGATCCGCTGCCAGACCTGACTGTCGTAGAAGCAGGTTCGCCCCTCTTCATCCTTGTCCCAGATCCGTCCCCGTTCGGACGGGCTGGCAATATTGTCCGCGATCCCGCGCCGCAGCGTTTCGACCCAATCCATGCCGAAAGCGCCGCGAATGAACACGACGCCGTCTCGGCTGAATGTTTCGATCTGGTCTTCGGTGATCATAGGGCCCTCCATGGCTCGCAGTCGGGACCATCGGGGCCTCGATTGATGAGTTCGTCAAATCCATCAGCGACACCGGCAGGACGTTTTCACACCGGCAATGCGCCTGCACCGTCAATCGGCGAACACAAACACGACACGGTGTCGCGAACTTGGCAGGCCACCGGCGACCCGCGGGTGGGCGGGTGGAGGGGCGGCGGTGGCCTGCCCCTGAGAAAGCGTGCGCCCGAAGGGCGCTCCGCTTGGTTTGCCGAAGTCAGGCGCTGCGATAGAGCTTGGTCATCGAAAACTCACGATGGCCCAGAGCTTCGGCGGCCGTATTGCGACCGTTCGCGGTGCGGATGATCATTTCGATCAGCGCGTCGCCCGCTTCGTCGATGGTCATTTCGCGTGTCAGCACGCCGGTCACGTCGACATCGATGTGCTCCGACATCGTACGCAAGGTGCGCGGGTTGCCAGATATCTTGATCACCGGAACGATCGGGTTACCGACCACGTTGCCCTGCCCTGTCGGGAAGGTGTGGATCACATAACCGCCAGCGGCCATCAGCGTTACGCACTCGGCTGCCGCCGAGGATGAGTCCATGAAGTAGAGACCCGGCCCCTTGGCTGGTGTTTCCGCAGGGCCGATCGCATCGATGTAGGTCGAGGTCCGGCCAATCTTCTCGAGATTGCCCATCGCCTTTTCCTCGATGGTCGTCAGGCCACCCAGTATGTTGCCCTTGGTTGGCTGGCTGTCCGACAGATCATCGGTCTGGTGCGCGAAGATCACCTCGTCCTGATAGGCCTGCCAGATCTTCATGAAGGCCTCAGACGCTTCCGAAGTCGCGCCGCGTTTCGCACAGATGTGCTCGGCTCCGGTAATCTCGGAGGTCTCGCCGAAACAGCCGTACAGCCCCTGCGGAATCAGCTTGTCGTACATGTTTCCGACAGTTGGGCAGCTCGACAGACCCGTGGTCGTGTCCGACTCACCGCACTTGGTCGAGACCCACAGCTCGTTCAACAGGCACGGTTCTTTCTGAAGTTCCGTCGCCCAGTGAACGAACTCCTTGGCCTTCCACGAGGCTTTCCGGATCGTCTCGAAGTCGCCGTTCTGTTCGATCGAGAACCCTTCAACCGGTTTGCCGGTCTTGGCGATCCCATCGACGATGACCTTGGTCCACTCCGGTTCGATCCCGATCACGACGACTGCGGCGACGTTTGGGTTCGCGCCCGTGCCGATGATCGTGCGGAAGTGCAATTCCAGGTCCTCGCCGAACTGCAGGCGGCCATAGGCATGCGGAATTGCCATCGTGCCTTTGACATTGTTCGAGACGGCTTCGCACGCTGCGTTCGAGATGTCGTCGACCGGCAGGATCAGTACGTGGTTGCGTACGCCCACGCGGCCGTTTTCGCGGCGCCAGGCATTGATCGTCACATTGGTTGCGTCGAGCGCCATCTTACCACCTCTTGGTTTTGCAGTTGTGAGTGTGGACGTGATCGCCCTTGCCGGACGCGCCGACCATTCTCCCGATGTCCTCGCCGTATTTGAAGACCGTGTCGCCCTCCGAAAGATCCTTCAAAGCGACCTTGTGGCCGATCGGGATGTCCATGTTGGCGACCATCCTGAAGTCGGAGTTGTCATGGGTGACGACGCACAGCATCTCGGTGCCGGCGGTCAGACCCTCGACCACGACAACCCCGACATTGTCTTCGGGATGGTGGACCAGGAGTTGCGGGATGTTGCTCATGCGCGCGTTTCCTCATGCGTTGCGTTCAGTCTTATATAAGACTATAAGACCACAAGAGCAAGATCGAACCCTGCGGAGGATCATGTCGGAGTTTCTGCCACGTTACGCGCGGGTGCGTGCCAGTCTTATCGAGCGCCTTGCAAGCGGCGAATGGGCGCCGGGCACATCATTGCCGTCCGAGATCGCCCTTGCGGCCGAGATGGAGGTGAGCCAGGGCACGGTTCGCAAAGCCATGGACTCCCTCGTGGCCGATGGCGCGCTGAACCGCGTGCAGGGTCGCGGCACGTTCGTCGCGGAGCAAACGCCTGAACTGGCAAACTTTCGCTTCCTGCGGATCGTCGACGGCGATGGTCAGCGGGTGATACCAGAACTGCTCTCATGGACGGCGAAAACCGAACCGGCGGATGACCGGATCGCTCAGGATCTATCGCTCAAGAAGCGCGCAGATCTTCACCGGATTGATCGTATCCGCGCGATCGACGGCACGCCGGCGCTTCTCGAGACGATCCGCGTCCCGCTGGGCGTAATGCCGGGGCTCGGCCAGCCGGATGCCATGCCGAACGCGCTTTATCCTTGGTATCAATCCGAGCACGGCGTCACGGTTTTGCGAACGGATGACCGGCTTCGCGCCGTTGCCGCAGATGCCGACGCGGCAACGGCGCTCTCGGTCCCGGCGGGTACACCCCTCCTCGAGTGTGTGCGTGTCGCCTACGACTTGACCGACAGGGCAGTCGAGCACCGGATCAGCCATATCCTGACCAATGCGCACGCATTCTCCGTCCGATTGGGATAGGCCCCAGCGGGCTTGATCGTTGGACGGGATTTTTCCCGGCCTGTGACGCGGAACGATTGAAAGCTGGCGTGACGATACCGCTAAGGCCTAGCAGATTGAAACTCGCCTCGGTTCGCTGCCGCTACTCACCAAAATACCGGCCCACACTTTTTCCCAAGCACAAAGAACCGCCTTCGCGAATGCTGACGGAGCTTTTGATCGGTGTTGATCCGCCTGATGAAACGCTCACCTGCATTCATGGATCAGCGACCCGATGATCTCGGGAGTCACTTTCATCAACGACTCGCAATCGGAGCGATCTGTCGCAGGCTTGCTGGATGACGCGACCGATGTCGTTGGCTATCTGCCTCGCATGGCTTCTGGAAAGCACACCGAAATCAACCCGATCCTGAAACTGCTGCTCGAAATCGGGCCATTGGCGGTTTTCTTCCTGTCGTTCCGATATGGCGCTGAGATCGCGGCCATGCCGTCGGTGGCACCGTTGCTGCAACCAATCCTGGGCGAAGATACGATGGCCAGCGAGCAGGCTCCCATTCTCGTGGCGACCGCTTTGTTCATGGTAGCCATCGCAATCTCGCTGGTGACATCGTGGGCACTCACGCGGTCGCTGCCTAAGATGGCGGTCGTGACGGCCGTGGTAGTTGCAGTCTTCGGCGGGCTGACGCTGTGGCTGCAGGACGAGACGTTCATCAAGATGAAGCCGACGATCGTGAACGGGATCTTCGCGCTGATCCTGGGGTTCGGTCTGCTGCAGGGCCGATCCTTCCTCAAATATCTGATGGGCGAGACAATGCCGCTGACCGACGAGGGTTGGATGATCTTCACCCGACGCTGGGTCGGTTTCTTCATTTTTCTCGGCCTGCTGAACGAGGTCATCTGGCGAACCCAGACGACCGAGTTCTGGGTCAGCTTCAAAACCTTCGCAAATCTGCCGCTTACTATGGTCTTTCTGGCCTTCCAATGGCCGCTGCTGCAAAAGCACAGCCTCGAATCACCCAGGGCCTGACACCGGTTCGATCCGTCGAATTTCCGCGATTTCGCTCGCGGGAAGGGCCGAAAGCATCTCTGACACGGTTCTCTGAAGGATCGGGTGCGTCCAATTCGGCGCAATTTCCGCGAGAGGCACTAGGACAAAACCGCGCTCCTGCAGCCGGGGATGCGGGAGCAACAAATCGTCGGGAACCCGGTTGCGGTCAGGGCCTTCGTCGATCCAGCCAGACACGGTTTCAGGGTCGGGAAGAACAAGCTCTCCCGCGCCGAGGAGATCGAGATCGCAGGTCCGCGATGCCCAGCGCTCGCGGCGGCTCCGTCCAAGAGCCTTCTCAACCCCGTGCAGTTCCTGTAGAATTTTACTTGGTGAAAGTTGCGACGCCAATGCGGCTGCGCCGTTCACATAGTCGGGTCCCGATCCCTCGGGCCAGGCGGGTGTCCGGTACCAGGCGCTGACGCGACAAACCTCGATCCCGCGCGCTTGACCGAGCAGGTCGATCGCTCGAACCAAAGTTGACGTTAAGTCATACTCGCCGAGAGGGAGATTTGAACCGAGTGCGATGAGATAAACAGTCATGAAACTGCCATATCAGCCGTAGACATCCGGGTCATCAGCGCTTAGGTACGCTCGCGATTCAGTCATGCGCCGGTGTTTTAGGGGTTAGGGCGGCACGCCATGGCTACTCTGCGCACGCAAGAATATAGAGGAACGCATGTTTTACCGCGACGAACGTCTCGCACTTTTCATTGATGGATCCAATCTTTACGCTGCGACCAAAGCCCTTGGCTTTGACATCGACTACAAGCTTCTGCGCTCTGAGTTCATGCGGCGCGGCAAGATGGTTCGGGCCTTCTACTACACAGCGCTGATCGAAAACGAGGAGTACTCGCCGATCCGCCCACTGGTCGACTGGCTCGACTACAACGGCTTCACGCTGGTCACGAAACCGGCGAAGGAATTCACGGACTCCACCGGACGCCGGAAGATCAAGGGCAACATGGATATCGAGCTTGCCGTCGATGCCATGGAGATGGCCGATCATGTCGAGCACATCGTGCTCTTCTCGGGCGACGGCGACTTCCGTGTTCTCGTCGGCGCCCTGCAGCGCAAGGGCGTGCGCGTGTCGGTCGTCTCGACGATCCGCTCGCAGCCGCCGATGATTGCCGACGACCTGCGTCGCCAGGCAGACAACTTCATCGAGCTCGAAGAGTTGAAGGACGTCATCGGTCGTCCGCCGCGCCCGGCGCCCGCGAGCGCCCAGATGCCAGCACCGCAGTTCGAGGAAGAAGAAGCCGACTGAGCCGCGGAAACGGCCTTGTCGACCAAAAGGCTGACGGAAGCGCCGCCGAACTGCCCGTTGTGTCCGCGGCTCGTCGAGTATCGCGAAGATCTGCGTGAGCAATGGCCGGGTTGGTTCAACAATCCGGTGCCAAGCTTCGGGCCTCCTGATGCGCGCCTGCTCGTGGTCGGGCTTGCCCCCGGGGTCAAGGGCGCGAACCGGACCGGGCGCCCGTTCACGGGCGATTTCGCTGGCGATCTTCTGTACACGACCCTGAAGAAATACGGCTTTGCGCGGGGAGAGTTTGGTGCCACGCCGAATGACGGCTTCGAACTGATCGACTGCATGGTCACAAACGCCGTTCGCTGCGTGCCGCCCCAGAACAAGCCCATCGGCGCGGAGATCAACGCATGCCGCCAGTTCCTGGAACACCGGATCAAGGCGCTTCCGAACCTGACCTCCATCATCACGCTCGGGAAAATCGCCCATGACAGCACGATCCGTGCGCTGGAGGGGCGACTTAAGAACCACCCCTTCGGACATGGCAACACCAGCGTGATCCGGACCTATGCGATCACCGCCAGCTACCACTGCTCCCGGTACAACACCAATACACGAGTTCTCACGCCCGACATGTTCGAGAGCATCTTCTCATCAGTTCGCAGGGCACTGACTACGTAGACAGCTATTTTTCCGGTCGAACTCGCAGCGACAAGTTACGGAGCAATTTGGGAATGCGCGCCGGGAGAAACCCGCGGCGCGCGTCATGCCTCAGAGCGCGGCGCCCGTGCCGGCGGGGCATGACACTCCGGTCCCGCCGATACCGCAGTAGCCGCCCGGATTCTTAGCGAGATACTGCTGGTGGTAGTCCTCGGCGAAATAGAACTCCGAGACCGGCACGATTTCCGTGGTGATCGGACCATAGCCAGCGGCGCTGAGACCGGGCTGGAACGCCGCCTTGCTGGCGCGCGCCGCTTCGCCTTGCGCATCGGTATAGGTGTAGATGCCTGAGCGATACTGCGTTCCGACGTCGTTGCCCTGGCGCATGCCCTGGGTCGGGTCGTGACCTTCCCAGAACACCTTCAGCAACTGTTCATAGCTGACCGTTGACGGGTCGAAGACAACTAGGACAACCTCGTTATGTCCGGTCCGACCGCTGCAGACCTCCTGGTAGGTGGCGTTCGGCGTGTAGCCGCCAGCGTAGCCAACCGCCGTGATCCAGACCCCCGGAACGTTCCAGAACATCCGCTCAACGCCCCAGAAACAGCCCATCCCGAACATCGCCAGTTCATGGCCCTCCGGGTACGGTCCTTTCAGGGCACGACCGTTCACGAAGTGCGCTTCGGCCGTCGGGATCTCGAATGCACGTCCATCCAGCGCGCTTTCCGCCGTTGGCATGGACGTCTTCTTCAGCAGTCCGAACATATTCGCCTCCCATGGTTGTGCCCAATAATGTGGGCTGATGGCCGAATGGCACAACCCCGGGACACAAGCACAGGCGCCAGATCGTTGCGCCGTCGGGGTCCGACCGCCGAATATTCCGCACAGCGCAAACTCACAGGTTCCTGAAAATGAGCATGAACGCGCTGAGGCCGCGCGAACTCACGCGGCCTGAGGGCCACCCATGCGATCAACGTGCGGTCCACGAATGCCCGGCGCCGCTTCAAGCCTGAGAAGTCTGCTCCTTCACCGCGACCATGCGCATGTTCGATTCCTCGAGTTTGTTGCGCATCTCGGCCGAGAACGAATGCTGCAATTCCGCCCGGACATCTGCATTGCGTGCGGCAAGATCTCTCAAAGCCTGCGCCGGAATGCAGAAATACCGCGCTGCCTGATCGACCTTGACCGTTGCCGTTGCGGGCGCCCCAGTGAGCGCCGTTGCCTCGCCCAGAACCGCGCCCTCGCCCAGTTCGGCCACGCGTTGACCGCCAGCAAAGACAGCGACCTGGCCGGACTTGATCCAGTAGAGATGACTGATCGGCTCGCCCTGGAGCGTGAGTTCCACGTCATGCGCGCCATCGACCCATGCGCCGAGATTGAGCAAATGGCGGGAGTTTGGTTTGTCCAGCTTCGGCGCGATCTGCTCGAGGATCCGCAGTTCATCCGCATCAAACCGGATGACCTTGTTCAGGAGATAGGCCCGGGCCATCCCGATGATCGAGATCGTGATCCACGTCGCCTGAATGATCGCGGAGAACATGTTAAACGCTTCGGCGAGACTGATCAGGACGAGAGACGCCGCCAACATGTTCAGGAATGCGTAGAGGTATCCCCGCCCCGAAATCATGCCAAACTGCAGCGCTGCGTAGGAGCCGATGTAGAACACCACGCCAGCATACCCACTGATCTCGTAGATCGACATCGCCTCCCCCCGTACATGCCCCCGGCGCGGAATATGGGCGAGTTCCCGCGCGACACGCGGCACCAGATACGGCGATTTCACACTATCAAGCGACGCAAACAGGCTTTGGGCGGTTCGTTCTGCGAAAATGCACCCAAATGCGTGGGACCTCCCCATGCGTCATGATTGACCCTCGGCAGTGACGCACGATATCAGCGCGACTGATCCGAGATGGTATTCAGGGGACTGGGCACATGAGCGATTTCGACCGCGAGGCTATGGAAGTGGACGTGGTCATCGTCGGCGCAGGGCCGGCAGGGCTCAGCGCTGCCATCCGGTTGAAGCAACTCGACGAAGATCTGATGGTTGTCGTGCTCGAAAAGGGCTCGGAGGTCGGCGCGCACATCCTGTCCGGCGCCGTGCTCGATCCAAGCGGCCTCGATGCGCTGCTGCCCGAATGGCGCGACATGGGCGCGCCAATCGAAACCGAGGTGACGGACGACAGATTCTACGTGCTGGGTGAGGCCGGGGCGATCCGCCTGCCCAATCTCGCCATGCCGCCGCTGATGAACAACCACGGCTACTACATCGTGTCGATGGCCAATGTTTGCCGATGGCTGGCCGAGAAGGCCGAGGAACTGGGCGTCGAGATTTATCCCGGCATGTCCTGTTCCGAACTGGTCGAGGGCGAGAACGGCGAAATCATCGGCGTCGTCGCAGGCGAGTTCGGTAAGAACGCCGATGGCACCCCCGGCGACGCGTATGAGCCTGGCATGATCATGGCTGGCAAGTACGTCCTGCTCGCCGAAGGCGTTCGCGGCTCTCTGTCGAAGCAGGTCATCGGAAAGTACGCCCTGGATGCTGGCAAGGAGCCGCAGAAGTTCGGCATCGGCATGAAGGAAATCTGGGAGATCAAGCCCGAAAACCACCAGCAGGGCCTCGTGACTCACACGATGGGGTGGCCGCTCGGCACCAAGACCGGCGGCGGTTCATTCATGTATCACCTGGAGAACAATCAGGTGTATGTCGGCTTCGTGGTCCACCTGAACTACGAGAACCCGCACATCTTCCCCTACATGGAGTTCCAGCGGTTCAAGCATCATCCGGACATCGCACCGGTTCTTGAGGGCGGTAAGCGGATCTCCTACGGCGCGCGCGCAATTTCCGAGGGCGGCTGGCAGGCCATGCCGAAGGTGACGTTCCCGGGCGGTGCGCTGCTCGGTTGCTCCGCCGGAATGGTCAACGTGCCGCGCATCAAGGGCAACCACAACGCCATGCATTCGGGGATCGCGGCAGCTGAAGCTGCGCACGCCGCCATTGCCGAGGGCCGCGGCGGAGACGAACTTACGGCTTACGCCGAGGCCGTCGCCGAGGGTCCGATCGCCAAGGACCTCAAGCCGGTGCGCAACGTCAAGCCGATGTGGTCGAGATGGGGTCTGATCGGAGGGCTCGCTGCGGGCGGGCTCGACATGTGGACGAATAACCTCGCGGGGTTCTCGCTGTTTGGAACGCTGGGGCATGGGAAAACCGATGCCCAGGCGACAGGCAAGGCCTGCGACCACAAAGAGATCACCTACCCGAAACCCGACGGCGTGATCAGCTTCGACCGGCTGACAAACGTGTCGTTCAGCTTCACCAATCACGAGGAATCGCAGCCCGCGCACCTGCACCTTGGCGATCCGGAACTTCCGATTGCGGTCAACCTTCCGGAATATGCGGAACCGGCAGAGCGATATTGTCCGGCCGGCGTTTACGAGGTCGTGCGCGAAGAAGGCACTGTCCCGCGCTTCCAGATCAATTTCCAGAACTGCGTCCACTGCAAGACCTGCGATATCAAGGATCCGAGCCAGAACATCACCTGGACAACGCCTCAGGGCGGGGACGGCCCGAACTATCCGAACATGTGAATGCGTCGGTCCTCGAAACTGCGACCGGTGTTGTCTGCTGCCCGACGCACGCCAAAACGAGCGGTGGTAATTTCTTGAAGCCCTGATCGTCATTGCGACCGCACGCAGAAACGTGTCCGAGTCGATCCGGCACTGGACGGTTTTAGGACCTGCGAGACGACGACCCTTCACCCGTTCGTGAGCGGTCGTGAATGGTCTGAGGATGCGTCAAGGCTCACAGTTGTGAACGAGATCACCGCCACTTGAGGCCCTCATGAAACGCCAGAAGCGCAAATCATCCGCGCCCCGCAAGAATGCCCAGGCTTCGACAGCACCGCCTGCCAGAAAGAAAAGGATGTCGCGCCGCGAAGCGCTCGGTCTGGCGAAGTTTCTGGGCGTCGGTGCGCTGGTTCTCGGTGGCGGCGGCTGGTACTTCACGAGCAAGGTGATGGCAGGAATGCGCGAGGGCGATCTTTCGAAGATCGGCGACGGCATGCCGGCCATCGTGCAAGTCCATGATCCACAGTGCCCCGACTGTCGTGCGCTGCAACGAGCGGCGCGACAGGCTCTGGACGAGATCGATACCAGCCAGGTTCACTATCTCGTTGCCAGCCTGGATACGCCGCAAGGTCGGCAACTCGCACAGGAAAATGGCGTCGGTCGCGTCACGCTTCTCTTGTTCGATGGCAAAGGCCGCGTGCGGGGCGTCATCCAGGGACGTCGGAGCAAGGAAGCGCTTCTCGATGCATTCAATCAGCATCTGCGCCGCTTCCCGGCGACGCCAGAGGCTACGGGCTGAGCGACTTTTCTGCCTTGGCAGAGCCGATATCGCGCAGCTAGTCTGCACTCGACCGCAACGGAGTGCAGCCGATGAACGTGTTTGCCAGCACTGACCCTGTCGCAGAATTGAAGAGAATGGTGTCGACGCCGTTCGAAACGTCGACAGCGATCCCGAAATCAGCTTACACGAGCGAAGCCTTTCTCGACGCCGAACTCGAGCGCATCTTCAAACAGGAATGGGTCTGCGTCGGCCGCACGGACCAACTGGCCAATCCGGGCGACTATCTGACGTACGAACTCGCCGGCCAACCGGTGCTTGTTGTGCGCGATACGGACAAGCAGCTCCGCGCGATGTCGAATGTCTGCCTTCACCGCATGTCAACGCTGATGGAGGGCTCCGGCTCCACGAGGACGTTGAGATGCCCCTATCACGGGTGGGTCTATTCGCTCGACGGATCGCTCCGGGGCGCGCCGGGCATGGGCCTGAATTCCGGGTTCGAACGCAAGGATTACTGCCTGCCCGCGATCCGCTGCGAAGACTGGCAGGGCTTCATCATGATCTCGCTCAATCCGGAAGCCACCGACCCGGTAACGCATTATGCCGAGGTCACCGAGATGGTCGGCGACTTCGACATGGCGGCTTACACCACCCTGTTCCATGAAACGCATGTCTGGAACACCAACTGGAAGGTGCTCGCCGAGAATTTCATGGAAAGCTACCACCTGCCGGTTTGCCATGCGGGCACCGTGGGCGGCGTCAGCAAGCTGGAGGAGATGGACTGCCCACCCGGCCTGCCGACGTTCAATTATCACTACATCCTGAAGGACGCGTCGTTCAAATTGGCGGTCGCCCATCCGGAGAACACGCGTCTGGAGGGCGACTGGCGGCGCACGACGATCCTGCTGGCGATCTATCCGAGCCTTCTGATCACGCTCACACCCGGTTATTTCTGGTACCTCTCGCTGCATCCGAACGGCGTCGATCACGTCCACATTACCTATGGTGGAGGTTTGTCGCAGGACTTCATGTCCGACCCGGAAGCGTCCGGTTTGTTTGATCAAGCCAAGACGCTGCTCGATGAGGTCCAGGTCGAGGATCAGGAATGCACGGAACGGGTCTACAAGGGTCTCTGCTCCGACGCGGCAAGACCCGGTCATCTCAGTCATCTGGAACGGCCGATCTACGATTTCGCGACCTATCTTGCCGACCGCCTTGGCTGACCGAGCGGTTAGCCGACCCACCTGAACATCACTGGACGTCAAAGACCTATCGGTCACAGTCCCCGCGAGACCTTCGGCTTGGAGGGCAAGACTTCTGGCATCGGCCTTTGCGGGCTTGACCAAACGGCGCAGTGGGGGCAAGCAACGAACGACCCCTCCACAAGGAATACACGCGGTGACCGCAGCATCCGACTCTGACCTCCGCGCCCGGTTCCTCGCGGCAATGAGCCACTGCGCGGCAACGGTGAATGTCGTGACGACCGATGGGCCGGCTGGACGCGCCGGTGTCACCGTTTCCGCAATGTCCTCGGTCAGCGCCGATACGCCGAAGCCGACATTGCTCGCCTGCGTACACCGCAACAGCAGTTCCGCACCCGCAATCGTCGAGAACGGCGTATTCTGCGTCAACGTCCTGCGGGAGGATCAATCGTACATCTCGGACGCGTTTGCCGGACGTTTTCGCGAGCAGTTGCCCGACAAATTCGATGCCGCAACCTGGGCCGTTCAGGCGACTGGCGCTCCGCGTGTCGTCGACCCTCTGGTGGCGTTCGACTGTCGCGTCGTGTCCTCCGATCTCGTCGGCACGCACCACGTCTTCTTCGGCGAGGTCGAGGACATCTTTATCGCTGGACATGGCTCGCCGTTGATCTATGCAAATCGGGCTTACGGCGCCGCATCGCGCATCGAAACACCCAACACAATCGGCGCGGGACGGATGGCAGAAGCAAATCGAGTGCGGCTCGCCAGCTTCTACACGATTTCCGCGTCGATCCTGCCGCCGCTGCTCGGTCGTCTCGCGCGCGAGATGCCTGAAACCGAGGTGCGGCTGGTTGAGGGCGATCAGTCCCGGATCCACGCAGCGCTGGCGGCCGGTGAGGCCGAGATTGCACTGATGTACGACGAGAACATCTCGACCGATCTGGCGCGCGAGGTTCTGGCGGAGCGAACGCCTTATGCGCTCTTGCCGGAGTCGCATCCGCTTGCGGAGAAGTCCGAGATCCAGCCGCAGGATCTTGCCGACGAGCCGATGGTCTTGCTGCAGACGCCGCCCAGCCCGGATTACTTCCTCTCTCTTTTGCGCGATCAGGACATCGAGCCGAATGTCGCCTGGCGGGCTGCGTCGATCGAAGCGGTCCGCGGCATGGTGGCCAACGGTCTCGGGTACACGCTGCTCGCCAGCCGGCCCGCGAGTGATCTCACCTATGACGGCAAACGCGTCGTCACCAGACCGCTTGGTTGGGCCGCGAAACCCAGTCGGATCATGCTCGTGCGTCGCCGGGCAACCCGCCTTACCGGCGCTGCCGAGCGCTTCGCATGGCTCTGCCGCGACCATTTTGGAGCGGACCTCAGATGACCCACACGCGCATCCGCCCATTCAACACGAAAGAAACGTACCCGGAACAGAACCTCGACAACGATCTGGCGCAGGCCGTCGTGGCGCGCGGGCAGGTTGTCTTTCTGCGCGGCCAGTGTCCGCAGGAACTCGATGGCGGGGCCAATGTCGGTGTCGGTGATCCGGCCGCTCAGGCGCACAAAGTGATGCAGAACATCATGCAGCTCCTCGACGAATGCGGTGCTGCACCCGAGCATCTCACAAAGTTGGTGGTCTATCTGACGGACGTCCGCCACCGCGAGACGATCTATCGGGTGATGGGTGAGTACATTCGAGGGATTCACCCTGTTTGCACTGGGCTGGTCGTCGTCGCACTCGCGCGGCCGGAATGGTTGGTCGAGATCGACGCGACCGCAGTGATCCCTGATTGATGCTCTGCGTTGCGAATGACCAAGAGGCCATCCGCCTCCCCCGCCCACCCACCCGGAGCCGG
>JBCDAV010000033.1:0-57455 GCA_039184865.1 Pseudomonadota bacterium | reverse complement strand
CCCCCTCGGAGGCGCTCACACCGGCGCGCAACCAGAGGGGGAGGGGCGGCGGCACGGAGGCCTTCACCGCCACGGTCCGCGTCACGGCCACGGCCTCGACGTCGTCGAGCCCGAGCTCGAGCGCCTCTTCCCCGCCCACCGGCGGCTCCTTCCCGTCCCCCGTGCTCATCCGCCGACCCGCGCGACCGGACGATAGCGTCTAGCAGGCTGCGGCAAAAGGCGGCCCTGCCGGGGCCGCGGCCGTCGAGGAGGCCCGAGACGCTGCGGCGGACTTGGAGCCGACCCGAAACGGCGCTACCCAGCCGTCATGGTGAGCATCCCCACGCGCGCGGCGCTGCCCCCGGGCTTCGATCGGTCCACCGGCCGATTCGGCGCCTACGGCGGGCGCTTCGTCGCGGAGACCCTGGTCCCGGCCCTCGACGCCCTGGGCGTCGCCTTCGACGAGGCTTGGCAGGACCCCGCCTACCGCGCCGAGCTCGACGCGCTCCTCGCGAACTACGTCGGCCGCGAGACCCCGCTCTACGAGGCCGAGCGCCTCGGAGCCGCCGTCGGCTGCCGCGTCTGGTTGAAGCGCGAGGACCTCGCCCATACCGGCGCCCACAAGGTGAACAACACCATCGGCCAGGTGCTCCTCGCCAAGCGCATGGGGAAGACGCGGGTCATCGCCGAGACCGGCGCCGGCCAGCACGGCGTCGCCACGGCCACGGTCTGCGCGAAGTTCGGCCTGCAATGCATCGTCTTCATGGGCGCCCACGACGTCGAGCGCCAGTCGCCGAACGTCTTCCGCATGAAACTGCTCGGCGCCCAGGTCGTGCCTGTCACTTCGGGCCGCGGCACCCTGAAGGACGCGATGAACGAGGCGCTGCGCGACTGGGTCACGAATGTCCGCGACACGTTCTACTGCATCGGCACCGTCGCCGGTCCCCACCCCTATCCGGCCATGGTCCGCGACTTCCAGTCGATCATCGGCAAGGAGGTCCGCACCCAGATGATCGAGGCCGAGGGCCGCCTGCCGGACTCGGTCGTCGCCTGCATCGGCGGCGGGTCGAACGCCATGGGTCTGTTCTATCCGTTCCTCGACGATAAGGAGGTCCGCATCATCGGCGTCGAGGCCGGAGGCCACGGTGTAGACGACCGGATGGAGCACTGCGCGTCGCTGACCGGCGGGCGCCCCGGCGTGCTGCACGGCAACCGCACCTATCTGCTGCAGGACACTGACGGCCAGATCCTCGAAGGCCATTCGATCAGCGCGGGCCTCGACTATCCGGGCATCGGGCCGGAGCACTCGTGGCTGCACGACACGGGCCGCGCCGAGTATGTCAGCGTGACCGATAACGAGGCGCTCGAGGCGTTCAAGCTGTCATGCCGCACCGAAGGCATCATTCCGGCCCTTGAACCCAGCCACGCTTTGGCGCATGTCGCCAAGCTTGCGCCGACCCTGCCGGCCGACCACCTGATGGTCATGAACATGTGCGGCCGGGGCGACAAGGACATCTTCACCGTGGCCGAGGCTCTGGGTCAGGACATCTGAGCGGCCACCACGTTAGGATACGAAGTGAGCAAGTATAATATCGGGGATCTCGTGGTCCTGAAATCGGGATCGATGCGGATGTGCGTCGAAGCCGTGGACGGCGACACGATCTCGACCGTGTGGTGCAACGAGGGCGTCATAGGACGCGACCAGTTTTCCGAGGTCCTGCTGAACAAGTGGGAGCACCGCGAGGACAGCGGCCCGCGCGGCGGCGACCGAGGGGGCCACCGCGGCGGTGGCGGCAAGCCCTATGGCGGTGATCGCGACGGCGGCGGCAAGCGGTTCGGCGGCGATCGGGATCGCGGCGACCGCGGCGGACGTGACCGAGACCGGGATGACGACCGCCCGCCGCGCAAGACCGGCTGGGACGGCAAACCGCGCGACAAGAAGTTCTACCGCAAAGACGACTGATCGCGGGGCGGGTCGCGACCCGTCCTGCGCCTGGGGGAGCCATGTCACGGATCGACAGCACATTCGAACGCCTCAAGGCCGACAACAAGGCCGCGTTCGTCTCCTACATCATGGGCGGCGACCCCGATTTCGACACGGCGGTCGAGGTCATGAAAGGCTTGCCGGCGGCCGGGGTCGACATCATTGAACTCGGCCTTCCGTTCACCGATCCAATGGCCGACGGCCCGTCGATCCAGCTCGCCGGACAGCGTGCGCTCGATGGCGGGATGACGCTGGAGATGACGCTCGACATGGCGCGCGCCTTCCGGACCGGGGACGACACCACGCCGATCATCCTGATGGGCTACTACAACCCGATCTACTCGATGGGCGTCGAGACCTTTCTCGGTGCTGCCAAACGCGCCGGAATCGACGGCCTGATCGTGGTCGATCTGCCGCCCGAGGAAGACGACGAACTCTGCCTTCCCACGGTCGAGGCCGGGCTCCACTTCATTCGTCTCGCGACCCCGACCACCGATGATCGCCGCTTGCCGGCCGTGCTGCAAAATACGTCGGGCTTCGTCTACTACGTCTCGATCACCGGCATCACCGGGGCCGCCGAGGCCCAGGCCGCCGATGTCGGCCCCGAGGTCGCCCGCATCAAGGCTGCATCCAGCTTGCCCGTCTGCGTCGGCTTCGGCGTGAAGACCCCCGAACGCGCCGCCGAGATCGCGCGCGTGGCCGACGGCGTCGTTGTCGGTTCGGCCATCGTCGATCAGATTGGCGATGGCAAAGCGCCAGCCGATGTGCTCGATTTCGTGCGCGCGCTGGCCGAGGGGGCTCACGGGGCGCGCGCCTGATCCGGCGACCCAGGCCCCGGGAGATCCCGCCATGGCGCAGCTCGCGCTCGACGATGCCAACAGCCTTTTCTATCTGCACACGCCGCCCAGCCGAGACGGTGCGCCGACCTTCGTCTTCATCAACGCGCTGACCGGCACGACCGATCACTGGGAAAACACGGTCTGCAACGGCTTGCGCGCCGCTGGTTTCGGCACCCTGAGCTACAACTTCCGCGGCCAGGATCACTCGACCTTCGCGCCTGGCACGGCGCTGACGCCGAAGCTGATCGTCGAGGACGCGGTGCGGCTCTGTCGCGACCTCGCCCCCGGCAAGCCCGTCCTCGTCGGTCTCTCCATCGGCGGGTTGTTCGCCGCGCAGGCGATCCGCGACGGTGTCGATGCCGCGGGGCTGGTCTACCTGAACACAATCCGCGAGATCGGCCCGCGCATCGCCTGGGTCAATGACGCGCTTGGCATGTTCGCCGGCAAGACCGGCGTCGGCGTAATGATGGCGGCGACCTTCCCGATGCTGGTGAACCCGGACTTTCTCGAGAAGATGAAGCCGAACATGCTGCCGTTCGACGTCAGCCCGCTCGCCGAGGACCATCCACACTTCAACCTGATGAGAAACTCGAACCAGGCGGATTGGGCGTTCCCATGGGACTCGCTGACGCTCCCGGTGCTCAACATCACCGGTCATTGCGACCGCGTGTTCCTCGACGCTTCCGTGGTCGACAAATGGTGCGCCGCGATGCCGGACTGCCAGCGCGAGGACTGGGACGATTGCGGGCACCTGATCCCGCTGGAACGACCGGAACGGCTGGAGGCGTCGCTGAAAGCGTTCGGCGCCCGGATCGAAGCGGGCTGACGGGAGAGGTACATGACCAACATGCGGGTAATCGAACACGGTGCCGGTGGCGCACCGGAGGTCATGGCCATCAGATCGCGCCCGGTCCCGGAGGTGAAGCCCGGCGAAATCCTGATCAAGGTCGCCGCCGCCGGGGTCAACGGCCCGGACCTCAAGCAGCGCAAGGGCAATTACCCGCCGCCGCCCGGTGCATCGGACCTGATGGGACTCGAGGTTTCAGGCCACGTCGCTGATCTCGGCACTGATCAGGCGGGCTTTTCGGTGGGCGATCCGGTCTGCGCGCTGACCAATGGCGGCGGCTACGCGGACTACGTCTCGGTCCCGGCCGGGCAATGCCTGCCGGTCCCGGAAAGCGTCGACCTGATTGATGCCGCGGGTCTTTGCGAGACCTTCTTCACCGTCTGGTCGAATGTCTGGTACGGCCACGACGTGCCGGAAGGCGGGACGATGCTGGTGCACGGCGGCGGCGGCGGCATCGGCTCAACGGCCGTGCAGCTCGGAAAGGCTTTCGGCCAGCGCGTTTTCACCACCGCCGGGTCCGAGGCCAGCCGCGCGATGGCGGCCAGTATGGGCGCCGATCAGGTCATCAACTACCGCGAGCGCGACTTCGTCGACGTCCTCGCCGAGGCTGGCGGCGCCGATATCATCGTCGACTTCATGGGCGGCGACTACGCCGCGCGGAACCTGAAATGCGCGAAGATGGACACGCGGATCATTCAGCTCGCGTTCGATCAGGGCCACAAGGTCGAGATCAGCCTGATCCCGTTCCTCGTCAAACGCGTTTCGCTGACCGGTGCGGCCCTGCGCCCGCGCCCGCCCGAATTCAAGGCCGGCGTCGCCGCCGATCTGAAGGACCGCGTCTGGCCGTTATTTGCCACGGGAAGACTTCAAACCGTCACGCAGCATGTCTTCGACTTCGAAAACGTCGTCGCAGCACACGAACTGATGGAGACCGGCGGGCACTCCGGCAAGGTTCTCCTCAAACTCTGAGATCGCCGTTTACAATCGAAAAGCCGGACCGCAGTCTTGCTTTCGCAAAACGGAGGCGGAGATGGGCATTCTCGCTATTCTTCTCGCGGCGGCAGGCGGTTTCGCGACCGGAGCCGTCTGGTACATGGTCCTCGCGAAACCCTGGATGAATGCGGTCGGAATTTCCGAGGAGGACGTCAAGGCCTCGCAGAATCCGATCACCTTCATCATCGCCTTTCTCGCGGCACTTCTGACGGCCGCCATGATGCGTCATGTCTTCATGATGTCGGGGATCGACGGTCTGGTCAGCGGGTTGCTCACCGGGCTCGGCATCGGCGCCTTCATGACGGCGCCGTGGATCCTCACCAACTATGCGTTCTCCGACCGGCCCAAGGCGCTCTGGGCAATCGATGGCGGCTATGCCACGGCGGCCTGCACGGTGATCGGGGCGATCCTCGGGATCTTCGGGACCTGAAGCCCCGGTCAGGCGGCTTGCGCCGCGCTGTTTCGCACCACGCTCGACTTGCGCATACTTGCCAGCACCGAGCGCAGCATCGACGCGCCATATTCCGGATTGGCGTGGACCAGATCCTGAAAACCGTCATCCAGTTCGGGCACCGCGAACTCCTTCGCCGTGAAGAAGCCGTGGCGGATCATCCGGTTCGGCGGCATGATCAAGGTCACATCGCTCGGCACCGCATGGCGTACGAACTTGCGGTAGCGCTGCGCCAGCCGCGTGACATCGCCGGCACCGATCACAGTGTCCCAGTCACCGGTCTCCAGCGCCAGTTCCGAGAAAAACGGGGCGGAGACCAGATAGATCGGCCGCTCCGTGACAGACTGGATATCCTCGATCAGCCGCACCGCCATCGTGTCCGTCAGGCCCGCCACCAGCGCATCGAGGAACAATCGCTCCGAGACCGCCGTAACATGGTCCTCGCGTTGCGCCATCGGGGCGAGATCGCTGAGCGGCTCGCGCCATTCGAACCCGACAGGCCGGTGGCTGCGATAGAGCTGCGCGATCCGCCGCGGACCGAATTGCAGCCCGACAACCACGAATGCGTCGTAGGCGTTCAGATCGACCATCTCCGACCCGCCGGAGAACACCCGCAGCTTGACCTTCAGCTTGTCGTTCTGAGGGACCAGCTTCGAACCCTCCAGAACCAGACCGTCCATCATCGCCTTCGGCGCACCGAAGAAGGTCAACTCGTAGCCGTCGGTGTGGTCCGAGATCAGGTCCCAGCCCGATTTCATCGCGGCAAGATGAGAGTTCCCGAGTACGCAGATCCGCGCGGCATCCGTCATTTCGCAAAGGCCTCCAGCAGTTCGTCCTCGCACCGGGTCTCCTCGTCCAGCGGATCGGCGACATGCTCGGTCTGGTCGAAGGCGCGCGCACCGTGTTTGTCAAGCACCGGATGCTGCTGCAGGAAGACACGCATCGCCGTCTCGACGCCGGGCGCCGCCACCGTGCGGAGGTTTTCGTTGTAGAAGGCGCCGCGCGCGACGTGACTGGCGATCAGCTCAAAGGACGGGAAGTAGTCGATGTTTTCATGCGCTGCCTCCATCTGCCCTGCGACGGCGCGCAGGACCGATTTGGAGTAGTTCGAAGCCGAGAGGATATGATGCCCCGTCGCAGTGGCGGTCAACGGCACCGGCGAGACGGTCAGGATGACACGGAAGCCCGGATTGTGCTGACCGACCAGGTCGAAGAACGCCTCGAGATCGGCGACGATCTCGCTGAAGGTGAAGTTGTGAAACACGTAATCCGATGCCCGATAGGTCCCGGCCAGCGTCCCGGGGGCCGTTGGATAAACCGTCGTCCGGTCGGCCGACATCCACGCCTCGGTCAGGCCGAGGGTGAAGATGAAAACGTCCATGGCCGAGAACATCCGACGGACCTGGCGCAAGTGCTCCAGCCGCAGCGCCAGTACTTCCGCCGCGGTATCGAGACCGCGCGGATCGATGCCCGGGCGCTGCGCGTCGTAGTATCGCCCCTTGCGCTCCCAGACCGCACGGGCGGGAGTGGCCTCGCCGAAGCTCTCCTGCGCCAGTTGCAGCAATTGGCGCGCCGTGTAGATGTTGCCATAACGAGCCGAGAACAGCCCGTAGCCGTGATCACGTAGAACCGGCTCCGGCAGCCAGGGCGGCGGCGGCTCCATGTCCATCACATCGTACCCGGACGCCCGCAGGCGCGCGGTGATATGCTGCGCGAAACAGGATCCGGCCGTCGCGATCCGGTCGCCCGCCGCAATCTCGAACTTGCGCTTGTAGAGTTCGCGAATGCTCGCGATGTCTTCACGCGGGATACCGGTCTTCCAGAAGTTTCTGGCGGGAAGTTCGGCATAGGGCGACATACGAATGGCCTTCCAGCATCGTCTTGACGGTCGCCGGGCCTTGCTGGCCTGACATCGGACAGCTCTACGCGAACGGGGTTAATGGCCCGTTTCTGGGCGATCTCTGCCGTCTGTCTTGCTTGACAGCGGTCCCTATGCGGAGAATGACCGTTGTGAGGGGAAAATCCGGGAGAACGGATCATGCTGCGATATCTCATGCGGCTCATCTTTGTCGCCCTTGGCGTGATGGCATTCACGCCCGCCTTGGCGCAGCTTCCGACGACAAGCGCGGAACAACCGCCCGAAGCCGTCACACTGCCGGATCCCCTGACCCCCGAGGCGGTGCGCGACATGGTCTCGCGTCTCTCCGACGATCAGGTCCGTTCATTGTTGCTGGAACGCCTGGATGCGGTTGCAGCAGCCACGGTGACCGCCGAACAGGATGCGGGCCTGGCCACCTTCGCCCGCCACGCGACGCTCGGGACTTACGAGTCCGTTCGCATTGCGATCGAACGACTGCCCGTACTCTGGTCGTCGCAGGCGGAAAGCTTCCGCAATTTCTCCGAGGCCATCGGGCCAAACGGCCTTTGGATCCTGTTCGCAGTCATCGCAATGGGGGTGAGCGCCGGCCTAGTGGCCGAGTTCCTGTTCAACCGCCTCACGGCGCGCTGGCACCATCAGGCCACCACGGACGGGCCCGCAAACCTCGGCGACACGCTTGGGTTCCTGTTCAACCGCCTCTGCCGGGACATTTTCGGCGTCGTCGTGTTTTTCCTCGTTGCAGAGAACCTCGGCGCACAGATTGCCGAGAGCGTGTTCGACGAAGCCGAGCTTGTACCCATAGTTCCTTACATCTGGATCATCTGGATCTACTTCATCGTGATCCCCAGGATCGCCTCGGCGTTCGGACGCTTCGTTATGGCACCGCGCCGCCCCGAATACCGGGTCATCCCGGCAACTGACAGCTTCGCCTGGTTCGCCTACTACAACCAGATCGGGTTGCCGCTGCTGATGGGTTTCTCCATCGCGATCGTCGAGTTCAACGTGCTCAACGGTGTGCCCATGGGGGAGTCTCGGCTGGGCTTCTGGCTGAATCTGGCAGTCCATCTCTACATCGTCGTGCTTGCCTTCTGGGGCTGGGACGGCTGGGTGCAGATGGCCCGTGGCTGGGAACCGGAACTGACCCGGACCGAGGAGTGGGCAGCGCGCAACTATCCCTGGTTCTGCATCGGCGTCTCAGTGGGCACATGGATTCTGGTCAATATCATTGTAAGCTACGGCGCATTCGACCTGCTGAAGAACGGCGCGCACTACCAGATGATGCTGCTTCTGATCTTCTGGCCGCTGTTCGACATCCTGATCCGGGGGATGGTGCGCCACCTGGTCCCGCCGATGAAAGGCGAGGGCGAGCTGGCCGAGCGCGCCTATCAGTCGACCAAGCGCAGTTACATCCGGATCGGCCGCGTTCTGACCTTCGGGCTGATGCTGATCCTGATCGCCGGGATGTGGAAGATCGACTTCCACGATCTGTCGGCAGGCACTGGTGTCGTGATCGCCGCGCGGTTCTTCGAGATACTGATGATACTGGCCATCGGCTATCTGGTGTGGGAGCTGGTCAGTCTCTACATCAACGCCAAGCTCGCGGCGGAACAGACTGCGGCGGGCATGGACCTGTCCGAGGACGAACCCGGTGGCGGCGAGGGAGGTGGTGCAGGTGGCTCGCGCCTCTCGACCGTGCTGCCGCTCGTTCTCGGCGTCCTAAAGGCCGCAATCGTCGTGATCTTCGGGCTGATCGCGCTCGGCAATATCGGCATCGACATCACGCCGCTTCTGGCCGGTGCCGGGATCATCGGCCTCGCGATCGGGTTCGGCGCGCAGAAACTGGTGGCCGATGTGGTCTCCGGCATCTTCTTCCTGGTCGATGACGCCTTCCGCACCGGCGAGTTCGTCGAGGTCGAGGGCACGGTCGGCACGGTCGAGCGCATCTCGATCCGCTCGATGCAGCTGCGCCACCACAAGGGGCCGGTCCATACCATCCCCTACGGCGAGATCCCCAAGCTCACCAACTACTCCCGCGACTGGGTGATCATGAAGCTGAAGTTCACGGTCCCCTTCGACACCGATCCGAACAAGGTCAAAAAGATCTTCAAGACCATCGGCAAGGAGATGATGGAGGTTCCAGAGTTCGCCGAGGACCTGCTGCAACCCTTCAAGTCGCAGGGCGTGTTCGACTTCGACGATGTCGGCATGATCATCCGCGGCAAGTTCATGGCCAAGCCGGGACGCCAGTTCGTCCTGCGCAAGGAGATCTACAACCGCGTCAAGAAGGCGTTCGAGGAGAACGGGATCGAGTTCGCCCGGCGCGAGGTCCGTATCGCGATCCCCGGTCTCGATGGCAATTCCGAGGACCTGACGCCCGAGCAGAAACAGGCCGTCGCCGAGGGCGCGGCCCACGCCGCTCAGGACGCGATCGCCGCGCAGACGCCGGAACCGGCCAAGACCTGAGACCAAGCGCGCGCCGGGGCGAACGATACGCCCCGGTCCTTCAACACGGCTACGCGCCGAAGGTCGCGTAGGTCAGCGGCATCGTCTTGATCTCGTTCTTGATCGACCTCACGCCCTTCACGTCGCGCAGCATCTCGATCATCCCCTCGACATCCGCCGTCGTCGAAACGACGCAGCGCAATGTGACATCGCCGTCCCGGGTCACGACCTCCAGCGAGCTGTTCAGCGGCCCGAGATTGCCCTGTTCCTCGATCGCCGTGCGCACCCGCTCGGATACCAGAGTATCCGCGAGCGCCCCGACCGATTCCGGCGTCTCGGCACATTCCGGTGCCGCGGCCAGCCCGCAGACGCAGTTAACGCAAAGGTCGATCGGCATCGCCTGGGTGTTCAGCGTCATCGCGTAGGCCGCCGGATCGCGCCAGTCGATCTGGAAGTGATCGCGGATCGTCCGGTCATGCGCTGCATCGCTGCGCTCGATCTCGTCGCGCGCGGCGTCCGGCCCGACGCCGTCGAGCCGGCGCACCATCTCGGACACCCGGGCCTGCATCGGCGCACACACCCGCACCCGCACCACATGCGGGATCGAGGCCAGAAGCTGCGCCGCGCCCCAGCCCCGGATGATCACGTTGCCGCCCGCCGCGATCTCCAGGATTTCCTCGCTCGTGTAGCGCGACAGGCGCCGCCCGTCGATCTTCCAGCGCTCCCACAGCGACGCTTCGCCCTCCAGGAACCGGTGCACCGAGCCCTCGGTCATCCGCATCTTGCGCGCGACCGACCGCTCGACGATCTCGTGATGCACGATCTCCAGACCCAGCCGCTCGGCCACGCCCAGGGCCACGTCCTTGCCGCGGGTTCCCATCTCGCGCGTCATGGCAATTACAGGCATGTTCGCCTCCCGTGTTGGTGATGTCAGTGGCTGACCAGCGCGATGTCGCGCAGGACCCCGGCCTCAAGCTCGACTTCTTCCAGACGGTTCTGGACGATGTCGCCGATGCTGACGACGCCAGTGAGACGCCCGTCCTTCATTACGGGTACATGGCGGAACCGCTGCTCGGTCATTTTCCGCGCGATCGCCGAGAGGTTGTCGTCCTCCCGACAGGTCGTCACCCGCGTGGTCATGATCTCCGAGACTGTCATCGTCATGGCACGCGTGCCATGCTCGGCGATGCAGGCGACGACATCGCGCTCCGAGACGATGCCCTCCATATGCTCGCTGTCCTGGCTGACCACCAGCGCCCCGATGTGCCCGGTGCGCAGCCGCTTGCACAGCACCGAGACCGACTCGCCCGGGCGCACGGTCTCGACCCTGCCGCCCTTCTTCTTCAGGATGTCCTTGACTTTCATGGCAAACCTCCTGCCTCGCAGCAGGGATGCCTCGATACGGAGAAGCCGGTCATTGCGCGGGATATACCCTGCGGCGTGCTTGTCTCCCGCGAGGCTGATCCTACCCGAAAACCGGCGCTTTTTCCAGTTCACCGGACGTTCGCGCGAATGGCGAAGCTTGGTTCACCGCGAAAGAGAGCATCTCTCCGCCAGCACTTCGCCCTCTCCTATTCTTGGCATCGCGCCAGCAACACGGCACCCGCCCTTGAGCGATGCTCTCGAGCCATTGGCGAGTGTCGTGTCTCCCACCCCTGCCAATACGTCACGCGCCGCTATTCTTCGCATCGCGCCAGCGATGCGGCGCCCGACCTTCAGCGACCCTCTCGAACCGATGGCGAGGGTCGCTTCACCACGGGAGGGCGCATGGCACCTGCGCCATCAACTCACAGAAAGGAAACACCTGAAACCAACCAAGCCGACCAACCAAAGCCCCGCACCCTCCCAGGCTCGGGCGCTAGCCCTCAGAATATCGCACTGAAATAGGACGCCAGCTTGTGCCAGTACGGCGCCAGCTTACCCGTCAGGTTCCAGGCCGCATCCATCGACGCGACCCCACCACCCAAGGCCGCGGTATACGCCGCGCCCTTCCCGACCGTCACAGCGTGGCGCCGCACCACCAGATAGAGCCGACCGACCGTCCCGACGGCCTGCGTCGCGAACTCGACGAACATCCGCCGCAGCGCAGCGCGCTCCTCCTCGTCCTGCGCGTGCAACGCCTCCAATTGAGCACTGCGTGCCCGCGCCTCCGCCTCTCGGTCCAGCTCCGTGAAGACCGCACGCACCTCGTCCGTAATCGGCAGATCCTTGTCATCCAGCAGCGCGCGGATATCGCGCAATGGCTCGGCGATTTGCTCCGGCGTGACATCCTCGGCCATGCCCGCCTCGACCGCCAATCGCGGGACGTCCAGCACATGGGCATAGAACTCGGCGATCAGGTTGCGGTGCGCCGCCAGGAAGTCGCGGGCAATCTGGGCATCGCCCTCCTTCAACCCGCCTTCCTCGATGCTGCGGCGCAGATCGGCCCGCAACGCCCGCGCGATCAGGTTCAAAAGCTGTGCGTTGAACGGTTGCCCGCCAAGCTGCTGGCGATACCGGTCGAGCCTGCGTGCCTCGTCCTGCCCGATCTTGTTCGAGGCCGCCAGCCGCGAAAGCTCCTCCGCCGCCCATCCCAGTGCCTCGAGCATCTCGCGATGGGCCAGACCCTCCGTCGGGTCCGCGCCATCCCGTGGCATGGGCGCCGCCGTGAACCTGTCGCCGTCGCGGACGAACGTCGTCGTTGCCGCCCGCAGGATCGGTCTCTCTCTCAGCGCATCGTCGATTTGCGCCGGATCGTCTTCCGGCTCTTTCGGCTTCGGCGGCGCTGGCGGCGGCAACTTGTCCAGATAGTCCAGCAGCGCGAGCGTCCGTTCCTGGTCCTCATCCAAACCGCCCTTGATCTGGGCAATGCGCTTCAGTTCAGGATCGACGTCCGCCTTGTCGGTGCCGGGCAGAAAGATCCCGAAGGGTACGTTCTGTTCCTCCGATGCCTTGCGTATACGCGACAGACAATCGAGCCCCTGCAGACTTGGAAGCAGCTCAACGTCCAAGCCTATCACCTGCAACCCTCTCAGGCCTGCAATCGGCGAGAGGTCTCTGACTTGCGTGTTGCTGAGATGTAGCCGCTGCAACCCGCTCAGGCCTGCAAGCGGGGAGAGGTCGCTGACCTGCGTGTTGCTTAAGTATAGCCCCTGCAACTCGCTCAGGCCTGCAAGGGGGGAGAGGTCGCTGATCTGCGTGCTGTCGAGGTTCAGGCTCTTCAAACCAGTCAGGCCCGCAAGCGGGGAAGAGTCATCGACGTGCGTGTTGGTGAGGTGTAGACTCTGCAACCCGCTCAGGGCTGCGAGCTGGGAGAGGTCGCGCACCTGCGTGTTGCTCAGAGATAGCACCTGCAACCCGCTTAGTCCTGCAAGTCGGGAGAGGTCGCTGACCTGCGTGTTGTTGAGGAATAGCTCCTGCAAACCGCTCAGGCCTGCAAGCGGGGAGAGGTCGCTGACCTGCGTGTTGCTGAGGAACAGCTTCCGCAACTCGCTAAACTCGGCGATTTCCCGGGGTAGCGTGGTCAGCGCGCGGGTTTTGTTATCGGTACCATTCGGGTTGAGATTCAGATGGGTATCGCCCTCCGCCTTCTTCTCGGCGATCCTCTGCTGTGCGTATTCATAGGCGGCGGCGCGGTCGGCTTCGCTGAACGCCTCGGTCTCACTCATCGCGCACACTCCCGCCCCAGGACACGTTCCGGATTGGGGCATGGCACAGAAAATGGGTCAAGAGCACAGCTCCCTACGCTTCACCCGCGTTAGACGGATCGAAACTCTTGGGCAGCGGCAGGTCGGTTTCGACGCCGGTCAGCCCCGCGACCACGGCCTCCGCCACGGCATGGGCGATGCCGAAGCTGATCTTGTAGCCTCCGGCGGCCAGCCAGATGTCGGGATGCCCCGGCACTGGCCCGATTACCGGCTCCCGGCCCGGAGGCTTAGGACGCAGTCCGGCCCAGCGCTCCAGCACCGGAGCATCCATCAGGGCCGGGCAGATATTTCGCGCTTTTTCAATGACTTGATCGAGCCGATCATCGGTGGAAAGCGGATCGTCGAACTGCTTCTCCGAGGTGGATCCGACCGCGACTCGCCCGCCGGAATGCGGCACGATGTAGAGCCCGTCCTGGTAGATCACCGGCAGGTCCTCGGCCACCGCCGCGAACAGCGCCGACTGGCCTTTCACCGGCTGTCCCCGCAGCGCCGGAGCAGCCGATCCCAGCAGATCCCAGACCTGCCAGCCCGCAGCCAGAACGATCGCCCCGGTCGAATGCAACCCCGCATCGGAAGACACAGTTTTCGCATCAAAATCAATGCTTTGAACCTGAACACCCGCTCTCACATCCGCCCCGATCGCGTGGGCCAGAGCGTCAACATACGCCCTTGGATCGACCCGCGCCGAGATCGAATCCCGCACCAGCCCGAACGGTGCCGCTTCCGGCCGGATCCAATCCGATGCCTCGGCCGGCACGTCCTCAACTATCTGAAATTGCGCGCATTTTCCCCAGACCTGCGGCGCCGCCTCGACATCCCGCTCCGCACCTGCGCGCGCCTTCTCCGAGGTCAATGGCGTCAGCCGGCCCGAGCGTTGGTAGCCCGTGCCAATACCCGTCTGCTCCTCCAACTCAGCGATGTGGTCAGACAGGCTCAGCAAGGCCTCGAACTGAAACCGCATCATCGGCCGCCAGCGCGACGGCGCGTGCGGCGTCAATGCGCCGACCAGCCCGCCGCTCGCGCCATGACCCGGCGCGACCGCTTCGAGCACCTGCACGGAAAGGCCCCGCCGCTTCGCCGCCCACGCGACCGAAAGGCCGAAGATCCCGGCCCCGATGACCAGAACGTCGGGTTGTGTCACGTCATTCTCCTTGCGGGGCGGCAGGTGTCCGGCTCATGGTCGCGTCATGCCATCTGATCGATCCGACGCCAAGCTGAGATGGGAGGACGGCGACCTGCCCGTGTCGGCGCGGTTCGACGATCCGTATTACGCGCGCTCGGACGGGTTGGCCGAGAGCCGCTATGTCTTTCTGGATGGAAACCGATTAGCCGAGCGTTTTCAGCATGTTGACAACTTCGACATTGCAGAACTCGGCTTCGGTACTGGCTTGAACTTTCTCGCGGCCTGGGATCTGTGGCGCAGGAGCGAACGGCCCGGAAAGCTGACATTTACCTCATTTGAGTTGTATCCGGTGACAGCGTCCGACCGCATACGCGCGCTCGCACGGTGGCCTGAACTGAAAGCGCTAATCGCGGCGTGGTCCCAGAACGGAGACGGTGTGTCCATGGAGACTGAGGATTGCACGCTGCAAGTGATCTCCGGGGACGCAAACGAGACGATGCCCAACTGGGACAGCATTGCAGATGCGTGGTTTCTTGACGGTTTCGCCCCGTCGCGAAACCCGGAGCTTTGGGGAGAGAACCTCATGGCACAGGTGTTCGCACGGACCGTGCCGGGCGGGACTGCCGCGACCTACTCCGCTGCAGGCATTGTGCGCCGTGCGCTTCGATCGGCAGGCTTCGAGGTCGCGCGCCGGCCGGGTTTCGGCAGCAAGCGCGAGATGCTGACGGCACGCAGGCCGGAGATGGAAACCGAGCAATGACAGAAGGTTATCCTGAAATCCGCGCGCGCCCGGTCACCGAACCCGTGAAAACGCGCGTGCCGTTTCGCTTCATCCACATCAACAAATGTGCCGGGTCGAGCATCGAGATCGCCCTCGGCCTGCCGAAGACCCATACCAGCGCCGCCGACTGGCGCGGTCAACTCGGCGCCGAGGCATGGGCCGATCTCTACACATTCTCAGTCGTGCGGCATCCCATCGACCGGGTCGCCTCGCTCTATCATTACCGCGCGGCGCAGGGGGCGCTGGGCGAGGAGCCGCCGAGCCTCGATGCCTGGATTGCTGCCGTGTGGCAGGAGCAATTCCCGGCCTATGTGGACTGGCCGTTGATGTTCGCGCCGTTCGAGGACTGGCTCTGCGAGGATGGCGATTTGCTGGTGGATTTCGTGGCGAGACTGGAGACCATGGACGACGGCTGGCGAACGATCTCGCAGACGCTCGGGATCGACCGCCCGCTCGGGCGTTTCAACGTCAACCGATATCCCGACTGGCGCGGAACGATCGGGCGCGAGGCGATGTCGATCCTGACGGACGCATTCGCACCGGACTTCGAGCGATACGGGTACGATATCTAGCAGACGGGGGAGGATCGCATGGCGACCGTTAAACTGCTGAAAGACGATGAGCTGTCGCCAGAGGCGCGCGAGGTCTTCGCGGACATTCGCGCCACGCGCGGCAATGATTTCGTCAATAATGTCTGGCGGGCTCTGGCCTATGATCCGCCGCTGCTGAAACGAACGTGGGAAAGCCTGAAGGCCGTCATGGCAGTCCCTGGAGAACTCGACCCGGTCGTCCGCGAGATGATCTACATCGCGGTCTCGACCGCCAATGGATGCGAGTACTGCGTGCACTCGCACACAGCGATGGCGCGGGCGAAGGGCATGACGGATGCCCAGCATGCAGAGCTGGTCTCGATCATAATGCTGGCCTCGCAGACGAATGCGCTTGCCACGGCGCTGCAGGTGCCGACCGACCCGGAATTCGAGGTCTGAAGGATCGGTAGCGAAACACGGTTTTGATACCGCTGCATCGGGAGACGAGCATCAGTCATGCCGATTTCACCCCGCTCGCGGGCAACCGATGCCGCACTCACGAGAGGCCGAAACCCGTGGTTTTGCAGCCATTGCTGTGTCTTCAATGGGCGCTTTCGACGGTAGGCTAACGAACGGCGCATGACAGAGGGCCTGTCACGCCCGCGCCAGCATTGCCGGGCCTGAGCCGGTATTTCGCCACCTGCCTAGACATGTGATGGCCGGATCCGGTGCCGGAAATCCTTTGACACCCGTGCCGGTGCTTGCATGAATGATCGGAGGGAAAACCAAAAACGACCCCGATATCGAGAGCGATCGTTGCCGGACCCGCATCAACAGGGAGCATTCCAGATGAACGCAATCTTCAAGACAGGCCTCGCCGTGCTGACCGCGGGCACAATGCTTGCCACCGGCTTCGCAGCGGCAGCCGAGGACCCGGTCAAGGGCGGCACGCTTGTCACCGTGTTGGGCTCGAATCCGCGGAACCTGAACCCGGCCGTTCAGTCCGGTATCGTAACCGGATTTCCGGGCGCACAGCTTTTCGCGGCTCCGCTTCGCTATGATGACGACTGGACACCGCAGCCCTACCTCGCGGAAAGCTGGGAGGTCTCCGACGACGGTCTCAGCGTCACGCTGAACCTGCGCAAGAATGCAACCTTCCATGACGGCACGCCGATCAAGTCCTCGGATGTCGCGTTCTCGGTTGATGTGATCAAGGAACACCACCCGTTCAAGTCGATGTTCGCGCCGGTCGAGAGCGTCGAGACGCCGGACGATAACACGGCTGTTCTGAAGCTCTCGAAACCGCACCCGGCACTGATGCTGGCGATGTCCTCGCAGCTCATGGCGATCATTCCGCAGCACATCTATGGCGACGGCCAGAACCCGAAGCAGCATCCGCGCAACAACGAGGACGTCATCGGTTCCGGCCCGTTCAAGCTGGTCGAATTCAAGAACGGCGAGCACGTCATTCTCGAGAAGTACGACGGCTACTTCATGGAGGGGCTGCCATATCTCGACAAGATCGTGATGCGCATCATAACCGACCCGACGGCGCGGGCGATCGCCTATGAGAACGGCGAAGTGGCCTTCGGCGCCTTCGAGAGCGAAGCGCGCATCATCAATCGCCTGAAGAAGGCCGACGGGCTCAGCGTCACGCCGCAAGGATACGGTGCCATCGGGCCGCTCGATTGGCTGGCCTTCAACACGACGAAGGGCCCGCTGGCCGACAAGCGCGTGCGCCAGGCAATCGCGCACGCAGTGGACAAGAACTTCATTCTCAAGGCCATCAATCTCGGAACCGCCGCCGAGGCCAAGACCGGCATCCATCCGGACAGCCCGTTCTACGAGCCGGACGTGCCGGACTATCCGCTGGATCTGGACAAGGCCGCGGCGCTGCTGGATGAGGCCGGCTTCCCGGTCAAGGACGGCAGCCGCATGAGCCTGACCATCGATTTCGGTTGGGCGGGCGCCAAGCCCAAGGTCGAGTACATCAAGGCGGCCCTGAAGAAGGTGAACATCGATGTTGAGGTCCGCGCCTCAGCCGACTTCCCGACCTGGGCCGGGCGCATGGGCAAGATGGAGTTCGACATGTCCTGGGACACGGTCTTCAACTGGGGCGACCCGGTGATCGGTGTGCACCGGACCTACATCTCGACGAACATCGCGAAGGGCGTCTGGTCGAACACGCAGGGCTACGCCAACGAGCGGGTCGACGAAATCCTGAACGCCGCCGGTCAGGAGAACGATCCGGCGAAGCGCAAGGCGCTGTACTCCGAGTTCCAGAAGATCGTCGCCGACGAACTGCCGGTCTACTGGACGAACGCGCTGCCGTATCACACGGTCTATTCCGACAAGATCGGCAACCCGCCGCTGGGGATCTGGGCAACCTCATCGCCGATCGACAAACTGTACGTGAAACCGTGACGTCAGTCGGGCGTCGCGAGCGATCGCAGCGCCCGGGCTAGCACGGGGGCGAGCCGTTGAACTTTCTGCGCATGATCCTGGTCCGCGTCGGCTACGCGGTGGCGTTGCTGGTGGCCGTGATCGTGCTCAACTTTTCCATGATGTATCTGGCGCCGGGGGATGTGGCCGACACCATCGCGCAGGCCTCGGGTGGTGCGGATGCCGAGACGCTTGCCGATATCCGCCGGGATTACGGGCTGGACCAGCCCTTCCTCGTCCAACTGGGCACCTATGTCTGGAAGGTGCTGCAGTTCGATCTGGGCCATTCGTTCTTCTACAACCAGCCGGTGCTCGATCTGATGTTTGACCGCGTGCCGGCGACGCTTTTACTGGTGATCACGGCCCAGATTCTGGCAATTCTGGTCGGCGTCACGCTCGGCGTTCTCTCGGCGCGCAATCCCAACGGCATCACGAGCCATTTCGTGACGCTGTTCGCGCTGTTCGGCTATTCGGCGCCGGTGTTCTGGACCGGCATCCTGCTGCTGATCGCGTTCTCTCTGATGGTCCCGCTGTTTCCCGTGGCGGGCATGCGCGACGTGACATTGGTCGATGCCGGGTTCTTCACCCGCGCGCTCGACATCGCGCACCACATGGTGCTGCCGGTGATCACGCTGGCGTCGATCTTCCTCGCGCTCTACTCGCGGCTCTGCCGGGCCTCGATGCTCGAGGTTTTGGGGTCGGACTACATCCGCACGGCTAAGGCCAAGGGGCTCTCGGACCGGCAGATCGTCTACAAGCACGGGCTGAAGAACGCGCTCTCGCCGGTCGTCACGCTGGCCGGGCTGCAATTCTCGGCGGTCGTGTCCGGGGCGGTGCTGGTGGAGACGGTCTACTCCTGGCCCGGGCTTGGCACGCTTGCCCTGCAGTCGATCCTGGCGCGCGACACGCCGGTGATCCTCGGGATCCTGTTCTTCTCGGCCCTCGTGGTGATCGTGGTGAACCTGATCACCGATCTGGTGTTGCGGACCATCGATCCGCGCATTCGGGCGGGTGCGGCATGAGGCTCATGGCATGACGGATCAGACTCAACCGGTGGAACGCGCCTCGTCGCCGCTGGCCGAAACGGCGCAGATGTTCCTGAAGAACCATGCCGCCGTCGTCGCGTCGGTTGTTCTGGGCTGCATCGTGATCGGCGCCGTGATCGGACCCTGGATCTATCCGAACGATCCGTTTGACATGGTCTGGGCGCCGTTCTCCCCGCCGGGCGAGGAGGGTTACATTTTCGGGACCGACTATCTCGGCCGTGACCTTGCTGCGATGATCGTCCACGGCGCGCAGGTCTCGCTGACCATCGGAATGGCCGCTGCGTTCATGTCGGTGTTCATCGGCATCACGATCGGGGCACTCGCCGGATTCTATCGCGGCTGGGTCGAAGAAGTCCTGATGCGCATCACCGAGTTCTTCCAGGTGCTGCCGACGCTCTTGTTCTCGATGGTGATCGTGGCACTGTTCGGGGCTTCGCTGGTGACCGTGACGATCGCCATCGGGGTGGTGTCATGGACAGCAGTTGCGCGGATCACCCGTGCCGAGTTCCTGCGCATTCGCGAGCTGGAATACGTGATGGCCTCGCGCTCCGCCGGTGCCGGGAATCTCAAGCTGATGTTCGGCGTGATCCTGCCGAATGCCCTGCCGCCGATCATCGTTCAGGCGGCCCTGATGGTCGGGACGGCGATCCTGTTCGAAGCGGGTCTGAGCTTTCTGGGGCTGACCGATCCGAATGTTGTCAGCTGGGGCCAGATCATCGGCTCAAACCGGCAGTACATTCTCGACGCACAATGGACCGTGACCATTCCGGGTGTCGCGATCTTCATCACAGTGCTGGCGATTTCCCTGGTTGGAGACGGTCTGAACGACGCGCTGAACCCGAAGCTGAGGCAGCGGTGATGGCCGTCATCCGCGCTGCTTCGCGAATGCAAGGAGACCGATAGTGCCGCTCCTTTCCGTCGAGAACCTGCGCGTCGAGTTGAAGACCCGCGAGGGCGTCTTCCCGGTCATCGACGATGTCTCGTTCTCGCTCGAGGAAGGGCAGAACCTCGCGATTGTCGGCGAGTCCGGCTGCGGGAAATCAATGACGGCATTGGCGCTGATGGGATTGGTGCCGCAACCGGTCGGACGTCTGGCTGCCGGGAAGATCCTCTTCGCGGGCGAGGATCTGGCACAGGTCTCCGAGACACGGATGCGCTCGCTGCGCGGCAATGAGATCTCGATGATCTTTCAGGAACCGATGACCTCGCTCAATCCGGTCTACACGACGGGCGAACAGATCGCCGAGGTCCTGCGCCGTCATCAGGGCCTGGGCACGAAAGCCGCCTGGGAACACGCTGTCGAGCTGCTCGATGCGGTCGGCATTCCGAATCCGCGGGCTCGCGCGGACTCCTATCCGCACCAGATGTCCGGCGGTCAGCGCCAGAGGGTTATGATCGCGATTGCGCTCGCGTGCCGCCCGAAGATCCTGATCGCCGACGAGCCGACCACGGCGCTCGATGTCACCGTGCAGGCACAGATCTTCGAGCTTCTCCGCGGTCTGCGACGAGAGTTCGGGACTGCGCTGATCCTGATCACCCACGACATGGGTGCAGTGGCGGAGATGGCCGACCGCGTGATCGTGATGTACGCGGGACGCAAGGCCGAGGAAGGACCGGTGGATGCCGTCCTCGAGACCCCACGGCATCCCTACACCAAGGGACTGATCGCCTGTGTGCCGCATCTGATGGACAACGTCACCGAAGACCGGCCCGAACTGTTCGAGATTCCAGGGATCGTTCCGCCGCTCTCCAGTTTTGGCGAGGACGCGTGCCTGTTCCGGTCACGCAGCGAGCAGTGCACAGGTAAATGCTATGAGGCACGACCTGAGGAACGCGTGATCGGCGAACAGATCGTGGCCTGCTGGAGCGCCTATTGATGCCCCTTCTGGACGTTCGCGATCTGGTCGTGCGCTTTCCGCTGAAGCGTCCGAACCTGCTCGCACCGCGTCCCTATCTCACGGCGGTCGACGGCGTTTCGTTCAACATCGAACGCGGCGAGACCCTGGCCATCGTCGGTGAATCCGGGTCGGGGAAGACCACGACGGCCCTGGCCGTCGCGCGGTTGGTCGAGGCCCAGGGTGGACAGGTCACACTGGCCGGTCAGGACATGCTGTCACTCGAGGGCGACGGCCTGCGGGAGGCCCGGCGCCGGTTCCAGTTCATCTTTCAGGACCCCTATTCCAGCCTGAACCCGCGCTTGCGCGCCAGCGAGATCGTGGCCGAACCGCTGCGGTCGCTCGGCGGCACAGCGCCGGAAGAGATCCAGAGCAAGGTCGACGAGCTTTTTGCCGCCGTCGGCCTGCGCCCGGAACAGCAGAGGCTGTTTCCACACCAATTCTCCGGCGGTCAGCGCCAGAGGTTGGGAATTGCTCGCGCGCTTGGCCCGCAACCGGATCTGATCATCTGCGACGAGCCGGTCAGTGCGCTCGACGTCGCCGTGCAGGCGCAGATCCTGAACCTGCTGCGCCGATTGCAGGCGGAACGGGGCCTGACCTACCTCTTCATCTCGCATGATCTGGGCGTGGTGCAGCACATGTGTGACCACGTCGCGGTCATGTACCATGGCAATATCGTCGAACATGCCGACCGTCTGACCCTGTTCAACACGCCGCAGCACGACTACACCAAGGCGCTTCTCGCGGCCGTTCCCTCGGTCGGAAAGCGCCGCCGCGACACGGCGCATGAAAGTGCGGGTGCGGGTTCGGCCTGACGCATCCTGACTGCTCAGCCAAGGACAAGGGATTGATCCTGCGAGGAGCCTGTCGAAGTGCACCTGCTTGCAACAGCGATTCCGGGGTTTGCTGCCGCTTCGGCGCAATGACGTAATCGACTTCAGAGATCAGGCACCTGAATCGGCTCCGTTCCGATCAGCACGATTTCGGTCCTTTCGATCTCGCCAGGCGCATTCGTCAGGGTGTTGCGCCGGCCCACGCGCTGCCAAAGCATCGTGCGATCGTCCTCAAAAAGCGCAACGCCCTTCCCGCGGAGGATATGTTCGGGAAGCGCGGCCTCCCAGTCGGCGAATCTCCGTCGCTGGAGGGGCAGGTCGCAGTGCAGCGTGAGGGTGTGGAACGGAGGGCTTTGCGCAGAGCTCTCCGCGCTTGGCTTCGGGGCCCACAGACCCGTGCCGAGCACCAGTGCGAGTGGTGCGTTGCCGTGGCTGGCGCGGAGAACCCTGACGTCCGGGTGGATCCGCGCCAGTTCCGCCTCGGCGAGGCTCGGATCGGCGAGGTCGGATTTGGTCAGCAGGATCATGTCGGCCTGACGGATCTGGTCGGCGACGACACTCGCGATTTTCGGGTCGGCGAGGCGATCGGCCAGGGTCTCGGCATCGGCGAGGGTTATGATCGCATCGGGCTCAAGCAACGGATCGAGCAGAGCGAAGTCCATGATCTTCGATGGCTCGGCGACGCCGGACGCCTCGATGATCACATGGTCGAAGGCCTCGGGCGTTTGCATCAGTCGCAGCATGGCCTGGATGAACCCATCCGACATCGTGCAGCAGATGCAGCCATTCGTCAGCGCGATGGTCTGGCCGTCGTGAGACCGGATCAGTCCTGCGTCCACATTGATGGCGCCGAAATCGTTGACCATCACGGCGTAACGGGTGCCGGAGGACTGCGTTAGGATGCGGTTGACCAGCGTCGTCTTACCGGCGCCGAGAAAGCCCGCTATGACCGTCAGTGGACGGGGTTCAAATCCGGAATCTGCCATCCATCTCTCGCTTCGGGTGGCGATGCGCCGCAGCCCAGCAAACTCGGTCACGCTGGTGCCGCATATCGCACGCTCATCCTCGGTTCGTTAGAAACCGATCTCAGCTTGAACTCAAGTGGACGCCGTCTTTGTGTTAAACGCCGATAAACAGCATTACGTGCGACCCGCCGCTTGCGTCGCCTGACCCGCCGTGACCGTCCCCCAAACCGGAATGTCCTTGAGGTCCTCCGGGGCGACCTCGGTCGGATCCTGTTCCAGCACCGCGAAATCTGCCCACTTGCCCGGCTCGATCGACCCAACGAGGTGGTCCATCTTGAGCGTATAGGCCGCGCCCAGCGTGATGGCGTAGAGCGCGTCTTCGACCGAGATCCGTTCGCGCGGGCCCAGCACCTTGCCCGAGGCGGTCAGCCGGTTCACGGCGCACCATGCGGTGAACAGCGGTGCAAGCGGCGTCACCGGGGCGTCCGAATGGATCGCGTAGTGCACCCCGAGACGCAGAGCCGTCGCGCACGCATCCATCCGCGCGGCGCGGTCCGGACCCATTGTGATGTCCCGGTGCTGATCGCCCCAGTAATAGATGTGATTGGCGAACAGGTTCGAACAGATCCCGAGCGCCGCCATCCGGCGGAACTGCGACTCGTCCGCCATCTGGCAGTGCTGAAGTGTGTGCCGGTGATCGCGGCGCGGATGCCGAGTCAGCGCGTCCTCGAGCGTGTCGATCATCAGCTCCGAGGCCTCGTCGCCGTTCACGTGCATGTGGATGTGCGCCCCGGCCTGATGATAAGCGTGCACCATCTCGATCAACTGCTCCGGCGGCGCGTTCCAGACACCGTTCGGAATGCCGTTATAGTAGCCCGGCCATTTCATCCGCGCCGACATACCCTGGATCGAGCCATCGGTCATGACCTTGACGAGCTGGTAGATCAGCTTGGGATTGTTCGCCTTCTTCGCCCTTGCCAGCAGCTCGATGCCATCGGGCGGCGGATGGCTGAGCGTTCCCATCGCCGGCATCAGGCGGATCGGATAGCCGTCCCGTTTGGTCGCCGCCGAATAGGCCGCAACCGCCTCGTCCGTGAAGACCGCGTAAAGATCCGTCGCCGTTGTCACTCCGCAATTCGCGCAGGCCTGACCGAAGCGGATCAGGTCATGCTCCGAGATCCCCTTAAAGAACGGATCGCCGGTGACGCGGTAGGCCATGTATTTCGCGGCCTGTTCGGCGAGTTCTCCGGTCGGGTGGCCCTGGGCATCCTTGACCACGCCGTCGACATTGGTCTCGCGCGATATCCCTGCTTTCTCCAGCACGGCCGAGTTGACGTTAATGACATGGCCGTTCGAGTGAAGGATGACGATCTCGCGTGTGCTCGAGACGCTGTCGATATCCGCCAGGGTCATGCGCACGCCGTCAAAATAGATTGGATCGAAGCCCCAGGCGAACAGGGTCTTGCCCTCGGGCATCTCGCGTTCGATGGACGACAGGCGGTCGACGACCTTGGCCATACTGTCCGCACCTTCCCAAAGCCCGCCATCGGGGTCGCGCCTGTCGAGATACCCGACGAACGGGTAATCCCACATGCCGCCTTCCTTGGCGTGGCAATGGCCCTCGACGAAGCCCGGCATCAGAACATAATCGGCGAACCGGTCATCGAGGATCGCTTGTCCCCACCCCGAAAGATCGTCGCGCGAGCCGACGCCGAGCACACGCCCGTCGCGGATCGCGACATGGGTGGCCTCGGGCGCGTAGCTGTTCATCGTGAGGATCTTGCGGGCGCGGAGGATCGTCGTGTCGGTCATGCGGTGAGCCTTTTCCTTACCCGAAGACCGTAGCCATGGGCTGGCGTGATGGAAAGCGTCAGCGCCAGGCGAACCGCGGTTGATCAAAATGAGAGACACGGGTCGGCCGACCGCCGAGCGCAGCCTCGCGGAACTGGTAGATGATCGACGCGGTCGGCGAGTACATCTGCGTGCCGAGCGCGGGGAAGTTCGAGTAAAGCACCGGCCGATCCTCGGTCTCACCCGGCGCAAACAGCGGGATCGCGTCGCTGTCGAGTTCCCGGAAGGGAATGTGGTGAACTTCGGCCACTTCGGTCGGCTCGGGGGTGATCGTGATGTCCGCCCCGGCCCAAAGGACGAAGGGCGTGATCCGGAATCCGGACCGGGTCGGGTAGTCATCGAGTTGCCCAAGCAGCGCGGACGCCGGCAGGTCGATGCCCAGTTCCTCGGAGAGTTCCCGGAAGGCAGCCTCCGCGGCTGTCTCCCCGGGATCAACCTTGCCTCCGGGCAAGGCATACTGGTTGGAGTGCCGGCCCATGCGGGCGGGCCGCAAGGTCAGCAGGATCGACGCGGCTCCACGCGGATCAGACGTCACCACGAGCGCGACGGCGGCGGATCGCAAGCCTTCGACGTCCAGCGGCTGGATCTCGAAGTTCTTCAGATTGTCCGAAAGCCGCTGACGCAGCCCGTCATCCAACGCGAAGCTCACACCGGATCAGTTGATCAGCCCGGCATGGACCATGGCGCTGCGGACCTTTTCGCGCGTCGCATCGGTGACCGGCATCAGCGGCAGGCGTATCTCGTCGGAACACTTGCCGAGGATCGAGAGACCTGCCTTGGCTCCGGCCAGACCCGGCTCGGTGAAGACCGCCTGATGCAGCGGCATCAGCCTGTCCTGGATTTCGAGCGCCTTGCCGTAATCGCCGGCAGCGCACGCGGCCTGAAGCTCTGAGCAGAGGCGCGGAGCCACGTTTGCGGTTACCGAGATGCAGCCCGTTCCGCCCTGCGCGTTGAAGCCGTGCGCGGTCGGATCCTCGCCCGAGACCTGGATGAAATCCTTGCCGCAGGTGATGCGCTGGGCCGAGACCCGGGTCAGATCGGCGGTCGCGTCCTTCACACCGATGATGCGCGGAAGCTGCGCCAGACGACCCATGGTCTCGGGCAGCATGTCGATCACCGAGCGCGGCGGGATGTTGTAGATGATGATTGGCAACTCGCAGCAATCGTGCAGCGCCTTGTAGTGCTGATAGAGGCCTTCCTGCGTCGGCTTGTTGTAGTAGGGCGTGACCACCAGTGCCGCATCGGCCCCGGCCTTGTGAGCGTGCTGCATCAGGCTGATCGCCTCGGCGGTGTTGTTCGAGCCCGCGCCCGCGATCACCGGGACGCGGCCCGCGGCCTGCTCGATCACGATCTCGACCACGCGCTCGTGCTCCGCATGGCTGAGCGTCGGACTTTCGCCCGTGGTGCCGACGGGAACCAGCCCGTTGCTGCCCTCGGCAATTTGCCAGTCGACCAGTTCGCGCAGCGTCGCCTCGTCAACCTCACCGTTCTTGAAGGGCGTCACCAGCGCGGGCATCGACCCGCCGATGGCTGCTCCGTTCGCTTGACCCATGATGCCCTCCCGGTCCTGTGATCTGGCCGCCGGGTATAGGAGGGCCGGGCCGAACCCGCAAGCGATGCCGTGTGATGCCGTCTATTCCTCTCCGTGATCCTGTGCTGCCATTGCAGGCCTCCCGGTCGAATACTTGCTCAGTGTCGACAGGATCGACCTGAGCGCCACGAGGCTGGCATTCGGCGACCTGACGATCCAGGACGCAGGGGCCAACGCCACAATCGCCTACGGAACCGACCAGATCACTGTTTTAGGCACCAACACCGTACAACTGACCCAGGACCAGTTCGAGTTCGGGCCGAAAGAGGGGCAATGGCTCGTGGCGCTTTAGAAGCGACCGCGTCTCAGACGATACCGCGGTCCGCGAGATCGGCGCGCTCTGGCTCGGGCACTCCGATCAGATCGAGCATTTCATCGGTGTGCTGACCAAGCGACGGTGCCGGTTCCCGGATTGCACCGGGCGTTTCAGAAAGGCGCGGGAATACATTGTGCATCGGGATAGTCCCATAGTCGGCGTCCTGCGCGTGGACCAGGACCTCCCGCCCCTTGATGTAGGGATGATCGATCAACTCCGCTGCATCCGCAATTGCCCCAGCTGTCAGACCCTTCTCTGCACAGAGCGCGAGGTTTTCCTCGAGCGTGCGCTCCGCGAAGAACGCCCCGACGAATTCGTCAAGCTCCGCCATGTTTTCAACACGGCTGCGCGGCGTCAGAAACCGCGGGTCGTCTATCAACTCGGACCGGCCCATCGCGTGGGCGACCTTCTCCCACATCGACTGCATCGAGGCCGACATCGCGATGTACTTGCCATCCTTGCAAATGTAAACGCCGCGCGGTGCCGCGACATCCGAGGAGTTACCCATCCTCTCAGGTGTCGTGCCGGTCGCGACGTAATGCGCCGACCACGGCCCCAGGATCCCGTGCAGCGGTTCGAAGAGCGACAGGTCTATGATCTGCCCGGAAGCCCGGCCCTTCTCGCGTGCAAGCAATGCCGTCGACACGGCACCGAAACCGGTCACGCCCGCGACCATGTCGGCCAGCGCCAGCGGCGGCAGGAGCGGTGGCTTGTCGGGGAAGCCTGTCATGTCCGCAAAACCGGACAGTGCTTCGATCAAGGTTCCGAACCCGGGGCGACGGGCGAAGGGACCGGTCTGCCCCCAGCCAGAGACACGAACGACGATCAGTCCTGGCTGATGTTGCCAAAGAACCTCGGGCCCCAGACCCCACTCCTCGAGCGTTCCCGGAACGAAGTTTTCGATCAGGACGTCGGATTTTCCGACGAGGCGCTTCAGCAGGTCCTTTCCGGCATCATCCTTCAGATTGAGCGTCATGCTTTTCTTCGAGCGCGCGTAGACTTTCCACCAGACACCACCGGCGCCGAAACGGCGCAGGTCGTCGCCGATCCCCGGCCGCTCGATCTTGATCACCTCGGCGCCGAAGTCGGCCAGCATGTGACTGAGCATGTTTCCGGCCGCAAGCCGGGTGAGGTCGACGACACGGACGCCGTCCAGCGGACCTTTTGCATCTGGTTCAAAACCGGTGTCGGACATCACCTGCTCCTGTTCGCTCTGGGGTACCCCAGGAACACCCCAGTGAACAGGCCGCGGGTTTCCGGGCGGCTCAATAGGATTGCGATGACGGACCAACCGGCCGGACATTCGGGATCAATAGACGGCGCGTGAATTACTACGACGGCAGCGACTAGCAAAACGACGCGGATGTCGCGACGGCACTATCTCAATCTCAATTTCGCCGCCGATCGGCGGTCTTACGTTGGCTCAGGATCAACCGGCTTACACACTCAGATGTTCGAACAGCCGGGCGACGGCTTCAGCGCCCGGATCGTTGTGGCCAGCCAGGCTTTCCGCCGAAAGATAGCTCGCGCGGCCCGCGCGTGCCTTGGTGATGTCGGCCGTGGCATCCGCGCCCGCCCTTGCCGCCGTCGCCGCCGCCGCAAGTCCCTGCGGCATTGCATCGAGGGCAGGCTGCATCGCGTCGATCATCGTCCGGTCTCCGGGTGCGGCACCACCCACCTGCTGAATTCTGTCCAGACCGGCTCGCAACGCGCCAACAAGGTCGCTGCCGCTTGCGGACGCGTCGCCCGCCGCCGCAAAGAAGATCGCGAGCAAAACGCCCGATGAGCCGCCCATTGTCTGACTCAACTCCAAACCGATTGCCCGGTAGAGCTGGGTGTGGTCGGCAAGTGGAAAGCGGTCGAGAGCGTCCATCAACGCGCGCGCTGCTGTGGCCAACGTGCTTCCCGTATCTCCATCGCCCGACTTCGCGTCGAGCGCGTTCAGATCCGCTTCGGCCTCGATCATGATCGTGCAGCAGCGCTCGATCAGCGCCCGCGTCTCGGGGTTCTCGGACGCCATGGGCTGTATCGGCGCCAGGCCGTCGGGCAATGGCAGCACCTCGACATCGCCAACAGCGAGACATCCGGGCCAGGCCCAGGGTGCAACCGGCGCAAGCAAGGCGGCCTCGTCAGCCTTTGTGAAGGGCAGGAGCGAGACCGAGAAGCCCTGCATGTCCAGCGACGTCATCATGGGCGCGGGGCCAACGAGCCAACGTACCTGCTCGGCGATCCGGGAATGCGCCAATTCGTCTGCCAGCACGGCCATTTCAAGCGGCGTCGCCCCGCCAAGATTGTTCAGCAGCGCGACGTGCGGCCCCGGAGTGATCTTAGCTTCCAGCTTGTCGACGACCATGCCCATGGCGGCCTTGGCCGTCGTGTAGTCGACCTGCTCAATTCCAGCTTCGCCATGAATGCCGAGACCGAGCTCGGCCTTGTCGGCCCCGATGCGATTCTCCTTGGGCGAGCCGGGGATCGTGCAGGTGTCCAGCGACATTCCGATCGATACGACACCGTCGATCACGCGCTGGGCCGCCTGCGTCACGGTTTCAAGATCGGCGTTCTGCTCGGCCAGCGCACCGGCTATCTTGTGCACGAAGAGCGTTCCCGCAACGCCGCGCGGCTGTGGCAGATCGGGTAGCGCGATATCGTCATCGACGATCACCATGCTAACCTTGAGACCCTGGGCTCTGGCGCGCTCCGCCGCGAGACCGAAATTCAGGCGGTCGCCGGTGTAATTCTTGACGATCAGCAGGCAGCCCGTCTTGCCGGTCACCGCCAGAATGCCCGCGAGAACTGCGTCGACCGAGGGAGAGGCGAAGACCTCGCCGCAAACCGCCGCCGTCAACATGCCCTGTCCGACGAACCCGGCGTGGGAGGGCTCATGCCCCGACCCGCCGCCCGAGATCAGCGCGACCTTGGATTTGTCCCAGTCCGTCCGGACCACGACCTTGATGTGAGGATAGCCGTCCAGTCGGCCCATGCGCCCGCCGGCAGTCCGCAAGGTACCGTCGATGGCTTCCGTGACCAGCGTTTCCTTGGTGTTCATGAACTGCTTCATGGGTCTCCTCCTCAAGTGATCCGCGCGCCAGCGGCGTCGAAGTAGAGCGCGTTCTGCGGTTGGATGGATATCGCGTCGCCGGGTTGGAGTTTGGTGTGGACATCGGCCAGGCTGACGATCTCGTGGCCATCCAGGACAAGGTGCAGGCGGGTCTGGTCGCCGAGGTGTTCGATCCGGTCGACCCGGGCTGCTTGGCCGTCGCCCTGGCTGATGTGCTCAGGGCGCAGACCGATGGTTCTCGCCCCGCCGGGCGCACCTGGAAAGACATCCGCGGGCAAGGCGTTGATCCGGGGCAGGCCGAGCCTGCTTGCGACATAGAGGCTGACCGGGTTCTCGTAGATCTCACGCGGTGTGCCTATCTGCACCAGCCGCCCGGCATCAAGGACGCCGATGCTTGTCGCCATGGTCATCGCTTCGATCTGGTCGTGCGTGACGTAGAGCAGGGTCGCGCCGAGGCTTTCCTGAATGCGTTTAAGTTCGACCCGAAGCTCGGCGCGCAGCTTCGCATCGAGCGAGCTGAGCGGCTCGTCCATCAGGAAGATCTCGGGGTTCCGCACAAGGGCGCGTCCGATCGAGACCCGCTGCATCTCCCCGCCGGACAATGCCGTCGCCTTATTGTCGAGCTTGTGGGGGATGCGCAGGACCTCGGCGACTTCCGCGACCTTGCGGGCGATCTCGCCCTCGGGCGTCTTCAGGATTGGCGAGCGCAGTGGGAAGGCGAGGTTTTCGCGCACAGTCATGTGGGGGTAGAGCGAGTATTGCTGGAACACCATCGCGACATTGCGCTGGGCCGGCGTTTCTCCGATCACCGACCGCCCGCTGATCTGGATGTCACCCGTATCGGGGCGCTCGAGACCCGAGATTAGACGCAGCGTGGTCGTTTTGCCGACACCCGTCGGACCGAGCAGGACGGTGAAAGAGCCATCCGGAATGTCCATGCTGACGTCGTCGATCGCCTTTGTTGCACCGAACGACTTCGAGACATTGCGCAGGGTGACCTCAGCCATGCAGCACCCCAGCGTTCAGGTCCGATTTCAGCGCGCGGCCGGACTGGTTGTCGAACAGAGTGACCGTTGCGCCGTCGAATTCGAGACCCACGGTTTCGCCCGCCCGCGCGGGCTGGTCGGACGGGACACGCGCTTTCACCGGCCCGTTCCGGGTGTCGAGCGTCACGATCTGCGTGGTTCCGAGGTATTCGGTGGCGAGGATCTCGGCGCGATATGATGCTGCGTCGGCCAATCTGATATGCTCAGGGCGCACCCCGTAAACCAGATCTCCCTCGAAGGCTTCATGCTGTCTGGGCAGGGCTAGTTCCTGATGATGCAGCTCGACACTGGTCGATCCCTGGTCAACCGAACCGTGAAACTTCAGAAAGTTCATCGACGGAGATCCGATGAAGTCCGCCACGAACATGGTCGCCGGTTTATCGTAGATATCCAGCGGCGTGCCGAACTGTTCGATCACGCCGTGGTTCATCACGACGATCTTGTCGCCCATCTGCATGGCCTCGAGCTGGTCATGCGTGACATAGACCGTCGTCGCGCCCATGCGGTCGTGGAGCTTGCGCAGTTCCTCGGACATGTGCTCGCGGAACTCCGCATCGAGCGCCCCGAGCGGTTCATCCATGAGGAAGCACTTTGGCTCGCGGACGATCGCCCGGCCGAGCGCCACGCGCTGGCGGTCCCCGCCGGAAAGACCGCTGACCGGGCGGTCGAGGATTTCCTCGATCCCGAGAATGCGCGCGACCTCGGCCACCTTTTCGCGGACCTGCGCCCTCGGCATTCCCTGACTGACCAGCGGATAGCTGATGTTCCGGCGCACGTTCATGTGCGGGTAGAGTGCAAACATCTGGAAGACAAAGGCGATGTCGCGTTCGCGTGCGGGCTTCTGGCCGACCTCTTCGCCATCGATGTAGATCTCGCCCGAGGTCGGCAGTTCCAGCCCTGCGATCATCCGCAGGGTCGTGGTCTTTCCGCAACCCGAAGGGCCGAGCAGCATGAAGAACTCGCCATCCTCGATCTTGAAGGACGAGGACTGCACGGCGGTGAAATCGCCAAACTCCTTGCGCAGGTTCTGGATGCGGATCTCAGCCATCAGGCCTGATCTCCTGCCCAATGCGCAACAGGTTCCCGTCCGGGTCCCACAGCGTCGCTTCGCGCATACCCCAGGGCTTGTCTTCGGCCGGCAGGAAGCGCGGGAAGCCAGGTTCGGCGGACAGGCCGAGCTTTGCGGTCTCGACCGTGAACGCGTCCACATCGGCTGGACGGATGTAAGCCCCGTGATCGCAGGCTTCGGGACGGTGCTTGCGGTTGAGGAAGAAGTGTACTTCGACCCGGTCGCGGTTCATCAGCAGATAGCCATCATCGCGATACCAGGTCTGAAAACCGAGCGCGTGATAGAATGCCTCGCAGGCGTCGAAGTCGCGCGAGGGCAGGATCGGGCAGATCTGTTCCAGCATCAGCCGTCCTCCGGAAAGTGACTGACGATGATGAACATCACCGTGCCCACGAGCGTGACGGCAAACGAGTACGTGTAGGCGATGAGCAGGAACGGCTGCATCAGCATCACGACGCCCACCGCGATGAGGATCGACGCGAGCATCTCCCAAGGGCCGCGGCGAAACCGGGCGAGACCGGACAGGAAACTCATTTGCGTACCGCGCCGAAGGTGATCCCGCGCAGCAGGTGCTTGCGCAGCAGGATCGTGAAGACCATGACGGGCAGCAGGAACAGCGTGGCACCGGCTGCAACGGCGGGCCAGTCCTGTCCGGCGACGCCGATGATGGTCGGGATGAAGGGCGGGGCCGTCTGCGCGGTGCCCGAGGTCAGCAGGACCGCAAAGGCGTATTCGTTCCAGGCGAAGATCAGGCAGAAAATGGCCGTTGCGGCGATGCCGGTCGCCGCCTGCGGCAGCACGACCTTGTAGAAAGCCTGGAACCGGGTGTAGCCATCGATGAGCGCGGCTTCCTCGTACTCGCGCGGGATCTCGTCCATGAAACCTTTCAGCAACCACACGGACAGCGACAGATTCACTGCCGTGTAGAGCAGGATCATGCCGAGATGCGTGTCCGAGAGACCAAGCGTGCGGAACATCAGGAAAATCGGGATCGCGACCGCGATCGGCGGCATCATCCGTGTCGAGAGGATGAAGAACAGCAGATCGTCCTTGAACGGAATGCGGTAGCGCGAGAATGCGTAGGCTGCCAGCGTGCCGAGGAACACCGACAGGAAGGTCGATCCGAAGCCGATGATGACCGAGTTCAGGAAGCGTTCGCCGAACCGCGATGGGCCAACGATCTGCATGCCCTTGTCGTGGACAATCTCCTCGTACCAAGTTTCCGGCGGATCGACTTCGCCACTTTGCAGAGTCTGGGTCGTGAAGAGATTCACGTAGCCCTCAAGCGATGGTTCGAATGTCACCTTGGGCGGATAGGCGATGGAATCCTCGGACGTCTTGAAGCCTGTCGAAATGATCCAGATCAGCGGCAGCATCGTGATCACCGCATAGGTGATGACGAGCACCGCCGCGATCCACTTCTGCCGGTGCGACGGTTCAGTGACGGAATAAGCGCTCATCGCTCCTTCACCTTGTTCAGCGCCTTGACGTAGATCGAGGCGAGACCGAAGACCGTGACGAACAGGATGATGGCGTAGGCGCTGGAATAGCCCGTGCGCCATTTCTCGAAGGCTTCGCGTTTCAGATCGACCGAGGTCAGCGTGGTGGTGTTGCCTGGGCCGCCGCCGGTCAACTGCACCACGAGATCGAACATCTTGAAGTTCTCGATCCCGCGGAACAGAACGGCCAGCATCAGGAAGGGCAGCACCATCGGCACCGTGATCGTCCAGAACTGCCGCCACTTCGAGGCCCGGTCGCACTCCGCAGCCTCATAGATCGAATCCGGTATCGACCGAAGCCCGGCGAGACAGATCAGCATCACGAACGGCGTCCACATCCAGGTATCGACGATCACGATGGACCAGGGCGCCAGCGCCTTGTCCCCGATCATTGAGAAACTCGTCGGATCGCCGCCACCGATGAACGCCACCACGTAATTGAAGAGGCCGATCTGCGGTTGATAGAGAAACGTCCAGAAGTTTCCGACGACCGCAGGCGACAACATCATCGGCAGCACGATAATCGTGGTCCAGAGATCATTGCCCTTGAACTTGCGATTGATCAGCCACGCCAGCGCAAAGCCGATCAGGACTTGAAGAACGATGGTCCAGATCAGGAAGTGCGCCGTCGCCTGCATGGTCAGCCAGATGTCGCTGTCCGTCAGGATCCGCTCATAGTTCCGCGTGCCGATCCACTTCACATCGGCATTGGGGCGGTTCGCCCGGAAGTTCGTGAAACTCAGCTGGATCGTCCAGATCAGCGGGAAGATGTTCACCGCCAGCAGCAGGAAGATGGTCGGCGCGACGAAGATCCAGGCGATGGCCCGGTCGCTCAGGCCCCGGATGCGGCGGGCCATCCCGAGAGGGGTTGCCTGCGCTGCATGTTCGATGGGTGTGGGCATCGGCAATCCCGGGCGAACGGAGAGAGAGGGATGAGCCTACACCCATCCGGCGCGTGGTGCGTAGGGTGGGGATGGCCCCACCCGTCGCTTTTCGGGTTCAGAGCTTGCCTTCGTCCTCGAAGACTTCGGTCCAGTCCTTGACGAGACCGTCGAGCGCTTCCTGCGCGGTGCCTTCGCCGGCGACGACGAACTTGTGGACGCGATCCTGCATGGACAGCAGCAGCGACGCATAGGCAGGCTCAGCCCAGAAGTCCTTCACGATCGCCATGGAGTCGAGGAAGGTCTGCGCATAGGGCTGGCTCGACGCGAAGCCCGGATCTTCGACCACGGCCTTCAGCGCCGAGTATCCGCCGAGTTCCCACCACTTTGCCTGGATCTCCGGCTGCGCGAACCACTGGATGTACTCGAGCGCTGCCTGCTGGCTGTCGGAGTACGACACGACCGAGATGCCCTGTCCGCCAAGCTGCGCGAAGTGTCCGCCGGGGCCAGCCGGGTTCGGGAAGTATCCGGACTTGTCACCGCCAACGTTGGGATCGGCGTGCACGCCCGGCCAGATGAAGGCGAAGTTCATCTGCAGCGCGACCTGGCCGGATTTGTAGGCGTCGATGTTCTCGGACATGTACCAATCAGACGATCCGGGAGGCACGCAGCAATCGTAGAGCTCCTTGTAGAACTCAAGCCCGGCAACGGCTTCGGCCGAGTTCACAACGCCTTCCAGCTTGTAGGGTTCATCCGGCGTTCCGTAGGTGAAGCCGTAGTTGTAGAGCGCGTTGGTCACGCCCATCGTGATGCCTTCCGAGCCACGCTCGGTGTAGATCGCAGCACCGTAGACCGTCGTGCCGTCGATCTCGCGGCCCTGGAAGAACTCGGCAATGTCTTTCAACTCGCCCAGCGAATTCGGCACGCCAAGATCGCGGCCGTACTTCCCCTTGAATTCAGCCTGAAGCTCGGGACGTTCGAACCAGTCCTTGCGGTAGGTCCATCCGACCACGTCGCCGAATGCCGGCAGCGCCCAGTAATTCGGCGTACCCTTCGGCCATTCCGAATATCCGGTCACCGTCGCCGGGATAAAATCGTCCATCGTGATGTTGTTGGCTTCGAAGAAATCGTTCAGCTTGATGTAGTGACCTGCCTCGGCGCCCAGCCCGATCCACTGGCTGTCGCCGATCATCAGATCACACAGCTGCCCGCCCGAGTTCAGCTCGTTCAGCATCCGGTCGGCGAAATTGGGCCAGGGCACGAACTCGAAGCTCATGTTGTGGCCCGACTTGGCCTCGAAATCCTTCGACAGTTCGATCAGAGCGTTGGCCGGGTCCCAGGCCGCCCAGCACAGCGTCAGGTCATCAGCAGAAGCCTGGGTGGCGGCCATGCCACCGGAAACAGCAAGCAGCCCCGCGGCCGCCAGTCGGGTCATCCTCATCGGTTGTCTCCTCCCGTCGCGTCGGACGAATGTTGTGTTCTGCGCTCCGTGTTGCGTCCACGGATGCGTTTCACTGGTAAATGAGGAGCGTACCTCAGTCCAGCAAATTCTGAGGCACGTACATCATCGCTGATCGCAAAACCTATCAGTTTGAGATTATGAGAGAATTCGAGCTCTCCCTGAAATCGTTCTGGGACCGACGCGGCCGGAAGGTGTCGCGCAGTGCTATTCCGGTGATGAACTCGCCGAATCGATCTCCTACGCTCTCAAGTGGCGGGCAGGTTCTCGCGCATGATGACCTCGATCCGGATGCGTTCCTGCGCATCGAAGATCGGAATATCGTCGCAAACGGCCCGCAAGATCCTCATGGCGCTGCGCACGAGATGTCCGACGTCCTGCATGATCACTGCCGCGATCTCGTTCTGCATCAACGCCCTACGTGTCGTCGGTGTAAGTTCGTGGGCAAGAACGACGAGGTCTTTGAGGCGCCCTGAGCCTCGCAAGGCTTCGAGCAGCGGCGTAGTGCCGAAGCCCGTGGAATAGACGCCGACGAGATCCGGGCGGCTGGCGGCAACATCTCCAACGATCTGTCTGATCCGTTCCGGGTCCTCGAAGCCCTCGATCGAAGGAAGAACGCTCTGTGTTGGAAAATCCGAAGCAATCACGGTGTCGAAACCAAGCCTGCGCTCGAGACTGTCACGTGACCGCATCGAATTGGTCAGGACCAGGATTTCACCGCTCTTCGCCAGAAAACGTCCCATTATCAACGCCGCAGTGCGCCCGGCCGCGATATTATCGATACCAATAAAGTTGTCGCGCGGCGCGTTGGGAAGGTCCGAAACCAGCGCCACCACGGCTGTTCCGGCTTCCTTCAGGCGCACGATCGCATCGCGCACCTGCGGCGTCTCGGGTGCCATGATGGCAACGCCGTCCAGCGCATCCGAACTCAACCGCTTCAGCGCCCGCACGATCGCATGCGGATCATGTGTCGGGACCTCATGAACTTTCACTGCAACACGGTCAGCGATCTGCGACCGCGAAACATCGCGCACCGCCGTCTTGAGCGATGTCGCGAACTGGCCCGAGCCTTCCGGGAGGACGAACACGAACCGATAGGCACGCCGCCGGGACAGGTTCGCTGCGGAGGTGTCGCGAACGTAGCCGAGGCGTGTCACGGCCTCGCGAACCTTCTCGATCGTCGCGGGCCGGACTCCCGGGCGCGCATTCAGGACGCGGTCGACCGTCGCCAGGCTAACGCCGGCCTCCTGGGCGATATCGTGAACGGTGGGTTTGCCCATGGTCCTACTCCAGAGACTTGGACACCTATCCGCACGTTTGAGTTACGTCAATCATTCCAGACGGACTTAAAAGATCGAAATGGCCGCTCGTGTGGAGCAGTGCGTTCGTTCATCAGACCATCCGGGCCGGATCGCAGGATTCATGAGCGGTTGCGCGCAGTTGGCTCGAATTTCTACGCTTTGTCGGATCTCAATTCTTCCTTGGGACCCTCGAAGCCAGGCACACTTCAACACTCTCTTTTTTTTTGCGAGCCTTCGCAGTCTCCGATGCATCGTCATTCCTGATCGAAAACAAAACTGCGAACATCACCATCGCTCCGCCCAAAAACGTTTCACGGCTGGGCACTTCCATGAAAATGAAGAAGGCGAGCAGTGGAGCGAGCGGAGTCTCGAGCGCGCTGAGCAGAGCGGTCTGTCCCGACGGGACGCGCTTCGCACCTTCGGCGAGCGTCACGGATGCGATCGCGAAAAGCAGACCGAATACCGCAAGGATAGCGATTTCGACCGTTTCGGTTTCCAGTGGTGCTCCAAGGACGAAAGAAGGAGGCAGCAGGAATAGCGACTGCAGCACGGACGGTCCGGCGCTCGGCGTTTCGGGATATCTCCGATAGATGACCATGATCGTTGCCATGACCATCGTCATCACGAGCGCAAGACCGTCGCCAATGAGATTTACCTCCCCAACGGAGCCAGACACGATGACGGCGACCCCGGCCAACGCGCAGAGTGAGCCGGTGAGGGCGCGGGCGGTGATCCGTTCTCCGATGGCCATCCACGCGAACACGGCCGCGATCAGCGGCGCGACAGCATAGATCAGCGCGACGTTTGCGATCGACGTGAGTTTGAAGGCGGGAATGAACGCGGCTGTTCCAATCGCGCCGATAGCTCCCACGGCCCATCCCGAGCGCCCCATGCGGACGAAATTCTCGCGGAAGGTGCGCTGCTGGATTGTCCATCCGGTCGTATAGAGTGTTGCGAACAGTCCGCGCCAGAAGATCACCGCCCAGGCACTCGCCACGACGCCCTTGGTAAAGATCCCGGCCGTGCTGTAGGTCAACGCTGCCGCGATCAGAAGCATCACGCCGATCGCGTACTCGGACCGAAGTTGAGACACGGCTCACCCTTTCAGATAGATTAATTTTACTGCTTTCAGATTCCGCCGTTCTGTTCGGTGCGGGCTTCAGACACATATAAGATCTTTATTATTGCCCCGACAAACGAGGAGTCTTGAGGAGACAGATTAGAAATTATATTTCATATTATCCCGATGACATCGCCACCACTCAACGCCCTCCGAGCTTTCGAAGCCGCCGCCCGGCATCTGAGCTTCAAGGGCGCGGCGAGGGAATTGAACGTGACGCCCGCTGCCGTCAGTCATCAGATCAAGACACTGGAAAGCTGGCTTGGGACTCCATTGTTCGTCCGCCTGACCCGCGCCCTGGAATTGACCGAAGCCGGCAAGGCCGGACTCCCGATTCTGTCGGAGGGCTTCGAAAAATTGGGGCAGGCGACGGAGCAAATGAAGCGTTACGATGGAACGGATGTCCTGACAATCAGCGTGAGCCCGTCGTTCGGAGCGATGTGGCTCGTGCCGAAGCTCGATCAATTTCGTGCAAGACACCCTGACATCGAGATCCGGATCGACGGTACCGATCGCAAGGTGAACGTTGGGCGTGGCGGTGCGGATGTCGCGATCCGCTACGGGCCGGGCGGCTATTCGGGGGTCGGCGTTGACACCCTGTTCAGTCAGTTGAACACGCCAGTTTGCAGCCCGTCGCTGATCAGTGGGAAGGCACCTTTGCGCACACCGGAGGACTTACGTCATCACACCTTGCTGCATGTGCAGTGGAAAGACGCCGATGCCAGTTGGCGGATGTGGCTTCTCGCGGCCGGCGTCACGCGCGTCGATGACACCAAGGGACCGCAGTTCACGCAGGAAGGCATGGCTGTTCAAGCGGCACTAGATGGTCAGGGCGTCGCGTTGATTGGAGACAAGCTCGTGGCTCACCATCTGGCATCCGGCGATCTGATTTGCCCATTCAGCTCCGATCTGAGGAAGCCGCTGAACTTCGCCTATCACCTCCTGACGCCCGCGACAGAGGTTACTGCGCCGAAGATTGCCGCCTTTCGCGAATGGATACTCGACTTCGCTGATTGAGCGTTTCCGAGAGAGCAATTCTCCCTATTGAATGTTTCGTTGTGCGTCCGTCCACCAACGCCTCGCACTCAAAGCGCCCAACAAGTCTGCTCTGTTCACTCGCCACGGCCGCTCGGCAAAGCCCGACACGGGTCGAAGGAGGCAACGGAGAGAGCGGTTAGATCGCGTGATGAAAGATCGATCCGTCAGCGGAACACTCTTGCCAGAGAATGCAAATCGGCGTCGATAGGGACTGGGGCTCAGCTCCCAAATCCCGGCATACCTCGACGCCAGTAAGCAGTGCTGAGCTGTGTGTTCTTGTCGAGACCGAGCCTGCCCTTGAAGTGCGCGCGTAGAGCCTGAGCATTCTCGAACTCCCCGGCAAAGAACGCGAACGAGGTCACGCCGGGCTCGGTCAGTTTCTCTGCGACGGCGACGATCTCGTCTTCGAACCGCTCGCGCGGCAGGACGTGGACCTTCAACGGCGTAGCCGCAAGATAGTCGTCGGGTGCGTATCCTTCGGGGAGCGCGACAACCACATCACCACTGGCGCCTGATCCAGCCATTTCCAGATGGCGGGCTATCGCGGGCAGCGCGGTCCCGTCACCCGCAAGAAAGAGGTTTTCGGTCGAAGGCAGCCGCATCGGACCCGCCGGTCCCATGACACCCACCGTCTGCCCAGCCGCGGCCTGACGCGCCCAGTCAGAGATCAGCCCCCCGTCATGTCGAACGATGTCGATGTCTACCTCGCCCGTATCCGGTCGCACATGGCGCAGGGTTATGAAGCGGGCGTGCAACAGGTCGTATCCATCCGGCCAGACGGGAGCGCCATTCGCGGCCATTCGGGGCCAGACAGGCGTTCGAGAGGGATCAAGCGGCATCATGAGGCGCAAATGGATGCCGTTTGCCGCCATCGACGCAGTATCTTCGTGGGACAGCGTGACCCTCTGCATGCCCTCGAAGATCTCGGTCGATGCAATGACCCTCAGGACCCTGAAGTTCGGCGGAAGCTCTCCGGCCTCGGTGACTTCGCCAGACCAGCGGATATTCTCTGCAGCCGCGGCGTCGATCTCCCGGACATGACTGGCGATCTCCTCCTTGAAGAAGATCAGCATGGTTTCATGTGCAGCCTGTAGCCGAACATACAGTCCCTGAGGCCGAGCCTGGAAGTCGACCCGGAAGCCGTCCATGGCGATGAATCTCGAACCATCTTCAGCCTGATCGATGTCGATGCCGTGGTCCTCCTTGATGTGGCTCACAAACATCTGCAGCAACGAGGACGGATCGGCGATTGGAACGATGGTGTCGGTGATCGTGCCTGACATGTACCCGTCCTCCAGACTTGCTATTTTGGTTGCCGCGCAGGAGCGCAGCGATCGAAGCGATTATGAGGTCTGCAGTTCTCGCGGCCTTCTCGCGAGAGACGCGGCGATCAAGGCAGCTCCGGCTGCGGAAAGACCTGCGCCGGCGACCAGCAGCGGCACGATCCCGATATTGTCCAGCGCCACCGACCCAAGCGCTGCGACCACGAGGATCGCAAAGGCCTCGAAGCTCGCGAATGACGTGAAGTCCGTCGCCAACCGGCCTTGGTCGCAGAGCGGCATCAGGATCGCCCGATTGGCTGTGTAACTCGCGAAGACCAATCCGTTGGTGATCAGAACCAGCGCGATCGCCACACGGTCGATGTGCTCTCCACGCCAATACAGGAATGCAGCGGCCAAAGCGGTCGCACCGGCGACCAAGCCGATTGCGATCAGGATCCGCCATCCGCCAAAACGATCGACAAGCGGACGGACGGCAAGCGCAGCGATCAGGCCCACGAGATTACCGAGCACGATGCCGATCAACCCGCCTTGACTGATCGAAAATCCGGCATCGATGAGCAGGATGGACTTCAGGCTGTACGGGATCACCATGCCCACAGACGTGATCAGCGTGAGAATGAAGAGCTTCCGCGCCTCCGCAACCTTGAAGATCGCGATATAGTCGCGAACACTGATCCTGGCTGGTTCGGTCCGGTGGCCGCGATCCAGGGGAACCGCCAGAAGAACGAAGGCCAGCAGACCCGCCGCCAGCGCAGCGATCGACAGCGTCACCGTCTGCCACCCCAGATCGGCCAGCAGATAGAGGACCAGCAGACCCAGGATCAGTCCGGCAGAGGTCGATCCAGCGGCCTGCATGGAGGCCCCGCGCGCGTGATACGGCCCCGCCAGATGACGGATCATCATCGCAGAAGTTGCGGCCTGCTGGGTTCCGACGGCGATCATTCCGACAAAAAGAGCGGCGACGATCAGCGCGACCGACCCAGCCGGATCGGCGAACACCAGACCGAGCAGAGCGACGAATGCAACGCCCTGACCTGCGACGATCCAGGTGCCGTATGGGCCTCGTGACCCCCCGCCGTAACGGTCGATCAGCGGTGCCCAGAGAAAGCGCAGCGTGTACGGAATGCCCGCGATGAACACGAGACTGATCACGCTGGCGGCATGTCCCTCGGCCCTTAGAAAAAGCGGCACGCCATGAACCGTGAACTGCCCGATCAACCCCTGAGACGCCGTCAGGATAAAGATCGTCCAGAGCAGGCTCGACCGGCTCATCAATCCAGTTCGAAGGTTGCCGTGATGCCGAACAGAAGGGGTTCTGTCACATCGACAAACGTGTCACCGCCGATGCGACGGGTCACGCCCGCCGAGTCGGTCGCGTTCTTCACGAATGCGCGCACGGTCGCAGAGCCCCAGACCGCCGTCGCACCGAAATCTGCAATCACGTAATCGCCGACCTCCTGTCCGGATATGTTGTTGAAGTCATTCTCGGACTCGCCGCGATAGGTCACGCGACCATCGACGCTCAACCAGTCGGTCGCCTGATACTCGGCGCCCAGAGATGCGGTGATCGCCGGATCCTGCCCGAAGGAGTTGCCGAGCAGTTGCGGGTTGGTCGAAGCCGTCTCGGTGATTTCGGTCTGAAGGAGACCGAGGCTGGCGTGGAGCTCCAGCTCGTCCACCGGGCTCCACGAGGCTTCAAATTCCGCTCCGAAGGAACGCCCTCTCTCCTGGTTCACAATTTGCAGCGTCGCCCGGTTACCGGGCACGAGCTCGGCGAAGAACTGCGGATCCTCGAACCAGTTGTAGAATGCCGTGGCGCCGAACGTAAGGTTCTGCTCCGGCAATTCGGCGCGATAGGTCAGTTCGCCCGTCCAGACCCTTTCGGCATCGTATTCGTAGGGGAGGCCCGTGAAGAAGTTTACCGAGGCTCCGCCCGGATTGTACCCCCGGCGGCCGCTCACCGAGACGACATGATTGTCGGTGATCTGGTAGGCGAGCCCGAGGCTTGGAAGGAACTCGACATCGACCTCGGAGAAGTCCTGTTGCCCGGCAATCGTGAACGGACCGAACGGCGTCGGCACCGTCGCGCTCGTGCCTTGCACGCGATCGTCCTTGAATCGCAGAAGGCGCGCACCTGCCTGAAGGGTCAGAGCATCCGTGATCCCGTACCGGAAGTCGCCGAAGACCGACTGCGAGGAACTGGCGACTTCGAGATCGGTGTTGAGCAGCCCGGAGCCGGTGATGAAGGAACGGCGTTCCTCGAATGCGAGACCCGCGAGACCGCCCAGTTCCCCCGCGCTCAGGTCGTCCTGCGGACCGAAGGTGAGCAGAAACTCCTGCGTGTAGATCTGCTCGTCGAAGTCAAAGCGCGTCGGCTCGACCTGTTCCGGCACGCTGATAAACGAATCCGTGGTGAACCCGGTGATCGACTCAAGATCCCAATTGTCGCCGCCTAGGACGAGGGAAAGCGCCGCCGTCGTGGCATTGGTGTCGAATGTGCGCGCGGGCCCGTTGGCCGGGAACAACCGATCCGCAGGATCGGCGCCGGACGCCGGGCCAAGGACGGTGTTTCTGGTCTGCGGCGTCTGCCCGGTCTGGTGCTCAATCAGCAGATTTGCCTCGACCTCTCCCAGCCCGGTATCGAACTCGCCCAGAAGCTTGCCGCGGACCGAAAGGCGATCGTACTCGGTGATGAAATCTGCCGGACCTCCGATGACCTGGCGCGGATCGTCACCATCAGCGAACTCGAGCACAATTCGCCCGGCGATGTTTTCGGTCAGCGGACCCGACAACATGCTGTTCGCCATGAACTCCATGCCGTTGAATTCGTCGAAGCGCAGGCCGCCCTGCAAGGCACCTTCGATTTCGAAGGTCGGATCCTTGGTGTCGACGATCACGGCACCGGCGAACCCGGTTCGCCCGCGCAAAAGAGTCTGCGGGCCGCGCAGAATCTCCACCTGCTCGACATCGAACAACGATACGAAGCTCGAGTTTGCAATCGATGCCGGACGGGCGATGCCGTCGCGGATGATCGCCGTCCTCGGCAGCGCGCCCGTGCTCAGCGCCGATGGCAAACCACCGGCGCCGCCGCCCTGAACGCCGCGGATCGTCGGAAGCTCGCTCGGCCCTTCGATGAAGATGTTAGGCGTGGATGTGACGACCTCACTGATCGTCTCGTCACCGCCATTTCGGGTCGCATCGTCACCGTCAATCACGCTCACGGCCGTTGTCGTGTTGAGGAGCGAACGATCGGTCCTGTCGCCGGTCACGATGATCTCGGGCACCTGAAATTCAGCCTGCTGCGCAAGGGCGTCCGAGGCATCAACGAGCCCAATGACGGCCGACGCTACCCCTACCGCGATGAAGGTGTTCTGTTTCATGATCCCCCGACCCCGAATTCCTGACCGATACGGTCATGGATAACGCCGGTGCAGGCGCGTGAAAAAGAACCGGGGCATGTCCGATCAGATCAAAGCGCTGTCAGTCTGGCGCAGCTCCTCGCGATAGCCGGTCGGGGAAACACCGAACTTGTTGAAGAACGCTTTCGAGAAAGCCTCGGTCGTTCCATACCCGGTGGCCACTGCGATCTCGGCAATACTCAGGGGTCTCGCCAGCATGGTTCTGGCGGCCTCAAGGCGCTTCTGCGAAAGGTATGCTCCAATCGAGATACCCTCTTCCGCGATCGCCGCGCGCTTGATCTTGGCCATGCTCAATCCAAGCTCGTCACCCAGGGCCTTGATGGTCCAGATCCTCGGCGCGGAACTCTCGATCAGGTTCTCGACAAGCGACATTACCGAGGAGGACGGGCTTTCGAACGGACCGGCATTGTTGTCCACGAGCTCGTACATCGCAGCCAGCATCGACAGCGCGAGGCTCTCGATGCGCATCGCGTTGAAGCCGCTATGCTCGGTGAGCTCGAGGATCTCCCGGGTCATCTGCAAAAGCTCGGTGTTCAACTCGACCATGTGCAACTGGTCGCCAGCAATCGTCTCCTGCATCCGTCGGGCGATGCCGGGGGTCGTGCCGCGAATGTTCGCGATGAACTTCTGCGGGAAGCGAACGGAAGCGACCTCCATCGCTTCTTGCGCCGGGACGTGAACCTGCCAGCTTACCGGCGCGCGCAGTCCGAGGATGTGGCCGTGTCCCGGCAGCATTTCCAGATTGATCGGCTTGCCTTCCACGGATCTGGAACTGCTGGTTCCGGACAGCCGCGCTTCGATGTGCAGGCCCGGTTCGGCCGTTGATCCGACCACGGTATTGCGCAATCCGCGAAGACGACCACGCATGATCTTCACATCATCTCGCAGCATGAAGATGTTCATGTCACCGCGTGCCAGGACCGCACTCGACGGCTTGATGTTGAATTCGGTCGGAACCTCGGGATGCTCCTCTGCAAGCTCCGCAATGCTGTCAGGGCTGATCGCGCCGAAGGACTGTTGTCTAGCCATGGTGAGACCTCTTGTTTTGCACTTGCGGAGACAGTTGCGCGGCGGTGCTGTCGAAAGCCCAGAGTAGGGCCGAACCGACGGCGCAACGCTCGCACTCTGACCGGGAGACGAAACCGGTCGACACAAGCGGCAATGGCATTCGGGTTTTTATCAAGGCTCCTTACCCTCCTCGTCGAACCGCGCACAAACCGGATCGGTAGCCGCGGTTTTAGATATTTTGGGTCGGTTGGCTTGCCGAGAGGCCGGAACATCATCCCGATCGGCATGGCGTGTTGCGTGGCGCGTATTCACCAGGTCACGACGGTCCGAGCGCGCTTGGCTCGCGTCGAATGTTCGCTGAAGCACGCCCGATGTGACTCGTGGAAGGACAACACTTGCGGCGAAGCCAGTCAAGTTTGCGCGTTAGCCAGTCGTCCGGATTGTACAGGCGTTTCTAACCTGCGGCGCGCAAGCGTCGAGAAGTGCACTCCATGAAGATCAGGCGATACTGCGTAGATGGAGTCCTTTCCCCATGTCACTGCTGATTCGCTCGGATCCAGCTCCGATCGACAGTTCTAATCCCTTGACCGTCCGATCTCCCCGCCAAAACACCCGGTGCGCACCCGTCTCAATTCAGCAGTTATGTGTCATTTCACCTCTTGAAACTCAAAAATTCATATCCAATTTAAATTTCATAATAAATTTTAATTGATTTCAAGAGGTGCAATTATGAGCCCGGACAACGGCATTCTGACTCCTGTTTTCCAGACAACTTCGCGCACGGCGAACCCGCGACCAGATCGTCGCCGGGCAAGCCAATTGGCAGCATCGGTATCGCTGAACACGATCATTGCATGTCTCACAGGCACGCTCGTCCAGCTTTCGACAATCGAGGCCCATGCTCAAACGGTGGTGCCGCCGACTGCCGGACCCTGCGTCGTGTCGGGAACGACGGCGACCTGTACCGGCAACGTCTCGACGGGAGTCGATGCCGACGGACCGACGATCAACACGCTCACACTCAACGGGCTGACGCAGAACATCACGCCTGCCGTCGGCGTCGATGCGATCAACTTCTCGGCAACGAACGCTGACGCAACCGTCAATCTGGAACTCGGTGGGTCTCAGATCATCGTACCGGCTGGCGGCAGTCAGGACGCGATTGAAGCATTCGTGAACGGCAACGGAAATGCCACCATCAACTCCACCGGAAACCTGACGATCAACGGTACGGGGAATGGTATTTCCGGCACCGTGACAGGCAACGGCGCCGTCGTAATCGGCTCGACCGGAAACATTTCCACCCAGGGTTTCAGGGGCATCGTCGGGCAGGTTTTCAACAACGGAAGCGTCTCGATCAACTCGACCGGAAACGTGGCGGTCAATGCGCCGACGTTTCCGGGCTTTCCGGCCTTTCCGACCAGCGCTTTCGGTATCCTCGGCGGCGTCACGAATGCAGGCGACATCCAGATCACGTCGAACGGGGACGTCACGGTCACGGGCGCTGCATTCGCGTCCGGAATCCAGGTCAACAACTTCATCGGAGCAGTCGTGCCGCGCACTGCCACGGTCGTCTCAACTGGAAACATCACGGTGACCAGCGGGCTGGGCTCTGACGGGATCAATGCAGGGCACGATACCGGCAGCATCAGCATCACATCGACCGGCAATATCAGCGCCGACCGCGGCATCACCGCGACCGCGGGCGTCAGCGGCGATATCACGGTCGTCTCCACGGGAAGCATAGCAGGACAAATTCACGGGATCAGCGCGAGCACTGCCTCAGGTGTCGCCAACATCACCGTTGACGGCGGCTTGGTCAGCGGGACAGATGGCATTGTCGTGAATGCGGTCTCCGCCACCCCATCGACGATCCGGATCGATACCGGCGGGGCGGTCCAGAGCATTGGAACCACCGCCACGGACCGGGCCATCGACATCACTGGCGGTCCGGCAAACATAACAGTTGCAGGTAGCGTCACGGGTGGCACCGGCGGCGCAATCCAATTCGCTCCGGGCAACTTCGCCGACCAGCTCGAGCTGCAGCCGGGCTTCAACGTCGCCGGGACCGTGTTCGCGGACGCAGGCACCGACACGCTCCGTTTCGCCGGGACGGGTGCCGGTGCCTTCGATGTCAGCCTGATTGACACCGGCACGAACACTCAGCAGTTCCGTCAGTTCGAGACCTTCGAGGTCAACGGCGGCACCTGGACATTCTCCAACGCGACGAATGCGAGCTTCATCGGCAACGGCGGCACCATCACCGGCAGCGCGACATTTGGCGGTCTGACGATGAACAGCGGATCTATCCTGGCACCCGGAGCCGATCTGGGCACCATGAGCGTCTCGGGCAACGTTGCGTTCAACGCTGGCTCGACGTTGCAGGCGGACTTGCGTCCGGACGGCACGAGCGATCTGCTTTCCGTCACCGGCGCGACGACCATCTCGTCGAGCGGAACGGTCCTCAACGCAGTGGTCGATCCCGCAATCGTACCGGCAAATCCGACGACGTGGACCGTGATCAACTCTACCGGCGGGGTGACGGGGCAGTTCGCAAACGTCACCGACAACCTTCCCGACGTCGATCTGCAGGCTGTCTACAACCCCAATTCGGTGCAGTTGGTTTACACACCCGCAACCGATGGCAATTTCTCGTACAAGGAGATCCACCCCTCGGCGACGATGGCGGCCCTGGACAGCTCGCTCCTCTTTGTCGAGACGCTACGCCGGCACGGAGCGCTCAAGATCGCAGACAGTCGGGATCTGACGCCACTCGCGCGGGAGGCGCGGTTTGCTTCAGACAACGGCCAAAGGCGAGGCCAAGGCACGCGGGGCCACCGCGCCGGACACAACGGCGGACTGGAAACGTTGACGCTGCAGGACGGCAGTTGGTCCACGTGGGCCGGCCCGATCGCGTCTTACACTGACGTCGAGGCATCGTCGGGCACGCCCGGATGGGATGCGACGCGCACCGGTTTCGCATTCGGTCTGGAACATCAGGGCCGGATCGAACAGGATATCGCATTCACGGCGGGGCTGGCGCTTGGCTACATCTCAACGTCGGTGAATTCGGCTGCGTCAACCGCAGATATCGACGGATATCACGTCGGCCTGCACGCCGCAGCGGAGCTCGAACGGCTGAGCGTCTCCGGTGCGGTCGCCTACGCCTATCAAGACTTCGACTATGACAGGGTCGTACCAATCGGCGCCAACACATTGGTCACCGATGGAAGTGCCGGAGGCCACAGCGTTTCAGCCAGTTTCGAGGGTTTCTACGACGTTGCGCCCCCGGATTGGCAAGGCGTTCTCATCGGGCCGCTCGCCACCGTCGGAGCTGCCCACGGAAACCGTGGCGCATTCTCCGAGGCCGGTGCCGGTGCGCTGAACCTCGACGTCCAGTCGGACACAGTCAGCCAAGTAGTCACCGGGCTCGGTGCAGCGGTCGGCGTCTCGCAGACCTTCGGCGGTATTGCGGCACGTCTGGACGCACGCCTGCAGTGGGAGCATGTCTTCGGAGACACAAGCACGACCACGGCCTCGACACTATCTGCGGTAAATTCCGGGTTTCGGACGTCATCCGCACAAGGCGACCGCGATCGCCTCGGGATCGGTCTTGGCGCCGCGATCGATTTCTCAGAAACGGTTTCGGCACACATTCGGTATGACGGCTCCATCGGCCCGAGCGTGCGCAGCCACGATGCATCAATCGGTATGACCATCAAATTCTAGGTTGGGTTCTTGTCGAAACATAGAGATCCCTCGCACGACGCGCCGATACCCGCTGATCGGCGCGTCTTCCTGCGTACAGATCCGGGCCGTCCTTCCGCGAAAGGTGGTTTCGCTTTCGATCGCGAATGTTCTGAAAGATCCGAATGGCTTTGGGTCATTCAAGTTTCCCGCCTAGTGTTGGTGACGAACCGCCATCTATGAGCCTGAAGCCGCCGGTCACAAGACCGACGCAATATGGCCCATTAGTGCTGCCGCGAGACACGCCACGAGTTAAGCCCTAGGTGGAGCGCCAGTCTGATCGGCAAGTCCGATCGAGAGCGCATCGATATCCAGCGACACCTCTATATCGACCCTGTCTCCCGGCTCGACGTCCCGCACGGTGCCGAAGGGATGATAACACGTCCCCCAACTGGATGTCCGATCATCGCTCGACAGGACCACACCACCGGGAAAACAGACCTTCATCCATTGCTCGACCCCAGCGACGGTGCCTGAGCGCTGGGCAGTCAACGGACCTGAAAAACTACGCGGCGTCATTAGGTCTTCTCCACGCAGGTCGATCTCGGCGACACCGACAGGCAAGGACAGGCGAGAGTGTGCAGAGCCTTCGGGAGCCTGATGTGCAGCTGCATCCAGCAGTGCCAGCGGCGAAAGGTCGAACTCGTCGACCTTCCACCATGGCGCGTCCCCGGCAATCAGATCACCGCACAGGACAGCCTCGATCCCGATGAAGTCGGGCAGTAGCGGCGCATGCGGCACAAGAAGTGCCTCCCGCGCATGACTCAATGTCGGGGCTAAGCCCTCGGAGAGTGCCGCCCGGCAAAGAATTTCGTGAACCAGAAGATCCGCCTGACCGGGCATGTCGCGCCCCGGGACAACACTGGCCGAGTGCATGTTCAACACCGTCACATGGTCCGCGTATCCGTTCCGGGAGATGCACTGCTCTGCGATCCCCGCGAGAAGCGGATTCACTTCGACCGTCCAGACGTGCTCAGCACCCGCTTCTGCGGCCATCATGGCGAGGACGCCCGTGCCTGCGCCAATTTCAAGCACGCGCATTCCCGGCTTAACGCTGGCTCTTATCGCATCGCGATAGGCTCGCGTGCGGGCGCGGTCTGTCAGCATCTTCCAATGCCAGTCCGGCACCTGCGCATAGACGAGATCGTCGGTGGAGGCCCATAGGCGACGATGCGAGGGCGCCGCCGCACGCAGGGCGATTGCGGCCTTGGCCAAATCAGCGATCGGATAGTCGGATACAGCCTGCTTTAGCAAAGCCGCAGCGGCGGTATATCCGTCGGATCCAGTGAGAATGCGCATGGCCTCATCTCGGATTCCAACCGGGAAATCGAGGCCTTCAGGGTCCAACGGCGTTGCGTTAGCAAGCGGGCGTTGCATGCATTGTCCAGCCTTCTATCGTCGGATCATCTGAAGAACTCGCGGACACTTTAATTATGGCCATTCGGCCACCTCGGGGCTTTGAGCGCGGTTTGTCAAAGGCACCGTTGTGCGCCACCCCCGTATCGGCGGTGAGATCACCGCCGAACGCCGTGCTTTAAGGTATTGGCGTCCTCGGAATAACCGGCCCAGAAGCAGCATTGTGGCTAACCTCTAAAGAACGCGATCAAACGGAACGCGCCGGGCGTGTCGCCCGGTCAGAACGATTTGCGGCCCGGACGCTTCCGAATGAATTCGGCGTTCACATCTTCCAGGTTCGGATCGGGCGTGTCGATCTTCACGGTCCCCTTGATGTTGAATTCACTGAAATCTCGAGTCGGCGCCTTGACCGTCTTTGTGAACATACTCGAAAGCGCGAAGCCGCCCTCTGCCTGATCCAATGCGTCGTCCCGGATCTCTTCCGGATTTGCCGGGCTGACGTCCGACTGACCATCCTTCGTATCTTTGCTCATATGTACGATCTCCGTCAAAATCACACGCTGATGCTATTATGAACTCTGGCGCGAGAAAGTAACAGATGTCACCTGACCCGCGCATGCAGTCCGTGTGAGACACCTTGCGATTGACGGCGCCTGAACTTGTGAACCGTCTGCACAGACTGGCTAAATCGCTTTTTCCGATCGCCTCTCCGGCTTCGAAAAGGATCAGTTCCAACGACGATCGGTTGGAGCCGAAAAAAGAGTATCAGCCGCATTAAAATGGGGCATGAACGGAGCCGGCCCCGCATTGGTATGCCTGAAGACGCGCAGGAAGCCAGAAGCACATGTTTCCAGACAAACGTTTCCGAAGGACACACCGGTCGAACGCCAAGTCGACCCACCGACACCGAATCTTTGCGCGTTCGCGGTGACGATACAGAGACGGTCTGACTGTGCGGTCCAGCGGTCTGCCGATGGCCGAAATAGAGCACTCAACGAACAACTCGGGTTTGTGCGCCACAGTCGCCATTGTCGCTGGCGAAAGTCGTGGAAACTGCAGACCTGAAACCTTAAAGGCGAAGAATTGGCCAAGGCGCGTCCAATGCCTATGCCAGTGCCGCACCGGAGCGCTCAGCAGACACCATGTAGATTGGTGGCACCGCAACGATCGCTGCCGCCGCCATCACGTAGAACGCAATGTCGATACTGGCGCCATCTGCGAAGTATCCGACCATCAACGGCCCCCCCGCCGCGGAGAAACTCGACGAGGAATAAAGCAGGGCATAACCGCGTGCCATGCGCTTTGGGTGGATCAGATCGGCTGCAAAACCGTAAGTGATCGAGCTCGATCCCTGGACGACGACGCCCAATGGCACAAGCAACGCCACGGACCACCAACCTGGCAGCAGCACCAGCCCAACCAACCCGACCCCTGTCAGAATCTGGATGAATACAAACGCAGGGCGCACGCCAATTCGGTCAGCAAGATAACCGCAGCCGGCCTTTCCGAATATTCCACCCAGCAACAGCATAACGGTGCCGGCCATTGCAACGGTCAGCGGCAACCCTTTTTCCAACAGCAGGAAGGCCGCGAAGACCAGAACGCCAGCCTGCACAAGCGTATCGATGAAAACGACTGCCAGCAGAGAGTTAAAGGATCGCCAGCTCAGGATGCCCCACCCGAGATCATTTGACGGCAAATGGGCAGCGGCTGCATGGGATTTCCGAAACGCCGTAAGGGACCGCGCTGCCAAGGCGATGAAAACTGCCCCGAAGATGGCAAGGATGCCGTACGAAAAGCTGATCAACTCCCACGCCATTCCAACGCCGACCGTCAGGCTGAACCCGCCGGAGAACAGCAGCTTCCCGATATCGCCAGAGGAGTTGTAGATCCCGAGCGGCCCGCGTCGCCGGTCCTCAGGATAGGTGGTCAGGATCAGTGACGACGATGGCGCATGGTGCAACGCCGTCCCGACCCCGATCAGAAGCAGCGCTGCCAAAACGGCACCGGCGCCGGGGGCGATTGACAACGCAACGTATCCGATTGCGCTCAGCAGGAGGCCGAAGAGCAGAACCCGTATCTCGCCGATCCGCTCGGTCAGGAAGCCGGATGCCATCTCGGGCAAGCCTTGAGCGATGGACTTGACCGCCTTGAACAGGCCGACCTGCGCGTAACTGAATCCATAGGTTTGTGCGAGGACCGGCAGCAGGACATAAATGGTGGCCGTGAGGCCATCCTGTACAATGTGCGCCGCGCAGCCGATGCTCAGCGCACGTCGTTGCCGTCTGACCTTCTCCGTCATCACTCCCTCTTATCACAGTCTTTTCCAGCGGCGCGGCAATTGTCTGGCGCGATTGCTGCAGCGCCCAGAGCGTATTGCACACTGCTTCGGGTGCGGGACTATCCTGAGGCCGTCGCAGTGTCTCACCATGGAGGTTTTTGAAGGAGGCCAGCCTCCAGGACGAAACTCTTTCCTTGATCTCAAATAGCGCGTGACCGTCGCGATCGAGGCGGGTTCGAGCTGCCGAGTGGCGGCGGCGCGGTTCGTTTAGGCACCCTCGGCGGCAGTGAAATGGCTACGGCATGGGGCCAGCTCAACGGCGCCGCAGGCGCAGGAGCGCGACATGCGGTCCGAGCGGATCGACGCGCACGGCCCTGCGATCCTGGCGATTGCGGAAGAGATGCCGGACACTTCCTTGGTCAAGACCGTTGGGTGGTCGGAGCGCAAGCATGGCGAGCGTTTCATGCCGTGCAAGCCGCCGGTGGATGACCTGTGTGCGTCGAGCGGTGTCTTTTAGCGGTTCCGGACAGGTGCGTTTTGGGCCAATAGTCCTAAGCGATTGGCCCTCACACGACCGGCGTAAGTCGCTTCAATCTCTGGAGGCCAGCGCGAAACTGGTCGGGCATTCAGGATAAAGTGCCAAAGGATCACGATGGCAACATCCATTTGATTGCTGCAACGTCCTTCCGGGCCCATCAGCACGCGGCCAATGTCAAGGAAGACCTGCCATCTGTTCGCATTAGGCGTTCGTACGATGGGCTGGCTACCAAGATCCACGCGCTGGCTGACCCCGAGAGTCACTCGATACAGGTAACCTTATCGCTGGGCCGGCGCATGATGGGCATTCGGCGGCGGACATACTCGAGATCTTTCAACCAAGACGCATGCTGCAAGACAGGGGCGGGCTGGGCAACAGCTTTAAGTCACGCGGCGCATATGCCTAGGTCTGACACATGCCTAGGCCCTCTTGACAAAAAGGACTCGCAGCCGGGGTTCGGTTTGATTCAAGATAGCATTTGAGTTGGAGGCTATCTTGGTGCGGAACCTGATGTCGAGTTCGGAGTGGGCGTCTTTTAGAGCCGTTTATCAGGGCTATCCGAGAGCCGAACGGTCGCAAGCCGGTCGATCACCGGCGCGTTCTCAATGGGGTGTTCTGGACTACTCGCACTGGCGCACCTTGGCGCGATCTGCCCGAGGAGTTTGGCAAGTGGGGGCCCGGTCTACCGCCAGTTCCGGCGTTAGACCTTAGCGGGTCTCTGGCAGGCGATCCTCGAAGTGCTGAACGACAGCAAGGCGATTCCGGACAGCGTGCAGATGATCGACTCTGCCATCGTCCGAGCGCATCACTGCGCCGCTGGCGCAATAGGGGGACGCAGAAAGAGGATCTTGACCGTTCAAAAGATGGCCTCACGACCAAGATCCACCTCCTCCCGAACGGTCGCGGCCTGCCCATGAAGGCAGAAGTCACGCGCGGTCAGGTCTCGGATTATCGGGGCTATGACGACGTGATGGACGATCAGCTTCCGCAATCGAAGGTGCTATTCGCCGACAAGGGGTATGACTCGGATGCAATCCGCGAGGATGTTGCGACCCGGGGCGGCACCGCCGTCATCCCAGCCAGAAAGGCACGGAACACGCAGGGACCGGTCGGCGGTTCCATCAATAACCTGGCCAACCTTGTCGAGCGCTGCATCAACAAGCTCAAAAATGCCCAGCTCGTCGCCACCCGATACGACAAGACCGCAGATAGCTATCTCGGGTGCATCAAGGTCGTCTCAGCCCGCATGTAGTTCCATCATTTGTCAACATGAACTGGGCTGACTGCGTGAACGATCGTGCAGATCTCAAGTTCCGAAACAGAGACCAAGACATCATTTGTCCAGTTGGCAAAAATGAATGGATTGCAACGCGGGCCAATCCAAGAATACGCTGAATGTAGGTGAACGGCGGAATCATACCATCGAACCTGAGAACCCCAAGGGAGGGATTAGAATGATGTTTTCAAAGAAGTCGTGGCTTGCGAGCGCCGCCACCGCGCTGACCGTCGCTTGCGCTTCGGCCCTATCATTTGCCGAGGAGCTGCCGAAGACATTCGCCTGGACTGCCTATGGCACGAAGTCATCTGGCTATGCGGCATCGGTCGCCATCGCCAACGCGCTGGCCGAGGAAGGCTACAAGCTGCGCGTGTTGCCGGCCAAGAACGACATCTCGCGCATGACTCCGCTAAGGACCGGCAAGGCGCTCGCTTCGGCGATGGGCGTCGGTTCGTTCCAGGCGCAGGAAGGCGTGCTGGACTTCGGCAAGAAGCCCTGGGGTCCACAAAAGGTCCAGATGATCATGATGGGCTGGGGCGACCAGAATACCGCCTTGCCTGCGACTGCAGCCGACGCCGACATCAAGACTGCCGCCGACCTAAAGGGTAAGCGCATCGCCTGGGTCCATGGCGCGCCCGCGCTGAACCAGAACATGGAAGCATGGCTCGCTTATGGTGGCTTGACGTGGGCTGACGTGACAAAGGTCGAGGTTCCTGGCTGGGGCGCATCGGTGCAAGGCATCATCGACGGCCAGATCGATGCGGCGATCGGCTCGACGAACTCGTCGATGTTCCACCAGGTCGCCTCGTCGCCGCGCGGCCTGTTCTTCTTCCCTGCTCCGCCAGAAGAGAAAGAGAACTGGGCTCGGCTGAACAAGGTGGCACCCTGGTTCACGCCGCATGTTGCGACCGCAGGTGTCGGACTTTCGGCGGAACAGCCACATGTCGGTGCAACGTTCGGATACCCGATCGTGATTGCGAACGAGTCAACCTCGGACCAGGCAATCTTTGAGCTGACCAAGCTGATGCATACGAAGTATCCAAACTACAAGGATGGCCACTCGGCGGCGGCCGGGTTTGCCATGGATCGGCAAGTCTTTCAGTGGATCATCCCGTACCACGCCGGTGCAGTGCGCTACTTCAAGGAGATCGGGGTCTGGACCGATGAAGACGACGCTCACAACCAGCGGCTCCTGAAGCGCCAGGACATCCTTGCGAAAACCTGGGAAAGCGTCGGCGGTGAGGACTCGGACTACGATGAGTGGATGGCGGCCCGCGCCGCGGCACTGACTGCAGAGGGCTTCGAGCCGGTCTGGGAGAAGTGAGCCTAAACACCGAAGCTATGGAAGCGGCCGAATCTCAAGCAGAGGTCGGCCGCTTTCGCAATCTTGGTCCCGCGTGGCGCGTTGTGTTCCTCGTGCTGACGGCGATCGGCACGTTTCTCTCCGTCAACCAGATTTTCAGCCTGAAGCTGTTCGTCGGCTTCGTGATCTTGGACAACAGCTATCTCTATCTGTTGTTGGGTGTATTCTTCGCGCCGGTTTTCCTGATTTTTCCCGCGAACTCACGCGCATCGCGCACCACTGTTCCGTGGTATGATGTCGCGCTCTTCTTTGCGGTTGTCGCGATCACGCTTTACTACGCCTTTAACGGGCTGCGCAGCTTGAATGAGGGTTGGGAATACGACGCGCCGGAGTTGCCGACATATCTTGGCTTCGCAATCTGGGCATTGATTCTGGAAGGCGCCCGGCGCGCCGGGGGATTTGCAATCTTCCTGATCTTCGGCTTGCTCTCACTTTATCCGATCGTCGCGGAGTCGTCTTTCCTGCCGGACTTTTTCAGCGGGATGGAGCAGGATTTTGTCGGCACCGCACGCTATCATGCGCTGAGCGAGGAGTCGGTCTTGGGCATCCCCATGCGGGTGTTCGGCACGCTGATCATCGGTTTCATCATCTTCGGCGTAACGCTTCAATCGACGGGTGGCGGCAAGTTCTTCATCAACCTCGCGTTCGCGCTGCTGGGCCATGTCCGGGGCGGACCGGCCAAGGTAGCCATCATTGCCAGCGGCCTGTTCGGATCGCTTTCCGGCAGCGTCATCACGAACGTCCTGACCACAGGTGCAATGACGATCCCAACCATGAAGCGCACGGGATATCCGGCCCGCTATGCCGCGGGGATCGAGGCGTGCGCTTCGACCGGAGGCGTGTTGATGCCGCCGGTTATGGGTGCAACTGCTTTCGTGATGGCCTCGTTCGTGGATGTTCCCTACATCTGGGTCGCGATTGCAGCGGTGGTGCCGTCGATCCTGTATTTCTATGGGCTGTTCGTGCAAATCGATGCTTATGCGGCGCGCTATGGCCTCAGGGGACTACCGCGGATTGAACTGCCGTCTGTGCGCGAGACGATAAAGAGCGGCTGGTACTACATCTTCGCATTCGTGCTGCTGGTGTACTTGCTGGTCTATCTCAAGCGCGAGGCGCAAGCGCCGTTCCACGCCACGGTCGCATTGCTGGCGCTAAGTCAGTTCGGCAAGCTGAAGATCACGGATTTCTGGTTCTGGGTACTGGGCGCCGCGATTTTCGGTTTCATTGGTGTCGTGCTCGCAAGCCCCTATCTGCCGCAAGATTCCGCTAATGTCATTCTGGTGGCGGCGGCAGCATCGGTCCTGGCTCTCTCGCACGCGCCAGCACATATCCGGATTCCTTGGTCAAGCATTGTGGCTTTCTGCGACTCCAACGGAAAGTTGCTCAGCGAATTGGTCGCGATCCTTGCCGCCGTCGGACTTATCATTGGCGGCGTTATGGTGACCGGGGTCGCCGGAACATTCGCCGGCGATCTGGTGCGGCTGGCCGGTGGCAACGTCTACCTTTTGCTGTTGCTTGGCGCGTTCACAAGCTTCCTGCTGGGCATTGGGATGACAGTGACGGCCGCTTACATATTTCTGGCGATCGTGCTGGCGCCGGCTCTGGTCGAACTTGGCCTCGACAAGATGGCCGTGCATCTCTTCATTCTTTATTGGGGGATGGTTTCATTCATTACGCCGCCCGTTGCACTTGGCGCTTTCGCCGCTGCCACGGTCGCGGGGTCCACTCCGATGCGCACAGGGCTCGAGGCAATGCGTCTCGGCTCGATCATCTACTTCTTGCCGTTCTTCTTCGTGCTCAACCCGGCGCTTGTGCTGAACGGGCCGATCGAGCAGATCTTGATGGAGGTTCCCACCGCGCTTGCAGGCGTGACGTTGGTCGCCTCTGGTTTGCAAGGTTATCTGGTTTTCGTCGGAGCGTTCGGAACGTCGATTCCGTCACTGATCATCCGTTTCGGCATGATTGCGTCTGGCCTGTGTTTGGCATTCCCCGAGGTGACGTCAAACTTGATCGGGATGGCAATTCTTGCGCCGACTGTGATCGCCGGAAGGTTTGTCGCGTTGCCGAAACAGGCCGCCGCAACCGTTGTCAAAGCGGACTTGTAAATCCCCCTGTGATTGGGCCACGTTTTCGAGCTTTCTCTAGATTGTCTCTGGCACTGGCGGGCTTATGCCGAGGGCCTGATGTGGCCGCAGCTCGTTGTATTGCTTGCGCCAGATGTCGATCACGACCTGGGCCTG
>JBCDAV010000032.1:0-59802 GCA_039184865.1 Pseudomonadota bacterium | reverse complement strand
GTCGGCTCGCGGCCGAACTCGTGCAGCATCTGGCGGCTTGCGCGCACCAGCTTGTTGATGGTCTCGATCATGTGGACCGGGATGCGGATGGTGCGCGCCTGATCGGCGATCGAGCGGGTGATCGCCTGGCGGATCCACCACGTCGCGTAGGTCGAGAACTTGTAGCCGCGGCGGTACTCGAACTTGTCGACGGCCTTCATCAGGCCGATATTACCTTCTTGGATCAGGTCGAGGAACTGCAGCCCGCGGTTGGTGTACTTCTTGGCGATCGAGATCACGAGGCGCAGGTTGGCCTCGACCATTTCGGTCTTGGCGATGCGCGCTTCCTTCTCGCCTTTCTGGACCGTGTGGACGATGCGGCGGAACTCGGGGATGTCGACGCCGATGAGTTGGCCGACCTCGCCGATCTCGTTGCGGATCGTGAAGATGCGCTCGCCCTCGCGCTCGATCATCTTCGACCAGCCCTTGCCCTTGAGCTTGCCGACGCGGTCGATCCACTCGGGATCGAGCTCCGAGCCGCGATATTCTGCGATGAACTGCTTGCGCTCGACCTTGTGCTTGTCGGCGAGCTTCACGAGCTGGCCTTCCAGCGTCATCAGGCGGCGGTTGATGCCGTAGAGCTGGTCGATCAGCGTCTCGATACGGTTGTTGTGCAGGTGCAGCGCGTTGACCATGTCGACGAGCTTGTTGCGCAGCTTCTGGTAGCTGCGTTCCTGCGCGGAGGTGAACTTCGCGTCGGCGTTGAGAGCGGCGTCGAGGCGCGCGTCCTGCATCTGGCGCAGTTCGTCGTAGCAGGCTGCAATGTCAGCCAGGTTCTCCAGAACGTGCGGCTTCAGTGCCGCTTCCATCGCGGCGAGCGACAGGTTGGCCTGCTCTTCCTCGGCATCGGCCTCCTCGGTGATCGCCTCTTCCGAACCGGGCTCGGCCTCGTCGTCACTTTCGGCGTTCGGATCGGTGGCTGCGGCCTCGGCGGCCTGTGCCGGAGCGGCATCGGTCGGGGCCGCGGCGGCGGGTGCGGCGCCTTCAGGGTCTTCGCCCAGCGGCTCGCCCGGCGTCACCACGGTCAACTCGTCGTTCTCCGAGGCCTGCCCGAAGGTCGTCTCGAGATCGATGACGTCGCGCAGCAGGATCTTTTCCTCGAGCAGCTCGTCGCGCCAGATCGTGATGGCCTGGAAGGTCAGCGGGCTTTCGCAGAGACCGCCGATCATCGTCGCGCGCCCGGCCTCGATGCGCTTGGCGATGGCGATCTCGCCCTCGCGGCTGAGCAGTTCCACCGTGCCCATCTCGCGCAGGTACATGCGGACCGGATCGTCCGTGCGGTCGACCTCGGCCTTCTTCTCCTCGGTCTTCGTGACCTCGGTCGACTGTTCCTTCTTCTCGGCTTCCTCGCCTTCGCTCTCGCCGTCGGCTTCGACGACGTTGACGCCCATCTCCGAGAGCATCGACATGACGTCTTCGATCTGCTCCGAGGAATACTGGTCCTGCGGCAGCACGCGGTTCAATTCGTCGTAGGTTATGTATCCCTTGGCTTTTGCCTGCGCGACCATCTTCTTGACGTCGGCCTGGCTCATGTCGAGCATCGGGCCCGGGGCGTCGGAATTCTCGGTTTCTTGTGTCTGCTGGTCGTCTTTGGGAGCCATTAGAGAACCTTTCAATCGCCGACAAATAGGTCAGGCGCCGGATCCGACCGAATCCCGCTGTGGGGGCACATATGGGGGCGATGTCGGCCGTTGCAAGCAGGCATTTCGAATCACAGTCCTTCGTCTGGATCTGATGATTCGTTTTCTGATAACTGATTCGGCCTGCCGGATCATCACCGCTGGCCGACTCAGCCCTCGTTTTCTGCTAGGTGGTGTGGGATGCCGCGTTTGCGCCGCCGCCAGGTCTCGGTGTCCAGCATGCGTTGCAGATCGCTCTCGGCGCCTTGCTCGACCGCGGGTGTATCTTCCGTGGCCTTGGCGTTTGCGGCGATCAGATCGTTGCGCGCCGCGCGCATCCGGGCGGTGACGCCTTCGTCCTCAGCCTCGGCGAGTTCCCGGCGCGCATCGAGCAGTTCGGTGTCGAGGCTCAGGAGCGCCCTGTGCCGGGTCATCGCCTCGACCAGCACGGCCTCGACGGCATCCGGCGCCAGGCCCGGCCGCGCCATGGGGTGCGCCTTGGCCTGCGGAATTCGATGTAGCACGGTATGCGGTGTCTCTCCGAGACGTTGCGTCACGTCGGCCTCAAAACCGCTCATGTCCGCGCCCGCATCCAGGACCGCGGCCCGGATCGCCGAGGTTTCGGGCGATGCGAAACGCGTCGCCTCGAGCTCGTCCTCCACGCGGTCCAGAACCTCCCAGTTGTTCAGCAGGATCAGGAGGATCGCGGCTTCGCGGATGCGCGCGTCCGCGAGGCCCGCCGGATCCGTTCGTGCCAGACCGGAGTTGATGGTCTCCCGCATCGGTTTTGCGGCCATCCGCCGGCTGAACGCGCCGTTGCGCGTGCGGCCAGACGAACTCAGGGGGCGGTCGGAGGTGCCAGTCGCTTTCGCCGCCTGAGCGGCCGGTGCGAAGAGGGCGCTGCGCCGGGCCTTGAACTCGGCTGCGTAGTGGTTGCGAATGCCCGCATCGCCGATCTGCGAAAGCAGTGTGCGCAGGCGCTGATCAAGTGCTGCCTTGCGCTCCGGCGTGTCGAGCGCGGACTGCGCCGTTTCTCTCTCCCAGATCATGTCGATCAGCGGACGGGCCGCGTCCAGTGCCGCCTGCATCGCCGCCGATCCTTGAGTCTTGATCAGGTCATCGGGGTCCTGGCCTTCGGGCATTAGGCAGAACCGCAAGGACTTGCCGGGCGTGAGCAGGGGCAGGGCGAGGTCGGCGAGCCGTTCGGCGGCGCGAAGGCCCGCCTTGTCGCCGTCGAGCGCGATGACCGGCTCGTCGGCGAGCTTCCACATCATTGCGAGTTGCTGTTCCGTGATCGCCGTCCCGTTCGGGGCGACGGCGTGCGCAAACCCGCCCTGCACCAGGGCGATCACGTCCATGTAGCCTTCGGCGACGATCAGGCCGCCGGTCTTGCCCGCCGCCTCGCGCGCCGGGCCATAGTTGAACAGAACGCGCGACTTGTCGAAGAGTTCGGTCGCCGGGGAATTCAGGTACTTGGCCCGCGCGTTTGGGTCCATCGCCCGGCCGCCGAAGCCGATGCAGCGCCCGCGCGGGTCGCGGATCGGGAACATCAATCGGTTGCGAAAGCGGTCGTAGGGCGCCGCGCCGTCATCGGGCCGAATGACCATGCCCGAGGCCACGGCTTCCTCCAGCACGCCTTTTTCGGTGAAAACCTTGGTCAGATGCGTTCGGCTGTCCGGGGCAAACCCGACCTCGAAGCGCTTCAGGGTCTCGGCCGTTAGACCGCGTCCCGAGGCGTAGTCCCGCACGGCCTGACCGGCGGCCGACCGGAACGAGAGCCCGAATGCCTGCACCGCCTGCTCCATGACATCGGCGAGCCGTTGCGCCCGATCGCGCTTTTCGGCGGCGCGCGGATCGCGGGTCTGTTCCGGCATCTCGACCCCGGCCTCGCGGCACAGGATCTCGACCGCTTCGATGAACGACACGTTGTCGGTCTCGCGCACGAAGCTGATCATGTCCCCTTTGGCGTGGCACCCGAAGCAATAGTAATAGCCCTTGCGATCGTCGACGTGGAAGCTGGCGGTCTTTTCCTGGTGGAACGGGCAGGGGGCCCAGAAATCGCCCTTGGCCGGGTTCGACTTGCGCTGATCCCAGATTACCTTGCGCGCCGCGATGTCCGAGATGGACAGGCGGTTGCGCAGATCGTCAAGGAATCCGGATGGTAGGGCCATCGGGACACTATGCCTGCGCGCCCGGCGGCGAACAAGCACAACATCTTGTTATGCCCGTGATCCTCAGGCTGGGGATAACCCGAGCCCGGGGATCACGGAATAGCTCAAGCGTTGCCGTTCGCGGGCGGCTGCGATGGCACGGGCGTAGTTGGCACATCAGAGAAGTCGAGAAAGGCATCGAGATCCGCCTGCGTCATGCCAAGATCCTCGAGCGTCGCCTGATTGGTGTCCGCCGCGACCGCCTTGGCAAATGCCTCGTCCGAGAGCCGCGTCGCGGGAATCTGGTTGTTCGGCATGTACTTTCGCCAGAAGCGGCGCTTGCGCCAGGCGTGGAGCGACTTGAACATCTCGGACTGCCAGAACTTACCGGTACTGCTGGTGCCGATCGTATCGGCTGTCACCAACTGATAAACTTCGGTTGTCGCGGGCTGGAACGCATCTTCTACGTCATCCTTAGACAAAGACGGCTTGTGCACAAAGGGCGGCGCGCCAGCATTGCCAGCGCGTGGTGCCAGGGCGTGCTCCATCTGGCGAAGCTCCATCCGCTCCCGTTGACCTTCGTGCGGAAAAAGGTTGCCGACATTCTTGATCACTTCCTGACGCGTCGCGTAAGCGATGTTCAGCGAGTTCGGCGTACCGGCTTTCACGTAGCGTTGACAGAGCGCCACTGCATTGCGCTTTGAAACGGTCCGCATTGCCATCAGAAAATCGTAGTTCTCCATCGACTTGTTGAACTCGAAATGCCGCTTCAGGGCGGGGCCGGTCACGTGGTTGTCCGCAAGTTCATAAAAGTCCTTTGAATAGTAGAACGGACCGATCTTGATCATGTTGCTGCGGTCTTTGCGTTTTCCGAACATGTGTCTCTCTCCTACCGATGCATCCCAGGCGGATGCGGTTCTCTCTGATGAGGACCGGCTTGAGTGCCGGCATCTTGGCGTCTCGGAGAATGAGTGGCTGCAACTCAGGAAAAGGTTCAGATTGAGATTAAAAAAAGTTTCGAGGCTTCTGCACTGCTCGCCGTGAACATTTGTGATCAGCGCAGGCTGGGCGACTTCGCAGGGTCGGCGTAAGCAGGGCTATGAACGACGAACCTTTGCAATCGACCAAGTGGTTGCGCCTAGACCCGCCAGAGCGCCAGCGCCCGTTTGCGACGCCCGCGGATACCGATGGCGAACTGGACTGGGACAAGGTCACTCGCCTCGGCTGGCGTCCGGCCTGGGCGATACGGTCACGGCGCGGCGCGTGGGCGCCTTTCATCGCTATGCTTCGGGAATGGTTTCGCCGAGCGAAAGATGACGGGACAACTCGGCCACGGCGCCGTCCCAGTCGCGCACGCGTGCAGTTGCATGGGTGCATTCCGGAAAGATCCGGTCGATGAAATCGGCCCAGGCAAAGTGGATGCGGGTCGCCTCGGGCAGCCATTTCGCCACGCTTTCGATCTGCGTGACCGAGTCGTCGACAAAGCCGACCGGCGCGCACGCGTGATGCGCTAGCCACGCTAGCGCGCGGCCCTTTCCGCCCTGGTTGACGACCAGCGGATACGGGATGCCGAGGGCATCGAGGTTTTGCCGTCGCGTGGCCGTCGCGATCCGTGGAACGTTGGTCAGGATGACGATCTGGGCTGACTGCGAAAGCCGGGACAATGCCTTGGCGCCACCGGGAATGGCCTTTTGTTTCAGTGCCTGCTCATCGAAAAATCGGCGGATCAGCGCGATGCAGTCCTCGAACGGCAGGGGCTCATCCGAGCCGAGCGGAAACATCGATCCTTCGAGCTGATAGGTGACCAGCCGCATCTCGTAACCGATGGTCTCCATCCAGCGCGACAGGTGCGCGACGAAGATCACCAGAACCTCGTCGACGTCGACGGCGATCAACGGCCGCCCGCGGGTGATCGGAACAGCGCGCAACTGCTTCAGCGTTTCAGGAGAAAGGCCGTCCTCGATCTCGGAAATATCGGTCATGTCCAATGCGGCAGGTCCCCGCCGGGCAGGGCCGCACGCGCCCGCATCGGCTCATCGGGAACGATTGAGGCCTCTTCGCAGAACGCCAGCAGCGCGGGTTCATCCTGCAGAAGATGATCGAGAACGAAGCCCAGAAACTCGGGGTCGGATGCGCGCGCACGCAGATCGTCCGGCGACATCCCTGCGAGGTTGAGCAACGCCCCGATCCGGTCCTCGTCGCCGGCAAGCCATCCGAGTGCCTGGAGCGCGATCGCCTCGGCACGTGCGCGCGGCAAGGCTTGTTGTGTCGAAGGGGTCATCGGACCTCGCGGGACATGGTGGCCGCATCAATTCCGTTGGATCGGCAGCACTGTCAAGTCGCCATTCCGGCGGGAACGGATTCACGGTTTCTTCAACGTCGTCAGCCTATCCATACGAACACAGTATCGGCAAAGGCCGGGTGGCTCGGGTGGATTATGTAGTGAACAGTTGTTTCGGTTCGTCGGTTGGGCCCGGTTTCGAAACCGCTCACTCGGGGATTTTCTGATGCCCGGACGGATCCTCATCGTCGAAGACAGTGCCACCAACCGGCTGATCCTGCGAACGCGACTGACCCAAGCCTATTACGATGTGATCGAAGCCGAAAACGGCGAGCAGGCTCTCGAACTGGCCAAGTCCGGCAATCCCGATCTGATCCTGCTCGACGTGATGATGCCGGGGATCGACGGTTTCCAGACGTGCCGCTTGCTGAAGGCGGATTCCACCACGCTCCACATTCCCGTCGTCATGCTGACCGCGCTCGACAAGCAATCCGACAAGGTGATGGGGCTTGAAGCGGGTGCGGATGACTTCTTGTCCAAGCCGTTCGAGGAAGTCGCTCTGATGAGCCGGGTCGCCTCGCTGACCCGCATGAAGATGATGGTGGATGAAATCGCCCTGCGCGGCGAGGCCGGTAGCGGTGTCAGTCCGGCGGAGATGCTGGAAATTTCCCGGGCGACGACCTTCCCCGACAGCACGGTGCTGATCGTCAGCGATGATGAGGACGGCGCGCGCGAGATGGGCCGGTTGCTCGAGCGGGAGATTCGCTGCCGCGTCGAAAACGTCGAGGGCGGTGACGAAGCACGCGCCGTCATCGACTTCCTCAGCGTGGATGCGCTGATCCTCGGCGAATCCATGCGCGACACCGATCCGCTGCGGTTCGGCTCGATGATCAGGGCGCGGCCAGAGACACGGCAGTCCGCAACGCTTCTCGTGATCGCTGGCAACAATATCGAACTTGCGACGAAGGCGCTGGAGCTCGGTATCAACGATTATATCGCGAGCCCCGTGGATTTGGTGGAACTCACGGCACGACTGCGGTCGCAATTGCGCCGGAAGCACTATTCCGATCAGCTCCGCCAGAACATGCGCAACACCATGGTGCAGGCGGTCACTGATCCACTGACGGGCACCTACAACAGGCGCTATGCGAATTCGCACCTGAACTCGCTGATGGACAAATGCCGCGAGAAGGACACCGGTCTTGCAGTGATGATGCTCGATCTCGATCGCTTCAAGCTGATCAACGATACCTATGGCCATGCGGCGGGCGACATCGTGCTCAAGGAATTCGCCCGCAGGCTTCAGGTGAACGTCCGATCCATGGATCTGGTCGCCCGCATGGGCGGGGAAGAATTCATGGTGGTCATGCCCGACGTGACGCCTGATCTCGGCATCGAGATCGCCGAGCGAGTTCGGTCGCACACGGCCGATCCGGCCTTCACGATCGACGAGGACGGCAAGTCGATCGAGGTGACGGTCTCAATCGGATACGCAGTGTTGCGTGACGGCGAACTCCCCAGTGATCTCGTCAAACGGGCCGATGATGCGCTCTACGATTCCAAACATGGCGGCAGGAACCGCGTGACGCTCTCGTCCAAGGCAGCCTGACCGTCTCTTCGTCCGACGGAGTTCGTCCGCGCAAATGACGGTCTGGAGCTAGCCGCGCCTGCGGCACTGCCGCCGGTCGATTATTCCAACTCGCATGATATTGCCGCGCCGGACTTTGGAGCACGGATCATGGAACTCAGGAACATTGCCATCATTGCGCATGTCGACCACGGCAAGACGACGCTGGTCGACGAATTGCTCAAGCAGTCCGGCGCGTTTCGCGAGGGTCAGGCTGTCTCCGAGCGCGCGATGGACTCCAACGATCTCGAACGCGAGCGCGGCATCACGATCCTTGCAAAATGCACGTCGGTGACCTGGGGTGACGTCCGGATCAACATCGTCGATACGCCCGGTCACGCCGATTTCGGTGGCGAGGTCGAGCGCATTCTCTCGATGGTCGACGGAGTCGTGCTTCTGGTGGACGCCGCCGAAGGTCCGATGCCCCAGACGAAGTTCGTCACCTCGAAGGCTCTCGCGCTCGGTTTGCGGCCGATTGTCTGCCTGAACAAGGTCGACAAGGCCGATGCCGAACCGGATCGTGCGCTGGACGAAGTGTTCGACCTGTTCGCGGCGCTGGGTGCGGATGACGAGCAATTGGATTTCCCCGCGCTCTATGCTTCCGGGCGGGACGGATGGGCGGACGAGGAACTTGACGGGCCGCGCGAGAGCCTCGCGCCGATGTTCGACCTCGTCGTCCGACACGTTCCGGCGCCGCGCCAGACCGGCAATGCCGACAAGCCGTTCCGGATGCTCGCGACGACGCTCGAAGCCGATCCGTTTCTGGGCCGCATCCTGACCGGGCGGGTCGAGGACGGAAAACTCACCGCCGGGTCCAGTATCAAGGCGGTCTCGCGGGACGGTGCTGAAATCGAGCGCTTCCGGGTCTCGAAATTGCTGGCCTTCCGTGGCCTCGCCCGCCAGCCGGTCGTTCAGGTCGAAGCAGGCGACATCGTCGCGATTGCCGGCATGTCCAAGCCGACCGTGGCCGACACGCTGTGCGATCTCTCGGTGGACGCGCCATTGCCGGCGCAACCGATCGACCCGCCGACGATCTCGGTGTCGTTCGGCATCAATGACAGTCCTCTGGCCGGGCGCGATGGCGACAAGGTGCAAAGCCGCGTGATCCGCGCCCGGCTGATGCGCGAAGCCGAATCCAATGTCGCGATACGGATCAGCGACACGCCCGGTGGCGAGGCATTCGAGGTTGCCGGTCGCGGCGAATTGCAGATGGGCGTGCTCATCGAAAACATGCGCCGCGAAGGTTTCGAGCTTTCGATCTCGCGCCCCAGGGTGCTGTTCCGCGAGGAACACGGGCAGCGCATGGAACCGATCGAGGAAGCGACAATCGATGTCGATGAGGAATACTCCGGCGTCGTCGTCGAGAAACTGGCCCTGCGGAAGGGTGAGCTTTCCGAGATGCGGCCTGCGGGCGCGGGCAAGACCCGGATCGTGGCGCTCGTCCCGTCGCGCGGGCTGATCGGTTATCACGGCGAGTTTCTCACCGATACGCGCGGGACTGGCGTGCTCAACCGGGTGTTCCACGGCTGGGCGCCGTACAAGGGCGCGATTCCCGGTCGCCACCGCGGCGTGCTGATTTCGATGGAGGACGGCGACTCGGTCGCCTATGCGCTCTTCAATCTCGAGGAGCGCGGCAGGCTCTTCATCGGGTCGGGCGAGAAGGTCTACCAGGGCATGGTCATCGGCGAGCACAGCCGAAACAACGATCTCGAGGTCAACCCGCTGAAGGGCAAGAAACTCACCAACGTTCGCGCGTCGGGCAAGGACGATGCCGTTGTCCTGACGACGCCTGTGCGCATGAGCCTCGAGGAAGCGATCGCCTACATAAACGATGACGAACTCGTCGAGGTCACGCCGCGCTCGGTGCGCCTGCGCAAAAGGTATCTCGACCCGCACGAACGCAAGAGACAGGCCCGGGCGGCGGGAGAATAATCGCTTGCATTTTGCAAAATTCTTCGCATTATGCAATCAACATCTGTGGGTTGTTTGTTGCATTTTGCACTCGCTTATGCAAAAACCTTTGCGATTCAACAGCTTCACAATTTGATCTAATTTGAGACAACCTCTAGTTGCCTGAAATACAATGGATTTTTGTCGTAGATTTGTCTCTTACTGAAAAATTTGCAGGTTTCGTGCAGTTCTGGCCCAGACCTTGCTTATTACCACCTGTAAGCCAATCGGGCGAGTGCAGCGGAGAGCAGATTATGAAACATCCTGTAGACGTACACGTAGGTCAACGCGTGCGCCAGCGGCGCTGGATGGTGGGGATGACCCAGCAGCAGCTAGGCAATAAAGTTGGCATCAAATTCCAGCAGATTCAGAAATATGAAACCGGCACGAACCGCATTTCGGCATCGCGCCTCTGGGACATTGCAGCCGCATTGGACGTGCCGGTGTCGTTCTTTTTCGAGGGCCTGGGCTCCGAGGGCGCGGAACTGGCCATGTCGCATGGAGATATTCTGACGGACAAGGAAGCGCTGGATCTGGTGCGCGCGTATTACTCGATTCCCGAGACGCAGCGCCGCCGGCTCTTCGACCTGGCGCGCGTGCTGAGCGACGCCGCCTGAAAGGAATGCTTGCCGGACCAGAACGGTCCGATTGACTGAGGGGCGGTCCCGGCGCACACAAGGCAGATTAGCCGTGTGCCGGGACTCCCTTCATGTCTGACCCACTCGAGTCTGAGATCGACGATCTCGTGGATCTGGCGCATCGCCTTGCGGATGCCGCCTCGGAACAGACGTTGGCGCGCTTTCGCGCGCACGACCTCACCACGCAGAACAAGCTCAAGGGGTCCGGCTTCGATCCGGTCACCGAGGCCGATCGGGCGTCCGAGGCCGCTATGCGCGCCATTCTGTCGGATGTCCGGCCGAACGATGGCATATTCGGCGAAGAGGAAGAGCGGACCAAGGGCACATCCGGGCTGACATGGGTCCTCGACCCAATTGACGGAACGCGGGCGTTCATCAGCGGAATGCCGATCTGGGCCACGCTGATCGCACTCGATGACGGCGAACGGGGCCGCATCGGCATCATCGAGCAGCCGTATCTCCACGAACGCTTTACCGGCGTTCTGGGCGAACGGACAGAGGCCTATCTCGATGGCCGGACGGGGCGGACGCCAATTTCCACCAGCGGCACTGAGGGGCTGGCTGACGCCACGTTCTTCACGACCGATCCGTTTCTGTTCGACGATGATGAGTGGACAGCGTTCATCGGGGTGAAGGATCGCGCTTGTCTCACGCGTTACGGCACCGATTGCTACGCATACGGTCTGCTCGCCATGGGACAGGTCGACCTGGTCGTAGAGTCGGGCCTTCAGCCTTACGATATCGCGTCGCACGTTCCGCTGATCACGGCGGCGGGCGGCGTGGTGACAGCATGGGACGGTGGCGATTGCCGCTGGGGCGGGCAGGTCGTGGCCGCGGCGACGGAGGCACTGCACGCTGAGGCGCTCGAAATCCTTGCGCCACATGCACGGGATCAGCTCGTTCCGGCGATGTAAGACAGCCGGTCCTTACTCCGAGACGTCCAAGTTCCTTTGGGGGAGGTCGTTGCCATCCAGAAAGCTGGTGATCGCTTTCCAAGCGAGATGCCGGATCGGTTCGGCCTCGATCAGCAGTTCGTGCTTGCCGTTCTGCACCGTCGCGAGACATGAACCGGTGCGCGCGGCATGGGCGCGGACAGCGTCGGCGTCGACGACCATCTCGTCGAGCCCGAGCAGGAACAGCACCGGCATGTCGGGCGCGTCCAGCGTCCGGGCCGCCCGGATCGCTTTTCCAGAAGCGCTGAACCAGCCATGTGTCGGCATCGCGATCATCGCTTCCGGATGCGCGCGCGCCGTCTCTGCCATCCAGTCGAAGACGCCTTTGTCCTGCGTCAGCACGTTGTCGGCGGCGTCCGCCGTCAGAACATAGGGCGTGCTGACATCGCCGAAGGGCGGCCAACTCGTCGACTTGCCGAGCAGATTTCCGATCCGCATCGTCAGCCACGCGGCAATCCGCATCGGCGCGCTCATGCGAATGCCCAGCATCGGCGCGCTGAAGATCGCCGCCTGCACATCTTTCGCGATCTCGGGACGGGAGAGCGCGTGTATCCCAATGCATCCGCCCATCGAGTGGCAGACGAACAGCCGCGGGCCGGTCAACCCCGCCGCTGCTTCGCTGGCGAGCAGGGCATCGAGGTCGCGCTGGAATTCATCGAAACTTCCGACATGGCCTTTCATGCTCGGCTCGGCCTGACGGCTCGAAAGCCCCTGGCCGCGCCAGTCGAGGCTTAGAACCGAATATCCCAACTCGCCGAAGACGGCAGCCGGGATCGCGATCTTTTCGAGGTACTCTGTGCGCCCGCTCAGGAAGATGACGTGCCCGATCGGGTCATCCGCCTGCCAGAGGGCGGCACGAAGCCGGACACGGGTTTCCGGCTCGAGCCAGAACAGCCGGTCAGGTGCCGCACCGCCGGGCGGCAGCGGCAGGAGGTCCGGCTCGGGCAAGCGATCAGCCGAGCAGCGAGCTGAGCTTCATGGCGACGCTCATGTCGCCGTCGATCTTGATCTTGCCGGTCATGTAGGCAGCGGTCGGATCGAGTTCGCCCTCGAACAGATCCTTGAACACGTCCGGATCGGCCGAGATGGTGCAATCGGCATCGCCGTCGTCGGTGTGCACGTCACCGTCGGCAATGCGGATCACGCCTTCGCCGGTCAGCTCAAACTTCACCGAGCCGTCAAAACCGCTGCTGCCTACCTTGCCCCGCAGCGCCTCGGCTGCCGCGTCCACGATCGCGCTCATCGTTCTCTCCCGTTTTTTCCATGCCAGGCTGTCTTTGCACGCGTAGCGCAGCGACCTATGTTTGGGCAATGAAGGATCGCATCATTTTTGCGGGTGCCGTTGCGGCATGTCTTGTGGCCGGTGCGGCAATAGCCGGAACGGGGACGGCATTGCCGGTCCAGCAAGCCCCGGAACAGTCGCCGCCGATCGCGCCCGCCGTGCCGGAACAGCAGAGCGATAGCGCTCCCGTACCGGACGAGGTTCTGGCGCCGGATGCCGGCGATGCGGCGCGTGCGGCACATCTCGATCAGCTCTTCGGTCGGCTTGCAGAGAAGAACAACCCGGATTGGGAGGCCGTCCAGCGCCAGATCTGGGCTGCATGGAACCGGACTGGCTCGGACTCGATGGATTTTCTCGCTCAGCGGGCCGACCAGGCGATGGCAGCGGAGCAATACACTGCGGCTTTGGTCTATCTGAACGATCTCGTCCGGCTCGCGCCGGATTTTGCGGAAGGGTGGAACAAGCGCGCGACCCTGCATTTCCTGACCGACGAATACGGCAAGTCGCTCGACGATATCGCACAGGTGCTGCGCCGCGAGCCGCGTCATTTCGGGGCGCTTTCCGGTCTCGGGATCATCCTCGACAGGATCGGCGATCAGGCCGGCGCGCTCGAGGCCTACCGCCGGGCCGTCGCAATCCATCCCAACCTGCCCGGCGCCAACGAGGGCATCAAGAAGCTCGAGAAAGAGGTCGAGGGCCGGCGGCTCTGAGCGCCGCTGGATCGTGCGACCGAGAGAGCGGTTGCGGTCCGGGCGCGGTCTCCTTACCAGCGACGAAACGGCGGAGATCCTGCGGGCAGTCATGTTCGATCACCACGAGTCCACGATCACGGCCGTTCTGGGTCCGACCAACACGGGCAAGACCCATTTTGCGCTGGAGCGGATGCTTGGCCGTGAATCCGGGATCATCGGGCTGCCGCTGCGCCTGCTGGCGCGCGAGATCTATGACAAGCTGGTAGCACTACGCGGCGCCAATGCGATCTCGTTGATCACCGGCGAGGAAAAGATCGCGCCGCCGCAAGCCAAGTTCCATGTCTGCACCGTCGAGGCGATGCCGCTCGACATAAGGGCGGACTTTGTCGCGATCGACGAGATCCAGCTCTGCGCCGATCCAGATCGCGGGCATATCTTCACCGACAGGTTGCTGCACGCCCGCGGGCGCTACGAGACCATGTTCCTCGGCTCGGACACCATCCGCCCGCGCATCGCGAACCTCGTGCCGAAAGCGCGGTTCGACAGCCGGGTGCGGTTCTCGACGCTGTCATGGGCCGGGTCGAAGAAGATCTCCCGGCTCCGGCCGCGCACGGCGGTTGTCGCGTTCTCGGTTGATCAGGTCTACGCGATTGCCGAACTGATCCGCCGCCAGCGCGGCGGCGCTGCGGTCGTGATGGGGGCGCTCAGCCCGCGCACGCGCAATGCACAGGTCGCGCTCTACCAGGAAGGCGACGTCGACTACATGGTCGCGACCGACGCGATCGGCATGGGCCTGAACATGGATGTCGACCATGTTGCCTTCGCCGGGGTGTCGAAGTTCGATGGTCACCGCACTCGGGCGCTGATGCCGAACGAGCTGGCGCAGATCGCCGGACGCGCGGGCCGCTTCACCAAGGACGGCACATTCGGCGTGACCGGCGAGGCGCATCCGCTCGACCCGGAAGTCGTCGATGCGATCGAGAACCACCGGTTCAAGCCGCTGGAAAAGCTGATGTGGCGCAACTCGGAGCTGCAGTACGGTACCGTCGAGGCGCTGTTGCGCTCGCTCGACGTGGCACCCGAGGATCCGGATCTGGTGCGGGCCCGCGAGGCCGAGGATCAGGTCTCGCTCCGCACGCTGTGGGAAGATCCCGAGATCCGTGAGATGGCGACGCGCGGCGACCGGGTGCGCCTGCTCTGGGATGTCTGCCAGACGCCGGATTTCCGCAAGGTGTCACCTGCTGAGCACGCTGCGCTCTTGTCCCGGATTTACCGCTTTCTGCTGGAAGACGTGCACTGTATACCCTCCGCCTGGATGGCGAGCCAGGTTGGACGGCTCGACCGGGTGGACGGCGATATCGATGCGCTGTCAAAGCGGTTGGCCTACATCCGGACCTGGACCTATGTCGCCAACCGCCCCGGCTGGGTCGAGGATGCCGCGCAGTGGCAGGGCGAGACCCGGGCGGTGGAGGACAGGCTTTCGGATGCGTTGCATGACCGCCTGACCCAGAGATTTGTCGACCGGCGCACCAGCGTGCTGATGCGGCGGCTGAAGCAGAAGGAGCGGCTCTTGGCCGAAGTGAACGACAAGGGCGAGGTGACGGCCGAAGGGCAATTCCTCGGCCGCATGAGCGGCTTTCGCTTCACCGTTGACGAGACGGCGTCCGGCGACGAACTTAAGACGCTGAAATCGGCGTCGCTCTCGGCGCTGCAGGCCGAATTCGCCAAGCGCGCCGACAAGCTCTATCTGAGCCCGGACACCGAGATCGACGTGACGGACCAGGGCGGCCTGATGTGGGGCACGGATGCAGTCGGCCGGGTAACGAAAGGCGAGCAACCGCTCGAGCCGAAGATCTCGGTCTTCGTCGATGAGATGGCGGAACCGGCGGTGTCCGAAAAGGTCGAGCGTCGCCTGCGCCACTGGCTGCTCCGCCGGATCAATGCGCAGTTCGAGCCACTGGTGACGATGCGCGATGACGAGGCGATCACCGGGTTGGCCCGCGGGGTGGCCTTCCAGCTTGTCGAGCATTTCGGCGTCATTCCGCGCCGCCAGATCGCCGAGGACGTGAAGGCTCTGGCCCAGGAGGAACGTGCCCTTCTCCGCAAACACGGCGTCCGCTTCGGTCAGCACTTCATCTTCATGCCGGCGCTTCTGAAGCCCGCGCCGACCCGTCTCCGCCTGTTACTCTGGTCGATCCAGCAGGACCTCGAGGAGTTCGGCGAGGCTCCGCCGCCGGGCCACGTGACGATCCCGGCCGAGGGCGAGCGCCCGCACGGGTATTACGAGATGGCCGGATACCGCAAATGCGGGTCGCGCGCGGTGCGCATCGACATGCTCGAACGCCTGGCAGACATGATCCGCCCGATGGACGTCCGCGGCGGGTTCGAAGCGACGCAGGACATGCTCTCGATCACCGGGTGCACGCTCGAGCAGTTCGCTGATCTGATGTCGGGGCTCGGCTATGTCGGCGAGCGCGGCGAACGCCCGAAAAGCGAACGTCCCAAGCCTGAACTGGGGCAAACCGAAGCGAAACCGGATGATGCGGCCGAGGCCGACTCCGGGAGCGATGCGGATGCGTCAGGCGGTGAGGCGGCATCGGCTGGCGACGCGCCTCAGCCGGATGAAGTGGCCGACGAAGCTGCGACAACATCGGCTGATCCGGAGACCGCAGAATCGGCAGCGTTGCCAACCTCCGAGGCTGATGCGGCGGGCAGTGAGGATACCACTGACAGCGGATCTGATGCTGAAACGTCAATCGCGGACGCGGCTGCTGCCGACGCGCCAGCTGAAGCACAGCCCTTTTTAAAGGAAGCCCAGCCTGGTGAACCGACCGAAGCGGTAGCCGAGACGCCGGACGCACCTGCCGCCGAAACATCCGCAGACGCTGACGCAGCATCATCAGACGCCGACGAACCGCCTGCGAAAGAGGCTGCTGTTACGGAGGCCTCCGAGAGCGACGCATCCGGCGACACACCTGCGAGCGACGAGACCGAGGTCTTCTTCATCTTCAAGCTCAAGCCGCGCGGCCGACCGCAAGGTCGCGGTGGACGCCCGTTCAATCGGGGCCGCAGTGCGCAACCGGGCGATGAGGGCGACGGACAGCGCGGCGACCGCCCGCGCGGCAAGGGCAAACCGCGCCGCGATCAGCAGGCCGGTGGCGGCGGCGCCGACGGCGGCAAATCGCGCGGCGAGGGCTTCGGTAAGGGCAAGGGCGGTAAGAAGCCCCGGCGCGACGACAAGAAGAGCGGTCCGCGCGTCCACTCGGCAGGCCCGAAGAAGGAAAATAAGCAGATCGATCCGGACAATCCGTTCGCCGTTTTGCAGCAGCTGAAAAATCGCTGATCGATGAACAATCCGGCGGCCAAGATCCGCGTCGACAAGTGGCTCTGGCACGCGCGGCTCTTCAAGTCGCGTGGCCTCGCCGGCGAAGTCGCGGGCTCGGGATCGCTCCGGATAAATGGCGACCGGGTCGCCAAGGCATCCCAGACCGTGAAACCCGGCGATGTCCTGACATTCCCCAAGGCCGGTTACATTCGCGTGATCCAGATCGACGCGATCGGCGAGCGCCGCGGGCCCGCCCCGGAAGCACAGGCGCTCTATACAGATCTCGATCCGCCCCAACCGACACCGCGCGAGGAACGGCCGGCTCCGATTCTGCGTGATGAGGGTTCCGGCCGTCCGACCAAACGCCAGCGGCGCGAAATCGATGCACTGCGGCGCCCAGACCCTTGATGCCTGCCCAATCCCTCCTTTATAGGAGATTTGAATGAACGGGCCAGCCTGGTGACAGCAGGCGGGGAGTCTCGGGAGCCTCTCGAATGACCTATGTTGTCACCGACAATTGCATTATGTGCAAGTATACCGACTGCGTCGAGGTCTGCCCCGTCGACTGTTTCTACGAAGGCGAGAACACGCTGGTCATTCACCCGGATGAGTGCATCGATTGTGGGGTGTGCGAGCCCGAGTGCCCGGCGGATGCGATCCGTCCCGACACGGACTCCGGAATGGAGAATTGGGTCACCCTGAACCAGAAGTACGCCGAGTCCTGGCCGAACATCACGATCAAGAAGGATCCGATGCCCGACGCGGAAAAGCATGACGGCGAGGAAGGCAAGCTCGAGAAGTACTTTTCGGAGAATCCCGGTGAAGGCGATTGACACCGCCCGGCCCGTCCGATTTACCTGTGGAATTCGTCGATAAACGCATTACGTGACGTATTGATGTCGCGTGGGTGGATATTTGTCACCGAATCTGTTATTTAGTGACGTGTCAACCATCACGGCTCGACGTTTTGCGGGGCAAAGGCCCGCAATATCGCGCCGAAGGTAGCAGGGAAAAATTCGAAAAACGCTGTCAGATGCCAAAGAGCGTCGACGGTTTTTTTTGCCCGGCGTGCGAAGCGCGCGCCTGCTTCGCGAGTAGAAACCTGGAGAGAAAATGCCCAAGAAGACCGCCCAGAGCCTGGAATTCCGTGCGAACGACTTCGTGGTTTATCCCGCGCACGGCGTAGGCAAGATCGTATCGATCGAAGAGCAGGAAGTGGCCGGCATCAAGCTGGAACTGTTCGTGATCTCGTTCGAGAAAGACAAGATGACGCTGCGCGTCCCGACGGCCAAGGCCACCTCGGTTGGCATGCGCTCGCTGTCCAGCCCCGATCTGGTCGACGAAGCTCTGAAGACCCTGAAGGGCAAGGCCAAGGTCAAGCGGGCCATGTGGTCGCGCCGCGCCCAGGAGTACGAGCAAAAGATCAACTCGGGTGACCTGATCTCGATCGCCGAGGTCGTTCGCGACCTGCACCGGGCCGAGGATCAGCCGGAGCAGTCGTATTCCGAGCGCCAGCTTTACGAAGCGGCTCTCGAGCGGCTGACCCGTGAGGTCGCCGCTGTCGAGCGCCTCGACGAGGAGAATGCAGCGCAGAAGGTCGGCTCGGTCCTCGAGGCCAAGAAGGCCGCCTGAACCGAACCGCTGCCAATGTGAATTGAACCGCCGGGGCATCGCTCCGGCGGTTTTCGTTTGAGGTGCGCCAGGCCGGATCGGTTGGATCGCTCACTCGTAGTTTTATACGAATTTTCACGGTATTTTAGGGAATGGCACGTAGACATGCCCGCGACTGCAGTCACGCGGTATGCCGTGAAGAAGGCATCCGCTCCCCTATCGGCCCCTTGGCAAGGGTCGCCGGACCGGCCGGTCCGAAACGATATCCCGAAGATCGGCAACGCTTTGCCTGATCCCCGAAGCGAGCATCGACGCCGGTCAGCACTGGCGCCGATGATCCTTCACCCGAGAATCCCATTCCCGATGTCACGATCAACGTGCGCAGCGCGCTTCGGCGTGTCCGCTACGCAAGAGCTTCCTGGAGCATCCGCGCGATTGCATCGACATAGACCCGGACACCGAGTTTCAGATCCTCGTCCGAAGTGTTCTCGGACCAATGATGGCTGATCCCGCCGATCGACGGGACGAACATCATCGCGGACGGAACATGGGGAGCGATGACCTGCGCGTCGTGCCCGGCGCCGGACGGCATCACCAGATGGCGGTCCGGGGCCAGTGCCTGTGCCGCCGCGAGAACGCAGCCTTGCGGTCCCGGCGCCATGATCGCAGGCGTCGAGCGGCCAAGCGCCTCGATCCGGGCCGGGCAGGGGCCTTCCGCATCGATCTCGGTTACGAGCCGGTTCAGGGTGTCGTGCATCCTGTCCAATGTGGCTTGGTCGGCGTCGCGGAACTGGAAGATCATCTCGGCCCGGCCAGGAATGATCGAGGGGGCGCCGGGTTCGAGCGTGACCCGGCCGACGGTCCAGACCGAGTCCGGTCCCACGATCTTCGGAAACTCCTCCTCGATCCGGTGCCAGAGCCGCATCAGCGCCTTGCCGGCATCGCGCCGGATCGCCATGCGGGTCGTGCCCGCGTGGTTCTGGTCGCCCTCGAAGGTCACCCGGTACTGCCAGATCGCGACGATCGAGGTGACGACCCCGATGCCCAGCCCCTCGTCCTCGAGCCGCCTTCCCTGTTCGATATGCGCCTCGAGAAACGCCGAATACCGGCCGGGTTCGAGTGAAAGGCGCGGACGCCCTGCCAGCCCCACCTCGGCCAGCAGATCGCGCAACGACCCCCGGCCGGAGCGATCCTGCGAGGCGTCCATCGTCTCCTCGCTCAGATCGCCCACGAAGGATTCCGAGCCGAGGAACGAGCCGCCGGAGAAATGGCCTTCCTCGTCGGCAAAGGCGATGACGTCGATGCCGCCCGGCCCGCCCGCTTCGGCCACGGCCCGCGCGGCTTCCAGCGCGTAGACGACCCCGAGCGCACCGTCGAGCCAGCCTGCATGATTCTGGCTCTCGATATGGGATCCGGCGAGCACGAAGGGTCCGTTGCCCGGCGCACGGCCCATCACGTTGGCGATACCGTCAATGGTCACATCATGGCCGATGGCGCTCAGCTTCGACGACAACCAGGCGCGAGACTCCATGTCCTGCGGTGACAGCGTCGGCCGGTGCACGCCGGTCTTGTACGCTCCGATTCGCCTGAGTTCGTAGAGATCCGCGAGTGCACGGTCCGCATTTGCCTCTATTCCGGTCATCTGCTTGCCTCCTTTGCATCGCGTCTTCGATATCGCAGATATCTGATCAGAATTATTGCAGCGCAGCAACGCTGCGGCTTGACAGGCACCGGGCTCAAAGCATCTGATTTGAAGAGACGGTTAGGGCGAGGGGCTTTCGAGCGCAGACCCGATAGAGACGTCCAAGCGTCCACGGCCCGACAGTCGCAACCGAAACTCCGCACAGGGAGCGCACATATGTCTCTTAAAACCATCGCTAAACTGATGGCAGCATCGGCGCTTGGCGTCACGCTGGCCAGCGCGGCGCAGGCCGGGCCGGATGATGACAGCCTCGTCATCGCCTGGGGCTCGACCGGGCCGATCGAGCATGTCGACAACTACGTGAACACCAACCGGACCGGGATCTGGTTCAGCCGCATGGTCTGGGACCAGCTGATCTATCGCGAGCCGAAGACCTTCGAATACAAGCCGCTGCTGGCAGAGAGCTGGGAGCAGCTCAGCGACACCGTCTGGCAGTTCAAGCTGCGTAAGGGCGTGAAGTTCCACAACGGCGAGGCGTTTGACGCTGACGACGTGGTCTACACGCTGAACTGGATCTCGAACCCCGACAACGGCGTGAAGGTCCAGCGCAACGTCAACTGGATCAAGGAAGCCCGCAAGGTCGACGAATTCACCGTCGATCTAGAAATGAAGCGCCCGTTCCCGCAGGCGTTCGAATTCCTGTCAGGTCCGATCACGATCTATCCGAACGAGTACTATTCCGAGGTTGGCCCGGACGGCATGCACAAGGCCCCGGTCGGCACCGGCCCGATGAAGGTCGTCTCGATCAAGACCGCCGAGGAGTACGTGTTCGAACGCAACGCGGACTACAACTGGGGCTCGCCGAAGGGTGAGGCGCAGGTCTCGAAGATGGTCGTGCGCGAAATCGCCGACGTGCAGACTCAGATCGCCGAATTGCTCGCGGGTGGCATCGACATCACGGCAGACATCACCGCTGACCACGTCGATCAGATCGGCGGCGTGCCGGGCTTCACGGCGCTTCAGGCGGGCGCGATGCGGACGGGTTATATCGGCTTCGACGCTGCCAACCGTTCGGGCCACGAGCCGGTCAACAAGCTCAAGGTTCGTCAAGCGATGGCGCATGCGATCGACCGCGAAAGCCTCGTGGCCAACCTGATCCGCGGCGACGCGGGCGTGATCCACACGCCGTGCTTCCCGACGCAGTTCGGCTGTGACGTCAATGCAGCCGTGAAGTACGAGTTCGATCAGGGCAAGGCCAAGGCGCTGCTGGCCGAGGCCGGCTATCCCGACGGGTTCGCTACCGAGTTCTACACCTTCCGTCCGGCCGACTGGGCCGAGGCGATCATGGGCGATCTGGCCAAGGTCGGCATCAATGCCAGCCTGACCAAGATGCCGTACTTCGCGCTGCGCGACAAACAGCGCAACGAGGGCACGACGCCGATGTTCCTGATGGACTGGGGTTCTTACTCGATGAACGACATGTCGGCGATCACCTCGCACTTCTTCAAGAAGGGCCCGGATGACTTCGCGCTGGACGACGATGTCGCGGGCTGGCTGGAAGCCGGTGACACGAACTCGGACCCGGCAGTGCGCCGGGAGAACTACGCCAAGGCGATCGAGAAGATCACCAGCGAGGTCTACTGGCTGCCGATGTTCAACCACGTGCGGAACTACGGCTACAACGAAGCGCTGAACTTCATCCCCTATCAGGATGAGATTCCGCGCTTCTGGCAGTACGGCTGGAAGTCGTAAGCGAAATGGCGGGGTGGGCCACGCGCCCGCCCCGCTCATCGGCACCGGGGTGATCCGAAAAGATGATCGCGTACACGCTCAAGCGCAGTTTCGTTGCCTTTTTGATCCTGATCGTGGTGTCGGGGCTGACGTTCTCGCTGTCACATCTCAGCGCTGATCCGGCGCTGACCATCGGCGGCGAACAGGCATCCGACGAGGACATCGAGGCGATCCGCATCCTCTACGGGTTCGACCGTCCGATCTACGAACAGTATTTCAGCTGGCTCGGGCGCGCACTGCAGGGCGATTTCGGCGAGAGCTATCACTACAAGGCGCCGGTGGTCGAAATGATCTCGGGCCGGATCGGCACGACGATGACGCTCGGCGTCCTGGCGATCGTGTTCGCGCTGCTCATCTCGATCCCGCTGGGCACGCTGGCGGCGATGCGACCGAACTCGATCATCGACCGGTTCGCGTTGCTGATCGCGGTGTTCGGACAGGCGCTGCCGACTTTCTGGTTCGCGCTGATGATGATTATCGTGTTCGGCGTCTGGTGGCGCTGGCTGCCGATCTCGGGCAACACGAGCTGGGCGCATTTCGTCATGCCGACGATTGCGCTGGGATACTACGCGACGCCGGCCCTGATGCGCCTGACGCGCGCGGGCATGATCGAGGTGCTTGGCTCTGACTATATCCGCACGGCGCGCGCGAAGGGCTTGTCGCCGACCGTCGTGCTGTTCAAACACGCGCTCCGCAACGCGATCATTCCGGTCGTCGCCCTGGCCGCCGTCTGGTTCGGCTTCATGCTGGGCGGCTCGATCGTGATCGAAACGATCTTCAACCTGAAGGGGCTGGGCTGGCTCAGCTATGACGCGCTGCTGCGCTCGGACCTGCCGGTGGTGCAGGCGATCGTGCTGATCTTTGCCTCATTCTACGTGGTGCTGACGCTGCTGGCGGATCTGCTCAACGCCTGGCTCGATCCGAGGATTTCGGTGCGATGACCGACTCTGCCCTGCCATTCCGCGGCCAGCAGACCGCCGACGAAATCCTCGAACCCTCGCCGTTCTCGAAACTGCGCAAGCGGATCTTCAAGAACCACAGCTTCCTGATCGGCGCGCTGGTGCTGGTCGTGATCATCGCCATGGCGCTTCTGGCGCCCGTCTTCGAGGCGCTCGGCTGGATTCACGATCCCTACAATCAGGAACTGAGCGCGCGTCTGACGAACCCGTTCTGGCACGAGAAGAAAGTCAATCCTGACCATATTCTCGGCACCGACAAGGTCGGACGGGATTACCTGAGTCGCCTGATCTATGGCGCGCAGATCTCGCTGCTGATCGGGTTCTCGACCATGCTGATCTCGGGCTTCATCGGCACGGTGCTCGGCGTGACGGCGGGTTATTTCGGCGGCCGGGTCGACATGGTCGTGAACTTCATCATCAACACGCGGCTGGCCATGCCGGTCTTCCTGGTCGCCATGGCCGCGGTCGTCGCCTTCGGTGCGTCGCTGATGGTGGTGATCCTCGTGCTCGGCCTGTTCCTGTGGGACCGCTTCGCCGTGGTGATGCGAAGTATCACCATGCAGGCGCGGGACCTCGACTACGTGAAGGCCGCGCGCGCGATGGGTTGCTCGACGCCCTACATCATCGTGCGCGAAATCTTCCCCAACGTGATCGGATCGCTGACCGTCGTCGCGACCGTCGAGATGGCCAACGCGATCCTGCTGGAAGCCGCGCTCTCGTTCCTCGGCTTCGGTGTGCAGGCGCCGACGCCGAGCTGGGGCCTGATGCTGAACGAGGGCCGCGAGTACATGTTCTTCTCACCATGGATGCTGGCGCTGCCGGGGAGCTGCCTCTTCATGCTGGTGCTTGCCATCAACCTGTTCGGAGACGGGCTGCGCGACGTGACCCTGGAACGTGAGCGATGAGCGAACTCATCCTCGACGTCCAGAACCTGAAGGTCGACATTCCGGTCAGTGCCGGGATGCTGCATCCGGTGCGCGGGATCTCGTTCTCGGTCAAGCGCGGCGAGACCCTGTGCATCGTCGGCGAGTCGGGCTGCGGCAAGTCGCTGACGTCGCTGTCGCTGATGGGCTTGCTGCCGAAGACGGCAATCCGCACGGCGGACCGGATGGATTTCCTGGGCCAGGATATCCGCGACCTGCGCGAGCGCGAGATGGCTGCCCTGCGCGGCGTCAACATGTCGATGATCTTCCAGGAGCCGATGACCTCGCTGAACCCGGCCTACACGATCGGGAACCAGCTCGAGGAAGTCTACCTGCGCCATATCGAGCGCGACCGCGCCAAGGCGCGCGACCGGGCCGTCTTCCTGCTGGAGAAGGTCGGGATTTCCTCGGCGGCCTCGCGGCTCGGCCAGTATCCGCACCAGCTGTCCGGCGGGCTGCGTCAGCGCGTGATGATCGCCATGGCGCTGATGTGCGGCCCGGATCTGATCGTCGCCGACGAGCCGACCACAGCACTCGACGTGACCATTCAGGCGCAGATCCTGCACCTGCTTGCCGAATTGCAGCGCGAGTTTGACATGGGGCTGATCCTGATCACCCATGACCTCGGCATCGTCGCGCGCGTCGCCGACAAGGTGCAGGTGATGTATGCGGGCAAGACGGTCGAGGAAGGCCCCTGCGAAACGGTGTTCGACCGGCCGCTGCATCCTTATACGTCGGGCCTCTTGCGCTGCATTCCTGTGCCCGGCAAGACGCAACGCGGCGCGCCGCTCGGCTCTGTGCCTGGGATCGTGCCGAACCTCGTGGGCGATCTGCACGGCTGCATGTTCCGGAACCGTTGCGCCTTTGCGATGGACGGCTGCGCGACCCTGGGCGATGAGCCGACCCGGATGGGCGACGGCCATGCCTATACCTGCCTGCGCTCGCCCGAGATGGCGCTGGAGCCTGCGGAGTAATGCTGCAGATGACGCCTGCGCTCGAAACCGACAACGTGACCTGCGTGTTCCAGGTCAGCCAGGGCTTCATGAAGGGGACCAAGCCACTGCGCGCCGTGAACGGCGTGTCGCTTAAGATTCCGAAGGGACAGGTCGTCGGGCTGGTTGGCGAGTCCGGATGCGGCAAGTCCACTCTGGCGAACATTCTGCTCGGCCTGCAGAAACCGAGCACCGGCGACGTGCGCTACTCCGGCGAAAGTGCCGCGAGCTTCACGCGCAAGGATGTCGCCCGGCGCATCCAGCCGATCTTCCAGGACCCCTATTCCAGCCTGAACCCGACCAAGACCATCGCATCAATCGTCTCGCTGCCGCTGCGCATCCACAAGACCTGCGACCCGGCGGAGATCGACGGCATGGTCTACGACATTCTCGATCTGGTCGGGCTGCCCAAGCGCGTCGCACAGAGCTATCCCTCGCAGTTGTCGGGCGGCCAGCGCCAGCGCGTGGCGATCGCGCGAGCCCTGATCATGAAGCCCGAGGTGGTGATCTGCGACGAGCCGACCTCGGCGCTGGATGTCTCGGTGCAGAGCCAGATCCTGAACCTGCTTCAGGATCTGAAGGCCGAGCTCGGGCTGACCTATCTGCTGATCAGCCACAACCTCGCGGTGGTCGAGCACATGGCTGACCGCGTCGCCGTGATGTATCTCGGGCGGATCGTCGAGGAAGCCGATGCCGAGACGCTGTTCGCCGACCCGCGCCATCCCTACACCAAGGCGCTTTTGGACTCGGTTCTGACGCCCGATCCGCGCCTCGGCGTGCCGGATACACACCTTGGGGCCGTGTTCCCGAACCCGATCGACCCGCCCTCGGGCTGTTCGTTCCACCCGCGCTGTGTAGCATGCAGGGACGTCTGCTCACGCGATGCGCCCAAGCAGGACATCGACGGCCCGCACATGACCGAGTGCCACTTGTTTGGCGCCGAAGCGAAGGTGCCGGAACCGGCAATTTGAGACGAATTCGAACCTAGATTTCAGCGCCCCCGATATCGCTACGAAACCACTCGTATGGTTAACATTCGCCAAAATCGGGCGACCGTGTAGCGAAGCGACCGAGGGGGGCTCATGGCAAACGCCAGGGGGCACCCAATGAAGACCTTCATCGCCTGTCTCGGGACCGAGACGAACTCTTTCTCCTCGATGCCGACGGGGATGCAGACGTTCCGGGATTCGATGTTCTTCGAGGGCGATGCGACGCAGCACCCGCCGGGCACGTTCTCTCTTCCGCTGCACGTCTGGCGGCGCAGGACCGAGGAGATGCAGGGCACGGTGGTCGAGAGCCTCGCCGCCTTTGCGACGCCTGCGGGCACGACTGTGCGCAAGGTCTACGAGGATCTGCGCGACCGCATTCTCGATGATCTGCGCGCGGCGCTGCCGGTGGACATCGTGATGCTCGCCATGCACGGGGCGATGACGGCGGAAGGGTATGACGATTGCGAGGGCGACATGCTGGCCCGCGTGCGCGAGATCGCCGGACCGGATGTGGTCGTCGGCGTCGAGCTTGACCTGCATTGTTCGATCACGCCCGAGATCACCGGCAACGCCGATGTCGTCGTGCTGTTCAAGGAGTACCCGCATATCGATGTCGGCCCGCGCGCCGAGGAGGTGTTCGAGCTTTGCCGCGCCACCAATGCCGGCGAGATCAAGCCGGTGATGGCGGTGCACGACCTGAAGATGATCAACAAGTACCGCACGCCGAAGGAGCCGATGAAAACGGTGGTCGCCGAGATGCAGGCTGCCGAGGGCGCGGACGGCGTGCTCTCAGTTTCGTTCGCGCACGGCTTTCCGTGGCAGGACGTGCCGGCGACCTCGGGCAAGATGCTGGTGATCGCGGACGGCGATGCCGACAAGGCGGCGGCGACCGCGAAGGCCTTCGGCAAGCGCATCTGGGACCTTCGCGACGACTTGGTCGAACCGATGCTGACGGTCGAAGGCGCGCTCGATGCGATCGAGGCCAATGCCGCAGACAAGCCCATTGTGCTGGCGGATGTCGCGGACAATGCCGGCGGCGGAGCGCCCTCGGACTCGACGTTCGTTCTGCGCGGATTGCTGGAACGAGGAATGACGGGCGTGATGTCCTGCCATTACTGGGATCCGGTCGCGGTGCGCTTCTGCGTGGAGGCGGGTGAGGGCAACACCGTGAACCTGCGCCTGGGTGGAAAGTGCGGGCCGTCCTCGGGTGATCCGGTCGACGTGGTCGCCACGGTGAACAAGATCGTCGAGGCTGCCACGCAGACATTTGGCGACTCGGTCAACCAGATGGGCACGGCGGTGTGGCTGTCGCTGCGGGACGGGCCGGACGTGATTGTCAACACCAAGCGCACGCAGGTGTTCCACCCGGACAGCCTCACGCAGATGGGCATCGATCCGGGCAACTATCGCGGCATCGTCGTGAAATCGAGCCAGCACTTCTACGCAGGCTTCGCGCCGATTGCGTCGTCGGTCCAGTACATCTCGGGTGAGGGTTCGATCCCGCCGGACTTCGCGACGATCCCGTTCCAGAACTTCAGCGATCCCTACTGGCCCAAGGTCGCCGACCCGTTCTAAAGCGCGATCCACGCGCAGTTGACCGCTGTCGTCAGGCCGACGCCTTTGGGAAAGGCCATCTGAACCGGTCGGGGACCGCCGGGCCGATGGGGCAGGATCACCAATAGCCACGCCTATGCGTCGACCGGCCGGAATCGCCCGCCAAACCTCTCACGTTCGCGTGTTCAGGTTCGCGTCAGCTTGATCTCGTTATGGAATGGGTTGCCGGGAGATGGAAAGGCCATACCTCTCGGTTGTCGAAACCAAGCTCCGCGCGGACGCCGCGACCGGGGCATAACGTATTTTCGATCCGACATCCGGAGGAGATCAGAATGACCGATGCGAAACTCGATCGCCGCACGCTGCTCGCGGCGGGAGCCGCCATGCCCGTGGCAGCCGCGACGCTGGGCGCAACCCCCGCGCTGGCAGACGGCCACGCAGCCCCGAACGCCATCAAGCACAGCTTCAAGGTCGGCGACCTGGAAGTCGCGACCCTGCTGTCCGGCATGGCGGTGCGTGACAACATCCAGTCGATCTTCGGCATGAACGTCTCGCCTGAGGAGTTCTCGAAGGTCTCGGCTGCGAACTTCATCCCCGACGACCGCTCGCTCTTCGTCTTCACCCCGACCGTGGTCAAGACCGGCAACGAGGTCGTCCTGTTCGATACCGGACTGTCCGCCGCCGGCCTGACGCCCGCATTGAAGCAATCCGGCTACAGCCCCGAGGACATCACGACGGTGGTGATCACGCACATGCATGGCGACCACATCGGCGGCATGACCGATGACGGCGTGACGCCGACCTATCCGAACGCCAAGTTCGTGACCGGTCAGGCCGAGTTCGATGCCTGGGCCAAGCAGGACAACGAGCGGTTCGAGGGCAAGGTCCGTCCCTTCGCCGAGAAGATGAGCTTTGTCGGTGACGGTGCCTCGGTCGCACCGGGCGTCACCTCGATGGCAGCATTCGGCCACACGCCGGGCCACATGGTCTACATGGTCGAGTCGAACGGCCAGCAATTGGTGCTCGCCGCCGACAGTGCCAACCATTACGTCTGGTCGCTCGCCTACCCGGACTGGGAGGTCAAGTTCGACATGGACAAGGCCGCCGCCGCCGCGACGCGCAAGAAGCTGTTCGGGATGCTGGCCGCCGACAAGGTTCCGTTCGTCGGCTATCACATGCCGTTCCCGGGTGTCGGCTTTGTCGAGACCGGCGGCGAGGGCATGTTCCGCTACGTACCGCACAGCTACCAGCTGTCGATGTGATCTGCTTTGGGGGTGGGCCACGCGCCCGCCCCCACCACACCGGCAACAAGATGGAGCGGCACATCATGAGCCGCTTACGGATACGAGGGCGTCCCACGCTCGGTTGAGCAATTTTTGTCCCGTCAGCGTTTAACAGACTTGGTCACGCGCGTGAGCCCTTATGCGTGCAAAAGACCGGCGACCGGGACGAAGGCTGCCTTTGGCCAAAAGTAGGCTTCCAGCAATCGTGGCGTTTGAACTGCACAAACCCGTCACGTTTATACGGGCGATCTCAATCAGCTTTCATGCCAGAGACTTCGTACGAGCTTGATGCAACTGAAATCGCAAGATCTGTCAGCACGTCCCCAACACATTCCGTTGTCAGTGGCACGGACGCTGCGGTCACCGAATACCCTTCGAAAAAAGGCAAGAGCAGGCTGGTCAGCCTGTCGCGACCAGCCCGGTCGGCGGTCTCGCCCAGCACGAAGTCCGCGATCAACGACGAAAAGGTCCGATAGTAGTCGGCCATATGGTCCCGGATTGCAGCATTCCGCGACGAGATCGCCCAAAGCTCTCGAAAGATGCGGCACATGTCCGACAGCTCATCGCCGTGCCGCAGGCCGGTCTGGATCAAGACACGAGCCCGTTCTCGAACCGTGGAGCCAGGCGCCTCCTGCGTAAGCAGTCTGACCTCTTCGGCGCATTCCTCGAAGTACCGCGTGGCCATCGCCTTCAGGACATCGTCGCGGGATTTGAAGTAGTACTGGACGTTGCTGAGCCGCATGCCCGCGCGCTCGGCCAGCTTGCGCATGGTCAGCCCCGCATCCCCAGCTTCTTTCAGCAGGTCCAATGCACAGTCGAGGATCTTCGCTTCCTTGTCGGAAAGCTCTGTCGCGCCGTCTGCCATAACTGTCCTTTTGCGCCCGCTAGAGGTGCGCAGGATAGATGCTTGACGTGTTTGGTCAAGTGACCTACATAATTTAGGTCAAATGACCAAGTTCAGGAACAAGCCCAATATGATCGATACGCTCCGCACGCCCGATGACCGCTTCAAGGACTTACCGGGCTTCGATTTCGCGCCGCATTTCGTGGATACGCTGCCGGGATATGAGGGCCTGAGGGGCCACTATCTAGATGAGGGCGATCCGGCTTCGGACGAGGTGTTTCTCTGCCTGCACGGGGAGCCGAGCTGGAGTTATCTCTATCGCAAGATGATCCCCGTCTTCGCCACCGCCGGTGTCCGGGTGATTGCGCCGGACTGGCTGGGGTTCGGGCGGTCGGACAAGCCCGTGGACGATACGGTCTACTCGTTCGACTTTCACCGGGACTACATGCTGGCCTTCATTCGGCATCTGGATCTTCGCAACATCACGCTGGTCTGCCAGGATTGGGGTGGCGTGCTTGGTCTGACCCTGCCGATGGAGATGCCAGACCGGTTCAAACGCCTGTTGATCATGAACACCGGCCTGATGGCAGGCCCCGTGAACAGTCCGGCCTTCGAGGAGTGGAAAGCCGATATCGTCTCGAACCCGGATGTCCCGGTGGAGTTCGTGATGCAGAAGAACGAACCGATCATCAATGATGCCGAAGCTGCGGCCTATGCGGCCCCCTTCCCGGATCAGCGCTACAAGGCCGGGGTGCGCATGTTCCCCAGGCTGATCGCCAAGACGATGGACGCGCCGGGTGTGGCAACCTCGCAGCGCGCCGCGCGGTTCTGGTCCGAGGAGTGGGAGGGCGAGAGCTTCATGGCCATCGGCATGACGGACAAGATGCTGGGGCCGGATGTCATGAACTTCATGCGTACGGTGATCCGTGGATGCCCGGAACCTCTTGAGATCGCCGAGGGCGGCCATTTCGTCCAGGAATCCGGCGGTCCTCAAATTGCCGAAGCGGCATTGGCGCACTTTGGCCTGACCCGTTCGTAGAGGCACAATCAGATGAAAATCCTGCATCAGGTCTTCCACCCCGATCTGACGTCATCCCGTGTAAACCGGATATGGCGCGAACAGATCGAGGCGAGTGGCAAGGTCGCGCTGTCGCGCGATCTCTATGCCGAGTACCCGGACTTCCGGATCGATGTCGCGCGCGAGCAGGAACTGTTGCTGGCGCACGACCGGATCGTCCTGCAGTTTCCGTTCTATTGGTACGCTGCCACACCTCTGCTGAAGAAGTGGCTGGATGACGTGCTGACCTACGGGTTCGCCTATGGCAGCACCGGGGACAAGCTGCATGGCAAGGATCTGCAGATCATTACCTCGGTCGGCGGCCAGCCGAAGTACTATTCCGGCTTCGGCATCTATGCGACGGTCCACGAACTGCTGCGCCCCTTCGAGCTGACCGCCAACCTGTGCGGGATGAACTATCAGATCCCCGTGTGGATGTACCGCGCGGACGCGGTTTCAGAAGACGTCATCCGTGCCCATGGAGAGGAATGGATCGAGATGATCGACGATCCCCTGCGCTCCAACCCGCGCGTGTTTCTGAACAGCGAGCCTGACGAGACGCTCGAGCTTGCGAGTTGATCGATGGTCAAGTCTGATCGGCAAAGATCACGTGAGCGGCCAGTCAGAACGCTGCGCCAGACTGGCAAGTTGCGCTCGGAGTGGTCGCCTACCGAAAGGCAGGACCGCGTGTGTTTCGAATGGGAACTGATCGCGTGATTTTTCACTGAGATCAGCGGCGCCGATCCAGAACTTTATCCAGGATTGAGCGTTGCTCGGGTGATCGGTTAAACGTCGCAGGCGACGCCAGATCATCCTGTCCCGATCGACGGTTCGCGAAGGGCACCGGATTCGCCTCGCGGCCTCAGTCAGTTCACCGACTTTCCTGCATGCCATGAATGAGCGCTCAAGCGCAGTGGTGCGTGCCCAAGATGACGTGAAATTCGACATGGACAAGGCCGCTGCCGCCGCGACCCGCAAGAAGCTGTTCGGGATGCTGGCCGCCGACAAGATCCCGTTCGTCGGCTATCACATGCCGTTCCCGGGCGTTGGCTTCGTCGAGACCGGCGGCGAAGGCATGTTCCGCTACGTGCCACACAGCTACCAGCTCTCGATGTGATGTGCTTCGAGGGCGGGCCACGCGCCCGCCCCCGCGACATCCGTGGCGACACAACTGTGTGCGTCACCTGTCGCAGGCCATCCGGCCGCGCATTGCTAACGGACGGGGAGTACGCCGACTCTCTCGCGCGCGCCCTTATCATTCCGGCATTGTGAGAATTCGCATTAACTCCGAATACCGCGCGCTCAAAAGACTGCGTTATGGAAAGGGCGATCATCCGCGCGCCTTGCTCCGGAACCGGCAGCGCACCGGCTCCCGCCATCCAGCTGAGATGAGAGCGGTCCGCCCATATTTTTGGGGAAGTCTGTTATCTCTGAGAGCGACCTGTGCTCACCGCTGACATCGCCAATCAGGGCGTATGGTCGCTCGGCGATCCGGACCGGGAGGTCACGTTCGATGCGGAAAAGGCCGCAGTGCGGACCTTGCCGACCGGCGCTTCGCGGTTTGGAGATCACCCGCTGGCTGGAATCCCGAGCATAGCGATTGCAAATGCGACCACGGCCAAGCCTGTAAACCAGAGCTCTTTCGAGCGGTGCCCGGCATGGCGCGCCACAAGCACTGCGACGACGCACTGCAGCGCATAGAACAATGCGAATGCGCGAGAGGCCAGGGTCACGATCGAGACGACGTCGGTGCTCCAGATGACGCAGATCGCGACGGCGCCGATGACGAGATAGGCATGTCTGGGAGAGATGTGTCCGCGTGATGTCGCGCTGACGAGACCGCTGGCGCCGATCGAGTCGGCGACCGATGCGCTGAACTGGCTGGCGATCGCTCCTGCAGTCACGACGTATGGCAGCCAGGGGGTTACCCGACCGATCACATCGATAAAGCCGGCTACATCCGCCGTGGAGGTGAAGAACGGAAACAGCGGGATCATCAGGATAAAGAAGACGACATAGACAATCGATGAAGCGATCTGAGCGCGGCGCATCGCGCGGACGCGCATCTGGCCACTGTACATTTGCCCCATGAACCGCGTTGTCTCGAAGCCCTGCACGATGATCAAAAGCCCCATCAGGAAGCGCAGGGTTTCCCAATCGAAATTGTGGCTCTCGTTCGCGGCGGCCTCCCAGGAATAGCCGGCGGGCAGCGCGAAGCCAAACAGCACGAGCGTCGCGAGCAGGGCGGCTATTGCTGCGAGATTGGCGCTGACCGTGACTTTCTCGGCCTTCTCGACCCCTTCGAGTCCTTTCGTGGCGCCTACAAAACAAATCCCGCAGATCATCAGGGTCGCGATGATCCTGCCCAGCGCAGGATCGCTCGACCCAACGAGCTTCAGCCCAAAGGTGGCCAGCAACACCAGGTAGTAAGCGACCGAAATGAAGTAGGCGGCTATCAGGACGAAATGGGAGAGCGTTTCGATGGATCTGATCGAATGACCAGCCTCGGCACCCTCGAAGAGCGGCTCACCGTGCTCGATATTGTAGCGGATCGCCCCACCGATCAGAAATGCGAGCGCCGTCAGCGCCACGACCGCCGCCACTGCCCAAACGCCGATGGCACTTGCGAGAAGTGGCACGGACACGAGAAAGCCACTGCCAATGATCGACGCCAACGGCGTGACGGTGGCGGACCAGCCTTTACTGTTGCGCACCGGGCCGCTCACCAGCGTGACGAAGACCAGGCACAACACGACAACAAGGACGATATCGAGGCTCGACATAGCAAAACCGTGCGACACGACATCGCCCAGTGCAAGGTCGGGGTCGCGGCGGTGATGTCGTTCCAAACGGGTCGGCGACGGAGCTAAGGCGCGAACCCGCAACACCGAGACGGGCTTACGCTGTGTCGCTTTGGGGCCCGGGTCGCCGCGTCTTGCGTTCGCGAGAAATGGCGACGTGCGGATGCAGTGATTTTCGGGCTGCACTCAGGCGCAGCGACACTCAGCAGATGTCAGTGTGATCTGAACTTGCGGCGGGCGACCAGCCCGCTCCGTTCTCTGGCGAGGCGGCCTGCCGCCCGCTTCCAACATGCCGATGCGTCGGTGATCGTCCGCTATCGCAGCACGCCTGTCGAGCGCGCGTCGGTGACAAACAGCGAGAACGCGTCCGCCGAAGGCACTTCGTGGACGAGGATGCCGCCCTTCGAGGCTGTCATCGAGATCCGGTGCACCTCGGCAAGCGCGCTGATCTGGCTGATCTTGTCATCGTTGAAGCTCAGGAACCGAAAGCCGTTCGACCTTTCATCCTCCGAGGTGCCGACGAAGAACTGGCCGTTCTCCCCGTCGCATCCGCCGAGCGACGGCAGCACGAACAGATCCTTGCTCACCTCGACAACGCCGAAGCGGCAGGTTTCGCGCGGCGCGTCGGCGACCTCCCGAGAGGACAGCGTGACCGTGAGTTCATCAGCCCGGCTGATCGTGAAGGCCGAAGTCACTTCGCCGTTCGCGTACTGCGAAACCGACAGGCTGTCTTCGGAGAGCTCGGTAACCTCGATGTTTCCCTCGCTGTCGACCTCGGTAGATCTCCCGGCGGGCTTGTTGCCGGCCAGAGCCGTCAGCACCCGCCACTCCCGTTCGCCGATCGGACTGAGGTGTTGCGTGGCGTAAATCTGCTGCTCCGACTTGATCTCGTAGATACACCCGCTCAGCAGGGCGGTCAGGGCGATGGACAGGCAGATGCGAACGAGCGCGGGCATTGGCGGTTCCACGATGATGTGCAGCCGAGCATGGCCCGGCCCGGCTGGCCGTTCAAGCGCGGCGCTTGGGGCCGGAACACACGTCTCGCTTCAGGCACAGGATCGGCGACCTGCGCTCCTGTACCTGCTGCCGATCGTCTCTCCGCGTCTTCCTTCGACGACGCATCGCTGCTGCGCGCAAATCAGTGCGACATCAGCACCGGGATGTGCGTGCGCGAGACGATGTCGCGCGTGACCCCGCCCAGAAGCATCTCGCTGAAGCGCGAGTGCTCGTAGGCGCCCATCACCAGCAGTCCGGCGCCGGAGTCTGCGCAGGTGTTCAGCACGATGTCGGAGATTGCGAGCCCGCCCTTCGGCTGGCAGTTCAGGGATGCCGACATGCCGTGACGGCTGAGATGCTCCATGATGTCCCGGCCGGGCAGTCGCACATCGTCCTCGCGGCCGACATGCAGGACCGTGATCGAATCCTCGGTCTCGAGCAGGTCCATCGCGTCCGATAGCGCCCTTGCGGCGGCGCGCTTGCCGTCCCAGGCGACGACGGCGCCGCGCGAGAACTCCAGCATCTCGAAGCCGCGCGGAGCGATCAGCACCGGCCGCCCGCTTTCCAGCGCGATCGTGTCCGGGTCGGCGTCGGTGTAGATCGAGTGCCGGTCCTGATCCGGCTGGCCGACCACCGTCAGGTCGTAGGTGCGGGCGAACTGCGAGATGATTTCATTCGGGAAGCCGCGCTCGCACAGGAAAGTCGTGCGCAGGCCCTGTTCCTCGGCCGCGATCAGCTCGGCGAACTTTGCCGAGACGCGATTCTCGGCCTCGCGTTCGTTGCGCTCCAGAATGTCCAGCGCTGCTTCGGTCATGTAGGCTTCCATCTGCACATAGCTCTGCGGCATTGAATGGGCGAACAGGCCGGTCAGATGGGCATCGACCCGGCGGGACATGTGCGCTGCCAGCTTCAAGGCGCGGTCGGCGGTCTCGGTGCCGTTATAGGCGACCAGGATGTTCCGGATCGACATGGGGGCGTCTCCTTCTTCTTTTCTCCCGCAGACTACCGATGCGCCGGTCTCGCGCATTGATCCGGATCAAAAGTATCCACCGTGGCAGTCAGATCGTATCGGCGGGCGCGATGAAAGCGGCAGCGTCTGTCCCGAACAGTGCATCGACATCGTCCACGCGGTTCTCGAGCATCGCGCGCTGGTTCAGATAGCCCTTGTCGGTGATCTCGCCTTGATCGGGATCGGGCGGGTGCAGCAAAAACCGCGCTCGGGCCGCGAAGCGCGAGGTTCCGCCGCCGTCCGCCCGCAGGCGAGCCAGCCCATCGGCTGTCGCTGCGCGGATCTCTCGTGCCGCGAAGACGACTTCTGCCGATGCGTTTTCGGCCAGACCGGCCGCCGCCCGGCAGGCGGGAAGGTTGGGGATCAGCAGGAACCCTACATGATCGCGGTCGTGACCGGCGACGACGATGTCCTGAACGAGAGGCGCCAGCGCGTCGATCCCGGCGAGGCGCAGCGCACCGGCACTCACCCAGGTTCCCGATGACAGCTTGAAGTCCTCGGACACCCGGCCGTCGAAGCAGAGACCCCTGGTCGGCTCCTCGGGATCGGCCAGGCGCAGCGCATCGCCGATCCGGTAGAAACCGTCCGCATCGAATGCCTCTGCGGTCTTCGCCGGATTGCGGAAATAGCCCGGTGTGACGTTCGGTCCCTTCACGCGGGCTTCGAGTTTGCCGCCGTCCTCGACCAGTTTCAGCGTCGTGCCCGGCACCGGCAACCCGACATTCGAGGCATCCCTGACGCGGAAGTGGCAATGCGTGGCGAGCGGCGAGGTCTCGGTCGATCCCCAGGACGCGACGAAGGGCAGCTCCGATCCGGTCGTCTCGAGCGACAGGCGCCGGAAGGTCTCGCGCACGCTCGGGGGCAGTGCGGCGCCGGCGTTCTGGGCCAGATCCATGTTGAAGAAGATCTCACGGAACCCGGCGTCGGTTTCGAGCGCTTCGGCCAGCATCGCGTAACCGCGCGGCACGTTCAGCGCCATGGTCGGGCGGATCGACTTGAAGTTTTCGATGGTCCGGCCGATCAGCGGCGGCGCCGGTTTGCCGTCGTCGATATACATCGAGCCGCCGTTGCGCAGGACCATGTTGGTGCAGAAATTCGCGCCGAAGGTATGGCTCCACGGCAACCAGTCGACGAGCACTGGCGGACGGGTCTTGAGAAAGCTCCAGATCTCGCGGTGGGCCTCCTGGCTCGATGTCAGCATGCGCTGCGTGTTGATCACCGCCTTCGGCGTGCCGGTGCTGCCGGAGGTGAACAGGAGCTTGGCGATAGTGTCCGGCCCGATCTGGTGGAAGGCCGCCGATACGGCGCTCGAGGCTTCGGGGACGCGCGCGGTCTCGAGCAGCAGCGCATCTCGGCCGCCGCTGTCACGCGATGCCAGGATCTCGCCGCCGTGGCAGGGGGCGATCGCATCGAGGGCTGCCGCGAAGGACCCGGTGTCCTCGACGAAGATCACGGCCGGGTCGAGCAGGCGCGTCATGTCGGACAGCTTGGCGTGATCCTTCGACATCAGGGAATACGCCGTCGAGACGGTCGCGATAGGTACGCCGACATGCTGTGCCGCCAGGGTCAGCAGCCCGAGATCGACGGAGTTGCCGGACAGCGCCATGATCGGGCGGTCCGGCGAGGCCTGCGTCGACAGGATCCATCCCGCGATCTCGAGCATGTCGACCAGCGCCTCGGCATAGGTTTTCGTCCGCCAGCCCTCGTCCGAGCGTTCGGCGAACAGCACGGTCTCGGGGATCTCCTGCGCCCAGTCGATCAGCCATTCGGTGACGCAGCGTGCGCTCTCGGGCAGTGGCATCGGATGATCGAACAGCAGACTGCCGTCCGCCGCGCGCGATTGCGTCACCTGCGGCGGTGCGAACAGGGCCTGATAGCGGTCCTGACCTGTGGCCATCTCCGATCCTCCCGCATCCGGCCCGCGTGGTTGCCGGGTTGTTCTTGCGTTCCGAGCGTAACCGGGTTTCAGGCGGACCGCATCTCTCAGGTTGATTTCCTGTCGGTGCGGTCCGGCTCCCAGATCAGCACGAGCAGCGCCACGAGAACGGCTGCGACGCCGAGCCAGACCGGCGGTGCGATCCAGCCGTGGCCGAGCAAGCCCTCCCAGAGGATGACGAAGACAGGCACCAGGTAACCGTACGCCATGACCTTGGCCGATGGCAGGCGCAGCGTCGCGAACTGGATCAGGAAGAACGTCAGCGCCGTCGCCATGACGGCAAGGTAGACGATGGCCGCCCACGCGATCCCCGGCAGGCCCCCCCAGTCCGTCGCCAGGATCGACGGCGCGCCGTAGGTGCCTGTGACCAGCATCCCGCCGCAGATACCGAGAAAGGCGTAGACGGCGAGCGGTTCGCCCCGGTGCAGCAGGCGGCCCATCGGCGTGTAGAGGGCGTGGCTGGCGCATCCGAGGAAGAAGATCTGCTCGCCCAGCCCGATCCTCAGACCCAGGATCGCCTCGATATCCGCGCGGAAAATCACCCAGACGGCACCAATGCCCGCGAGGACCAGCGACACCCCCATCAAGGGCGTCGTGATCTGGCGCATCAGCAGCCATCCGAAGCCGGCACTCAGGATCGGTGTCAGCGTGAACACCGCACCCGTCGAGACCGGATCAGTGATGCGCAGCGCCTCGAACATCAGGATGAAGTAGAGCCCGAGCAGTCCGCCGAGAAGTGGATAGCGCCAGGCCGCCCGCAGGTGCTCCGCGCGAAGATGACTTCCGGCAATCGCGCCCATGATCAGGGCGGCCAGCAGGAACCGTGCGGCCGCCAGTGCCGCCGGGTCGATGTGCGGTGCTGCGAGATCGCCGAGCGAGAAAGAGACCGAGATCGCCGCCGCGAACAGCAGCATCGCGGCGTGTCCGGATAGGGCCTGCGCGCGCGTCGTCATCTCTGGACGCTGCCCCGGCGGGTGGCTACGCTCGGGCAATGTCGATGGACATGCCAATCGAAGACCTGCCCGGCCGGATCATCCGGGATGACGTTGTGCCTGCGCGCGCGCCGTGGAGCGCCCGGCTGGAGCGTGGTCAGGTGCTGCGGCTGATCGATCTGGAAGGTCAGCAGGCGATCGACTTTCTCTGTTTCGGGGTCGCGCCCCACCGCGGTCAGGTCGAGCGCTACCACATGCCGAACACGATCAAAATCCCGAAGCAGATCTATCTCGGCATGGGCTCGGTACTGTATTCGCAGTTCGCGCGGCCGATGATGACGATCACCGCCGATACCGTCGGGCGGCATGACACGATCTTCGGATGCTGTTCCTTCGACGTCGATCGGGTGCGTTACGGCGAAGTCAACGGTGAGTGCTGTCAGCGCAATTTCGAGCGCGAGATGGCTCTGCACGGCTTGGGCGTGGAGCACGTTGTGGCGAATGTGAACTTCTTTATGAGTGTCCCTGTCGATGGCGATGGCGCGGCGCAGATCACTGATAGCGCCTCGCGCCCGGGTGACTATGTCGATCTGCGCGCCGAAATGGACGTGATCGCGGTACTGTCGAACTGTCCGGAGGAGCTGAACGCCGCCGTCGGCGATGGCCCGACACCGGTGCGCGCGGTTGTCTTCGAACTCGATGAGGCCGCGGCGTGAAGGATCTGGACGGGCAGGACACCGGCGCGGGGCGCAAGGCCGAGATCGACCGCAAGATCCGCGCGGCCGAAGAAGCGCTCGCGGGCAAGGACTCCCCGGCGCGCGGGTCTTCTGCGGTGCGCAGTGCCGCGATTGCCCGAAAGCTGCAGCGTGCCGAGACGCCGGATCGAACGACCGCTGCGCAAACTCCGATCAACGAACGCAGATTGCTCGAGAAGATCGAGCACGAGAACCGCCGCAAGGCGGGTGGTCCGCTTTATCGCGAGATCCTCACGCGCGTCGGATTGGGCGAGGTGGACAACGCGACCCTGCTGCTCTTCGCGTTCACATGTCTGACGATGCTCCTGATCCCTTTGACCTTCATCGTCACCAGTTGACGGCACCTGTCCTCGGGACGGGCAGGGCGCGGACATTCGGATAAAGTACGGTCTGGCTCAGCAACGTAGGCACGACGGGTCAAAGCGGCGCCCTCGAAGGATCAGCGATTGTCTGGATCGTGCAGTGCCCGTCAGATTCTCGCTTATCGGTCTGCACGTGATCCATGTCGGAATGCGCAATTCGCGCAATCGCGGTTAAATTCCCAGTACAGATTTTGACCGGGCGTGCCTGACGATGATGTCTACACCAGCCCCAGCGGCCCGCGGGCGAACCACAACACCGCTGCGATCAGCAAGATCGTCGCAATCCAGTTCAACCAGGTCAGCCTCGGGCCGACGGAGGCAAGTTCCTTCTCCTCCTCCTCCGACATCTCGCCCCACTGGCGGGCATCGATCTCGCTGAGGCGCAGCATGATCAGGTAGTGCCACACGAAGGCCCCGAGCAGCAGGAAGCCCGCGACCACGAAGCCCCAGGAAACAGCACTCTCCCAACTCATCGCGAGGCCAACAGGATCTGGTTGCCTTCGCTGTCGCGGAAGATCGCGCGGATGGTGCTGGCGTCCCACTCCGCCGGTCCCGGCTCCTGAACGATCTCGACGCCCTTGCCGCGCAGGGCTTCGACGGTTGCCTCGACATCCGGATCGACGAACGGCAGGGCGGGCATGCCGGTCTGTGGCACCTCGTCGACCTTCCAGAGGTGGAGCTGCGTCTCGGCCTGACCCGGCCGCAGCATGACCCAGCGCATGCCGGGAATGGCTTCCATGTCGACCGTTTCCTCGAAGCCGACGATCTCGGACCAGAACGCCTTGGCGCGATCGAGGTCCGTCACGTTCAGCGAGGCGAAGGATACGTGGCTGATCATCGGCGACTCCTCATCCGGCCTTGCGGAAGATCATCTCGACAGGCGCGATCAGCCCGGCCTTCACGGCGGCGACGTAGTTCTGGATCTTCTGCCCGGCCGTTTCGCGCATCAGCAGGTGAATGCCGATCGGCGGCGGCCCGCCATTGGCCTGGATCACCGCGAAGACACGGTCGAAGAAGTCGAGCGCGAAGGCGCCGCGTTCGCGTTCTTGGGACAACGCGAGCCCAGTGGCGCTGGCGGCGTTCCGGTATGTCTCGGGCGTGTCGACGAAAGAGAAGCCCGCCTCCTCGGCCCAGGGGAACGGGAAGGTGAGCTCGCCCTCGCCGACGCGCATAACGTCGAACAGCGCGAACGTGCCGCCGGGCGCGAGGACGCGGGCGGCTTCGGCCATCAACCGCGCCTTGTCCTCGATGTTCATGCCGACATGGAACATCGTGGCGAGATCGGCGCTGGCGGCCTCGACAGGCATGTCGAGCGCCGACCCGGTGCGGAAGTCCGCTTCGAGCCCGACCATGGCCGTGAGCGCGCGGGCGGTGGTCACATAGTCCGACGTCAGATCGAACGCCGTGACGCTGGCACCGTACCGGTCGGCGATCAGGCGCGCCGTGCCGCCCAGGCCGCAGCCGATGTCGAGCACACGGGTCTGGGACGTGATGTCAAGTTGAGAGAGTAATGCCTCGGTCGCTTCCAATCCGCCGGTGTGAAACTCGTCGACCGGCTTCAGATCCGAGGGTGTCGGCTGAGACGGGTCGACGCCAGCCGCGACAAGCGCCTGTTTGATCCGGTCGAGCAGGTTGTCGGTGGTGTAGTGACTCGAGACGCGATCTTCGATCGTGATCATCGCACGGCTCCGATGCGATTGCGGTATCTGACAAGCCTATCACGATCTCCGGGTTCGTTGGATAGCCTCGGCGCTGATGCAGAGGATTTGCAGCAAGACTTAGCGTCTGGTCAGTCGAGGTTCGCAAAACTCGCTGGCCAGATCATCGAACCACCACCGAAAGGCCAAGACCTGTCCATCAGCCGCGCCGTTCGAGCACGGAGCCGTGCGTCCGTGCCGCGCCCGGCCTGCTCTTTCGGCAAGTCGCGCTATGGTCTATGGCGGTGCCATGAGATTGTTGCGCGCAGTTCTGCTCCTGATCGCCGCCCTTTGGCTGGCGACGGCGCTTCCTGCGAAGGCCGAACCGGCTTTCGCCGCCGCCGATGACACGCTCGAGCGGTTCACGATCTCGTCGTCGGAGATGGAGCGCAGGCTCGATCGTGGTGGCCTGAGCACCGAACAACTCAACGAGATGCGCGCGCAACTCGAGGCGCATCGGCAGACGTTGAGCGCCATTGAAGCCGAGGCGCAGGCCGCTCTTACGCCGCTGCAATCCCAGCTCGCGCCGCTGATTCCGGAAGACGGGAGCGAAACCGAGGATCCGGCGCTGGCCGAGGAGCGCAGCCGGCTGGAAGACCAGATCGCGCGGATCGAGTCGGTACAGCGCCGCGGACAGGCGGCGCTGGCGACGATCGTGGCACTGGGCGAGCGGCTGAACACCGAGCGGCGCAATCAGTTCACCGAGACGCTGATGACACGGGGGCCGAGCCCGGTCCTGCCGGAGCGCATCCGCAGCATGTGGGCGTCTGTGAACTTCCGCACGCGGGTGATCGTGCGCGAAGTCCAGAGCCGTATCCATGCGCGGGCATTTTCCGGTTGGACCGACCGGGTCGTGCTGCCGTTCGTGCTGGCGATCATCTCGATCGTGCTGGCCGTGGTCGTGCGCCGCTGGGCAGTGCGGTTCCTCCTGCGCGCGCTTGGCGATGAACCGACCGATGGGCGCCGGGCCGCCGTGGGGGCAGGCGTCACGCTGGCGCGCCTGCTTGTTCCGGCGCTCGCGCTGACGCTGCTGATCGTCGGTATTTCCTCGACGCAGTTGATTGGTCCCGTGGGTCAGAAATTCATGACCGCGGTCGGCGAGGCCGTGATGATCGTGATCTTCTCCTATGCGATGAGTGCGGCCTATTTCGCACCGGGCGCGCCGGAGGTTCGGATATCGACGCTGGACAGTTCCTGTTCCTCGCGCGCGCACCGGTGGTTCGTGATCCTGGCAGGGGTTGTCGCCTTCGATGCCCTGCTGATCGAGGGCGGGGTCGGGATCAACCTGAGCGTCGATGCGCTGGCCGTGCTGAATGCCGGTCTGCTGATCCTTGGCGGTCTCGCGCTCTGGATGTTCGTCTCCCACGCGCAGATCGGCGTCACGGCAGCCGAGGCCGAGGCCGCGGCAAGCGAGGATCCGGACGAGCCGCCGCCGGAGACATCGACCGGCGTCATTGACCGCGCCGAACGCCTGATCGCGTTCCTCGCGCGCTTCATCGCGATCGTCGCGCCATTGTTGGCACTGGCCGGGTACTACGGCGCGTCGCGGTTCCTGTTCTATCCGCCGGTGCTGACAGGCGGGTTGATGTGCCTTTGCGTCCTGATCCACGGCGTCGTCTCGTTCGGGACGGCAACGGCCGCCGCACGCAGCGACGATAGCGCGACCGGCGGGTCGTCGGCTTTCGGCGTCGTTCCGGTCTTCGTCGGTTTCATGCTGTTCTTCGCCGCATTGCCGGTCTTCGCGGTGATCTGGGGCGCGGACATGACCGATCTCGGGGCCGCATGGACCCGGGTGATCGAGGGCTTCACGATCGGCGATATCCTGATCTCGCCGATCGATTTTCTGCTCTTCGTGATCATCTTTATGATCGGGTACGTCGTGACCCGCTCGATCCAGGCAGTGCTGCGCAATTCGGTCCTGCCGCTGACCCGGATGGATGCCGGTGCGCAATCGGCGCTGACGGCTGGCATGGGGTATGTCGGGCTGACGATTTCGGCCCTGATCGCGATCTCGACGGCCGGGATTGACCTCTCCAACCTCGCGATCGTCGCCGGTGCGCTCTCGGTCGGCATCGGCTTCGGGCTGCAGAACATCGTCAACAATTTCGTGTCGGGCATCATCCTGCTGATCGAGCGGCCGATCAAGTCCGGCGACTGGGTCGAGATCGGTGGGGTCCACGGCACGGTGCAGCAGGTCAACGTGCGCTCGACCGAAATTCAGACCTTCGATCGCTCGACCATGTTCGTGCCGAACGCCGATCTGATTTCCGGCACGGTGACGAACTGGACCCACGGCAACGCGATGGGGCGGCTGATTGTCGGTGTCGGCGTCGCCTACGGCACGGATTCGCGCAAGGTCGAGAAGATCCTGAGCGAGATTGCGCGGGCGCACCCGATGCTGATGCGCCGGCCGCAGCCTTATGTCCTGTTCGCGGGCTTCGGGGCGGACAGCATCGACTTCGAGATCCGCGGCGTCCTGCGCGACGTCAACTGGATCCTCAACGTCGGCTCGGACATCCGTCACTCGATCTACGAGCGCTTCGCCGAAGAGGGGGTCGAGATCCCGTTCGCGCAGCGCGACGTCTACATCAAGAACGCCGACGCTTTCAAATCCTAGAGGCTACGGCCCGGGCGCCTTGCGCCTGCAGCTGTCGCAGTATCCGAAGAAAAGATTCTTCTCCTGACCTTCCGGAAGGTGCTCTGCCGATACCCATTCGCCGTTGATCCTGACCTTCCGGCAGACGATGCAGCATCGGGTCGGCGCCACCCACTTGCCCGTGGCTGCGTGCTTGTGCCTCCGGTGGTCCTGCGCCTCGGTGACGAAGCGGTGCTCGATCAGAACGGAGCCGTCGGCATCGGCGGTCAGTCGCATCCGCGCATGCCGGATCTCGGTCGGCGAATCGCAGAAGTAGTCAAGCTCGATCGCCTCGCCCGCGAGCCGGGCATGGTCGAGTGCCGAGCGCGTGAACATCTTCGCCGCATCGCCGGTGATGTTCGACCAAAGCGATGTGCCGAGCACGCTCGCCCCGGCCGCATCGTCGCCGCCGTTGTCGAGTGCGAACTCGTCCCACGGACCGCCGACCTCGACGACAACGTCCCTCGGGTCGACGCGGTAGTAGATGTTGGGCTGCCGGGCCATGCACAAGGCTTGCCCAGCAAAAGGACCGTTGCAAGCGTCAAGACGCGGGCGGACGGTCGGTCCCTCGCGCGCGTGCGCCTTCCGGTGGCGGAGGACCTGGTCCACAGCGGGTACATCGCCCGTTCAAGCCGTTTGACTCGGGCAGGATGCTGCGCTTGACTCGGGCAAAACACCGGGGAGGAGCACAATGACCGACGCCTATCGCACCGATCTCGACCGGAACCCGGCGAACCATGTGCCTCTCACTCCGTTGAGCTTTCTCTCCAGATCCGCAGCGGTGTTCCCCGACAAGACCGCGATCCGCCACGGCAATCTGTCCTGGACCTATGCCGAGTTCTTCGCCCGTGCCCGGCGTCTGGCCAGCGCGCTGGAACGGGCCGGTGTCGTTGCGGGGCAGACTGTCTCGGCAATGCTGCTGAACACGCCGCCGATGCTCGATGCCCATTACGGTGTGCCGATGATGGGGGGCGTGCTGAACGCGCTGAACACGCGGCTCGATGCGGCGGGCATTGCCTTCATCCTCGACCACGGCGAGAGCAAGTTCGTCCTCGTCGACAGCGAGCTGGCGCCGCTTATGGCCGAGGCGCTCGACCTGATGTCCGGTCCGCGTCCGCAGATGGTCGAGTATACCGATCCGACGATCGGCGGCGAGTCGACCGGGCTCGGCTCGGATTACGAGGCGTTTCTGGAGACCGGCGATCCTGGCTACGCCTGGAAGATGCCGGATGACGAGTGGGACGCGATTGCGCTGAACTACACGTCCGGCACCACCGGCAATCCGAAGGGCGTCGTCTACCACCATCGGGGCGCCTATCTGCTGGCGACCGGCAATGTCGTCCACACGGCGATGACCGGGGATGCCGCCTATCTCTGGACTCTGCCGATGTTCCACTGCAACGGCTGGTGCTTCCCGTGGTCGATCAGCCTCGTCGCCGGCACACATGTCTGCCTGCGCCAGGTCCGCGCCAAGGCGATTTTCGACGCGATTGCAGATCACGGCGTCACCCACATGTGCGGCGCGCCGATCGTCATGTCGACGCTGCTGGGCGCCAGCGACGACGAGAAGCGCGATCTGGCCCACCGCGTGAGCTTCTTCACCGCCGCCGCGCCGCCGCCAGAGTCGGTTCTGGCCGCCATGGGCGATGCAGGTTTCGACGTCACGCACCTCTACGGTCTGACCGAGGTTTACGGCCCGAGCGTCATCAACGAGTGGAAGGATGACTGGAACGTCCTGCCGGTCGCCGAGCAGGCCCGTCTGAAGGCCCGTCAGGGCGTCAACTACCAGCAGCTCGAAGGCATCGACGTCATGGACCCCGAAACCATGGCGCCGGTGCCGCGCGACGGCGAGACCATCGGCGAGATCATGCTGCGCGGCAACGTCGTGATGAAGGGTTATCTGAAGAACGCGGCCGCCACGCGCGAGGCGTTCGAGGGCGGCTGGTTCCACACCGGAGACCTCGCGGTGATGCACGCCGACGGTTACGTCCAGATCAAGGACCGCGCCAAGGACGTCATCATCTCGGGCGGCGAGAACATCAGCTCGATCGAAGTCGAGGAGGTCCTGTTCAAGCATCCATCGGTCGCGCTGGCGGCGGTCGTCGCCAAGAGCGACGAGAAATGGGGCGAGACGCCGTGTGCCTTCATTGAGCTCAAACCGGGGTCGAATGTCGACACCGCGGAAATCATCGCCTTCTGCCGGGAAAATCTCGCGCACTACAAATGCCCACGTCACGTGGTTGTCGGCGACCTCCCGAAGACTTCGACCGGAAAAGTCCAGAAGTTCGTTTTGCGAGAACAGGCCAACGCACTCTGAAGCGAAGCGTTTTAACTGTATTCACGCATGGCGTGCGCGCGCTCGGCTGCGCGACCACTTAACAATTTTTATCACAATTTCGCCTTGAATTTTGCAGATATTTCAATGGTTTGCGCGCTGTGACGAAAGTCACATGCGTTCGGTGAGGGGTCACGTCATTCTGGTGAGCATTATTAGCCATCGGCCGTTGCGGCCGATCATGACGAAGGGGATTTCGAATGGCTGAAGTTGCAAGCGTTCTGGTGAACACGCCAGGCACCGTCACGACCATCGCCGGCGTTATTGCCGCAGGCAACAACGTGAACAGCATCACGCTGGACCCGAACTTCGAGTCAAACGGCTTCATCGATCCGGCCGACACCGGCCAGGACGTGGTGTTCGGCTTCGCGGACCGGGACACGATCGCAACCGAGAACATCGACTTTTCCGATGACTCGACCATCCCCGGCAACATCGATGGAACCCACGTCAACGGAATTGTCGGCAACGAGGTCGCGGGGCGCGGCATCCTCGGGACGACCGAGACCGACCTGTTCTTCGCCATCGCAGACACCAACACGACTACGTTCGACCCGGATGACGAAGGCCGTCCGGCCGAGGCCGAGTTCGTGTTCGATATCTCGAGCGCCACGTCGCTGACCGATGTCTCCATGGGCTTTGCGGCGCAGGGCAACTGGGAAAGTTCCGACGTCATCACCATCACGGCGAGCATCGACGATGGGACCGAGTTCCTGCTTTATAACGTGCTCGTCGATGACACGGTCGGCGGCGTGATCTATCTGCTCGACGGTCTCGACGCGAACGGCAACAATTTCTTCAGGGATGACGATGATCCGATCCGGGTTGACGGGACGATCATCGACGCCGGGCAGCCCAACCAGCGCTCGTTCCAGGATCTGACCAGCACCGCAGTGAACGGTCTGAGCGGCTCGACGCTCGAGATCTTCATCCGCGCCGACACGAACGGGTCCGCGGAACACCTCCTGATCAGCGATATCGTCGTGAACGGCGCGGTTTCGATTCCGACCTCGCTGAGCGTCAGTTTCGACGATGCCTCGATCTCGGAGAACGGCGGCACAACGACCGGCACGGTGACGCGCGTCGGCGACACGTCGGGCGCGCTGACCGTGGATCTGAGCAGTAATGACACAGGCGAGGCAACGGTCCCCTCGACGGTCAGCTTTGCAGCTGGTTCCGCGACAGCCACCTTTACCGTGACTGCGGTCGATGACGCCATCGTCGACGGGGACCAGACCGTCACGATCAGTGCCAGCAGCACCAATCCTGATGTCACCGGTGACTCCAGCGCTCTCACCGTCAGCGACGACGAAACCGTGCCCGGCACCTCGGGTAACGACGTGCTGACCGGGGGTGCGAACGCCGACAGCATCGGCGGCGGCGACGGCAACGACTTCCTTGAGGGCAATGGCGGCGGTGACGTCCTGAATGGTGGCGACGGGTTCGATACCGCGACCTATCGCAACAACGGCGCGCCGCTGACGGTCGATCTCTCTGATCCGTCCAACAACACTGGCGATGCCGCGGGTGACAGTTACGACTCGATCGAAGGGCTCGTCGGTGATCAGACCTTTTCGAACACGCTGACGGCTGCCGCGACGGGAACGGCGATGCTCGGTGGCGACGCGGGCGACTCGATTATTGGCGGCGCGGGCGACGACCTGTTGAATGGCGGCGGCGGCAACGACACGATGGCCGGCGGCGCAGGCGACGACACCTATCAGGTCGACTCGCTCGCCGATGTCGTGACCGAGGCTGCCGGAGAGGGCTACGACCGGGTCATATCCTCGATTTCGCTGACGCTTGCAGACAATGTCGAGGCAGGGAACCTGATCGGCACCGGCGATCTGAACATGACGGGCAACGCCGAGGCGAACTGGATCAACGGGAATTCCGGCGATAACTCGCTGTCGGGCGGAACCGGCAACGACCGTCTCGACGGCAATGACGGCAACGACACGCTGAACGGCGGAACCGGCAACGACATTCTCGAAGGCGGCGGCGGAGACGACGTTTTCGTCCTTGGCCCGGACGACGGTGTCGACCGTATCCTGGATTTCACCATCGGCGAGGACCTGATCGACCTCGCGGCCACCGGCCTGCAGTTCGGTGATCTCGAGCTGACCCAGTCGGGCGGCAACACCGTGATCGTCTACGACAACAGCGTGAACCCCGCCGTCGGCATCCTGACACTCGACAACATCACGGTTGGCAATCTCAGCGCGGCGGACTTCATCTTTTCCCTGAGTGGGCCGCCGCCGATCGTCGGGACGTCGGGAAACGACGTTCTCGACGGCACGCCGGCCGGCGAGGAAATCCAGGGTCTCGAGGGCAACGACCTTCTCCGCGGTGGCGGGGGGGACGACACCTTCGTCGGCGGCGACGGCGATGACACCTTCCATTTCGACAGTACGGGCGATGTGATCGTCGAAGGCGCTGGCGCCGGTTCTGGTTACGACCGGGTGCTGCTGTTCTCGGACTCGATTGCCGGTGTTGCGCACAACATGGCGGCAAACGTCGAGGCCGCCAACTTGCTCGGGTCGGCGGCGCTGCAGGTCAACGGCAACACCGGGGACAACTGGATCGTCGGCAACGACGCGCTGAGCGTCCTGAACGGCGGCGAGGGCAACGATCGCCTGGACGGGCGTGGCGGTAACGATCAGCTCAACGGCGGCGCCGGGAACGATATTCTCGAAGGCGGCAACGGCCGGGATACGTTCCTATTCACCCAGGGCGAGGACACGGACACGATCCTGGATTACAGCATCTTCGACGATAACCTTCTGTTCGTCGGCGTCTCACGAACCTCGGCGAGTTCGACGCAGGTAGGCAGTGATGTGCACATCCGGTACGATGGCGATGATCTGATCATCATCAAGAACCAGAGCGTCATTGACTTCGACATCTTCGGCGGGGAATTCACTTTTTTCTAGGGAACACCTTGCTGCCCCGGATTGTGTCTGGCGCTGCGCCCGCTCCCGCCGAAAATCTTCCGACCCCAGCTGCTTGCACGAGAAGACATGTCAACACTCACGATCTCGCTCGACCAGACCTCGATCTCGGAAAACTTCGGATTCACGTTCGGCTCAGTCACGCGCGGCGGCGATCTGTCCCAGGTCGAAGAGATCAGCCTGAGGTCAAGCGACGTGGGCGTCACGTTCAGCCCGATTTCGGTTTTCCTCGGCCCGGGCTAAAGTCAAGGGTTCTTCTCGGTCACGAGCGCAGACAATGTCAATCTCGACGGCGACCGCGACGTCACGCTCACCGCCAACAGCCCGTTCGCTCTCGAGCCCGCTTTTTCGACGCTAACCATCGAGGACGACGACGCGCTGGACATAGAGCTCTCGTTTCTTCCGTTCACGCTGCAGAAGAACTTCGGCCAGATTTCCGGCACGGTCAGCATCTCCGGCGGGTTGCCGACCTCGGGCGTCTCCATCGACTTGCAAGCCGATGTCGGAGGGCCGTTCATCCTTCCGTCCCGAGTGGAGATTGGGCCTTTTCAACCCTTCGTCGATTTCGTCGTCACAGGCATGCGCGATTTCGTCTTCACCGGAGACACGACGGTCAACGTGACGGCGTCGAGTTCGCAGCCGGGGTTCAACAGCGGTTCTGCATCCTTCGCTGTGATCGATGTCGAACTGCCGCCGGTGACGATCTTCTCGCTGTCTGACATCGCGATGTCCGAGAACGGCGGTTCGATCACCGTGACCCTGTCGCGCGGCGGAGATATTAGCAGTGCCGCGACGGTCGGGCTGCTGAGCGGCGACACCAGCGAGGCGTTGGTCCCCTCGACCGCGACCTTTGCGGCCAATCAGAGGCAGACAACCTTCACCATTCTCGCGGTCGATGACTCGGTTCTCGACTTCGACCAGAACGTGGCGATTACCGTCGGCGGCGCAGGCGACGATCTGCTGAACGGCGGCGGCGGCAATGACACAATGATCGGCGGGGACGGCGATGATACCTATCAGGTGGGCTCGTTCAGCGACATCGTGACCGAGCTTGCCGGCGAGGGCTACGACCGGGTCCTTTCGTCAATCTCGCTGATGCTGGCCGACAATGTCGAGGCAGGGAACCTTCTGGGAACCGTCGATCTGCACATGGTCGGCAACGACGGGAATAACTGGATCGTCGGCAATGCGGGGGCCAATACGTTTTCGGGCCTGACAGGCGATGACCGGCTGGACGGTCGCGCCGGAGACGACGATCTGACCGGTGGCATCGGGAGCGACATCCTCGAAGGCGGCTCCGGCGCCGATATCTTCCGCTTCGCCAATGACGACGGATCCGATACGATCCTCGACTACAACACCACCGATGACACGCTGATCTTTGTCGGCGTCAGCCAGGCGGGTGTCACGGCAGTGCAGGCAGGCACCAGTGTCAGGATCGACTACGACATCGACGATCGGATCATCCTCCTGAACCAGAACGTGGCGGACTTCGATCCGGCGGGCACCGAGTTCCAGTTCATCTAAGCCGTGTTCGTTCGGAGGCCGGGTGGTTGCTCGACCTCTTTCCAACATTCAGGCCGGCAGAACCTTTCCGGGGTTAAGAATGCCGTTCGGGTCCAGCGCCGCCTTGATTGCCCGCATGGCGGTGATGTTGCCCGGAACCACATTGCGGGCGAACGTGTCCAGCTTGAGCGTGCCGATCCCGTGCTCGGCCGAAACAGCACCGCCCATCGCCTTGATCCCGTGCTCGACGGCGTTGCTGATGCCGTCCTTCTCGTCCGCACTCCACGGCGCTTCGCGTCCGATGTTGAGGTGAAGATTGCCGTCGCCGAGATGCGCTATGACATGGTGGCGGGCCTCGGGCGCGATCGACTGCAGGCGCTCCTCGAAGCCCTTCACATAGGCGTCCAACTGGCTCAGCGGAATCGATACATCGTACCAGAGCGGGTTCTGGATCATCCGCCCCGCCGCCTGGCTGTCCTCGCGCAACCGCCAGATCTCGCCTGCCTCCTTCTGCGATTTCGCCAGAACGGCGTCGAGGATCTCGCCCGCCTCGAAGAAGGGTTCCAGTACTGCCAGCAGGCCGTCCTCGTCGAGCGTGCTCTCGACCACGAGGTAGGCCGGTGCATCGGCGCAGAAGTCCAGCACGTGACGCAGCCCTGTGCCCTCGGCCGCTGCGTGCGCGTAGTGGCGCCACATGACCTCGCAGAGAAGCAAACCGCCGGTCGCCTCAACCGCCCACATGATCGAGAGCGCCGCCGCCGCGCCCGGAACGGCCAGAAGCGCCGTGTTGCTCGGCGGGTCAGCCTTTTCGAGCTTGAGCACGGCCTTGGTGACGACGCCCAGCGTGCCCTCGGCGCCGCAGAGCAGGTGTTTGAGATCGTAGCCCTCGTTCGCCTTCGGGACCCGCGTGAGGTCCGAGACGATGGTGCCGTCGGCTAGTACGGCCTCGATCCCGAGCAGGCGCTGGCGCATCATCCCGTAGCGAAACGCCTCCATCCCGCCCGCATTGGTCGAGATCATGCCGCCGATGGTGGCGGACCCGCGCGACGCCGTATCGATCCCCATGGAAAGGCCCTGTTCGGCCGCCGCTTCCTGAAGTGTTTGTTGCGTGACCGATGCCGAGGCCACCGCGACCCGCTCGACCGGATCGATCTCGACCCCGCCGTCCAGCCGGTCGGTCAGCAGGATGAGTTCGCCCGCCTGCGACGCCGCGGCACCCGCCAGACCCGTGCGTCCGCCATGGGTCACGACCGGGATGCGGTGGGCGTTGCAGCACGCAAGAACCGCGGCGACCTCGGCCGTGTTCACGGGGCGCACGGCGACCCCGGCACCGGTGTTGCGATCCTCGGCGCCCGGATCCAGTGCTGCGACCTGGTTCGATCTGAGTATGGCATCGGGCCTGACGGCCGCGGTGAGGCGCTCGGCAATGCCGTCCGCAGTCTGTTGCATGGCGTGCGTCCCTCGCAGTCGCAATCTCGATCGCGTCATGCCAGCCCGGCTGTCCTGCGGCAACAGGAAGTGCCGGAATACTCACCGCCGGGCAGTCCGCGAGACCCGGTTCCGCGAGGCGGGATGGGGCAAGTTGTTAATCTTATGAGCGTACTCATGGGCCGATTGGCCGTGTTCGCACGGTGTTCTAGACATCACGAGCGCGCGGGGCGGACTGCTGTTTCTGAGGTCTTCATTCTCCGGTAGGTGGATCCGCTCGATTCGGTCGCGGATCTGGCTGGCTGTGGCGCTCTGTGCACTCGCCATTGCCGTGATCGGCGTGACCAATCTCAGCAGCTTGCGCAGCACCGCCGCGTTGCCGCAGCAGATCTATCATCACCCCTATGCGGTCGGACTGGCGGTGCGCGATCTGCGCGGCGACATCAAGCTGATGCACGCCGAGCTTTCGGATCTGGCGCGCACGCCGTCGCGCCTCGCATTGCGCAGGTTTGAGAAGCGCATGGGCGAGATCGACATCCGCACCGCGCAATTGAAAGTGACGATAAGCGAACGCTTCCGCGGCGATCGCGCGCTGGTCGACCGGGCATTCGCGGCCATCGTGGCGTGGAACGAAGTGCGTGTCAGCGTGGTCGCCTCCATTCGCGAGGGCGACCGCGTCGCCGCCTACACTCTGACGAAGACCGAAGGCTACAATCAGCTCAAATATCTCGAAGAGCATCTCGCCGCGCTGATCGCGGCGGCCAACGCGTCGTCAGAGGAACTCTCTGCGCGTGCAGACTCGCTCCTGATCATGGCGACATACGAGATTTCGGCGGCGATTGTGATCGCGTTCGTTCTGCTTGCCGTTGCCGCGTGGCTGGTGCTCAGCGCGGTCGTCCGCCCGGTCGGCGAGATCAGCGATGCGATTTCCAGCATCGCCATGGGCAATCTCAGCACGGTGATCCCGCATGACGAGCGCGACGACGAAATCGGCGAGATCGCAAGATCGAGCCGCGTCTTCCTGAACCATGCCATCGCGATCCAGGAATCGAGCATCGACATGCTCACCCTGCTGCCGAAGCGCCATCAGATGCTGGACCACATTGCGATTGACCGGCTCGATCCGGAACGCTCTGCGAATGACGGTGTGTTGCTGCATGTTGATCTCGACAATTTTGTCGAGGCCAATGACATGTGGGGACGCGATGTTGGGGACCGGCTGCTGATCGAAGCCGCTTCCAGCCTCAGATCGCTGCAGGGGCCGGGGGATTTTATCGCGCGCGAAGGGGCCGACAGTTTCCTCTGGTATCGCTGCGGACCGACCAGTGCTGTTCAGGCGCAGCGGCTCGCCGAAAGCATTCAGACGCGCATCCTCGATCAGTCCGAAACGGACTCCGAAGACTATCCGACATCCTGCAGCATTGGCATCTGCTTCTGCGATGACAGCGTCGAACCCGAGAAGATGCTGGTACGCGCCGAGGACGCCTATCAGGACGCGAAACGCAGCGGGCCCGGGTCGGTGTCGACCTACACCAGCGAAATGGACGCCCGCCTCTTCCGGCGCCGCGAGACGCTGCGGGGGCTGCGCTTCGCGTTGAACCACGACGAAATCCTGCCGTTCTTTCAACCCCAGGTCGACGCGCGGACCGGCGAGTTGCACGGCTTTGAAGCGCTCGCGCGCTGGCATCATCCCGAGCACGGCATCCTTTTGCCCTGGCAGTTTCTTCCTGTCGCCGAGAGCGCGGGCCTGCTCGCGGCGATCTCCGACATCATGGTGTCGAAGTCACTCAAGCAGCTCTCGGAATGGCGCAGGGCCGGGTTCGCGGTGCCGCGCGTCAGCATAAATCTGGACGCGGCGGATCTCGGTCGCGATGATTTCGCGGACCGGCTGATGATCGAACTGGAGCGCTACGATCTCGGCCCGCAGGACATCTGCCTGGAACTGCTCGAGACCGCGATGCTCGAGGATGGCGAGACACCGGTTTCGCGGTCGCTAGAACGCCTCTGTCAGCTCGACTTTCCGATCGAACTGGACGACTTCGGGACCGGGCATGCGGCGATCTCGAGCCTCCAGCTCATCACGTTGAACGGCATCAAGATCGACCGCTGTTTCGTGACCAACGTTCACCAGCGCCCGCAGCAGCAGAAACTGATCAAGGCGATGCTGCGGCTCGCGCACGCGCTCCAGATCCGGACGGTGGCAGAAGGGATCGAGAGCGTCCACGAACGGACAGTGCTTCTCGATATGGGGTGCGATGTGCTGCAGGGTTTCGGCATAGCCCGGCCGATGCCGGGAGACGTCGCAACAGCCTGGCTGCGCGATTTCACGCCGGAGATCGGCCGCATGGATCAGCTTCAACAGATCGCCTGATGCGTCGCGCCCGGTCGCTGGCCGCGCAGTTTCAGATGCTCTCCCTCCGCAGGATCTCGGGAGGTGTGTGCGCTGTCACGGGTGGAGGATCGTCCATCCGCTCGAGCCGAACGAGCGTTGTGTGCGCGGAGTTTCCCTGCCCCAGACGCGAACTTCCGGCGTCACGCGTCAGAACGTTCGGATTGCCGTGCTTGCAGAGCGTACCGTCCGCGTCCGGATCGGCGGGATCGTACCAGGCCCCGGTCGACAACTGCACGACACCGCGCCGGACGCTGTCGCACAGGCGCACACCGGCAAGACAGGCACCGCGCGCATTGTAGACGCGCACGACATCGCCGGGCGACAGCTTCAACTTCGCGGCGTCTTCCGGATGCAGCGTCAGCGGTTCGCGCCCCGCGATCTTCGAGCCCTGGCTCACCCGGCCCGGATCGAACTGACTGTGCAGCCGGGTCCGCGGCTGGTTCGAGATCAGGTGAAACTCGTCCGGCGCCGCCGATCCCAGCCACTCGGCCGGGTCCAGCCAGACCGGATGCCCTGGACAATCGTCATAGCCGAACCCGGCGATCGCTTCGGAAAAGATCTCGATCTTGCCCGTGCGCGTCGTCAGCGGGTGCCCCTCCGGATCGTTCACGAACGCCTCGATCAGGACCGGTTCCCGCGGGTTCGGTGGCAACGCGTGGGTCTCCATCTCGCGCAACTCCTCCAGGCTCGGCAGGGTGAAACCGGCCTCTCCGGCGCGCTGGCGCGTCTGATCCCAGAGGTGCCCGATCCACTCTTCGGGTGAGCGACCCTCGGTGTAGGTCTCCTCGAGCCCGAGCCGCGCTGCGATCCCGGAAAAGATCTCGTAGTCCGAACGTGCCTCGCCGACCGGTTCGACGGCCTTGCGCATCGCGACGATCAGCGGTTCCCAATGGGTCATCGAGATGTCCTCGCGCTCCAGAACCGTTGTCGCCGGCAACACGATGTCAGCGTGGCGCGCCATCGGCGTCCACCAGATCTCGTTCACGATGACCGTCTCGGGTTGCCGTATCGCCTGAACCAGCCGGTTCAGATCCTGATGGTGGTGGAAGGGATTGCCGCCGGTCCAGTAGACCAGACGAATGTCCGGATAGGTCAGATCGCGCCCGTTGAACTGGTAAGGCCCGTTCGGATGCAGCAGCATGTCAGAAATCCGCGCGACCGGGATCGCCGTCCGTACGGGATTGCGTCCCTGCGGCACCGCCGGGAACTGGAACGGCAGCACCGAGTTTCCGATCCCGTTCTCCGAGGCATAGCCGATCCCGAAGCCGCCGCCCGGCAGCCCGATCTGGCCGAGCATCGCGGCCAGCACGATCGCCATCCAGATCGGCTGCTCCCCGTGATCGGCGCGCTGCAGCGCCCAAGCGACCATGATCATCGTGCGCTTGGCGGCCATCTCGCGCGCCAGTGCCTCGATCCGGTCCGCCGGTATGTCGCAGATTTCGGCCGCCCAGGCCGCGTCCTTGACGATCCCGTCTGTCTCGCCGGTCAGGTAGGGCCGGAACTGGTCCCAACCGACACAGCACCGGGCCATGAAAGCCTGGTCATGAAGCCCTTCGCGGAGGAGCGTGTGCGCCAGTCCGAGCATCAGCGCCGTGTCCGTGTTCGGACGCAGGGCGAGCCATTCGGGATCGGCCTCGTCGATGATGTCGGTCCGCAGCGGCGAGACGTTGACGAAACGGCAGCTGTTTGCATGCGCTGCGATTAGCGACTCGCGAAGCACATGCCGCCCGACCCCGCCCGAAGTCACCTGCGCGTTCTTCCGCGCCAGGCCGCCGAAGGCCACGACAAGTTCGGAATGCCCGGCGATCACCGGCCAGGACGTCGCGGTGTCGAGGATCACTGAACGCATCGGCCCGACGATGTGCGGCGTGATCGCGTTGGCCGCCGCGTAGGAGTAGTTCGAGATCGACGCGGTGTAGCCGCCGATGCAGTTCAGGAACCGGTGCACCTGGCTCTGTGCGTGGTGGAAGCGCCCGGCCGAGGCCCAGCCGTAGGATCCGCCGAAGATCGACTCGTTGCCGTGCGCGGTCCGCACCCGGTCAAGCTCGGCTGCGGCGAGATCCAGCGCCTCGTCCCAGCTCACGGCAACGAAAGGTTCGCGCCCGCGCCCGGTCCGGTCGCCCGATGGACCGTTCTCGAGAAAGCTCCTGCGCACCATCGGCTGACTGATCCGGGTCGGATGCTCCACCATGTCGATGATGCCCGGCCCGATCACCGCCGGGTCCGGGTCGTCCGAGTAGTCGCGCACGCCCTCGAGCTTGCCGTCGCGCACCTCGGCGAAATAGGTGCCCCAGTGGGTCGAGAAGGGTGTGACGCGGACGTTGGATTGATCGTTCATCTCAGGCGCCTCCCGTCAGCGCAGATCGTCGGCGAGCGTGTCCTGCACCAGCGACCCGATGGCCAGCGCCGAGGTCAGTCCGGGCGATTCGATCCCATATAGCCCAACATATCCCGGCAGTCCGTGCTCGCGCGCGCCGGAGACGCGAAAATCGGCGGCGTGCTTGGCGCCCTTGCGGGCGAGCTTCGGGCGGATGCCCGAATAGTCGGCTGCCAGCGTGCCGTCCGGGAGGCCGGGCCAGTAGCGGCGGATCGCGCCGTAGAAACTGTCGCCGCGCGCCGGATCGACCGAATAGTCGATGGCATCGATCCATTCGACATCCGGTCCGAAGCGCGCGCGCCCGGCCATGTCGAGCGTCAGGTGGATGCCGAGGCCGCCTGCGACGGGTGCGGGATAGATCAGCCGTTCGAACGGCGCCTTCACGGTCAGCGAGAAATAGTTCCCCTTGGCGATCCACTGCTCCGGCGCGGCGGTCTCGGGCAAGCCGTCCATCCGCTGCGCGAGACCGGGCGCATCCAGCCCGGCCGAGTTGATCACCGCGCGCGCCACCAGTTCCATTGGCTCAGCGCCGCCCGTGCGGATGTGGAAGCCTTCGCCGTTAATGCCCACGGAGTCGACTGGCGTGTTCAGGACCAGCATGGCGCCCTGCGACTCAGCCTCCCCGAGCAACGTCAGCATGAAGGTGTGGCTGTCGACGATCCCGGTCGAGGGCGAGAGCAGTGCGCCGTGGCAGTCCAGTTCGGGCTCGAGGTCCTGTGCCTCGGCGCGGGTGATCTTGCGCAGATCCTCGACACCGTTGTCCCAGGCGCGGCGTGCGATCCCGTCGAACTGCTCGAGTTCGTCTCCGGAACAGGCGACGATGAGCTTTCCGCAATTGTTGTGCGGGATCCCATTGGCCCGGCAGTACGCGTAGAGCATGTGCTTCCCGGCGACGCACATCTGCGCCTTCAGGCTGTTCTTCGCGTAGTAGATGCCGGCGTGGATCACCTCGGAGTTCCGTGAGCTGGTGATCGAGCCGTACATGTCCTCGCGCTCGAGGATGAGAACCTCGCGACCTGCCATGGCGAGTTCGCGTGCGACGGCGAGGCCCACGACGCCCGCACCAATCACCACCGCATCGACCTGTTCCGTCATCCTCACCCCTGTGTGTCGCCCGCGCAGTGTCTACAACGGGCCGGGCGCGACCCACTAGAGATCATGGTGATATCGATCGGCCCGGGGGAGTGTCGGAACAGCGCACCTGTTGTTCCGAAGACTCAATTGTGCAGGAACTTCGCAGACCGGGGAAAATTCTGCTGTCGATCAGCGCGCGCTCTGGCATGTAGTGTGTTGATGGGCCCTCAAGAGGCTCGCTTGAGGCATTCGAGAGCAGACATGGACCGCTTCCACTGGCGACAGATCCTGATTCCCGCCGCCTACGTTCTGCTCGTGGGCGTGATCGCGATCTTTGCTCACTCGGGTCTGCAGGGAACGCACGGTCTCGCCGCCTATCGTGACGCCAGCATCGAGGAGCGCCGCCTGTCGGCCGAGCTCGATGCGGTGCGCGCTGAACGCGCGGCACTGGCCAACAAAGTGCGCCGTCTGTCGGACCGCTATCTCGACCTCGATCTTCTCGACGAACGGGCCCGCGCGGTCCTCGGACGGGTCAGGGCCGACGAGATCGTCATCCACTGATCTGGCGCACTGCGCTTATGCTGCAGCGCAACATAGTTCCCGGATCGCCATGAACTCTGCAAAATCGTTATCGTTTTGTTTGCTGCATTGCGCGTGACTTGCCGCTAGGCTCGCCGCCAATAGAAGCCCCGCCAAGGGTCGCGAGCCAGAAGGAGACGCCGATGCCGCCGCGCAAGAGGACGCCCAAGAAAAACCTTCCCCCTGCTGACGAGCTGCTTGGCTACTACAAGGACATGCTGCTGATCCGGCGGTTCGAGGAGAAGGCAGGACAACTCTACGGCATGGGGCTGATCGGCGGTTTCTGTCACCTCTATATCGGGCAGGAGGCCGTGGTCGTCGGCCTGCAGTCCAACACAAAGGACGGCGACCAGGTGGTGACCTCCTATCGCGACCACGGCCACATGCTCGCTTGCGGCATGGATGCGAAGGGCGTGATGGCGGAGCTGACCGGGCGTGAGGGCGGCTATTCGCGCGGCAAGGGCGGATCGATGCACATGTTCTCCGCCGAGAAGCATTTCTACGGCGGTCATGGGATCGTCGGCGCCCAGGTGCCGATCGGCGCGGGGCTGGCCTTCGCCAACAAGTATCGCGGCAACGACAATGTCAGCTTTGCCTATTTCGGCGATGGCGCGGCGAACCAGGGACAGATCTACGAGACCTTCAACATGGCGGCGCTCTGGCGGCTGCCCTGCATCTTCGTGATCGAGAACAACCAATATGCCATGGGAACGGCGCAGACGCGCTCGACCTCGACACCGGACCTGCACACGCGCGGCGAGGCCTTCGGCATTCCCGGCGAAGAGGTCGACGGGATGGATGTGCTCGCGGTCAGGGAAGCCGGCGGGCGCGCGGTCGAACACTGCCGCTCCGGCGCGGGACCGTACATTCTGGAAGTGAAGACTTATCGCTATCGCGGGCACTCGATGTCCGATCCGGCAAAGTACCGCACCCGCGAGGAAGTCTCGAAGATGCGCGAGGAGCGCGACCCGATCGACGGATTGCGCGCGCTGATCATGGAAAACAAGCTGGCCGACGAGGATGCGATCAAGGCGATCGACAAGGACATCAAGGCGGTCGTGAACGACGCGGCGAAGTTCGCACAGGACAGCCCGGAGCCGGCGGAAGCCGAGCTTTGGACCGATGTCTACGCCGAGGCTACGTGATGCCAGCGCACTTCGAGATTCACGTTGCCGATGTCGAACGCGCCAAGGCGTTCTACGGCAACATTCTGGGGTGGTCCTTCGAGGCTATGCCGATCGGCGAAGACGCAGGCTACCACCTGATATTGGGGCCAGGTATCGGCGGAGGCTCCGAACTGACCGGCGGCATGATGCGCCGCATCGGCGAGGCGCCGGAAGCAGGATCGCCCGTTCGCGGATGTACGTTGACATTCGAGGTCGCCGATGTTGACGCCTGTTATACCGCGGCACTTGCCGGAGGCGGGGCCGAGGCGCTGCCGCCAGCCGACTATCCCGGAATTGGACGCTGTGCCTATTGCGAAGACGGCGAAGGGAACATCTTTGGGATGATCACGCCAACCGCGGAGACCAACTAATATGACGATCGAAGTACTCATGCCGGCCCTCTCGCCGACGATGGAAGAGGGCACGCTGGCGAAGTGGCTGGTCAAGGAAGGCGACACGGTCTCCTCGGGCGACATCATCGCCGAGATCGAGACGGACAAGGCGACCATGGAGGTCGAGGCAGTCGACGAGGGCGTCGTCGGCAAGCTGGTCGTGGCCGAGGGCACGGAAGGCGTAAAGGTAAATGCGCTGATCCTCGTGCTTCTGGAGGAAGGCGAAGACGCCTCGGCGGCCGAGAGTGCGGGGTCGGCAGGGGGCTCGGAGGCCCACC
>JBCDAV010000031.1:0-62633 GCA_039184865.1 Pseudomonadota bacterium | reverse complement strand
TCGCGTTCTTTGCCGATGCACAGAACCATGCCGCACTCGAGCGTCTTATTGCCCATGTCAGCCCTGTTGACGCCGAGGCTCCGGCAACCGACGGCAGCCCGGTCGCGGGCAAGACGGTCGTGTTCACGGGAACGCTTGAGCAGATGAGTCGGGCGGAAGCCAAGGCGCGTGCGGAATCGATGGGGGCCAAGGTCTCCGGTTCGGTATCTTCGAAGACCAATCTGCTCGTCGCCGGACCGGGGGCAGGGTCGAAACTCAAGAAAGCGCAGGAACTCGGGGTCGAGACGCTGACGGAAGAAGAATGGCTTCATCTGATCAGCGCCTGAGCGGAGGACGGACCTGCCGATCGGGCATCCCGTCCGATAGTCGCCGCGGTCCCAACGGATGAGAGAAATCGAACTCAAGATCTCTCTCGACGCGGCGCAGGAACGCCAGTTGCGAGCGTCGAGGGACCTCATGGCGCTTTCGGATGGGGCGGAGCGAGCGCACAGTCTCTGGTCAGTCTACTATGACACCGAGGATCACGCGTTGCGCCGGGACGGCATCGCGTTGCGGCTGCGTCGTCAGGGCCGGTCATGGGTTCAGACGCTGAAGATTGTCGATAGCGAGATGATCAACGGGCTGTCGCAGCCCGAGGAGATCGAATACGCCGTTGCGGGTCAGACGATCGATCTGACGCGAATCCCGGATCACGATCTGCGCGAGCATGTCATGGGCCTGGCGCGGCCTGGATTGAAACCCGTCGCTGAAACCCGGTTTCGCCGAACGCGACGAGTGCTGAAACTGCCCGAATGCGGCGCCTCGGTCGAACTTGCGATCGACAAGGGGAAGGTCGGATCCGGCGCCCGGTCGGAGCCTTTCATCGAGGCAGAGATCGAACTTATCGAAGGGGCTCCCGCAGCGCTTTACGACGTCGCAAAACGGATCTTTCCGAAGGGTCCGGTTCGGTTTTCGGTCCAATCCAAGAGCGAGCGCGCGCTTGCGCTGACCGTGCCGGAGATTGCTCCGCCGTCGGTGCGCAAGGCCCGTCCGGTCGATCTTTCGCAGGTTCAATCTGTCGAACAGGCGGCAATCGCGATCTTTTCCGAGGGCATCGCGCATGCTGCGCCGAACATTGCGGCCCTGTTGGAAAGCAACGAAATCAGCGGGCCGCATCAGACCCGCGTAGCACTGCGTCGTTTGCGCAGCGCGATGTCTGCATTTCGGACGGTTCTTGGCCGCCGTGCACTCGAAGACCTTGCGCGCTCAGCGCAGGTGCTTGCTGCACAGGCCGGACGCATACGGGACCTTGACGTCCTTGCAGACCAGATCGTTGCACATGAGGCCAAAGCTCATCCGAACGAACCCGGCTTCGATTGCCTTGCACATGCGACGAGGGCCCAGCGCGATGTCGTGCGCCTTGAAGTGCGTTCGACCCTGATCGATGCGAATCTAACGGCCTTCCCGCTCGACATGGCGGGGTTCATTGCTGGCAGGGGTTGGGTGGATGGCGCGGATCACGGCCAGACGAAACGCTTGGCGCAACCCTTGCGCCCTTATGCGCGAAAGGTTCTGGACAAGCGATGGAAGTCAGTCTCGGCATGGGGTGCGCGCATAGACGAGCTGTCGATCGACGAGCGCCACGAGATGCGCAAGGAGGTCAAGAAACTGCGCTATCTCTTGGATGCTTTCAGATCGCTCTTCGATCCCGAGCGCGTTGCCAAGTTCAATCGCCATGTGAAACGCCTTCAGAAAGCCTTTGGGGCACTGAACGATTCCGCGATGGCGGAAGCCCTGCTGCTGGCACCCGATGCGCCGGGACGCGATGATCCGGCGGCTCAGCGCGCCGCCGGTCGCATCATCGGTCGGTTGCTCTCGGAGTCGGATCGCCTGTGGCCCGGGGCAATCGACGACTGGCGGGCGCTGTCAGCGTTCGGCCCCTGTTGGCGTTAGCGAACGCGCAAATCCCTCTGGCGCGCCGGATCGAACTGCCGCAAGAACAGATCATGTCAGTCGGACGGCCCGAGATCCTCTATCCTCTGTTCCAGGACCTCTCCGGGGTGCCCGGCGTCGGCCCAAAGACGGAAAAGCTTTTCGAGAAACTGTCGATCACGCGCAAGCTGGACCTTCTTCTCGCCTTGCCGTCTGGCGTCGATGATCGCCGTTTGCGAGACAGCCTCGTCGGCGTGCAGGCCGGTGAAGTCGTCACCGTGCGCGGCACCGTTCAGCAACATCATGCGCCTCCGACGACGTCGCGACCGTATCGGATCAATGTGGAGGGCGGCGGGACCGTCTTTGAGCTGATCTATTTCCGCGCCAAGCGCGATTGGCTCGAAGACAGGCTTCCCATCGGGACATCGAAAGTCTTTTCCGGAAAGATCGAGATCTATGACGGTCGCATCCAGATGCCGCATCCCGATCTGGTGCTCTCAGAGGCCGAAGCGGCGAGGCTGCGACCGTGGGAACCGGTCTATCCGCTGACACAAGGGCTGACGCAGCGGGTCGTTGCTCGCGCGCTCAGTTCCGTTCTGGAGGCAATTCCCGAGTTACCGGAATGGATTGCGCCCTCGGTGCTGCGCGATCGGGCCTGGCCCAACTGGCAGACCGCGGTCATCAAAGCGCATGCGCCAACGGGCCCGGAGGCGATGTCGCCGGCGCATCCGCTGCGCCAGCGCCTTGCCTATGACGAACTGCTGTCGCATCAGATGGCGCTGCAACTGGTGCGCGCCCGCATGAAGCGCCGGGCCGGGCGCAAGAACGTGGGGGACGGACAGCGCTGGTCGCGGGCGCTGGGCACGTTTGGTCATCCGCCGACCAGTGCTCAGACCCGAGCCATCTCCGAGATCTCCGGCGACATGGCCGACGACACCCGCATGATGCGGCTGCTTCAGGGCGATGTCGGTTCGGGCAAAACGCTTGTTGCGATGTTCGCGATGCTGACCGCGGTCGAAGCGGGCGGGCAGGCGGCATTGATGGCTCCCACCGAAATCCTCGCCCGTCAGCACGCTCAGGGTCTGCAGGAGATGGCCGATGCCGCCGGCGTTCGGCTGACGCTGCTGACCGGCCGCGACAAGGGCACGATGCGCACGGCAAAACTGCTCGAGATCGGCGACGGAACAGCCCAGCTGATCATCGGCACCCATGCGCTCTTCCAAAGTGATGTCCGGTTTCGTGATCTTCGGCTCGTGATCGTCGACGAACAGCACAGGTTCGGCGTGCGCCAGCGCATGGAATTGACGGAGAAAGCGCCCGGCGGTGCCGACGTGCTGATCATGACCGCAACGCCGATCCCAAGAACCCTTGCGCTTGCCGGATACGGCGATCTCGACATTTCGATTCTCGACGAAAAACCGCCAGGACGCCAGCCGATCGATACGGCGATGGTGTCGATGGATCGCTATGCACAGGTCGTCGAGCGGCTCCGCAGCGCCATTGATCGGGGACAACGGGCCTATTGGGTCTGCCCGCTGGTCGAGGAAAGCGATGTCTCCGATCTGATGGCGGCCCAGCAGCGGTTTGCGGCCCTTCAGAAAGCTCTCGGGCCGGACCGCGTGCGCCTGGTGCATGGTCAGATGCTGCCGGATGCCAAGGACAGCGCCATGGCCGACTTTCAGGAGGGCAGGGCGCAGGTGCTCGTGGCAACGACCGTCATCGAGGTCGGGGTCAACGTGCCCGAAGCCACCATCATGGTCGTCGAGCACGCCGAGCATTTCGGCCTCGCTCAACTTCACCAGTTGCGCGGACGGGTTGGCCGAGGCAGCGACAAGTCGGCCTGCCTGCTGCTTTACTCGGCGCCGCTGGGTGAAACCGCCCGCGCCCGATTGCAGATTATGCGCGAGACCGAAGACGGGTTCCGGATCGCCGAAGAAGATCTCAGGCTGCGGGGTGCCGGAGATCTTCTCGGAACCGCACAGTCAGGCCTGCCGCGCTTTCGCGTTGCGGACATCGCTCGAGATGCCGACCTGATGGATCTCGCCCGGGACGAGGCGCGGATGGTTCTGCACGAAGATCCCGACCTCGAAGGGCCGCGTGCCGAGGCGCTGCGCGTTCTGCTCTATCTGATGGAACGCGATGACTCCGTGCGCTTGCTGAAAGCGGGTTAATATCAACAGGTTATCCCATTCGCCTGTGGATAATCTTGAAAAGTTCGCAAATGTTCTCATAAAGTTCTTGACTGAATTGCCTGAAATTGAGAACAATCAGGCAACATCGAGACAGGAGATCAGAAGATGCGAACCCTCGAACGTGCCCACGAGATCGTCAAGTCTGCGCCCAGGGAGGCGCTTGGAGACGCCATCGGGCTTGCGGCTGTCGCGATGCTGATCTTCACCGGATTTCTCGCTCCTGCAGTGCTTTGAATAGACGGCCGGCGCCGTCCGTGCGCCGGTGTTTCAAGTTCGCCTGCGGTCCAGGGTGCGGCGCACCCCCAATGGATCATCCGTCTGCTCTCGGATCATCCGCCCACGGTCAGGCCTGCCCAGCTTGACAGATTGCGCCTTGTCCTTCTCTGGAACGCCAACTCGGCCGCCTGTGTTGCAGGCGGTCGCTTTTTATTCGGGCAACCGACCGAGCGCGGCATCCGCGACATAGTCCGTCGTGAAGGCAGAATAGCCATCCTGTGTCACCTTCAGGTACTCTGAACAGAGCGCGTGCAGATCTGGCAGCTTGTGGAATGGCACCGAGGGATAGGCGTGATGCTCGGCGTGATAGGGCATATTCCAGGCGATCCAGCGGACCAGGCGCGTCGTGTAGGTGGTCCGGGTGTTCTCGAACATGTCGGCCACGTGCGGGCATCGGGCGTGTTCGGCCAGCAGGTAGGCTCGGAGGAACGGTCCGCCGATGACCATCGGCAAAAGCCAAACCCAGAAAAGGACTGCCGTGCCCGCAACGAAGGATATTGCAGCAAGCAATGCGTAGAACAAGAGGAGGGTTCTCGCCTCGGTCATCACCGCTTTGCGGCCGCGCGGCGGAACGTAGCTGTCATTGTTTTCGCGGAGTGCATTCGACCAGAGCGCCCGCACGCGCCAGGTCCAATCGGAAACGCCCGAGAGGTATTTCAGGGTTTCGTATAGCGAGCCCGGTTTTCCGCCTGCCAGTTCCGGATCGTTTTCCGGATCGTGCGTGTGGCGATGGTGTGCCATGTGGAAATAGCGGAAGTGTTTGGCGCCCAGCAGGACGACCGCTCCGAGCAGGTCTGCGAGCCGGTCATTGATCCAATCCGTTCTGAAAGCCGTGCGGTGGATGCACTCATGAAGCGCGGTGAACAGGAAAACCAGAAGCACACCTTGCGGCAGGAGGAAAGCCCACCAGAACGACTGGGCAGCACCGATGTACAGCCCCATCGCCAGCACGAGTCCGAGATGGACCGCGATCCGCAGCAAACCCGGACGATCGGATTGACTGCAAAGGTGCCGCCTCGAGTCAGAGTCGAGCGATGCGAGAAACGCGCGGTGGTCGATCTCTCTCCCGGATCCGTCCTTAGCTTCGGTCAATGACATTGCGCAGGTATTATCTCATTCGGTTTCGTCCGTTGGCCCGTATGCTGGTGCAGAACCCGTCCAAGATCAGCGAGACTCAGTCTCCGTGAACGTAGTGCGCCATCTATCTGCCTGCTGCGCTCGTCTGTGACCGCGCGCTCCGACCGACTCAGCCTGCACCTCCGACCGTCAACCCGTCGATCAGCAAGGTCGGCTGACCGACGCCCACGGGCACGCCCTGACCGTTCTTGCCGCAAGTCCCGATGCCGGGATCCATCGCCATGTCATTGCCGACGGCACGGATCTGGCGAAGCGCGGACGGACCGTCACCGATCAGCGTCGCGCCCTTGACCGGGTGAAGAATCTTTCCGTTCTTCACGCGGTATGCCTCGGTACAGGAGAACACGAACTTGCCGTTCGCGATATCGACCTGACCGCCGCCGAAATTCGTGGCAAAGATCCCGTCCTTTACTTCGGATACGATGCTGCCTGGATCTGCCTCGCCGCTCTCCATGATCGTGTTGGTCATGCGCGGCATCGGAATGTGCGCGAAACTCTGCCGTCGGCCGTTTCCGGTGGGCCGAACGCCCATCAGGCGGGCATTCTGACGATCCTGCATGTAGCCGACCAGGATGCCGTCTTCGATCAACACCGTGCGATTCGTCGGCGTGCCCTCATCGTCGATCGTCAGCGACCCGCGGCGATCCGGTATCGTTCCGTCATCCACCACCGTCACGCCGGGCGCGGCGATCCGCTTGCCCATCAGTTCGGTGAAGGCCGACGATCCCTTGCGGTTGAAGTCGCCTTCCAGGCCGTGGCCGATGGCTTCGTGCAGCAGAATACCGGGCCATCCGTTGCCGAGTGCAACCTCCATGATGCCTGCCGGCGCATCCTCGGCCTCGAGATTGACCAAGGCCACCCGCAACGCTTCATCCGCCTGAGCGCGCCACGCCTCTGGTGATGTCAGCACATCGTAACCATGCCGACCTCCGGCACCGGCCGATCCGCTCTCGCGCCGCCCGTCCTTTTCGACGATCACGGACACGTTGAGGCGCGTCAGCGGCCGCACGTCAGAGACGCGTCCGCCTTCAGGCCGCAGGATTTCGATTTCCTGAACGTTCGCGGTGAGGGACGCCGAGACCTGCACCACCCGCGGATCGGTGCCGCGCAGATAATCGTCGATCTCCTTCAACAGCGCGATCTTTGCAGCGACCGGCTCATCCGAGACCGGGTCCAATGCAGGGTAAAGGACGCGGTTCGTGCCGGAGGGGGGTGCGGCCATCGTTCCGCCGCCAGCACGCGCCGCAATCCGTGCGGTCTCCGCCGCGCGCCGCAGCGCTGCCTCGCTGAGTTCCGAGGCGTGCGCATATCCGGCGGTTCCGCCAAGCACTGTGCGGAGCCCGAATCCCTGCGTGCTGTCGTAGGATGCGTTGCGCAAATGCCCGTCATCGAACGACAGCACCTCGGACCGGGTGCTTTCGAGGAAAAGCTCGCCATCATCGGCGCCCGCAGTGGCGTCGCGGAGGATCGACAGGGCGCGCTGTTCGTCCAGATCGGTTTCGAAAGGGCGGAATTGAGTCTCGCTCATTGGAATATCCTGCTGCGTTGCAGTCGCATGCTCTATCACGTCGAACGCACACGGTGTTTAGGTTAGCGGCGACATGCCGCAAAGCCATGCGTTGCACCGTTTACGGCTCTGTGTTGATAGAAGTGTAACGAGCGAGTGTGTCAATGGCCGCGCGCGTATGGTCGCCGCGGAAGACTACAGAATGAGGCGAGTGATGAAGCAACTCGGTGCTTTGGCATTGGCAGCGATGATCAGCAGCCTGACGGCAGCGGCGGCCCTGGCAGAAGGTGTGGCAGGAAAGCCCATAGACGCCGGTCACCACTTCCAGCGAGCGGTCACCCCGGTGATGGAGGATATCGTCTGGCTCGACGACTTCCTGCACATCGTGATTTTCCTGATCGTCATCTTCGTGACTGCGCTGCTTGCGGTCTGCATTTTCAAATACAGCCGGAAAGCCAACCCGGAGCCCGCGACCTTCACCCACAACACGACGGTCGAGGTGATCTGGACCTTGGCGCCGGTTCTCATCCTGATCGTGATCGCGGTTCCGTCGGTGCAGCTCCTGTTCAAGCAGCTTGACGTTCCCGAACCTGACGTGACCATCAAGGCGACCGGCAACCAGTGGTTCTGGACCTATGAATACCCCGACGACAACGTGGAATTCGATGCGATCATGATTGGCGCGGGCGAGCCCGGGCTGACAGATGCAGTGAAGGAGGAGTTGTCAGAGTACGGGTACAACGAGGACGAATATCTCCTCGCGACCGATGAGCGTGTGATCGTACCGGTCGGCGCCGTCGTCCACATGCTCGTGACCGCCTCGGATGTCATCCACGCCTGGACGATCCCGTCTTTCGGTTCGAAGATCGACGCGATGCCGGGCCGCATCAACGAGACATGGTTCCAGGCGACCGAGACCGGCGTCTACTTCGGCCAGTGTTCCGAGCTTTGCGGCAAGGATCACACCTACATGCCGATCGTCGTCGAGGTGGTCAGCCAGGAAGACTACGACAACTGGATCGTCGAAATGGCAGCGCGCGACGACGAACCGAAGACGCGGCTCGCCGCCGCAACCGAGTAACCGAAACCGTCTGGATCCGGCGCGTACCGCCGGATCCGCTCAGACAGGATAGGCAAAACGGACCGTGACAGATATCTCGGCAGCAGTGATACAGGGCAGCCGGCCCGGTGATGCGGAAATCGGAGACTACTTTAGGCTCTTGAAGCCTCGGGTCATGTCGCTGGTCGTTTTCACGGCTCTCGCGGGCATTCTCGCAGCGGGCGGCGATCACCCGGTTCTCGCCCTTGCCTCACTTATCTGCATCGCGGTCGGCGCCGGGGCGTCGGGTGCCCTGAACATGTGGTTCGACTCGGATATTGACGCTGCCATGGACCGGACTTCGGATCGCCCGATCCCGGCCGGTTCGGTGGATCGTGGCGAAGCGCTGGCGCTCGGCCTTGGTCTGTCGGTGATTTCCGTGGCGATGCTCGCGCTCTTCGCAAACCTGCTCTCGGCCGGGCTGCTCGCCTTCACGATCTTCTTCTACGCGGTGATCTACACGATGTGGCTAAAGCGGTCGACGCCGCAGAACATCGTGATCGGAGGCGCGGCCGGAGCGTTTCCGCCGATGATCGGATGGGCTGCCGTGACGGGTGAAATCACCACCACATCCGTCCTTCTGTTCATGGTGATCTTTCTTTGGACCCCGCCGCATTTCTGGGCGCTGGCCCTGTTCCGCAATGCCGATTACGAACGAGTTGGCGTGCCTATGATGCCGGTGGTGGCTGGCGAAGCCGCGACGCGCCGTCAGATCTTTCTCTACGCCCTCGTGCTGCTTCCAGTGGCTATCGCGCCGGCATTCACCAGTGCGGGCGGTCCGATCTATCTTGTCGTGGCCACGCTCGCGAGCTTGCGCTTTCTGGGCGATGCGTGGAGCGTTGCAGAGCGTCGCAGTGCGCCCGGCGACCGGTTCGGGCCTGAGAAGCGGCTGTTCGGAACGTCCATCGTCTATCTCTTCGCGGTGTTCGGCGCGCTGATCGCTGATGCGGTGCTGCGCGCCGCGATCGGACCGTTCGCCTGGCCGGTGTGGTTTTGAGCATGGCGATCGGCAAGGAACACGACCTTCACAAACGGCGCAAAGGCCGCAACACGGCGGTCCTGAGCCTGCTCTGCGGGTTTGCGCTGCTGCTGTTTGCAGTCACCATCGTCAAACTTGGTGACAGTGCGGCAAACCCGAGCGCGAGCGTAAGCTGGGGCGAGAGCCTGTTGACCTGGATGCGTGGCGAATGAGCAAGCTGGATCACAGACGCACTCTTTTACCTCTGATCGGCGTTGTCGGGGGCATGACGGCGATGGCATGGGCAGCCGTGCCGCTCTACGACTTGTTCTGCCGCGTTACGGGATATGGCGGAACCACGCAGGTTTCGGCCGAGGCGTCCGGAGAAATCCTCGATCGCACCATCAGTGTGCGCTTCGATGCGTCGACTTCGAGAGACATGCCGTGGCATTTCAAGCCGGTCCGCAACACGATGACCGTACGGATCGGCGAGACCGGCCTCGCGTTCTACGAGGCCTACAATCCCACCGATCGTCCGATCGCCGGCACCGCGAGCTTCAATGTCACCCCGCTCGACATGGGTGGCTACTTCGCCAAGATCGACTGCTTCTGCTTCACGCGGCAGGTTTTGCAACCGGGCGAACGGGTGACCATGCCCGTGACCTTCTACGTCGACCCGGAGATGGTCACGGATCCCGAAACGGCGAACACGCACACGATCACGCTTTCCTACACGTTCTTCGAGACCGAGCTCGACTCAAGCGCAGCACTCGAAGAGACCGACACGACTGCCGGCCGCGACGGCTGAGACGGAGGACTCGATGGCTCACGAAAAGAACCACGACTATCACATCATCGACCCGAGCCCCTGGCCTCTGCTCGCGGCGATCGGTGCGATCACACTGCTCTCCGGCACGGTGATTGCGATCTCGCCCTACGCCGCTCAGAACGGTTTTCAGACGCCTTGGGTCGCCGTCATCGGTCTCGGGATCGTGCTCTACACGATGTACGTCTGGTGGCGCGACGTGATCTCGGAGGCGAACGGCATCGATCACACGCCAGTGGTGCGGATCGGTCTGCGCATGGGCTTCATTATGTTCATCATGTCCGAGGTGATGTTCTTCGCGGCGTGGTTCTGGGCATTCTTCAAGTTCGCGATCTTCCCGATGTACGGCGTCGAGGGACCCGGTGCGGAGGTCATTACATCCGTCGGCCCCGATGGAGCATTCGGACCGCTGCACGGCGAGATGTTCGACCCGTGGGATCTGCCGCTGATCAACACCGTTATCCTTCTGCTGTCCGGCTGCACCGTGACATGGGCGCACCACGAACTGGTCGAGGGAGGGCAGGGTGAGCAGCGCAAGAACCTGATCACCGGCCTGCTGTTGACCTGCCTGCTCGGCGCTGTCTTCACGGTGTTCCAGGCATATGAGTACAGCCACGCAACCTTCACGTTCTCGGACGACGTCTATGGCGCGGTCTTCTTCATGGCGACAGGTTTTCACGGCTTCCATGTGATCGTGGGCACGATCTTCCTGTTCGTCTGCCTGATGCGGGCTCGTCGGGGAGATTTTACCGAGAAACAGCATCTCGGCTTCGAGGCAGCCGCCTGGTACTGGCACTTCGTCGACGTCGTCTGGCTCTTCCTGTTCGCATGTATCTACATCTGGGCCTACTCGCTCTGACGCGACCTTGGACATATCAGAAAATCCGCCGCCTCCGGGCGGCGGTTTGCATTTCAGGGATGGTGTTCGCATGAGTGCGGCCCGAAAGCGTGCGATTGCGCCCATCGTTATCGGCGTCGTCGGCGTCTTCATCCTCATCCTGCTCGGCACATGGCAACTGCAGCGGCTGGCCTGGAAAGAGGGTTTGATCGCCGAGATCGAAGCCCGGATCGCGGCAGACCCGGTGGTCGTCCCCGATAAGCCGGATCCCGAGGGCGACGATCTTCTGCGCGTCACGGCGCGCGGCACGCTCGGCACGCAGGAAATCCACGCCCTGCATTCGGTAAAGCAATACGGCGGCGGATACCGGATTATCACGCCCATGCGCCTGAAGGTCGACCAAGCCGGCAATGAGCGCCTGATTCTGGTCGATTTGGGCTTCATTCCCGAGACGGAAAAGGACCGGATACCGCGCGACGGGTCGGTTCGCTGGCAAGAGAGGCGGCCGGATGACGAGGTCACGGGGCTGCTGCACTGGCCCGAAGAGGTCGACAGGTTCACCCCCGATCCGGATCTTGGGCGCAACATATGGTTCGCCCGCGATGTCGCGCGAATGGCCGAGGCCATGGGTACGGCGCCGATTTTGCTGATCGCGGAAAGTCATCCGGATGACAGCGTGATCCTGCCACAACCGCCAGGGGTCGGATTGCCGAACCGCCATCTGGAATATGCGCTGACATGGTTCGGTCTGGCGATTGTCTGGGCCGTCATGTCGATTATCTGGCTGCGCAGCGAGGTAAAGAAGGCAAGGGCTTAGGGCTTTTCGCCGCCATACTCTTGGGATAAGCCCTCACGTCCAAGGATCACGGATCTCTCATGCGCTACATTTCGACCCGCGGACAGGCTCCGGCGCTGACATTCGAAGAGACGATGCTGACCGGGCTTGCGCGGGACGGCGGCCTTTACGTGCCTGAAGACGTGCCGATGCTTGATCGCGAGACCATCGCCGGTTTCGCGGGCCAGCGCTATGAAGACGTGGCGTTTGAGGTCATGCGTCCTTTTGTGGGCGACTGCTTTGATGACGGCGCGTTCCGCGAGATCATCGATCGCGCCTATGCCGGCTTCGGACACGCTGCGCGCTGCCCGCTGATCCAGACCGGATCGAATGAATGGGTGCTGGAACTGCATCACGGCCCGACGCTCGCCTTCAAGGACGTGGCCCTGCAGTTGATGGGTCAGATGCTGGACACGGTTCTGGACAGACGGGGTGAGCGGGTCACGATCGTTGGTGCAACCTCGGGCGATACGGGCTCCGCCGCCATGGAAGCGTTTCGCGGCTCGCCCGCTGTCGACGTCTTTTTCCTCCATCCTGCCGGTCGGGTGTCCGAGGTTCAGCGACGTCAGATGACCACTGCCGACGCGCCCAACCTGCACGCCATCGCATTGGAAGGAAACTTCGACGATTGCCAGGCCCGCGTAAAGGACATGTTCAACGACTTCGCGTTCCGGGACGAGATTGGTCTTGCTGCCGCGAACTCGATCAACTGGGCGCGTGTACTGGCTCAGGTCGTCTACTACTTCACCTCGGCGGTGGCGCTGGGCGCACCGCACCGCCCGGTGAACTTCTCGGTTCCGACGGGGAATTTCGGCGACATTTTCGCCGGTCACATCGCGCGGCGCATGGGCCTGCCGATTGAGACCTTGTTGATCGCGACGAATGAGAACGACATCCTTCATCGGACCCTGCAGACCGGCGTGAGCGAAAATCTCGGCGTTGAGCCGACGGTCGCACCATCGATGGATATTCAGATCAGCTCGAATTTTGAGCGGCTGATCTTTGAGCTCTATGACAATGACGGCGCTGCGGTCGCGCAATTGATGCACGAACAGAAGGACGCCGGGAGCTTCAGCCTCAGCCAAGGTGCTTGGCACCGACTGCGCGAAGGCTGGGCATCCGGGCGCGCCGGGCGAGATGAAACGCTGGCCATGATCCGGAGCGTTGCCGACGATGGCGGCACGGTGCTCGACCCGCATACGGCCATCGGTGTCGTTGCGGCCCGGACGGCCTCGCTCGATCGTTCGATCCCGATGATCGTGCTTGGAACGGCCCATGCGGCGAAGTTCCCCGATGCGGTGGCCGAGGCCTGTGGCGAACGCCCGAAGCTGCCGCCGCGCATGGCAGACCTTTACGACCGACCCGAACGCATGGCGACCCTGCCGAATGACCTGAGCGTTCTCGAAGACCACATCCGGCGGGAGCGAACTCAATGACGATACAGACGGCGGAATTTTCCAACGGTTTTCGGGTTGTCACCGAAAAGATGCCCGGGCTCGCATCGGCGTCGCTCGGCGTCTGGGTTGACGCGGGAACCCGCCATGAAACCGTGGCGGAGAATGGCATCGCGCATTTTCTCGAGCACATGGCGTTCAAGGGAACATCACGCCGTTCGGCATTCCAGATCGCCGAAGAGATAGAGGATGTCGGCGGCTATCTGAACGCCTACACCAGCCGGGAACGGACCGCGTACTATGCTAGGGTGCTGTCGGCGGATGTGCCGCTCGCGCTCGATATCATAGCCGACATCCTGCGTGATCCGAGCCTCGATGAGAGCGAAATCGAAATCGAGCGCGGGGTCATCCTGCAGGAGATCGGCCAATCCCACGACACGCCCGACGACATCATCTTCGACTGGCTGCAGGAAACGGCCTTTCCCGATCAGCCGATGGGTCGGGCAATCCTTGGGCCGCCAGAGCGTGTCCGCGCATTCGGACGGACGGACTTCAAGCGCTTTATCGGAGCACACTATGCGCCCGAGCGCATGATCCTGGCAGCTGCGGGTGATGTCGATCATGACGAGATCGTCCGGCTGGCCGAGCGCGCGTTCGGGGACATGTCACGTGTCACGAAGACGGCAGCCCAGTCGGCTGCTTATCAGGGCGGAGACCGGCGCGAGGTCAAGGATCTCGAACAGGCTCATTTCTGTCTGGCGCTCGAGGCGCCGGGATACCGGCACCCGGAATATCACGCCGCACAGATCGCTTCGATCGTTCTTGGCGGAGGCATGGCTTCACGTCTCTTCCAGGAAGCACGGGAGAAGCGGGGCCTGTGTTACACGATCTTCGCCCAGACCGCGGCCTGGGCCGAGACAGGGCTGATGATGGTCTATGCCGGCACCGGGGGCAATGAGATCGCGGGCCTGGTCGACCTTACGGCGGACGAGCTCAACCGCGCTGCGCGAGATTTTACCGAGCATGAGATCTCGCGGGCGAGGACACAGACAAAGGCGGGCCTCGTGATGGGGCTGGAAAGCCCGGCGGCGCGCGCCGAACGTCTTGCGACGCTGATGTCGATCTGGGGCGAGATCATTCCGCTTGAGCAGACGATTGCGCGGATCGACGCGGTGGATGTCGCTGCCGCGCGTTCGGCGCTGCGCACGATTCTCAAATCCAATCCGACGCGGGCGCTCTATGGCCCCGTTGGCTCGGCGCCGGAGCTTGACGATACGGCGGCCCGGCTCGCGGCTTGAGACGATGTGAATGTTCGCGCGGCGCAACAGATCGACGGTCGAGATCGAAACCGACAGGATGATCCTGAGGCCACCGCAGAACCGCGATTTCGAGAATTGGGTGAGTCTGCGGCGTGACAGCCGGTCGTTCCTGGTGCCGTGGGAGCCCTCTTGGTCCCGCGATCACCTGACGAGCCGGGCGTTTCGCAATCGGGTGGTCTGGGCTGACCGCGCGATCCGGCAGGGAGATGCCTTGCCCCTGTTGCTCGTTGACAAGGGCAACGAGACTATTATTGGCGGCGTCACGCTTTCGAACATCAGACAACAGCCCGCACAGGCCGGCACGCTCGGTTACTGGGTCGGCGAAAATTTCGCCAGGATGGGGTACATGGCCGAAGCCCTTCACGCGGTGCGCGACCACGCCTTCGGCTCGATGGATCTGTCGAGACTGGAAGCTGCCTGCCTGCCGGAGAACACCGCCTCGCGCAAACTGCTGGAACGCTGCCAGTTCAAATACGAAGGTGTCGCGCAAGCCTATCTGCAGATCAATGGGCGTTGGCGGAACCACGTTCTCTACGCCTGCCTGCGGGCGGATCGCCGGGGCAGGGTCGAAGACTAGGTGCAGTCAGGCGTGCCCGCCGCTGCCGAGCAGTGCTGGATCGATGCCGAGTTTGGACATTGCCCGATCCCATTTCGCATCCTGATCGCCGCCGAAGAGCAACGCGCTGTCGGGCGCGCAGAGCAGCCAGCCGTTCATCTGGAGCTCTGATTCGAGCTGCCCGGGCGCCCAACCGGCATATCCCAGCATCAACAAAGACTCATCGGGCCCGCGACCCATCGCAATATCCTGCAGGATCTCGATCGTCGCGGTCATCGATGTTTCCTCGTCCACCTTCAGGGTCGCACCCTCTGCGAAGTAGTCAGACGAGTGCAGAACGAAGCCGCGCTCGGTTTCAACCGGGCCGCCGAACAGGATCGGACGCGGCGCGTTCACGCTGCCGATCGGGATCTCGATCTTCTTGAAAAGATCCTCCCAGACCAGATCTCCAACCACCTTGTTGACGATCAACCCCATCGCCCCGTCATCCGAATGCGCGCAGATAAACACGAGTGACTTCGAGAAACGCGGGTCCTCCATACCGGGCATCGCGATCAGCACCTGGCCGTCGAGAAATTCAGCCGCAGTCTGGGTTTGCTCCGACGTCATACTGGAAGCATGACCCTCTAGAGCAGTCGGATCAAGAAATTGCGAGTCCTCTTGCCCGGGCGCCGCGTCGCAGTCATGTAGGACGCATGAGAGGGTTCAGGGATTCACAGGCATTCGTGTTCGGTGCCGCACTTCTGGTTGCTGCAACTGGTTCGGTTGCTTCAGCGCCGCCTTCGGTGGCACAGAGCATCGTCGCGACAGGGGAGTCGTTCATCGCGTCGCGCCTTCTTCCGGGCTTTCAGACCGAGAACGGGGGCCGGATCGCCGGTCTTAGGCTATCGATGGAGCCCGGCTGGAAGACATACTGGCGCACGCCCGGCGAGACCGGGATACCGCCTAAGTTCGACTGGTCGGCATCCGATAATATCGAGAGCGTGAAGATTCATTGGCCGCGACCAGCGCTATTCGTCAGCTTCGGCATGCTAACTGCTGGTTATGGTGACGTGGTGGTTCTTCCGATCGAACTGACGCCGTCCGATCCTGATCGCGCAATGCGGTTATCATTGTCCGCCGAACTCGGCGTGTGCAGGGAGATCTGCGTATTTGAGCATGTCTCACAATCGCTCGACATAGCGCCTGAAACGCCTCCGATCGGACAGCGCCAGATAAAATCGGCCCTTCGCCGGGTTCCATCAGTGCCCGAGAATGCCGAGGTTACGGTGGCTGCGTGCGATCTCGGCCGATCCGGTCAGGACCAGATGCTGTCTGCAAACCTGCAGTTCAAGAACATGCCGGAAAACCCTGTTGTGCTTGTGGAAAACACGGATGGCCTCTGGATCAAACGCACCACGCAAGATGTCGATGAGCAGTCTCTTGATCTCGGCATCTATTTTTCGGCGCCCGAGGATCGCCCGTGGATTGACCGGTCGTCTTTTCGCATGACCGTGCTCACGCCGACAGCCGCCTATGACCTGCACGGGTGCAACACGGGTTAAAAGCGATCGGGCTCGATCAAAGCGTCCTTCTATGACCCTTCCAGAGCTGCTCCGGCCGCGATCATTGCCTCGATCTCTGCCTGCGAGTAGCCGATATCCGCGAGAATCGTGCGGGTTTCCTCCCCAAATTTCGGCGGCTTCTTCTTGGCGGGCGAAGCGGGCGTCCGGCTCATCTTGATCGGATTGCCGGTCGTGCGGAAGCCATCGATCTCGATGGCCATTTCGCGATGACGGGTGTGTGCTGCTTCCATAACCTCGGGCACAGTCAGCACGGGTCCGGCAGGCACGCCGTTCTTCATCAGCGTCTGAGCAAGTTCTTCGCCGTCCCATTCGGCCATCAATGGCTCAAATCTGGCGCGCAGGGCCTCCTGATTGGTCAGACGGCCGGCATTGTCCTTGAAATTCTCGTCCTCAGGCATCTCGGGCACGCCCAAAACGCCGCAGAGCCGTTTGAACTGCCCGTCATTGCCACCGGCGATGAAGATATCGCAGGTCTTCGTGGGGTAGGCGTCGTAGGGTGACAGATTGGTGTGCCTATTTCCGGTAATGACCGGCGTTTTCCCGCTGAGAAAGTAATTGGCATAGTGAGGGAACAACAGCGACACGCCCGTGTCATAGAGCGATGTCTCGACAAACTGGCCTTTGCCCGACTTCGAGCGTTCATACAGCGCCATGTTGATCCCGATCGCCGCCGCCATGCCGGTGGCAATGTCGACAATCGCAATGCCAAGCCGCGTTGGCCCGCCGCCGGGGACGCCGTTCACGGACATCATCCCGGCCTGTGCCTGAATGACAGCATCGTAGCCGGGCAAGCCGCCCATCGGACCGTCAGCGCCAAAGCCGGAAACCTTGGCATGGATCAGCCGCGGGAAACGCTTCGAAAGTACCTCCTCGTAACCCATGCCCCACTTTTCCAAGCTGCCGGGCTTGAAGTTCTCGATCAGGATGTCCGCGGTTTCCAGCAGCTTGAACAGCGCTTCCTTCCCGGCCTCTTGGCGCAGATCCAGCGCCATGCCGCGCTTGTTGCGATTGATCCCGAGAAAATAGCTTGCTGCACCGATCTCATCATCGAACGGCGGCCCCCAATGGCGCACGTCATCGCCTTGGGGCGGCTCGATCTTGATCACGTCGGCGCCGTGATCGCCCAGCCATTGCGTGCAGAATGGGCCACCCAGAACGCGGGTCAGATCAATCACACGTATCCCGTCAAGCGCGCCCATCTCGGTCTCCAAGTTCGGTTGTTCAGGCAGCGAGGCCCCAGACCCGCCCCGCGAATTCGGGGTAGAACGTAAGGATCTTCGGGGCAATCTCCACCCGGATGCGCTCGAGTCGCTCCGCCGAGGGCGCCTGCGTTTCTACAACGTCTTGCTCTATGTCGAATTCAAACCCGGTCATCTCGCGGATGCTTTCGATCGTCTCTCCGGAATGCACGGTCTTTAGTCGGAAGCGGCCCGACTCCTTCTGCCAGTCGAACACTGCGCGTCCTGTTATCAGCGCATGCGGTCCGCCGGGCCGGTGAACCTCGGGCGCGCTGATGCCTGGGGCCGAGATGAAATCGACCTTCTCGACTAGTGTGCGGGGCGAATGTTCCTCCCGGAACAGGGTGACCTTGGGCACGACATAGTACATCAGTGCCGATCCGAAGGAACCCGGGAACCGCTTCTTCAAGGCCGGGTACTCGCCGACACCGACCAGATTGATATTGGCCTGACCGTCGATCTGCACGCCGCCGAGGAAGAAAGAATCGATGCCTCCACGCGCCGCGAGATCGAATAGCTCGCGCGAGCCCTCGGTGAAGGGATTGTGACGGCGCGAGTGGATGATCGTGACCTGCATCCGACCGGCTTTGCGTTCTGCCTTCTCGGCCTTGGCAAGCAGGGCTGCCGCGCCCGGGATTGGCGACGCGGCGCCAACGGCGACGTGCCGATCTTCGGCCAGCATATCGCAGAGCAGCGATATCAGCAGTTCTTCGCGTGTAGCGTCACTCATGCAGCGGGCCGGGCCACGATACCTTGATCCGTCAGATACTCGGCGAAGCCGGCTTCGGTCGCCGCCATCCGCACGTAAGTGCGCAGCGCCTCGCCATCGGGATCGTACTGGTCGGTCAAGCCAAGCGGCCAAGCGCCGCTGGGTGCCTCCGCGATACCCGACAGATAGAAGGCCGGGATCGCACTTGCGGCGGTCGCCTCGGTCTCGAACAGATCTCCGTCAACGATCTTTTCGACCGTCACGTATACCTCGTTCGAGGCGTGGGTGAGCGTCGCCAGTTCGCGCTGCCGACCGATAAAGACGTTGCCGTTCGCATCGGCATAGGGCGCATGAAAGACGGTGACGTCGAGCGGCCTCGCCGGAAGCAGCACCACCGGATCGGGGTCGTTGGAGAACGGATTGTCGATTGCGCGCCAGTCCGGTCGATGCGCTTCGATATCCGATCCGATCAACCCGCGCAGCGGCATGAACGGGACGCCTTTCTCCACTGCCTGGAGCTGCGTGTGAAGCGCCGGACATGTCGAGTCCTGCATCGTGATTGCGCCCGTTTGAAACGCCCGGCTGAAGCAGGGCGCCAGCCCGTATTCGCCCATGGTGACGGCAGCCGCCTCGATATCTGCAACACAGCCCGCGCCGACCAGCATGTCGCCCTGCATCGTCGTCAAGGGCAGGCAGTAGAGACGCAGGTCGCGCGCGCCACGCGAGATCAGCGCCCGCGTAACCGCCATCGGCACGCCCGAGTAATCGGCCGGCACGCCCATCAGCGCGCCATCGGGGACGGCCTCGGCGATCTCCTCAACACGCATGTGATCGACGTCGGTCATCTCAAATCTCCGTGCTCTGGCCGTTGTCATCGGCATCTCTTGGCTGTTCAGTACCATTGCGGGCAGCCGTGCGACAAGCGGCGCCGGAACAGCGAGCGGGTCGATCTCATGCGCGATACGGAGTTTCTGGGAGCGGGAGACCCCGGCGCGCTCGAAACTCTGCTTCGCGCAGGCGATCCCGAGACAGCTTACGAAGCCATGTCCGAAGCCTATCGCCGGTTCGGCTGGCGTGCCGCGCACACCGATCCACTGGAAATGACGCCGCCCGAGATTCTGGCGGAACTGGAGCCCGAGAGATATGGCCTAACCGATCTCGAGACTGAGCCTCTTCGTCGGGCCTATTGTTCAAGCATTGGCTGGCAGATTGGCCACGTCGATCGGGCCGAGTGCCGGGCTTGGCTGGCCGAGCAGGCAGAGACCCTGTGGGAGGCGGGGCCGGCGCAGCGCCAGCGTGCACTCGATCTGATTGCCTCGGCCGAGTTGTTCGAGGCTACGTTTGACCGGCGCCTGCCGGGCGCCAAGACCTTCGGCCTGAGCGGATGCGAGAGCATGATCGTCGTGCTTAATCATTTGTTGGAACACGCCGCGGCGTCGGGCTTCGACGCGGTCTTTGTCGGTGGAATTCATCGTGGGCGCTCTACGCAGATGGCGCTGAACTTCGGCAAGCCTCTGGCCCGGTTGGTTGCCGATGCGAAGGGCGTCGCCGAAGTCCCTCAGGATCTCGGAGCCTCGTCGGATTCGCCCTATCATCTCGGCTGGGAGGGCGAGGTGGAGACGTCCGAAGGCCCGTTGAGCGTTTGGGTCGCGCCACATCCCTCGCATCTCTCCGTCGTCGCACCCGTCGCACTCGGCAAGGCGCGCGCAGCAATTGATGCGGGAAGGTCGGTGTTTCCGCTGGCACTCCACACGGACGCAGCTTTCGCGGGGCAGGGGATCACGGCCGAGCTTCTGCAGATCTCCGGTTTGGCTCCATACAGTCTCGGCGGCGTGGTCCACGTTGTCCTAAACAATCAGGTCGGCTTCACCACTGGCGCAGAGGACGCACGGTCCGCACGCACCGTCGCAGACGTGCCGCGGATGATTGGTGCCCCGATCCTGCATGTGAACGCCGACAATCCCGACGCGGTACTTCGAGTGACAGAGGTTGCCTTGGCATATCGAAAGGCTTTTGCCGCGGACATCGTCATCGACCTGATCGGGTATCGGCGCAAAGGTCACAACGAGATCGACGATCCGCGCTTCACGCAACCCGAGATGTATCGCCGGATCGATGCTTTACCGCCCTTGTCGCAGCGTTACGCCGATGCAACCGGTCTGAGGCCCGACACCGGCGATCTTTCCGCCCAGCTTGAAGAAGCCTTTTCTGGAAAGCCTCCGCCGCATGGGAACGGGCTATCCGCGCCAGGCCTCGCCCGTGACATTGAAAAGCAGATGCTGGCGCCGGTCGATACGGGCGTCGACGCAGCCACTCTGAAACGGTTGACCGAACATCTGACCTTTTGCCCTGCCTCACTCACCCTGCATCCAAAGGTGCGGGAGTTTCTTGAAAGACGGCGTGCCGCCGTGGGCACAGACAGCGGGATCGATTGGGCGACGGCTGAAGCTCTGGCCTTGGCCTCACTGCTTGATGCGGGCACTGATGTCCGAGTGAGCGGGCAAGACGCCATGCGCGGCGCCTTCACGCAACGCCATCTCGATCTGCATTGCCAGTCGACCGGGGCGTGCCACAGCGTTCTCTCAGGACTCAAAGGGCGCGCTTCTGCGCACAACACGCCGCTGACCGAAAATGCGGTTCTTGCGTTCGAATATGGGTACTCACTGGGCGTAGAAAACGGCCTCACGCTCTGGGAAGCGCAGTTCGGCGATTTCCTGAACGTCGCGCAGTCGATCTTCGATCAGTTCATCATCTGCGGCGAGGATCGCTGGCTCGCTCGAAGCAATCTGGTGATTGCCTTACCGCACGGTGTCGACGGTGGAGGTCCCGATCACGCCACCGCGCACCCGGAACGCCTGCTCGTGGCCTGCGCGAAGGGTAACATTCAGGTCATCAACCCGACGATGCCGGCAAACTGGTTCCACGCACTGCGGCGGCAGGTGCTCGCCGACTGGCGAAAACCACTTGTGTTGCTGGCCCCGAAGACACTTCTGCGCCATCCGCTCGCGCGATCTTCGCTCGGCGAGTTCACCGGACACTTCCGAACGGTTGTTGCCGAAGACCGCCCGGCAAGCCGTCTCGTCATGTCCAGCGGCAAGCTCGGCGTGCTGCTGGAGCAGGAGCGGGAGCGGACCGGCGCCGATGTCGCTCTGGTCCGGCTTGAGCAGCTCTATCCGCTCGATACAGACGGAATAGCAGCCGTCGCCGCTCGATACCCCGAAGCGGAACTTGTCTGGGCGCAAGAGGAGCCTGAGAATTTCGGTTGTTTTCAATGGCTTGATCGACGTCTTGAAGAGGCGACCGGAAGGCGCTGGCAACTGGTGTCGCGACCGGCGTCGCCATCCGCGTCGGCGGGGCCAAAGTCGTGGGATGACGAGCATCTGGCGCGGGTGATCGTGTCTGCACTCGGATTGGATGGCTGACATGGTATCGGACGAAACAAGCCAAGCGTTGGGTGGGATCTATACGTCGACGCTTTCGAACGCGCTTGAAGATCTTGGTGAGGACGGGGTCGTCCTCGGCCTGCCTCCGGTTGCGCCCGGCCTGCGCTGTGCCGGACGCGCAATGTGCGTGGCGCAGATCACCGGACCTGCAGGATCGTTTCCAGGATCGGACTTCAAGGTCGGCGCAATGATCGACGCGGCCCGGCCCGGCGATATTGTCGTCGTCGCCAACAATGGCCACTGCGTCTCGTCGTGGGGCGGCACCGCCTCATACGCCGCGAAACTCAAGGGCATAGCGGGACTGGTGGTCGATGGCGGTGTTCGAGACCGCGAAGAAATGATCGAACACGACTTTCCCGTCTTTGCCCGCCACATGGTGCCGACAACCGGTCGAACACGAATCCGCGTGACCGAGATCGGCGGGATCGTCACGGTCAGCGGCGTGAAGGTTGAAACAGGGGACGTCATCGTCGCCGATGGGACCGGCATCGTCTGCATCCCGCAGAACAAGGCCTCGGACGTGCTCGAAATCGCGCGAGCGCTACAGGCCGACGACGACCAGGCTGTGCGAGAAATCACTCAGGGCCTGACCTTTGCGGAGGCCATGGCCAAGTTCCGGAAGATCTGAGAGGGATCATGCTCGACAGCATCTACGAGACCGAGGAACACGGTGCCTTCCGTGATCAGATCCGCCGGTTCGTCGCGGAAGAAGTGCGCCCGAACATCGACGCCTGGGAAGCCGTCGGTGAGATCCCGCGCGAAGTGTTCCGCAAAATGGGGTCGCTCGGCTTTCTCGGGCTTCGCTATCCGGAGGATTTCGGTGGCGCGGGAATGGACACGTTCGGCTCGGTCGTGCTGGCTGAGGAACTCGGCCGATCCGGCCTGTCCGGCTTCGCGGTATCGACGCTCGTGCACACCGACATGGCCTCGCCGCATCTCGAACGATACGGCAGCGCGGAACAGAAAGCGCGATATCTGCCGGGCGTGATCGCCGGCGATCTGGTGACAGCAGTCGCGGTGACCGAACCGGGCGCGGGATCAGACGTTGCCGGGATCACCACGCGCGCGGAGAAGCGCGGCAACGGCTGGGTGCTGAGCGGGTCGAAGATGTTCATCACCAACGGCGTGCTCGGTGATCTCGTCTTCGTTGCGGCGCGGACGGACCCGGAGGTCAAACCCTCGCGCGGCGTCTCGATGTTCATCGTCGAGAAGGGGACACCGGGGTTCGAAGTTGCAACGCAACTCGACAAAATGGGGTGGCGATGCTCGGATACGGCGGAACTGGTTTTTGATGAGGTCGAGCTGGCGGGTGATGCCCTGCTCGGGTCCGAGGGCCGCGGCTTTTACCAGATCATGGACAATTTTCAGAACGAACGGCTCGTGATCGGCGCCATGGCGGTCGGTGAGGCCGAGCGCGCGATCGAGATCACGCTGGAATATGTCAGGGAGCGCAAGGCCTTCGATGGCACGCTCTGGGACAAGCAGGCGGTGCGCCACAAACTGGCCGAGTGCGCCGGCCGGTGCGAAAGCGTCAAGCGACTTGTTCACCATACCGCGTGGCTGGATGCTCAGGGCCGCGACTGCGTCAAGGAAGTTAGCATGATCAAGGTCGAGGCGGCGCGGATGCTCCAGCAGGTCGTCTACGACTGCCAGCAACTGCATGGAGGTGCCGGCTACATGCGCGGCATGGAGATCGAGCGGCTCTACCGCGATGCCCGCGTTCAGGCGATTGGTGGCGGGGCCTCGGAAGTGATGCTGGAAGAGGTTGAAAAACGCCTCTGACGTGCCTTGTCGCGGACGGGGCGCGTCGACATAAGGCAGCCATGGCCAAACTCTACTTCAACTATTCGACGATGAATGCGGGTAAATCGACGATCCTGCTGCAGGCATCGTACAACTATCGCGAACGCGGGATGCAGACCTACCTGTTGACGGCCGATTTCGACGGACGTGCCGGCAAGGGCAAGATCGCGAGCCGGATCGGGATCGAAGCGGAGGCTGACACCTACACTCAAGAGGACGATCTCTTCGAACTTATAGCCGCGCGGTTGGGGCAGGGACCAGTGGCATGCGTTCTGGTTGACGAGGCGCAGTGGCTCGCCCGAGAGCAGGCGTGGCAACTCGCGCGCGCGGTCGACGATCTCGGAGTGCCGGTGATGTGTTACGGGCTGCGGGTCGACTTTCGCGGCGAATTGTTTCCCGGTTCAGCCACACTTCTGGCACTCGCCGACGAGATGCGCGAAATCCGTACGATCTGCCATTGCGGCAAGAAGGCCACGATGGTGATCCGCGTTGATGAGAACGGCGACGCGCTGACAGAGGGCGCGCAGATTGAGGTCGGCGGCAATGATCGCTACGTCAGCCTCTGTCGCAGGCACTGGCGCGCTGCGGTCGGCGACGCGCCCGCATCGAGCTAGCGCATGAGCCCGGGCGCTCTGCAGCAATCTGCCCGCCCGCTCAACTTGCAGTCAATCGTCCGGGTGGCCGTAGTTGCAGAAGACACCGCCAACAAAGTGGATGGCCGGATCTGCGGGATCGCCGGGCGGGCACTTTTCTTCGACCTTCTCTCGGTAGGCCTCGGCGGTGTCCTGCGGAACGTAGCCAATGTGGCGCGACGGTTCGTTGTCGAAGAACCGCTCGCGATTGTCCGAGATACCGTAAAGCACCGAGTAGCCGACGCTTTCGGCGCAGAGTGAGCGCTCGACGAGTTGCACCAGATCGCGAAAGCTCATCCAGGTCGACAGGTGTCGCCGGTCTGCAGGCTCCGGAAAGCACGAGTTGATGCGCAGGCAGACGCTCTCGATCCCGAATTTGTGCCAATAGAGCTTGGCCAGATCTTCGACGAAGCACTTCGACAAACCATACAGCGTATCGGGTGAGTGCTCGGTGCGCGTGTCGGCCCCGTCTTCGCGGCGCACATAGCCAACCGCGTGGATCGATGAGGCGTAGACGACGCGTTTGATACCGTGGCGGCGGGCGGCCTCGTAGACGTTGTACCCGCCCTTGATCGACGAGTTCAGGATCTCCTCCCACGGTTTCTCGACCGGCGCCGCGCCGAAATGCACGACCGCATCGCACCCCTCGACGACACGCATCATGGTATCGAGATCGCCGACATCTGCCTCGATCACCTCCTCATGCGCGGCGGCTGGTGCCATCGCCATCCGGTCCGTCAGCCGGAGCGTTTTGGCCAACGGTGCCAGGCCGGCCCTCAATTCGCGTCCCAGGTTTCCCGCCGCCCCGGTAATCAGCAATCGGTTGAAACGTGGCATCGCAAGCTCCCTTTCTGATGGTTGCCGGTTGGTATCGGTGGCCGGATAGGCTTGCAAGCGTTGTCACGAGGTGCAAACCTGCACCCGTGCCGGGGGCAACACCGGACGGGACGAGATGACCGCGTCGATGCGGAAACCCAAGGGAGCAAACTCATGAAACTACTGACGAAAGCGCTTATGGGCGCCGCGGCGGCGGCATTTGCAATCACCTCGGCACCGCAGGCGATCGCCGCCAATGTCGATGGGCCAGCTGTCTTCTGGAAGTGGTCGACCTGGGGGAAGCGCCGTGCTTTCACCGAGGGTGTCGAGAAACTGGCCGAGCGCGTCGGTGAGGAGACCGACGGCAAGTTCAAGATACAGATCTTCTATGGTGGACAGCTTGCGAAAAGCCGCGAGAACCTTGACGGCCTGAAGAACAACGCGTTCGAGGGCGCGCACTTCTGCAACTTCTACAGCCCGGGCAAAAACCCGAGCTACATGGTCTTCACGCTGCCCTTCATCCCGCTCGGCGATTTCCGGGTGTCAGCACACGTGCGCAACAACCTGTTCCAGCACGAGGCCTTGCAGGCTGACATGGCGCAGTGGAATGCGATCCCTTACGTCTCGACCCTTCTGCCGCAGTACGAGATCCTTGGCCGCGGCAAGGCACCGAAGACACTTGAGGACTGGAACGGCATGCGCGTCCGTGCCGGCGGCGGCGTCGGTCAGGCCATGGAGATCCTTGGTGCGACGCGCCAGACAGTTCCGGCAGCCGAGACCTACACGCTGATGCAGCGCGGCGGTGTCGACGCCGTGTCGTTCCCGTTCTCCTACGCCCAGAAAGCCTACAAGATCGACGAGCTGAGCGAGTGGTTCACTGGCAACCTGCAGCCCGGCACCTCCGAATGCCCGATGGTGTTCAATAAGACCGCGTTCGAAGCCCTGCCGAGTCAGTATCAGGATCTGCTGATGAGCCTGAAGGATGAGGTCACGCAGGCGATGATCGACAAGTATCTCGAGGCTGACGCCAAGAACATTCCGGAGTTCGAGTCGAAGATGGAGAAAATCGTCTACTCGGACGAGGAGCTGGCCCGGTTCCAGGAAGTTGCCGGCAAGCCGGTCTGGGACAAGTGGATCGCCGACAACGCTGACAAGTTCGACAGCCAGGGCGTCTTCGACCAGATGATGGAGCTGCTCGCCGAGGCACAGGCGAAGTTCACCAACTGATCGCTGTCTCGGGCGGGGTTCATTCCCGCCCGGACTCGCGGCCCATGTCCGGCGCATCGGATCTTCAACTCGACCATCCGCCCGAGGATGGTCTCGGGCGTCTTGTCTGGCGTCTCGACCGGCTGTTGCGGTGGCCGGAGGATTCCCTGAATTTTATCGCGGCACTCGCGATCATGTTCCTGATGCTGATGGGGGTCGTGCAGATCATCGCTGGCCTGCGCTGGCTCTTCAACGCACCGATCTTCGGGTACATCGACGCCATCGAGCTTTCCATGCCGATCCTCGCAATTCTCGGGATCGCCTATTGCCAGCGCATGGGTGTCCACATCCGCATGGACATTCTCATTCAGAACTTCTCGGGCCGCCTGCTCTGGTCGGTGGAGACGTTCGCCGCGACCTGCACCTTCGTGATCATGATCTTCCTCTGCTACTTCGCGTGGAATTTCTTCAACGATGCCTTCGTGATCGGAGACTCCACCACGGATGCCGAAATCCCGACCTGGCCGTCCAAGATCCTCGTCCCGGTCGCTTTTGGTCTGCTGGTCCTGCGGGCCTTCGTGCAGATCCTCGGCGCGCTGCGTCTTGCCATGAACCCCGAGCTCACGCCGGTCGGCGTCGTCGTGCAGAAGGACATTGCCGAGCAGGCTCAGGAGGAAATCCGCGAAGCCATGGCCGGTGAACGGCGCGAGGGCCAGGGCTGATGGGGCCGATTTTCGGTATCGGTTACAGCGACCCGGTTCTGGTCGGGATTATCTGTCTCTGCCTTCTGTTCGGACTGGCATTGCTGGGCGTCCGCGTGGCGTTCGCGGCGGCAATCGCCGGTTTCGTCGGCATGGTCGAATTGATCGGTTTCGGCCCCGGTGCGTCTCAGGTGGGCACGATTCCGTACGCGAAGACATCGCTCTATGCGTTGTCGGTTCTGCCGCCGTTCATCCTGATCGGTTTCCTAGCCTTCCACGCCGGGATGACCACGAAGCTCTTCGCCGCCGCGCGCGCCTGGATCGGCTGGCTTCCCGGCGGCCTCGCCGTCGCAACCGTCATGGCGCAGGCCGGATTTGCGGCCGTCTCCGGTGCATCGACCGCGACTGCGGCGGTCTTCAGCCGGGTTGCGATCCCGGAGATGCTGAAGAACGGATACGACCGGAAGCTCGCCGCCGGAGTCGTCGCCGCGGGCGGCACGCTTGCGACGCTGATCCCGCCCTCGGCCATCCTCGTGATCTACGCGCTGATCGTCGAAGAGTCCGTCGGCGCGCTTCTGCTGGCCGGCTTCCTGCCCGGCATCGTCTCGGCGCTGATCTACGGGGCGATCATCGTGCTCTGGGCGAAGGCAAATCCGAAGGCCGGCCCCGCCGTGAGCGGCTACAACTGGGGCGACAGGTTGCGCAGTCTGCCCGGCGTGCTTCCGATCTTCGCAGTCGCCTTCATCATCATCTCGGCGATTTATGGCGGATGGGCGACGCCGACAGAAGCAGGCGCTTTGGGCGCGTTCATCGTGCTCCTGGTGGCAATCACACAGGGCATGCGGTTCGGCGGCCTGAAGGATGCGTTGATGGAAACGGCGCGCCTGACGGTGATGATCTTCACGCTGATCTGGGGCATTTTCATCTTCGTCACCTTCCTGAACTACTCGCTGGTGCCGCAGACGTTCTCCGAGTGGCTCGCAGGACTGCCCTACAACCCTTATGTCGTCCTGTTCTGCATCCTGCTGGGCTATGCGATCCTCGGCATGTTCATGGATGCAATCGGGATGCTTCTGGTGACGCTGCCGATATTCTACCCGGCCGTGATGGCGCTGAACGGTGGCGAAGGTGTCACGCGTGAGGAGTCGGCTTTTGGTTTGACCTTCGAGGAATGCTCGATCTGGTTCGGGATAATCGTCGTGAAGATGGCCGAGGTCTGTCTGATCACGCCTCCGATAGGACTGAACTGCTTTGTCGTGAACGGGGTACGACCTGATATACCGGTGACCGACGTCTTCCGCGGCATCGCCCTGTTCTTCGTGGCCGACGTCCTGGCGATCATGGCGCTGGTGTTCTTCCCGGAGATCGTTCTGTTCCTGCCCGATCTAATGCGCTGAGCGGGCGATATCGCATCGGCGATTGCGTGGTCGGCAGATCGTGCAGACGCTTTTCGCATGGACGCAAGTGTTCACCGGCGAGAGTTCACGACGCCCGCGATCGGGGTCGTGACGCTGTGCTTCTTGCTGAACACCTTGGCGCGCGGATCGGGCGAGACTCTGGCGGTTTTCTATGGCCCGCTGCTCTCCGAATTCGGATGGGGCAGGGCGTGGACCTCGTCCCTTTATTCGGCCTTCATGATCTCGATAGCCGTTGCGGGGCCGTTCATTGGTGCCGGATACGACCGTTATGGCGGCCGCATCATCTATGTCGGCGGATTGCTGTTCTACGGTGCGGGCTTTCTCGTCGCAGCGCAGATGAGTGAAGTCTGGCATGGATGGCTCGGGCTTGGACTGATGGTCGGCATTGGTGCCGCCGCGACAGGCATGACGCCGGCAACGGCGATCATCAGCCGATGGTTCGACCGGAACATGGCGTTTGCTATCTCGTTCGCTTATTCGGGGCTCGCCGCGGGAACGATGCTGATGGCGCCGCTCGCGGGATGGCTGATCGAGGCTGGCGGCTGGCGCTTGGCATACGAACGCATGGGCACCGGTCTCATTTGCCTCGCGGCACTGATCGTCCTGTTGCCGTGGCGCCGGATTGGGCAGGGGATCAAACCGGCTGCGCCCAGACGGGCATTTCTGCCCGATCGCGCAGTCCTGTCCGACGTGCCGTTCTGGGGCCTGTTCGCGACGTTCTTCATCGCCTCGGGTGCGACCTATGCGGTGCAGGTCCAACTCGTCGTCTATCTCGAGGAGGTCGGATACGACCGCTTCGATGCCATCTGGATCTACGGGCTGTCGCCGCTGATTTCGGTTATTGGGATCATCGGGTCCGGCTGGCTCGCCGACCGGTTCGGGCAGCGCACCGTTGCTTCAGTCGCCTATTTGATGACGATCACCGGCGTGCTGGCGCTGGCGGCACTGTCCGACGGGCCGAGCCTTTTGTTTCTCGTCCTGTTTCTCCTCGGATTCGGCGGCGCCATGGGATCACGGGGTCCCGTTGTTTCGTCTTTATGCGCCCGTTTGTTCGATGGTCAGGTCGGTGCGGTGTTTGGGATGATCATGATCGGCCTCGGGCTCGGCGGCGCCTTCGGTGCGTGGTTTGCCGGATGGCTGCATGAGGTGTCTGGAGGCTACTTCGCGGGCTACCTGTTCGTCGGAGTGATTTCCTGCGTCGGCCTCTCCCTGTTCTGGCTGATCCCCGAGCTTGTGCGCGGCGAAAGACGCACCGGACTAGGGCGCGCGATCTGAAATGCTCGGCGCTTCGGCCTTGCGCAGTTGAGCCTCTCGCCAAGCCAGATAGAGGCTGGAGGCGAATATGACCGAACCGCCGATCCAGACAAAGCTGTCGGGTACCTCGCCGAACACCCAGAGACCGAGCAGGGTTGCCCAGATCAGCTTTAGGAAGTCGAACGGCATTACCACGGTAGGCTCGGTTTCGCGTAAGGATTGGGTTACGCAGAGCTGAGCGATGGTGCCGGTAATTCCGATCAAGATCAGGACAAGCCATCCCTCCACGGTGGGCCAGGTCCAGAACCAGAGCGCGGGCGGCAAAGAGTATAGCGCAAGAAAGATGTTCATGTAGGCAACGATGGTCAGGCTGGACTCCGTGCGCGACAGGATCTTGGTGATCGTCAGGACCACCGCCCAGAACATGGTCGACAGGATCACCATGACCGGGCCAGCCTCGATCGGGATGTATCCGGGCCGAATGATCAGCAGCATACCGAGAAATCCGATGGCGATGGCAAGCCAACGGCGGATGCGGAACCGCTCGCCCAGCACGATTACGGCGAGGATGCTCGCAAAGATCGGTGCCGAGAACGACAACGCCGTCACATGTGCGACCTCGGTCACCGCAAGCGCGTTGAAATAGAGAAACATCGCACAGATGTTCAGAACACTGCGGCCCGCATGCGCGCCGAGGCGCTTCGTCCGCATGAATCCGACACCGTTACGGATGATGATCGGGGCGAAGATCACGATCCCGAAAGCATTACGGAAGAACGCGATCTGGAATGGTGACATCTCGAATGAGGCATACCGGATTGCCGTGTGCATCAGCGCAAAGCCGACGGTTGACAGGCTCATCAGTATGATACCGCGCAGCTCCGGACTGGTCCGGAGCCAGAGCGCACGGTACGGTTCAACGAGGGTTTTCATAGGCCTCCAGGGCCGCAAGGACCCGGTTGAAGTCTTTCTGATAGCCATGAGGAGGAGAGTCGGGAATGTCGTTCCGCGCGCTTATCACAAGGATGACGCAAGCTGCCTGTGCCGCAGACGGCGCCGGTGTTGCGTCCTGTTTCACGCCTGACGGGATCTATGACGATGTCTTCTATGGCGCATTCCAGGGGCAGGACATTGCCGGAATGATAACCGACTACTTTCACCGGGATGCGCGCGACTTTCGTTGGGACGTTCATGAAGCGATCTCGGACGGCGAGACCGGTATGGCGCGTTATGTGTTCAGCTTCGAGAGCAAGCTTTCAGGCTGCGAAGGCAAACGCGCGATCTTTGAAGGCGCTGCGATCTGCACGCTCCGTGACGGACTGATCCATCATTACGGCGAAGTGGCCGACACGATGACCGGTCAACGCATGATGGGGTTCTCGGATGCGAAAATGATCCGATTCGTCGACCGGCAAACCGAGGCTCTTAAGGCCCGTTCGGAAACCGCCAACCATTTGTGAGGATCGTCGGATGCGGCTTAACGACAAGATTGCGCTGATAACCGGCGGGACCAGCGGCATCGGCAGGCGCGTCATCGAACGATATGTCGAGGAAGGCGCGAAAGTCGTTTTCACTGGACGACGCGAGGCACTTGGAACGGAAGTGTCTGCAACGACCGGAGCGACGTTTGTCAAGGCAGATGCTGGCAGTGAGGCCGGTGCGGAACGCAGCGTGAAAACCGTCCTTGACGCCCATGGTCGCATCGACATCCTCATGAACAATGCTGGAGGCCCAGCCCCGCGCGGGCGGATCGAAGACATGCCGATGGACGGTCTCGATGCGGCGCTCGGCGTGCATGTCCGCGGCGCAATGGCTCACATAAAGCACGCTGCGCCATCGATGCGGGCAGCGGGTAGCGGCAGCGTTATCAACGTCGGTTCCATCGCTGGTCATCGGGCAGGCTACACGACCTCGATGATCTATGCCGTCGCGAAGGCTGCGGTGATCCACATGACCCGTTGCGCCGCCATGGAGCTGGGCGAGGACGGCATCAGGGTCAATTCGATCTCGCCCGGTGTGATCGCGACCGGTATTTTCGCCAAAGCCATGGGCATGGATCATGACGAAGCCGAAAAATCCGTCGACAAGATCACCGATGTTTTGGCGACGATGCAGGCCGTGCCGCGGGCCGGGATAACGGACGATATCGCCAACGCAGCAGTCTATCTCGGCAGCGACGAAGCGAGCTTCGTGAACGGTGAGGACATCGTCATCGACGGCGGCCTGATCTGGGGCAGGCGATATTCCGAGACCGCGAAGGGCGGTGGCACGTGGGCCAAGTTCTTCGAGTGAAGGATGCAACCGCGCCTGGGTGATGCTGACCTGATGGGGCCGCAGAAGAACAAGCGTCGCAAAGACTCCCAATAGCCCAACAATTTTGCACCATTTTGAAACAGAGCGTTATCCGAACGTGAAAAGTCCGTGAATAATCGTTGTGCGCTAGGCACATAGCCAGAATTGGGGATGACGCGAATCAAGTGCACACGGGACAATTACGACCGTCAGCAAAGCCCGCCCCGCGTGCAGACGTGGAACTGGGAAAGTTCGTGTTAGGTGACCCATGTCAGATGCTCTTGTCTCCGTCCGTTCAGAAACTGTGTCTCGGTATCGCGGCTTGCGCGTTTTGCAAGCGTCCGGCGATGCGCAGATGGACGAGGTCTTTGCGTTGCGTTACGCAGCCTACCTCAACGAAAGCGCGATCGAGCCGAACGCCACAGAACGCTTCATCGACAATTACGACCTGAACCGGACTTCGGTGCCGTTGGGTGTCGTGAACCAGCGGGGCCGCCTTGTCGGCTCAATTCGCTTTGCTGTGCAGCCGCCGATGAGCCACGGAATCATGGACTTCAGGTCGTCGCCGGAGTTCCAGGTGTTCCCGGACGTTCTTGAGCGATTGGAGCGCGACGACCGGCCAATTGCATCAGGCGCGCGCTTTGCGATCCAGCCCGGCAATACCCGGCGTTCGGAAATCGCCATGCTGCTGATGCTGGCCCAGATCCTCGCGGCGCGTGCTTCCGGCGCGAAATGGGGCCTGGCGACAGTGCGCGGGTCGCATCTGCAGTTCTATCGCCGGCTCTGTGGAATGGAACCGCTGTGCGAACCGCGTCGGATGCCGAACCTGAACTACGACTACACGCTCATGGGCGTCGATATCGATGCGGCCTTCGCCAGCAGTCTTGCACGGTATCCGAAAGCCTGCCGCGACTACTTCGAGCGTGAACATCCGTTCTGGTCCTCTGAAATCGTCCATGCCTTGCCCGAACTCGCGATGCGTGGAGCGGCGTGATGGAGGACCTGATCTCCGCGTGCGTATTGGCGTTGCTTTTGTGCTGTTTCGTTGCGTTTTCGATTGCGTCCTACCGGCATTTCGATCCGGCAAGCCGATCCTTCGGGAATGTTCTGATCCGCTACCTCTCTCTCGGTGCAACGATCGGTTTGTGCGGGCTGTTTGTGTTGCGTTGGCCGGTGCCCTTCTGGTGGGCGGCGGGGGCGGGAGGCGTTTCTCTCCTGTCCCTCGCGCTCTTCTCGGCATCGCTGCGGGCGGTGCCTGCCGGCGTCTTGCACGTTGCGTTTACAGGTGACAGTCCTGGGCATCTGATCACCCAGGGCATCTACGGACGCATCCGCAACCCGCTCTATACGAGCTATCTCGTATATTGGTGCGCATGGGTGCTGGCCATTGCTGCCCATCCGACAGCGATCGTCACTCTTGCCGTGTTCCTCCTGCTCTATGCGCGTGCGATCGCGCAGGAGGAAAGCGTGCTTCGCGGTCGCTTCCGGGAAGACTACCGAGCCTATGTGGCATCGACCGGACGTTTTCTGCCTCGGCTCATCCGTCGGACGGGCTAAGATTGGAGGGCATGCTTCCCAGAAAGCATCTCCGCGATATCCTCGTCGCCGACACCGGCCTCGGAGAGCACCTCTCGGGTGTGCTCGCCCAGACGCGGAGCGGGGGTCTCGGCCCCACGGGGTGCATCGAAATCCAACGGATGGCGCATGAACTGAAGCGGACCTTCCGATGGATGTTCGTGCTGCTGCATGACGCCGGAGTCGACGATTTGCGGATCCTCGAGCAGGCTCTCCATCGAATTTACGACGCCGCACGGGATGTCGGCCTCGCGAAATAGCGCCAGCCACTCCTCCGTGGTCCTCGACGGCATCGCCTCGTCGACCATCTGGTAGAGATCGCGAACCCGTTTCGAGCGCTCCGTCGTGGTCTGGAACCAGTCCTCCTGCATCACCTCCTCACGCCCGATCAGCTTCAACATTGCGGGCCAGTGCTTGTCGGCATAGGGCAGGACCGCCACGAAACCGTCTTTCGTGCGATAGGGGCGACGATAGGGGTTCATGAGGCGCGCGTATCCCGGGGGGCCGATTGGTGGCTGGTGGGTCTGTCCCTGCAGGTGTTCGGTCATCAGGAAATAGCTCGCGGTCTCCATCATCGGCAGTTCGAATGAAACCGCCTTTCCGGTCCGTTCGCGATGCAGGAGGGCCGACAACACGCCCTCTACGATGAACAGCCCGGAGAGCTTGTCGACGATGATCTGCGGCACGAAGCGGGGCGCTCCGTCCGCGTCGGCATTCACCGAGGCAAAACCTGACAGCGCCTGGACGACATCGTCGTAGGCGGCATCATTCTCTAAAGGACCGCCGCGCCCAAAGCCGACTGCGCAACAGTGGATCAGGTTGGGAAACTTTGCGGTGAGCGTGTCCTTGTCGAGGCCGAGCCTATCCAGCGCCTGACGGCGCATATTGGTCACGAAGACGTCCGCGGTGCCGAGGATCTTCAGGAGCCCAGCACAGCCCTCATCCGATTTGAGATCCAGCACGATTGAGCGCTTGCAGCGATTGGAGTTCAAATAGCCGGCACCCATGGCGGGCGATTTCATGGGTGCGATGTGCCGGACATTGTCGCCCGCGGCAGACTCGACCTTGATCACATCAGCACCAAGAACACCCAGTTGTGCGGTCGCAAACGGCCCCATGATGACGGTTGTCAGATCGACGACCCGAATTCCTTTGAGAAGCGGTGTCACGCGTATTCCTTCCGCAATTCGGTCTTGATGATCTTGCCGTTGGCATTCCGGGGCAGGGGTGTCGTGCGGAAGTGGATCTGCTCCGGCACCTTGTAGTCCGACAAGCGCTCGCGGGCGAAACCCCGGATATTCTCGGCCAACACATCCGACGGTTCCGCGTCTTTCGGCACAACAACGGCGTGGACCCGTTCCCCCAGCACAGGGCAGGGCTTGCCGATGATCGCCATCTCCAGCACGTTCGGATGGAAGGACATCTGGTTCTCGACCTCGATAGAGAAGATCTTGAACCCGCCGCGGTTCAGCATGTCCTTTATCCGGTCGAAGACCCGCACGAAGCCGTCCTCGTCGAGCGATCCGATATCGCCGGACTTCCAGAAACCGCCGACGAAGTTCTGGGCGTTTGCCTCCGGGTTGTCCCAGTAACCGGGGATGACGTTCGGGCCTTTCATCCAGATCTCGCCCTGTTCGCCCCGCGGCACCTCTGCTCCATCCGGATCCATCACGGCGACTTCCGAGCAGTGCAGCACCAGCCCGACACAGTCGGAATGGCTCGCGGCACAATCTGTCGGGTTCATGGTGGTCGGCGAAGTTGCTTCCGTCGCGCCGTAGCCGTTCATCAACCCGATATGCGGTGCGCGCCGCGCCATCTCGGCGATCGTCGCCTCCGGCATCGGGGCGCCGCCATAGCCGCCAATCCGCCAGGAAGACAGATCGTAGCTGTCGAACTCGGGATCCAGCAGGAACAGATTGTACATCGCGGGAACAATCAGAGTGTGAGTGACGCGTTCGTGTTCGATCAGCTTGAGGCAGTCCGCCGCTTTGAACTGGCGCAAGAAAACGATGGCGCCGCCGCGCGAAAGAGCGGTCGAGATATTGGCGATCAGACCGGTCACATGGCTTGCCGGAACCGCCATCAGGTTTCGGTCGCCCGCCTTGAACTCCATCGATTCAGCAAAATGCCACGCGGAGTGGACGATATTCAGGTGTGTGAGCATCGCGCCCTTAGGCCGTCCGGTCGTGCCGGAAGTGTAGAGTATGACCGCGCAATCCTCTTCCGCGACCTCGACGGCATCCATCGGCGCCGCGTCAGACAAGTCTTCATAGGTTTCGGCGCGAGGGCTTGGGCCGTAGGCGGACCATAGCTTTCTCACGGTCGGAATGTCACTGAGATCGGGAACATTCTCCGCGAGGTCAGCCTCGAAGACGATCGCAGAAGCACTGCATTGTCCGCACGCATAGGCGATTTCCGGCGCTGGTTGGCGCGGGTTCATCGGCACGCAGATCAGACCTGCCCGCTGGCAGGCGAGGAAAACCTCGACAAAGGCGAAGCGATTGCCCATCAGCAAAGCAACGCGCTCGCCGCGCTCCAGTCCTGCCGCGATCAACCCGGCGGCCAAGCGCGCCGTCTTCGCTTCGAGTTCCGCGTAAGAGACGATGCCTCCCTCGCCCACGAGCGCGTCCTGATCAGGGTTTGCAGCCGCTGTGTCCGCGAACATCTGGTGGACCGATCTCGGCCTGCCGGCGAAGCACCAGACAACCCGCCCGTCGAAATGCACTTCTCGACGCAAGGTCACGCGCTGCTCGGTGCTCCAGTGCCGGGCAATCACGATCACGACCTCACTTGTCGATGTATCGGACCCCGCCAACGGACCAGTTTCGCTTGTCGTGCTCCTCGACGATCACATGGGTTGCCTCTGGCGGCGTTCCCAATACGTCGGAGAGCGTTGCGCACAGGCGCTCCTGCAGTTCTTTGACCGTCGCCTCGGGCCGGCCCGCGAGGATGTCGACACGGATCATGGGCATGATCTGAACTCCCTTGACGCGAGCTTGTCCCGCCCGCAGCGTTGGCGGCGTATCTGCCACGGCCCGTGCTGGCCGACAAACAAGGATATGATCATGAGCGACTGGGCCGCGCGGAAACAGCATACGGACGTGTTTGGGCTCAAGATGGCCCATGTCGAGACGGGGCAGGGCGCCCCGATCCTGTTTCTGCACGGCAATCCGACGTCGTCATTCCTCTGGCGGGACGTCATGGCTGCGATGGATGGCTGCGGCCGGCTTATCGCACCCGACCTGATCGGCTGCGGCGACTCCGAGAAGCTACCCGACAGCGGGCCGGGTCGATACACGATCGCAGAGCATGCGCGGTACTTGGACGCCTGGATCGAAGCTCAGATTCCCGACGGGCGCATAACGCTTGTGATCCACGATTGGGGCGGAGCGCTCGGCTTCAATTGGGCGCGGCGGCATGCAGATCGCGTTCACGCGATTGCGTATATGGAGACCATCGTCCGGCCGATGGACTTCGACACCGAATGGCCCGAGGCCGCGCGCGGCATTTTCGGCGGCCTTCGGTCGGATGCGGGTGAAGACATGATCCTGCAGAAAAACGTTTTCGTTGAGCGCATTCTACCCGGATCGATCCTGCGGTCCCTGACCGACGAGGAAATGAATGAATACCGCCGTCCGTTCGCAAGTTCCGGCGAGGACCGGCGTCCGACGCTCACCTTTCCCCGTCAAATTCCGCTGTCCGGCGAACCGGCGGACGTCGTCGAGATGGCGCAGGCATACTTTGAGTGGCTTAGTACCACGGACATTCCCAAGCTCTTCGTCAACGCCGATCCAGGCGCGATCCTGATCGGTCCGATGCGTGAGAGCTGCCGCACCTTCCCAAACCAGCAGGAGATCACCGTCAGCGGTTCGCACTTCATTCAGGAGGATTCCGGCGCTGAGATCGGCACGGCCGTCAAGTCGTGGTTGGCGGCCCTCGATCCGTGACGGAGTCGACTTGGATCTGACCCGTAGAATTTAAATTGCTGAAATACTTGACATTTCTCGACGCTGGAGACACATACACGCGAAATGTTGTCCCGCGATAGCGCGAAGCGTTCGTAAAACAGACGCCAAATCGCGGAAGCAATTCCACAAATCCATCCCGCTTCGGCCGCGCCCGGGGAAGGGATCATCGCCCAGCCTTCGATATGCGAAGGTCAGATTGGGCAACAGAGGATATATTTTTGACTGACGTTACTTTTGCCGGGCTCGGCCTAGCCGATCCGGTTCTTCGGGCGCTTGAGGCACGCGATCACGCGACGCCAACGCCCATCCAACAACGCGCCATCCCGCAACTGATCTCGGGCCGGGATATGCTCGGCATTGCTCAAACCGGAACAGGCAAGACCGGTGCCTTTACGCTGCCGATGCTGCACCGTTTCATCAAAGCACCTCGACCGAAAACCGCGCGTGGAACGCGCGCGCTCGTCCTCGCACCTACGCGCGAGCTCGCCATCCAGATCGGCGACGAGTTCAAGGCCTACAGCTACAAGATGGGCATGAGCCACACGGTTGTATTCGGCGGCGTGAGCCAGAAACCTCAGGTTGCCGCACTCAGACGCGGTGTCGATGTGATCGTAGCGACGCCGGGTCGTCTTCTTGACCTGATGAGCCAGCCGAATGTCGATGTCGGTCTGAGCACGTTGGAATACCTCGTCCTCGACGAGGCCGACAGAATGCTGGATATGGGCTTTATCAATGATATACGCCGCATTCTTAAAGTAGTTCCGCGCGAGCGGCAGACGTTACTCTTCTCGGCGACGATGCCCGCGGAGATCGCGAAATTGAGCGGCGATGTGTTGCTCAATCCGCTAAGGGTCGAGGTCACGCCGCAAGCAACGACTGTTGATCGCATAAAGCAGACTGTCCATCACGTTGACAGAAAAGCGAAGCGTGAGCTTTTGCAGCAGATCGTGCAGGATTCTGATCTGAACCGCGTGTTGGTATTTACGCGTACCAAGCACCGTGCCAATCGCGTCGCCGAGCATCTCAACCAGGCGGGCATCGATGCCGCCGCGATCCACGGGAATAAGTCTCAGAGTGCGCGTCAGGCGGCCCTGAAGAACTTCAAAGACGGAACGCTTCGGGTGCTCGTGGCAACTGACATCGCGGCACGCGGCATCGACATTGACCGGATAAGCCACGTCATAAATTTCGAACTGCCGAATGAACCTCAAAGCTATGTGCATCGTATCGGTCGGACCGCGCGAGCTGGTGCATCCGGGTCCGCAATCTCGTTCTGCGATGCATCCGAGCGCGGCTATCTCGGTATGATCCAAAAGACCATCGGCATGAAGATCGAAGTTGTTGGCGACGGGCCGGTTGGACCGGACATGGAACCACCCGTGCCAGGGTCTCATCGTGCAAAGACACCCAAGGCGCGGCCCGGTAGACGTCCACATCGCGGGTTGCCGCAGCGGTCTGGTGAGACAAGCACGCCGGAACGAGCGGATGGAAAGCCATCGACGTCACGTCGTAGACGGCGCAAACCCAAAGTGCGAAAGGTAGCGCCGGCTTAATAGGTGCGTTCATCACAATAATTTTAACATAATAATTATTATCAGCTTTATGCTGCCCAACCAGCTTGGACCGGCCGCCCAAGAATATCCGGACTGCCCATCCATGCTAGCCTCTGCAAACTCGCATCGTCGTGCTAGCGTCGCACGCGACGTCTCACAAAACGGCTTTCGGGGGCAACGATGCGCTGGATACCAACGACAGGAACGCTCCTGCTGGCTCTGATGGCAAGCCCGGGCGCGAGCGAAGCTCAAACTCGCGCTGATCCGGAAGCCAGCACTGGCATTCGCGCAAATGAGCTAGTTGCGGCCGAGCGGCAAATGATTGTCGCCGCCAATCCGCACGCATCCCGTGCCGGTGCATCCGTTCTGCGCGAAAATGGGTCCGCCGCAGATGCCATGATCGCCGCCCTGCTCGTCCTCAACGTCGTGGAACCGCAATCGAGCGGCATCGGCGGCGGCGCGTTTGCTCTTGTCCATGGTCCTGACGGGCTGACATCGTTCGACGCGCGCGAGACTGCGCCCGCCGCTGCAACGCCCGAGATGTTTCTAGACGACGGTGCACCGCTCCCGTTCTTCGAAGGCGTACTGAGCGGTCGGTCGACCGGCGTTCCTGGGTTGGTGCGTCTCATGTCGGTCCTGCACGAACGCCATGGCAAGCTGCCGTGGGCGCGTTTGTTCGAAGACGCTATCCGTTTGGCTGAGGTTGGCTTCGAGGTCAGTCCCCGCCTTTCGGGTTTGCTCGGCGCATTTGGACGCCGGATCGGCGAAACGGATGCGCGTGCACTCTTCTTTCCGGATAGCTCCGTAATCAGCGAAGGCGAAGTCTTACGGCAACCAGAGCTCGCGCAAACCCTGAGGACGATCGCACAGGAAGGCGCGTCGGCGTTCTACAGCGGGGCAGTTGCTGAGGCCATTGTCGCGAAAACAGCTGACGCGCCCCGCCCAGGTTTGCTGACCGAACAGGATCTCGCTCAGTACGAGGTGATTGAACGCACGCCTGTCTGCCATCCGTTCCGCGACTACGAGGTTTGCGGCATGGGCCCGCCATCGTCAGGCGCGACGACCGTCGGGCAAATTCTCATGTTGCTCGACCGCTTCAAGCCCGATGATCTTGCGCTGGACGAGGCACGGCTCTGGCATCTGTTCGCCGAGGCCTCACGCCTCGCCTATGCCGATCGGGCACGATTTCTTGCGGACAGTGACTTTGTGAAGGTCCCGGTCCGCGGACTGCTCGATCCGTCGTACATCGCGTCGCGCAGTCTTTTGATCGATCCGATCCGGGCTTCCGAGGGCCGCGCCACGGCAGGCGATCCGCCATGGCGCGAAGGTCAACTATACCGCCCAGATCACCGCCAGAAAGACACTGGCACAACCCATGTATCCATCATCGATTCTGACGGCCTGGCGATCAGTCTGACCGCATCGATCGAGACGGCCTTCGGTTCCCAGCGTATCGCCGCAGGATTTCTTCTGAACAACCAGTTGACCGACTTCTCGTTCGTTCCGGCGCGCGACGGCGTTGCGATCGCGAACGCCGTGGGCCCGCGCAAGAGGCCCCGGTCGTCGATGTCTCCGACGATCGTGCTGAAGGACGGCAAACCGGTCGTGATCACGGGCTCGCCCGGCGGCTCGCGCATACCCGAATACGTGGCACAAACGCTTGTAGCGATCCTCGGCTACGGCGCTGATGCGGCCGAAGCGGCTGCCCTGCCCCACGTCTCGCAAAGAAACCGTGACGAACTCGCCGTCGAACCCGGCCTGTCCGAGCCCATCAAGGCGCGCCTGCAAGAGATGGGACATACACTCGATGAGCGAAACATGACATCAGGCATCCATACGATCGTGATTGACGATGACGGCAGGCTGACCGGCGGCGCAGATCCGCGTCGAGAGGGCTTGGCGATCGGAGACTGATCAGCCGCCGCGCAAGGCCCGCGCCCGCGATTTTGGCACGCGGGAAATCTCGACGCCCGTGAATACGTGGAGCGTCTTCAGGTCGTTGTCGATTACAGCGTGATCGGACACCCAACCACCCATGACCAGATAGGTCCGTAGGAGCGGTGGCATGCGCCCGAGGGCGAGTTTCATGTTCGGTCGACGAAGCCGGAAGGCGCGAGCGAACCGGAACACGTTCGGTGCCTTAATCCGGGGCATCCAGCGCGTGGGCGCAATGTGCTTTTCCTTGAGCAGGCTGAAGGCATCGGCGTACGCCTCGGCATCCACACCTTCGAAACTCGAACAGCCGAACAGCAGATCGATCCCCTCATCGTCCACATAGCGCGTCATTGCCGTCCACGCGACGCGCAGGATCGCCGGATCTTTATGCGCGGGATGAATGCAGAACCGACCCATTTCGACGAGCTTGCCGGGAAACTGGCTTAACTGCGCAAGATCGTAGTACTTGGCCGAATAGCTCTTTCCGATCTCGGATCCGTTCTGCAGCGGCATGACACGGAAACAGCATACCAGCTGGCCGCTTCTCTGATCCTCGACCATGAAGTGCTGGCACATCGGATCGAATTCATCGTGGTCCAGCGCATCCGGGCGCGCATCGGACGGCACGCCCCTCGCCTCGATGAAGCTGAGATAACGAAGCTGTTGGCAGGCACGAACGTCCTCTTGGGAAAGTGCCAGGCGCGCTTTATATCTTCCGCCAAGGTGGACCATGCGTCAGCCCCTGCTCTGTGCTGCCTCGCTCGATGCTCGTTCAGAGCCTGTTTGTTCCCGTACCAGCGGTCGGTCTACAGTATTGTGACGTTCGCGCGAAGAGTTGAAAACGACGCTATGCACTGCCTATTGAGATAGAGGACACATCGGTGAAGGACAAGATCGTCAAGACTGAAGAGGAGTGGCGCGCCCAGCTCTCACCAGAGGCATTCCGCGTCACACGCAAGCACGGAACCGAACGGCCCGGAAGTCACGAGAGCTTCCCGCCAGGACCCGGTCTTTTCAACTGCGTCTGCTGTGGTCAGGCGTTGTTCGACAAGTCGACCAAGTTCGATTCCGGCACGGGTTGGCCAAGCTTCTATGCGCCGATCGATGGCCAGGTCGACACGCAGGAAGATCGGAGCTGGTTCATGCGCCGGACGGAAGTTCATTGCGCCCGGTGCGAGGCTCATTTGGGGCACGTCTTTCCGGACGGCCCGGCCCCGACCGGCCTGAGATACTGCATGAACGGGGTCGCGCTCGATTTCGAACCGGAGGCTCAGGAGTGAGGATCAGACGCGGGCGGTGATGATCCAGGCAGACGCAAGCAGGCGTACAGCGCCGTCCTGAACATGGCGCGCAAGGCGACGTTGCAAGAATGCCCGCGCTTCTTCCTTGGCTTCATCTGACGCGCCCTTGAGGCGGGCAGCCAAGGGTCCGATACGGAACATGAACTCGGCGGCACGTTCTACAGGATCGGATGACGTGCCGTCACCGACTTCGGCCATGAACTCGAAAGGTTCTGCCGCGATATCCTGAAACCCCCCTGCTTCCAGCGCCGGGCGAAACACGCCGGGGTCAGCCCATGCAAAGGGCCCGGGTCCAGCCTGCGGACCCTGCGGCGCGGCACCATCCGTCGTGAAGGTCATTGGGACTGAGGCCCACTGGTTCCGGACCGCCTCGCGCCAAGCAACGAAAACCGCACGCGCGCCGGGCTTCATCGCGCCACCGAGATTGGAAAATGCCGCCTCCGGATTGTCGAAAAACATCGATCCAAACCGCGAGAAGAGGGCATCGAAGCTTTCGGGCTCGAACGCCTGCGTCTCCGCATCGGCTTCAATCACCTCGACGTTCTGATGACCGGCCAGCTTCTCCCGCGCCTGTACCACAAGATCCGGTGAGACATCGATCGCCAGGACATGGCCTTCGGTCGCCACGGCATTCGCCAATGCGACAGAACTCGGTCCCGCTCCACAACCCAGATCGAGAATGCGTTCACCGGGTTTTGCGGCGAGGGCACGCAGGCCCTCCTGCCCGGCCGGTCCCAGGAGAGTCTCCAGCGCGCTACCCCGGCGCGACCACTCCAAGCCGGTGCGGCCGATCCAATCTTCACGCGACGCCACGGCGATCCTCCGGCTTGATCGTACAGCGCGTCACTCTAGGCTCCGTATTCGAAAAAAACCAGCATGCGAGCCTGACTTGATGCGCCACGTCGACCTCGACGGGATCGATTGCTGGATCTTCGATCTGGACAACACGCTCTACCCGCCATCGGCCGAGCTGTTCCGTCAGATCGATCGTGCCATGACCGATTTCATCCAACGCGAGCTGTCGGTCGAGCGCCATGAAGCCAACCATTTGCGCGCGCAGTATTGGCGCGATCACGGAACGACGCTGGCTGGAATGATGAAACACCATTCCACCGATCCCGGCCATTTCCTGAGCGAATGCCATGCGATCGATTACGCCGGCCTGCGATCAGACCCAAATCTCAGCGAGGCGATCCAGAGGCTCCCGGGTCGCAAGATCGTTCACACCAATGGTCCGCGCTGCCACGCGACCGCAGTGCTGACCGAACTTGGATACTCTGACCTCTTCGACCGTGTCTTCGCGCTGGAGGATACCGCTCTCGTGTCGAAACCGGCTGCCGCCGCATTTCACACGGTCTTCAGCGAAGCCGCGATCACGCCGTCGACCGCAGCGATGATCGAAGATGACGCACGAAACCTCGCTGTTCCCTACGACATGGCAGTGCGCACGATCTGGGTCGATCATGCGGGTTCGGATCATTGCCCCGCGCACGTCCATCACCGCACGCGGGATTTAGTCGAGTTTCTCACACCTCGGCGGGGGCGCCCATGACCTCTAGCTCATGCACGGCGACACCCGGCAGACCGGCCTTCAGATCCTCCGCATCCTGAGCGAGCAGCGGGAATGTCTTGTAGTGACCGGGAACCACCGACTTCAGGTTCGGCAGATACCGCGAGATGCCCCAGGCCGCGCGCTTGCCGTCCATCGTGAAATGCCCGCCGACGGGTACCAGGGCACAATCGGGCGCGTGCAGCTCTCCCATCCACTCCCAGTCCGCCATGATATCGGTATCGCCCATCGCATAGAGCGTCTTGCCTTCGGCAGAAATCATGAAGCCGCATTCCTGGCCCGTGGGCACGATTCCAGCCTCACCCGCAATCGTGGACGAATGCGAGGCCGACACCAGCGTCACCGCGACGTCACCGATCATAACGGTGCCGCCACGGTTGAAGCCCGTTCCCTCGACGCCGGATCCCTCCGGCGCCAGCACATTGATCAATTCGTACATCCCGTAGATCGGTGCGCCCGTGCGCTTGGCAACATCGACGCTGTCCTTGGTGTGATCAAAATGGCCGTGCGTAAGCAGGATTGCCGTGGCGCCGGCAATTGCCTCGTCCGTGCGTTCCGATGGAAAGGACGGATTGCCGTCCACCCAGGGATCGATCAGCAGCACCTGCCCGGCCGTATCCACTCTGTAGCTGCCATGTCCCATCCATGTGATGTGCATCTCGTGTCCTCTCTTCGGAATCGTTCCTTGCTGCCAACTTGCCCAGATTTGCCCGGTGCGTCCATCGCCGGTCTGATCGTGCGCCTTGTGTTCCGGACCCCTTGCCGTCGGTAGGAGGCATCGCTAAACCACCCGCCGAACGCCGCATCGAAAGGCCATCCATGTCCGTCGACAAAGACACCGTCCGGCGCGTTGCCCGACTGGCGCGCATCGCCGTCGAAGAACCCGATCTCGAGCCGCTCGCCGGCGAACTCAACGGGATTCTCGACTGGGTCGAGCAGTTGAACGAGGTCGATATCGACGGCGTTGAGCCGATGACTTCGGTCACGCCCATGGCGTTGAAGCAGCGGAACGATGCGGTGAACGACGGCAATCGACGCGATGACATTCTCGCGAATGCGCCGGATCACCGGGAAGGGTTTTTCGCGGTGCCGAAGGTGGTCGAGTGATGGCGGATCTGAACACCCTCACGATCTCCGAGGCGCGCGATCTGATGCGCTCCGGCGAGACCACAGCCCGGGCGATCACCGAGGCCTGCCTGAGCGAAATCTCGTCGGCGCAATCGCTCAACGCAGTCTGTCACGACACATCGGACACGGCACTTGCCATGGCCGACGAGGCGGACAGGCGTCGCAGCGCAGGAGAGGACGCAAGTCTTCTCGGGATCCCCATCGCCGTGAAGGACCTGTTCTGCACAAAGGGAACGGCGAGTCAGGCAGCGTCGCGCATTCTCGACGGTTTCGTGCCGACTTACGAGTCGACTGTGACCCAGAACCTCTGGGATCGCGGCGCCGTCATGATCTGCAAGACGGGCATGGACGAATTCGCCATGGGGTCCTCGACCGAGACCTCGTGCTACGGACCTGCTATCAATCCTTGGCGGCGAACCGGCGATGAGACGCCGATCACGCCGGGCGGCTCTTCCGGCGGCTCATCGTCTGCCGTTGCGGCCGATCTTTGCATGGCCGCCCTCGGGACCGACACCGGTGGCTCGATCCGGCAACCGGCTGCTCTGACGGGAACGGTCGGCCTGAAACCGACCTACGGGCGCTGCTCGCGCTGGGGTATCGTCGCCTTCGCGTCCTCTCTCGACCAGGCCGGGCCGATGACAAAGTCGGTCCGTGACGCAGCGATCCTCCTCGGCGGCATGGCAGGGCACGATTCCAAGGACTCGACATCCGCTGACATTCCCGTCCCCGATTTCGAGGCCGCCCTCACCGGAGACATTCGCGGCAAACGCATCGGCATTCCGGCCGAGTACCGCGAGGGTCTGCCGGACGAGATGCAGAAGTACTGGCGGGACGGCATGGAGATGCTGCGCGATGCCGGGGCCGAGATGGTCGAGCTATCCCTGCCCCACACCAAATACGCGCTTCCCGCCTACTACATCATTGCACCGGCCGAAGCGTCCTCGAACCTCGCGCGCTACGATGGTGTGCGTTACGGCAACCGGGCGGGACTGTCCGAGAGTGACGGCATTGTCGACCTCTATGAGAAGACGCGCGCAGCAGGCTTCGGCAACGAAGTGAAGCGCCGTGTTCTCATCGGCACCTACGTTCTGTCGGCAGGGTACTACGACGCCTACTATCTTCGCGCGCAGAAGGTCCGGAGCCTGATCCTGCGCGATTTCGAACGCGCCTGGGAAAGCTGCGATGCGATCCTGACCCCGACGACGCCCGAACCGGGCTTCGGTCTGGGCGAGGTATCAGATCCGCTCGCGATGTATCTTCAGGACGTCTATACGGTGACCGTCAATCTTGCCGGGCTGCCGGGTCTCTCGGTTCCGATCGGACTGTCGGCGAACGGACTGCCCCTCGGTTTGCAACTCATCGGCAAGCCGTGGGACGAAGCTGGTATCCTGAGCGTGGGGCACGAGATCGAGGCGCGCGCCGGCTTCACGGCGCGTCCAGACAACTGGTGGTCCTGAGTCTTACATCGTCAGGGCGATTCCCAGTACCCCGACAACGAATGCGAAGGCTGCGAGGTCCTTGCGCAGCCCCACGATCGCGGCAACGAGCACGGCAGTCACGAGAACAACGGCGGTGAAGGTCACCACGTCCAGAGAACTGGTGCCGATCATGATCGGTACAGCGTCAGTTTTCATCTCGCACTCCTCACACCTGATAAGCGGTATCACCCGGTGCGTTAAGTATACCTCAGACCAGCCCCTCTCAGAAGTGCCCTGACACGACATCGCCACATTTTGCTGCTGGCGTTACGCATTTTGCAATGCGTGAACACGCAATGGTTGTAGTATTCGGGCAGAGTTAAATTGCATAAAATTCTATCGATTCAGCTTGCTACAAGTATCAGTGAAAGTCCCGCAAAAGAAGTGCGAGGTGCATTGCAAAAATCGACAATGTGACCGGATTCTCAGCTCAAAACCTCTGGCAACCAGCCCACCACACCCTGCGCGGCGTCGAGTGCTGCCTCCCCCGATTCGAACCGCGCATCGCCGAAATGCCCGATCCGGTACCACCCGCGGCCGTCCTCCGGGTCTCGCCGGTATTCCTCGAAGCCCCAGCTCCCGTCCGGCCGTTGAAAGATGTCGACACAGGCGCCGCCGCCTGGCGCTTCGATCGATCGGTCGACTTTGTTGTCCATGCAGTCTCAACTCATCAGTCTGTCGGTTGCGGGCCACGGCGCCGACGGTAACGTTGCGCCAACGAATGGAGGTTTCGATGTCCTGGTCCATCCATCACGTCAACATGTGCTCCCCGATTGTGGCGCGCACCCGCACGTTTCTGCGCGATCTCGTCGGTATTCCGGAGGGCGAATGGGTCTATCCTCCTGCCGAGCAGATGGGCGAGGTCGGTCACAACCCGGACAGTATCGCCTATTTCGGCAGCGGCAATCGCGGCATTCACGCCGTGCGGCCGATCTCGACCTTTCCGCGCGACAACGGACTTCTGATCAACCCGACAATCGGCGGGCACGTCGCGATCTCGGTGCCCGACATTCACGGCATAATGACCAATCTGGACAAAGCCTCCCTGCCCTATGACGATGCCGGTATCTACGCGATGCGCGGCGTTCATCAGGTCTACACCTATGATCCATCGTGGAACGTGATTGAGTTCAACCAAGTGGTCGATCCGGAGGACTGGAGCGGCATCCAGCCGTGGGAAGCCGAATGGGGTTGGGGCATCCACCACGTGAACCTGCAGGCTCACGATGTATGCGCGACGGCGGCGTTCTTCAGTGAGATCGCAGGGATGACGGAAGGGACCTGGGATCGCGGTGGCACAGAGGGCGACTTCTCCATAGACCCCTCAGATCTCACGATCTTTCCGCTTGGCGAAGGTAATCGCGGCCTGCATCTGATCCGCCCTGATCCAGATTTCGGCCGACGCAACGGATTCATGTTCAACCCGTCGATTGGCGGGCACCCAGCCTTCATGGTGCCCGACGTAAAAGCAGTGATGGCCCGGATGGATGCGGCGGGCTGGCCGTATGACGACGCAGGCGTCTATGCGATGCCGGGAATGCATCAGATCTACACGATCGACCCGCACATGAACGTGGTCGAGATCAATCAGAAGGTCGCTTGAACCGGAAATTGCCGTACGATCACGCGGGCTTTCGCGCGGTTTCGGGCGAGAGGGCGACGCGGTGGATCAGCATGCCTGCGAGCATCGAGGCCACGAACAGCCAGACCGGCCAGCCGCCAAGCAGCAGTGCTGCGAAGGCGGGCCCTGGGCACAGCCCGACCAGGCCCCAGCCGAGCCCGAAAAGCACAGCGCCACCGGTCAGGCGAGGTGTCAGCAGCCCGGTGGCGCCATCGGGAAAAACATTTGCCAGCAATGGTTTGCTTAGCATCCGCCGCAGCGACCAAGCCAGAAACATCGGGATCATCGCCCCGCCCATGACGAAGGCAAGCGTCGGATCCCAGATGCCGGAGCCGACATCGAGGAATGCGAGAACCCGGGCGGGATCGATCATGTCCGATAGCAGCAGGCCGAGGCCGAATATGGCGCCTGCGAGAAAAGAGATGTTACCTTTCAATGCCTTAGACTCCCAGGAGCGGTCGGATAAGGCTCGCGACGAGCGCCGCGACGGCCATGAAGACGACGACGGACACGAAGGAGCGCTTTGAGAAACGGGTCAACCCGCAGACGCCGTGACCGGAGGTGCAACCGCTTCCAAGCCGCGTCCCAAGACCGACGAGCAGCCCCGCCACGACCAGCAACACGGGATTTTCCGTGATCTGGATATCTGTTTGAAAACCGGCACTTACCGCGATCACGGGGATCAGGATCAGCCCTGCCAGAAAGGACAGTTCGACCGAGATCTCGGGGCGGCGGACGTCGAACAGGGCACCGGCGATCCCGCTTATCCCGGCAATCCGTCCGAGCGCGAGCAGGTAGACCGCAGATGCAAGGCCGATCAGACCACCGCCGATTGCGCCTGCCGTCCAGGCCGGATAGTCGAAAATCATCGGCGCTCCTCCATCATATTCGAATTATCGAATGTATTGAGCGCGCCGCGCAAACGCAAGGGTTAACACCGTGGCTCTGGCGAAACAGGCGTATGGCTCGCATATGGCATCTGTATGGCTCGCGTATGGCATCCGTACCGACAGAAGGTCGACTGGCCGAAGATTAACGTTCGCCAGGTTCAAACGCTGCACACGAAGAATGTGAACTCCACTTATGCGCGCAACCTGCTATCTTCAGTTCCGGAAGGAGAGCCTCCGCCATGCGAACAACTGCCCTGTTGCTGATCCTCGCCCTGAGCGCCTGCGGGCCGGACGGTGCGATGTTCGAGAACGACAAGATCATCTCGGACCTCGGCGGACGAACGATCGTCCTGGCGAACGGCGTCTGCATTCTGATCGACGAAACCGAGGACGACGACCGCGCTTTCATCGTCCCGATGAGCTACTGCGAGGTCTGAAGAATCCCGCCGCGACGGCCGGGGAAACCGGGGCATACACGCGATGATTGCTTGCATTGAAGGCGCGAAACGCCTATGTGCGCCGCGCAAGGTTATGCCATCGATCCTGTCTTCCTCCCCGGCAGCAGTCCTTCGATCTAGCTCTGACTGCGCCATAGCTGCCGCACGAAGCGGGCAGCGCCCGAACATGGAGACCAATGATGGCTCAAGGCACCGTAAAGTGGTTCAATGCAACCAAAGGTTACGGATTTATCCAGCCCGACGAGGGCGGCAAGGACGTGTTCGTCCACATCTCGGCCGTCGAGCGTAGCGGCCTGCAAAGCCTGAACGACAACCAGAAAGTCAGCTACGATCTGGAGTCGGGACGCGACGGCCGCTCGTCGGCTGCGAACCTGCAGTTGCTGGACTGATCGGGTCGGGTGGGGTCACGCCCCACCCCACTCAATTTTGGAAGTCTGCTGAAAGGCGGGCGACATTGATGTCGGCTGCCCGACCACCGATTTCGCCAACTCCGCGAAAAATGGGCTGCCTGGCTATTTGCGTCGCTCGGTAGCAGGCGGCTTCGCGGACGGTCGATGGACCACCCGCCGCCGCCACGTTCTCAGTTCTTGACGTTATCCCACGCCATGGGCTTCGGCTTGAAGGCCGTGCGCGTGCCCGAACTGTCATCGATCTCGGCACCGCCGGTGTCATTGCCGAGGGTCGGGCTGCTCGCGGTCTGCGCCGTCGGTGCGAAATCAAAGCCAGAGCTGTGGAAGTTCCGGAAGTGCGGACCGCCGGAGATATCATCCAGTCTGCTCTCGGCAATCTCGGACGGTTGATGGATGTCTTTGGTCATCTGAAGTCTCTTTGCTTTGAAAATGGATGAGCCCGGTGGCCGGGCGAAATCAGGTCTTCGCCCAGACGACCTGCGTGTAGTGGCCCGAGCTTGCGCGCGCGCCGGAGAGCGTGCCGCCATTCAGCGTGAAATTGTCCCTGTCGGTGCCACCAGCGGCCTGCTCGAGGCACGGGTCCCAGACGAGCTTGTTCATGTTCGTGCCGGCCGCGACATCGTCCAACTGGGTGTCGGCAATCTCGGTCGGCGCGTTCGTCTTCGTTTCCATGTTTGGTTTCCCTTTCTGGATTTAATGGGGAAACCTTACAGGGGCCCCGCGCCGACCTCTGTATCGCTTGTTACACTTCAAAAAGATCTTTTGGACGGATAGCAGTTTCGCCTTCACAACTGGCCGTTCCCGTCGTCGCGCAACAATTGAAACACTGTTTTGCGCGGACGACATGCTGCGGAAACACCGTTGGACGAAAGTTCTTCTCACCGAAGGGCCGGATGATCGGCTCGGTAAGAGAGGACGATCATGGTTGGCGCAATCTCAGCACATGGACAACGGGCATGGTGGCAGGTGTCGCGCCGCGCCTGGTTCGGGATTTCGTTCATGGGGTCGGGCCTGCTCTGCCTTCTCACGTTGATCACGATCTGCGCCCTGACCACGGGGAACGTTGCTGCGCCGCCGTCGTATCCGGTGGCCGGCCGGGGCGGCGCAGAGCCTGCAATCAAGCTGGCCTGTGCCAAGGAGTTGGATTTCGAGCGCAATGATGCATATGCGGCGCTACGCAAAGTTCGGATGGCGTTTTAGGACCATGTTGCGATCTAATCTGCCCGAGTAAAAGTCTACCTGCGAGACCGACGCACTCGCCGAAACACGGCACCCATTCGGTTCCGTGCAGTTGAGCAGTTGTTATCGGCATTAGTTCGACAAAGTCAGCGACTAGTTTGCCAGTTTACAGATCGACGATATCCGATAAACGAAAAAGCACTAGAATACATGCGCAAGTTGGGTGCGGATGGAAAATGAATTGTGGCCGCTGCCTGACTGCCGTGCCCGCGAAAGTCTACCAGTACGCAGGCGGGGACGGGCATCTAGCCAAGACGGCGTAACTCGCGCGCAAGCGGGAGTCTTATCGAGTTTTCAGTAGAATCCCCGCCTCCGCGGGGACGACGAATTCAGAGAAGGGTTAGCACCTACCCTACCTACCCTTGTTCTGAACCTTATGATTTCACATAAATTTCAACGTCTTAGGACAAATGATAGTCACTTACGAAATTTCTCTGAAGTAAACAGCTTCCAATATTCCAGTAGAAATGCAATCTCCTTCAACGCGAACACTGCGGCCATCCCATGCGTCCCTACCGACCGCCAAAAAATCTCCAAAGATGTTCATCGTAACTGAAGTCGAAGAACCAGACGGAGCAAGCACCACATTTAAGTTCGCATACTTTTCGATTTCCGGCGCACCGATTAATCCTGATATGCTGATATTTCCGCAATCAACGACACCATCATTTACTGAAAGTCTGTACTTTGCAGCAATTAATCCTGACTCTTTTTGGATCTTATCGATGATGATGTTTCGATTTGCAAACCATGCGACTGATTTTCGCCACGTTTCTTCGTAGTGCAACGGTATTAATAAAGATTTATTAACCACCTTCTGCTGTGGGGGCGTAATGCTCGCGGATGCGCATGCGCTTAAACCAAACGAAGCTGCGATGAGAGCCAATCTTAACATCTGTCGATCCCATACTTATACCAACTCAGACAACGATAGCCTTAATCGTTAACATGGACAAGCGATGGAAGTGGTTTGAAAAAGGTTGTCTAGAAGACCCACCGCCATCAGCTACCCATCCATCTTCAACGCCGAAATGAACGCCTCCTGCGGGATGTCGACCTTCCCGAACTGGCGCATCTTCTTCTTGCCGGCCTTCTGCTTTTCGAGCAGTTTCTTCTTCCGCGTGATGTCGCCGCCATAGCACTTGGCGGTGACATCTTTGCGGAGCGCCGAGATGGTCTCACGCGCAATGATGCGGCCTCCAATCGCGGCCTGGATAGGGATCTTGAACAGATGCTGCGGGATCAGGCCCTTGAGCTTCTCACACATCGCCCTGCCCCGGACCTCGGCCTTGTCGCGGTGGACAATGACCGAGAGCGCGTCGACGGGCTCGTCATTGACCAGGATCTGCATCTTGACCAGCACGTCGGGGTCGTAGCCATCCATCTGGTAGTCGAAGCTGGCATAGCCCTTGGTCACGGATTTCAGGCGGTCGTAGAAGTCGAAGACGACCTCGTTCAGCGGCAGGCGGTAGACGACCATTGCGCGGGTGCCGGCATAGGTGAGGTCGATCTGGATGCCGCGGCGCTCCTGACAGAGCTTCAGCACGTCGCCGAGAAATTCGTCGGGCACGAGGATGGTGGCCTTGATCCAGGGCTCCTCGATGCGGTCGATCTGCATGACGTCCGGCATGTCGGCGGGGTTGTGCATCTCGATCATCTCGCCGTCCTTCATGTAGACGTGGTAGACGACCGAGGGGGCGGTGGTGATCAGGTCGATATCGTATTCGCGCTCGAGCCGGTCGCGGATGACCTCGAGGTGCAGGAGGCCGAGGAAGCCCGCGCGGAAGCCGAAGCCGAGGGCGGCGGAGGATTCGACCTCGTGGCTGAAGGAGGCGTCGTTCAGCGCAAGTTTCTCGATCGCCTCGCGCATCGGCTCGAAATCGGCGTTGTCGATCGGGAAGAGCCCGCAGAAGACGACCGGCTGGGCGGGCTGGAAGCCGGGGAGCGCGTCCTCGGTGCCCTTCTTCTCGGTGGTGATGGTGTCGCCGACGCGGGTGTCGCGGACCTGCTTGATCGAGGCGGTGAGGAAGCCGAGTTCGCCGGGGCCGAGCGTGTCAGTCTGCAGCATCTTCGGTGTGAAGACGCCGACGCGATCGACCGGATAGACGGCGTTGGTCTGCATCATGCGGATGCGGTCGCCCTTGTTGAGCGTGCCGTCAATGATGCGCACGAGGACGACGACGCCGAGATAGGCATCGTACCAGCTGTCGACCAGCATGGCTTTCAGGGGCGCATCGCGGTTGCCCTCGGGCGCGGGCAGGCGGGTGACGATGGCCTCGAGCACCTCGTCGATGCCGAGCCCGGTCTTGGCCGAGATCAGCACTGCGTCCGAGGCGTCGATACCGATGACATCCTCGATCTGTTCGGCGACGCGTTCCGGTTCGGCGGCGGGCAGGTCGATCTTGTTGAGGACCGGCACGATCTCGTGGTCGGCATCGATCGCCTGGTAGACATTGGCAAGCGTCTGGGCCTCGACCCCCTGTGAGGCGTCCACCACGAGCAGCGAGCCTTCGACGGCGCGCATTGAGCGCGACACCTCGTAGGCAAAGTCGACATGGCCCGGCGTGTCGATCAGGTTGATCGTGTAGTCGCGACCGTCCGCGGCGGTATAGAGCAGGCGCACGGTCTGCGCCTTGATGGTGATGCCGCGCTCTTTCTCGATGTCCATGTTGTCGAGGACCTGCTCGGACATCTCGCGCTCTTCCAGGCCGCCGGTCTTCTGGATCAGGCGGTCGGCGAGCGTCGATTTCCCGTGGTCGATATGGGCGACGATCGAGAAGTTTCGGATGTGAGACAGGTCGGTCATGGCGGCACCATATGCGGCGCTGCCGGTGCGCCGTCAAGCGACGCGGGCGCGCAGGACGGCCATGATACCGGGATGCGGGATACGGGCGGCGATCGGGCGGCCCGGATCGGTCTCAACTCACCGGAATTCCGGCGCGACAGGCGGCGGGCGCGATGCGCTGCTTGCTGTCAGAGCGTACGTGCGAGCGTCAGGGACGGCTGTAGTCGAGGCGGTCGGGCGCGGTGCCGCCGTGCAGCATGTCCGTGCCGTAATCCTCGAGCGTCGGTTCGGGCGTAAGCGGGTTGGCGGGCGTTTACATGTCCTGGATCATCGCCATGCCGCCATTGACGGTTTCGAGATCAGTGTCGCCAATCGTCTTTTCTTTTGAATGGGTCAATGAAGGTCTTCTTGCGCGGGCCTCGGGTCATTTATCGGCAAATTCCGCGACCCTGAGCCTCGTCAATTTTGGGCCCCGCGCCTGAACGCCGGTGCGGGGCCGTGGACGGATCAGCCCTTGGACCAACTGCCGAAGCGGCCCGGACGTTTGCGCAGCATCTCCGCGTCCATCGAGTCAATGACCTTGTCCGACTCGCCTTCGAGACCGTCGAGCTTCAGCATGGTCGAGCCGCCGGACATAACCACATTCGTGGTTTTCAGCGATGTGCCCCAGCTCCAGCCGCCTTCGGCGTCATCAAGCTTCTCGTCGCCAATCACTTCGGGTTCGTCTTCGGCCGATGCAGCGATCTCGGCCTCCTTGTTCTTGTCGTTGTCACTCATGCTGTGTCTCCTTACTGATCCGGGCTGCCCCCTCGGCAACCGCTGGAAGCAATCTAGCCCAAACACCAGGAGAATCTGTATCGAATGTTACGCATTCATCATGGCGAAGCGATCTTTGTGACCAGAGCCTCGGTCGCCGCTTCGATCATGTCGAGCGCGTGTTCGTAATCTGCCGGTCCGCCGTAGTACGGGTCGGGAATATCCCTGCCCTCTGCATCGAAAAGACGGATTTCACAGTCCGCGCTCTGCGGACAGGCGCGGCGCAGGTTTGCGAGGTTGGAGGCGTCCATCGCCAGAATCAGATCGAATGCGTCGAAGTCCGATGCGGCCACCTGTCGGGCCCGCTGGGCGCTGTTGTCATAGCCGCGCGCAGATGCAGCGGCCAGTCCGCGCGGATCGGGTGGGTTACCGATGTGATAGGCGCCTGTTCCGGCACTGTCGACGACTGCGGAGATGCCGGCCTCGGCCAACCGGCGCTCGAGCGCGCCCTGCGCCATCGGCGAGCGGCAGATGTTCCCGAGACAAACGCAGAGTATCTTCATGGAGTTTCCTTGCAGACCGCGCCCGGGCGGACGTTACCCGCAAGGCTGTCGAGTTGAAACGGGTTTAAGCGGCGCCCGTCACCGCGTCTTGAAGCCGAAGCGGTTATAGGAATGCGGGCTGGCGGGCGTCGCCGGACAGCTCGATTTCTTGGCGGCTGGCGCACCGCCGTCCGGCATCTTCGCGAGATCGAGCTTCTTCTTGTTGAGCATCTTGCCCATCTCGAGGTCGGAGGCACCGCCCTGAATCGCGTCGAGATCGCCATCGCGCAGGTCCTCTGCACCCGGAAGACCCGTCTTTTCAATTCGCTTCGTCATGACAAGTGACTTCTCCAGGTTCAGCTTGAAAAAAATGAGCCGTTACGCTCTCCCAAAGGTTCTTTTGAGGATTCCGAATGCAAGGAATGTCAGTGCGGCACCGAGCAAAACATGGATAACAATAGCGACTATAAAATCATGTGTAGGTCCACCATCCTTATACAAATGGCCAAATCCCTCAATAAAAAATGCGTAGCTTTCTGGCGTCGAATACCTAATGATAGAGAATTGGTATGCCGACATCAAAACAGATAAGAATGTCTCCAAACCCCGAGATCCATACGTATGCTTAAAGTGCGTGCCGATTGCTGTGTTGCAGATCAGATAAACCATAATATATCCTATTGCCCAAATAGATGACAGATAAATGGCATGAGCCAAATTTCCAATAATATTTGGAGAGAGCCATGGAAATACATCAATAAAATCCAGGTAATGGAACATCGCTAAAATTAGAAACCATCCGACGAATATAACAGCCATGAACGACGAAAATTTTATCAAGACATCGCCAAGATTACAATCTTAGATTTCCCTTTTCGACTCCCTGTACTGATCGTGCCGCCGGCCACGGCGCCGATCAAGACAAAGAACGCCCGTACAGGGCGTTTGTCGGCAGACAACAGGCCCACAAGGCGAGGAATTGGCGTTCCGGCACGGCGAGGAGCGCCATTCTTGCGTGCACGGATCACACCTCTCCCGTCGCCAGCGGCGCGTTCCGACAATCTGGTTTCAGTCCCAGTCATGCGAAAGCAGCCTTGGCCGGTTGCCCGCGCAGGCCGTTGATCAGGCCGAGGTGGTCCGCGAACACCGACTGGGGCAGCGCTGCCTCGGCGAATTGGAACACGGCATAGCAGGCATGGCGCACGAGCCGAACGCCGGTCTTGATCAGACGCTCGCGCAGAGATGTCAGCGACCAGGTCTTGATGGCCGCTCGCGTCGCCAACGTGCGCATAAAGTTGGCGAGGTTGTAGGCCAGCGCACGAAACCGTCGCCGGGTGATCGAGGGACGAGCGTCCACCGCGTATCGCGCCAGCACTGGCTTCAGGACATCTTCCCAGCCATCGGCGCTGTGGCCCATGTCGGGTCGCAGAGAGCACCGCTCCAGGTCACCATACTGGTTGAACAAGAAAAGCGGATGCAGGCATTTCGATTGGACGTGGCCATTCCAGGCCGAACCCTCCTGATCACCGTGAACAGGGCTCTCGGAGCTATCCATGTCGAGCGTGTTGCTCTTCGGTGGCTGCCTGTCGTGAACAGCATCAATCCAGCACCCGGGCAGGTCTGCAAGGGCGGTGAGGTTCTTGGGCTGGGTCAGCATCTCCGTCTCGAACCGGCCCATGGCGCTGGCCGAGGCAGCACCGTGCTTCACCGCCCTGCCACCGACGACCTGACGCATCACCGGGTCAAGCCGAAGGCGGTCAGCGTCATTTACGTCCTCGTAGCCGCTGAGGCGCGAGAAGACTGTTTGGCGTAGGAAACCAATGAGCCGGTGGCGGCCATTCCGACCGGTGCGAGGATCGGCGACCAGACTCGCGGCCATGTCGGTCAGGCCGAGCGCGTCATCGAGTTCGCGGTGAAGTAGCAGGCCGCCGTCCGAACTGATGGCCGAACCATGGAACGCGAGCTTGACGGCGCGGTCGAACTGGAGCCGCAGATCGTAGGATTCTTCGTCACCGGCCGCGTTCGCCGTCAAACACCCGCTCCATCATGGATAACCTGCTGCAATCAAAAGATAATCATGCTTCGACGGGTAGCGAAAACGGTTCCTATCTGGGATATCCGGGGACAAATTCCTTTTCCTCAATCCGCGCAAAATTGCGCGCGGAAGGCTTGTCGCACGAATGATCGACCTGACTTGAGACACTTGCTACACGGGGGTACAGCGGCCGGACATTCGGGCGGAAAGCATGGAACACATCGTCATTCTGACCGGTGCAGGCATCTCGGCGGAGTCCGGGATGGGCACGTTTCGCGACAAGGACGGCCTGTGGACCAAGGTCAACCTCGAGGATGTGGCGACGCCGGAGGGGTTCGCGCGCAACCCGGAGATGGTGCACGACTTCTACAACCAGCGGCGCACCGGGGCGCGAGATGCCGCGCCCAATGCAGCGCACGAAGCCCTTGCGCGTCTGGAGCGGGACTGCGCCGGCACGGTCACGCTGGTCACGCAGAATGTCGACAACCTGCACGAGGCCGGCGGATCACGGCAGGTCATCCACATGCACGGAGAGCTTCTGCGCGCGCTCTGCGCGGCCTGCGGGCATCAATGGCCTTGGCTGGAGAACATGGGGCTGGACGACGTCTGTCCGGCCTGCGACGCGATCGGTACGGTCCGGCCCGACGTCGTCTGGTTTGGGGAGATGCCCTATCACATGGAGCGGATCTACGAAGCTCTCGGCGATGCCACGCTGTTCGCGGCGATCGGGACGTCGGGCAACGTCTATCCGGCGGCCGGGTTCGTCTCGGAAGCGCGGATGCGCGGCGTGACGACGGTCGAGGTCAATCTGGAACGCACGGACGCGTCCCGGCTGTTCGATCATCATATCCTGGGGCCGGCGACGGAGTCGGTGCCCGATTTCGTGCAGCAGATCCTCGATGGCGATGCGTTTCGCTGACGGTCCGGATTGGCACTCTCTGCCCAGAAACGCAAACGGCCCCTAACGGGGCCGCAAACAAAGCTGAATAGCTTTGGGGCTCAGGCGCTTTGCGCGGCCTCGATGTCCTTCTTGACCTTCAGGGCGCGCGGCGAGAGCTCGCCCTCGCGTGCCTTCATCAGGTAGGCGTCGAGACCGCCGCGATGATCGACGGTGCGCAGCGCCGACGCGGCCACGCGGAACCGGAACGACCGGCCGAGGCTCTCGCTCATCAGCGTTACATCCTGCAGGTTCGGCAGATACCGGCGCTTGGTCTTGATGTTCGAGTGACTGACCCGGTGACCGGTCATCACGCCCTTACCGCTGAGTTCGCACCGCCGCGACATGTCGATTTCCTTCCGTTCGAACGGACGCGCAGGCGCATCGGCGCGCGGTCCGTGAAATGAGAGCGAGTGCATTACGCAGGGCGGCCCCGCGCGTCAAGGGAAATCCGGTGGCGCGCAGCTTGAGAACTGCCGATCAACAGGTCCGTCGCGCCCAGGATAAAGCGCTGAGCTGGACACGGGCCACAAGAGCGCCAATGGCACTGCGATCAGTGAATTGGCCTTGGGGCGACCGGGCTTTCAGCCAGCGGTTTTGTCTTTGCGCCCGGCACTCACTCGGTCGCGCGCATCAGCACCTTGCGCCGACGGTCGCGGACCTCGCGATGCCGGTCGAGGTCTTCCGGTGCCAATAGCCGCGAGCCCGACTCCACCAGCTCGAAATTCCCGTATTTGTCTTCGCCGCGCACCAGCGTCGCGCAGATGCCGCCGATTTCCTGCCCCATCCGCGTCGGCACGTAGCGGATCGCCAGGCCGATCCGGCGATCGTCCGTCCGGTTTGGCTCGGAGGCGTGGAACAGGCGCCCGTGGTGCAGCGACATCTCGCCGGGGGCAAGTTCGACCACGACCGCATCGGCCTCGTCGACCTCGACCGCGACCTCCTGCCCGCGGGTCAGCAGATTGTCCTCGTGGAAGGTGTCGGCATGGGCGACGATCTCGGTGTGCGAGCCGGCGACGAAGCGCATGGCGCCCGTGGATCGCGTTGCCGGGGAGAGTGCGAGCCACGCCGTCACCTCGTCATCGCCGTCGAGCCCCCAGTAGTGCAGATCCTGATGCCAGCTCACATAGGCCGAGGAGTTCGGCTCCTTGATGAAGAAGGAGCAGGCCATGACCAGAAGATCATCGCCTAGGATCTCGGCGACCGGATCGGTGACCGCCGGGTCGCGCGCGATGTCGCCCACGAAACCGAGGGAGATGTTGGCGTATTCACGGAAGTAGCTGCCGCCTTCGGGGACGTTGCTGGCGATGGCTTCGGCCCGTTCCAGATCGAACCGGTGCTGCGCGGCGGCGGCTTCGTCCATGACCCGGATCGGAAACACGAAACCGTCCCGGCGATAGGCCTCGCGCAGGCTCTCTGCACTGTCGTCCCGCATGTGTCTCTCCCGCCCCTGGGTCTCAGGTCCGCTGCGACCTTGCCTCGAGAAACTGCCCGACAAGCTGGCGCGCCGCAAGGTCGGGGTCGATTTCTCCGGCGGCAACGGATGCGTGCAGGGCGGCAAGCCGGTCCGTCAACACGGGATCCTGTCGGACCGCCGCGAGGATCGCCTGTTCCAGCGCGCGGTCGAACGCGGTGATCGCCTGAGCGGCCCGCATGCGGGAGATCGCGCCGTGGTCGAACCGCCATGTGAAGAGCCGGGTGATAGACTCCCAGAGCTCAGGCAGCCCTGCACCGGTCATCGCCGAGACGGTCAACGACATGGGAAAGTCCTGCGGATCGTCCGGGCGGCGGCGCATCAGCCGGAGCGCGCCTGCATACTCGGTGCGGGTCGTCTCGGCGACGGGCTTCAGGGCGCCGTCGGCCTTGTTGATGACGATCAGGTCAGCGATCTCCATGATGCCGCGCTTGACGCCCTGCAGTTCGTCGCCGCCGGCCGGTGCGAGCAGCAGCAGGAACAGATCGGTCATCTCCGCCACCGCGGTTTCGGACTGGCCGACGCCAACGGTCTCGACGATGATCGTGTCAAACCCCGCGGCCTCGACCAGTCGGATCGTCTCGCGCGTGCGGCGGGCGACGCCACCGAGCGTGCCCTCGCTGGGCGACGGACGGATGAAGGCGTGCGGCGACCGGGCGAGTTGTTCCATGCGCGTCTTGTCGCCGAGAATCGATCCCCCGGACCGCGCCGACGAGGGATCGACCGCAAGGACCGCGATGCGGCGACCCTGTTCGGCGAGCTGCATGCCGAAAGCCTCGATGAAGGTCGACTTGCCGACACCGGGCGTGCCGGACAATCCGATGCGCATCGCGACGGAAGCGGGTTCGTCGAGGCGTTGGACGAGCTCGGACGCAAGCAGACGGTCATCGGGCCGGGCCGATTCGACCAGGGTGATCGCCTTGGCCAGGGCGCGCCGGTCTCCGGCTTGCAGGCGTTCGGCGAGCATTTCGGGGTCTTTCCGGTCGGCCGGAGATGGCATCTTCACTTGCTCGTATGGTTTGTGGAGCAGATATTCGGGCGCGCCTGCATACGGGATAGAGCCCGGGCCTTCAACGGAGTGACGAATGCCGAGTAACAGAACCGCGCCCGCCCACCCGCTTGTCCATGCGTTGGCCGTGGCTGCGATCGTATTGTTAACGCCGCATGTGGCAGCGGCGTCCGATCCGCCGATGAAGACGATCTACGATTTCTATCTCGGCGGGATCAAGGCGGGTGAGGTCAGCATCGACGCGGACTTCCATGAAGACCACTACGAGGCGCGGTCCGTGCTCAGAACGGCCGGGATCGTCGGTCTAGTCTACAAGGCCTCGTTTGAAGCAGAAACCTTCGGCGCCCTGACCGAGAATGGGTTGTCACCGCGCCGATTTGCTGCTGACTCGCGGATGCGCTCGAAGAAACAGCGCGTCGAGATGATCTACACCAATGATGCGCCGGCGACTGTCAATGCGGAGCCCGCCTTCGTGGAGAAAAGTTATCAGATCGATCCGGCGGCGCAGACAGGGACGCTCGACCCCATCTCAGCGGCGATCTCCGCGCTGGCACCGATGCCGCGGGAGCGGATCTGCAACCGTTCCGTCCAGGTTTTCGATGGCAGGCGGCGTTACGCGATTGATCTCGGCGAGCCGGTGGTGGACGGCAAGCGCACGCGGTGTTCGGCACTCTACCGCCGGATTGCCGGTTTCAAACCGAAGATGATGAAGAAACGCCCTGAGTTCCCCTTCAGGATCTGGTTCGAGGACCGTCCGGACGGGCGCGCGCATATCGTGCGCGCTGCCGGTGAGAGTATGTTCGGACTAGCCGTGGTCCTGCTGCGCGACGAACCCTGAGACGGCTGGTCGCCGTTGAGCGTCGTGCCTGCGGCACGAAGTCAATCATGTCCCACCCGCCGTGACCGTCTCTCCCGCCGCCGTCGTGCTCTACAATGATGTGTTTTACTCCAAGGATTGGTACGAGCCCGATTACCTGCCCAATTATCCCGAGGCGATGAGCCTTATTCACGTGATGCTTTTTGCCCATGAGATCACCCATGTCTGGCAATGGCAAAACCGGGCCGCGACGAATTACACACCGTTCAAATCCGCCGCAGAACACACGCGCAGCGATGATCCCTATCTCTTCGACATCGACACCAGCACGCGGTTTCTCGACTACGGGTACGAGCAACAGGCCTCTATTGTGGAAGAGTACGTATGCTGCAAAGCGCTCGACCCGACGGCCCCTCGGACAGAGCGTTTGGCCAAGATGTTGCGCGGTGCCTTCCCCCTTGGCGAGTTAATAGTCCCCGACAAGGTGGTCTTGCCCTGGGACGGCGCAGAGACCAAAGGCATCTGCCGCATTTGATGTGATGTGCAGCACTGCCTGCAGGCTTCTTTCTTTTCAAAAGTACCCCCGCCGGAGGCACTAATCTGCTGGCAGCAGCTCTCCGGCCAAGGCTTTGTCGATCAAGGCGACAGTCTCATCCACGCCGTAAAGCGCGATAAAGCCGCCGAAGCGCGGGCCTTGAGACGCGCCGAGCAGCACCTCATAGATCGCCTTGAACCAATCGCGCAGCGGATCAAACCGATCGCGACCCACGGCGTAGACGACAGATTGCAGGGCTTCATCGTCGAGTGCGCCGTCATAGGCCGCCAGCGCATTGCGCAGCTCGGTCAGGGCCTCGCGTTCTTGCTCCGAAGGCGCCCGGCATGTGCGCGTAGGTGCGACGAAATCCTTGTAGTAGCGCACAGCGAAGCCTGCCGCCGCGTCGAGATCGGGATGTGACTCTGGGCTGGCATCCGGGGCATAGCGTTTTATGAAGCCCCAAAGCCTGTCTTTGTCTTCCGCAGAGGCGACGGAGGCCAGATTGAGCAGCATGGCAAAGGGCACGACCATTTTGCTTTCCGGCACGTCACCGGCATGGATATGAAACACCGGGTTGTTGGCCTTACCCGCCGCATCCTGGCCAGGATAGGCGCGCAGCTGCTGGTGATACTCATCCACGGCACGCGGGATCACATCGAAGTAGAGCCGCTTTGCCGTCTTGGGCTTTTGAT
>JBCDAV010000030.1:0-63526 GCA_039184865.1 Pseudomonadota bacterium | reverse complement strand
GCGCGATGTCGCCGTCCATCGAGTAGACCGATTCGAAGGCGACCAGCTTGGGCCGGCCGGGCTCGATCTCGGCCAGCTTGCGGTCGAGATCCTCGACATCGTTGTGCTTCCAGATCTTCTTCTCGGCGCGGGAGTGGCGGATGCCCTCGATCATCGAGGCGTGGTTCAGCGCGTCCGACAGGATCACGCAGCCCGGCATGGTCGCGCCGAGCGTGCCGAGGGCCGCGAAGTTCGAGACATAGCCCGAGGTGAACAAGAGGGCCGCTTCCTTGCCGTGCAGGTCGGCGAGCTCCTTTTCCAGCCGGACATGGTGGATGTTCGTGCCCGAGATGTTGCGCGTGCCGCCCGCACCCGCACCGCAGGTGTCGATGGCCGCCTTCATGGCCTCGCGCACCGCCTCGTGCTGGCCCATGCCGAGATAGTCGTTCGAGCACCAGACCGTGACGTCGTGGCAGCCCGCGTTCGCACCCTCGCCGACATGGCGCTTGGCTCTCGGGAACTCACCGACCTGGCGCTCGAGATCCGCAAAAACACGGTAATTGCCTTCCGACTTCAGATCCGAGAGGCGGCTCTCGAAGTAACGCTCATAATCCATAGCTGGGCTCTCCCTGGCGCGACGACTGCAATTTTATGACGATACGGGTGAATCGCAAATGGACGATTTCCCGCATCTCCGGCCTGATCCTCCTGCCGAAAGCCTGTCCCGGTCTGTGAAAGCTGATACAATTTGATGAAACCGTCTTTGATCCAGATCATGTCAGGAGATCCAGATGCCCGAGACCGACTGGTCGCGCCTGAAAGCGCATGAGTTGCGCGCGCTTGCCGATGACAATGCGTGCGTGATCCTGCCGATTGCCTCGATCGAGCAGCATGGACCGCATCTGCCCGTGATGACCGATACGCGGCTCGGCTGGGAAATCGCGATGCGCTCGGCGCAAAAGGCCTACGACAGGCGACCGACCGTGGTGACGCCAGTGGTCTGGTCAGGCCTTTCAGAGCATCACATGCCCTATGGCGGGACGCTGATCCTGAGCCACGAGACCTTCCGGATGGTCCTGCGCGATCTGATCGTCTCGCTGACCCGCCACGGCTTCCGCGACGTTCTGATTTCGAACTCGCACGGCGGCAATGTCATCCCGATGAAGCAGATCGCCGATGAACTGTCGGGGCAGCTCGAGGCGACGATCGTCGCGACGACCTATCCGGGCGAGGCGGCTCCGGCGATCAAGGAAATCCTCGAGGATCAGGAGAATCTCGGCCATGCCTGCGAGGCCGAAACCTCGATGATGATGGCGGTGGAGCCTGATCTGGTCGACACGTCGGATCTGAGCAGTTTGGCAACGCAACGGGGTGCGGGATTTCTGGCCGCGGGACGCGACTCTTACCGCTGGAGACCGTTCACGCACATGACGGCGAACGGCGTCGCGGGCGATCCTTCGAAGGCCAACGTCGAAAAAGGTGAGGCTTTGCTGGAGGCGTCAGCGGAGGCGCTCGCCGCGCTGATCACCGATCCGGAAACATGGGCACCAGCACGTGACCTGCGCCCCGATCAGATCGGCGGAGTGCCCCTGCGCAAGGGCTGAGCGCATCAGAAATCGTGCGCGATCCCATCCTTCTCCCAATCGCCAAACCGGGTCGGCTCCGCTCCGCCGCGCCCGCCGTATTCCTTTGGCATTTGTTCTTCCGACTGGGCACGACGCCGCTCCTCGGCTTCCGCCAAAGCGCGCTGCGCGGCGGGAGGAAGGTCTTTCGGGGCTTTCTGTTCGGTTTGATCGCTCATATATCTTCCTCCGATCCTGACGGAGATATGCGGGCTGCGCACGAACAGGCAATAGGTGACATGCGATGAACATGGTCAAGACCGCCATGCTGTTGGGCGCGATGACAGCGCTATTCCTATTTGTCGGCTTCCTGCTGGGCGGCGAAGTCGGGATTCTGATCGCGCTGGTCTTCGCGATCGGGACCAACGCATACGCATACTGGAATTCGGACTCACTCGCCCTTTCAGCCCACGGCGCCCGCCCGGTCACGCGCGCATCGGCACCGCAGTTGGTCGAAATGGTCGAGAAGCTGGCACGCAATGCCAACATGCCGGTTCCGGCTGTCTACGTCATCGACAGCCCGCAACCTAACGCATTCGCGACCGGACGCAGCCCGGACAAGGCTGCTGTCGCGGCGACCACGGGCATCATGCAGATGCTGAGCTATGACGAGCTTGAAGGCGTGATGGCGCACGAACTTGCGCACATTCAGAACCGCGACACGCTGATCATGACGGTCTCTGCGACCGTGGTGAGCGCGATCACGATGCTGGCGAATTTCGGCTGGATCTTTCGCAGCATGGGCGGGAACCGCAACAATCCCGTCGGGCTGATTGGCATGTTGCTGGCGATGTTCCTGGCTCCGATGGCTGCCGGATTGGTGCAGATGATGATCAGCCGGACGCGCGAGTATTCGGCCGACCGGCTGGGCGGCGAGATCTGCCGCAATCCTCTCGCGCTCGCCTCGGCACTGGCAAAGATCTCCGGTCAGTCGACGCGGTTCGAGATGGAAAGTGTCGAGCGAAACCCGGGAACGGCACATCTGTTCATCGTCAATCCGCTCTCAGGGCGGCGTATGGACAGCCTGTTCTCGACGCACCCATCGGCGGAGAACCGCATTGCCGCGCTCAAGCAGCAAGCGGCGGAGATGGGCCGCACCTCGGCAGTCGGGCAGAGCTCGCGGCAATGGGGCCCGCCGACGACCGGTCGGCCGCAACGCGGTGGTCCCGGGCAGTGAGTGTGACCAGGACGCGCAGGAAAGATCGGGACCGAAATTCGCAGCAACCGGAGAAGGCGGGTCTGGCGGCGCGGCGCGCAGCCCTTCGCCTGATCTGCGACGTCCTCGACAATGGCGGCATGCTGTCCGACCCCGGCGGACCGGGTCAGCAGGCGGCTGAAGCGCGAGCATTGGCGGATGCGGTCATTCGGCACCTTCCGCGGATTGATGCCGTAATCGGCACCTTCGTTGATCGGATGCCAAAAAGCCCGGTCAGTCACGTCCTCCGGTTGATGGCTGCGGATCTTCTGATCCGGAAGACTCCGCCCCATGCCGGTGTCGACAGCGCCGTCGCGCTCGTCAAAGCGGATCGGCGATCAGAAAGATTTGCAGGTCTGATCAACGCGGTCGGTCGAAAAATCTCGGATCGAGGGCATGAGATCTTTCAAGAGACCGATCACCCCGGCCTTTGGATGCCTGACTGGATGATACCGCGGCTATCGCAGGACTGGGGCGCGGAAACCGCCAGTGAAATCGCCAAGGCCGGCCTCGAGCAGGCCCCGATCGACATCACGCTCAAAGTTCCCGACGATGCGCAGGCCTTCGCCCAGGAATGCAGTGGAACCGTGCTGCCGACGAAATCCGTGCGTCTGAACAACCGGCCGCAGATCTCGGCTCTGCCGGGGTATTCCGATGGCGCGTGGTGGGTGCAGGACGCTGCCGCCTGTCTGCCTGCGGTCATGCTGAATGCACAGGCCGGGGAACGGGTTCTGGACCTCTGCGCCGCACCCGGGGGCAAGACCCTCCAGCTCGCAGCCACCCGGGCCAAGGTCACTGCACTCGACATCTCGAAGCGACGCATGGATCGTCTGCAAAAGAACCTCGATCGGACCGGTTTGAACGCTGAACTCGTGATCGCCGATGCTTTCGCATGGGCCCCTGAGGCTCCGTTCGATGCGATCCTGATCGACGCGCCCTGCAGTGCCACTGGCACGCTGCGCAGGCATCCTGAACTGCCGCATCGGCTGGACCAGGGCGATCTGGACGCCTTGTGCCATCTGCAGGACCGACTGCTTCGAACTGCATTCGATTGGCTGAAACCCGGTGGCAGACTGGTTTTCAGTACGTGTTCGTTGTTCAAGAGCGAGGGCGAGGATCGCATTGCAAGTTTCCTCGAACAGGAACCCGATGCCAAGGTCAGCAAAATCGGCTCCGATGACGGTGTGCCAGCCGACCTGATCTCCGAAAACGGCTGGCTGAGGTCCCGGCCAGATATGTGGCCCGAGATCGGCTCGCTCGATGGCTTCTTCGCGGTCCGACTGGTTCGTGGGTAAAATTTGAAGGCCCTGAAGTCTCTATCTCTTGCCGACTTTGGATTGACTTTTTTGCCGGATGCGGTGGGACTGTGGCGGGGTGCTGAGATCACGTGAATAGACTGATGCTGCTGAACGGGAGGCGACCCAGTTGCGTCTGATGCGCATGCCACAAAAGATGGCACTCCGGGTTGCAGCGCTCGGACGAAGCCCGGATGTGCTCTCATGGCAACCGGAACCTCCCGAGCGCGGAGACCCGAGCGCAGCCCGACGCTTCGCAGGCGGCGTTTGGCTGCTCGAAGGCAGGCTGGCGGAAGCGCACGGTTCGAGCCCGTGGGATATCTCTGCACCCGATCGGGTTTGGACGAATGCGCTGCACGGGCAGTCGTGGCTCGATGACGTAAACGCCGCCGCCGATCCGAAGATCTGGGACCAGATGTCTGGCCACGTCCACGAATGGCTGGATCGTTTCACCGATGGCTCTGGACCTGGCTGGGCGCCGGACGCTGTGGCACGACGGGTCGTCCGATGGATCGCTTATTCAACGAAGTTGCTGAAATCGCGCAGCGCAGAACGCTCGCAAGCATTCTTTGCATCCCTGGGCCGCCAGTATCGCTTCCTGGATCTGCAATGGCGTGAAACCGCCTCGGGCGAACCGCGGGTCGAAGCGCTCTGCGGACTGATATACGCCCATCTCAGCCTCTACGGCGCCGGCGAGCGCGCGAGTTCTCTGATCCGCGATCTCGGATACATCGCTACGGAAACACTGGCGGAAGAGGGAACGATCGCGAGCCGGAACCCGGAGGAGCTGCGACGGATTGTCGGCCTAATGGATTGGTCCCAGAAAGTAATCGAGAGCGCCGGGATGGAGGCGACGCCGGACCAGATCAGGGTTCTCCGAAACGGTCGCGAGACGTTAGCGACGCTGAACTACGCGTCCGGACGCCTGCCGCGCTTTCATGGCGGTCGGAGCGTGGCCCAAGATCGGTTTGGAACTCCGAACCGGCCCATTGCTGCCAACGTCAAGGTCGAACGTGCAATGGGATATGTGCGAATGAATGCCTCCTCGTCGGAACTGACGCTGGACGGCTCTGACGTGCCGAAAGGGCAGTGGGATCGTACGGGCCACTCGAGCGCGCTCGCATTCGAACTGCATCACGCCGACAGGCCGCTGGTCGGAAATGCCGGCTCCGGGTCAAGCTTCGGACCGGCACACGCCGTCGCCTCGCGTCGCGCCGAGGCGCACTCAACGATTGAGCTTGGAGACCGCGGACCGGGCCAGATCACCCGCTCGAAAGATGCAAGGAAGAATGACGCGTTTCTTTCGGTCGGCGGATCGGTATCGGCCCGGATCGATATCGACGACGATGGCGCTTGGGCGATAGGCGAGAGCGATCACTACATGCTTCGGTTGGGTCTCAGGATCGAGCGGCGCCTTCATCTGGATCGCACGGGAATGAAACTCTCGGGCGAGGACACAGCTCTGGCCCCTGATGCCAAGTCACGCGCCAAAATCATGCAACTGTTCCCGAAGGACGCTGCGCCCTGCCCGATGCGCGCGCGCTTCATCGTTCACCCGGACGTTCGAGCGTCGGAAGCCCTTTCCGGGCGTGGCATTTCGTTGGCAACGCCGGACGGCTCGCTTTGGATCATGCGAGCGGACACGAAAGACCTCGCTCTCGCCCCCGCGCTGTACTTCGACGAGGATCGCCCGCAACCGCGTGCGACAACGCAAATCGTGGCGACGACGCGGATGCTGGAGTACTGGGGCCGCATCGCATGGTCGTTCGAGCGATTGCATGGCACAGGCTAACCGTCGCAGCGAACTTCGCAGAACCGGTCAGATTTAGCGCCTCCGGCACGACCAGCGCGCATCAACAGGAGACGTCGCATGACCGAAAAAATCCCTGCCCGTCGTGCGCTGATCTCGGTCTCCGACAAGTCTGGCATTGTCGCAATTGCAAGGCGACTTTCCGCGCTGGGCACGGAGTTGGTCTCGACTGGCGGGACTGCTTCGCTGCTGCGCGAGAACGGTCTGACAGTCCGCGATGTCTCGGACCTGACCGGATTTCCCGAGATGATGGAGGGCCGGGTCAAGACGCTGCATCCGGGCGTTCACGGCGGTCTTCTCGCGGACCGCTCCAAACCTGAGCACATCGAAGCAATGGAGGCGCATGGCCTCGCGTCCATCGACCTTTTGATCGTCAATCTCTACCCGTTCGAGAAGACCGTTGCGTCCGGCGCCGATCCGGAAACCTGCATCGAAAACATCGATATCGGTGGGCCGGCGATGATCCGTGCGGCGGCCAAGAACCACGCGCACGTCGCCGTGGTCACGGACCCGGAAGACTACGAGGATGTTCTGTCGGCACTTGAGGATGGCGGAACATCCATAGGCCAGAGACAGCAACTCGCAGCGACCGCTTATGCCCGGACGGCTGCCTATGATGCAGCGGTTTCGTCATGGTTCGCAGACCACGCCGGAGAGCCGGCACCCCGGCGCAGGGCATTTGCCGGCACGCTTCGGCAAGAGCTCCGGTACGGTGAGAACCCGCATCAAAGCGCTGCATTCTATATCGACGGAACCGGGCGTGCCGGGGTGGCAACGGCGGAACAGCTTCAGGGCAAGGAACTTAGCTACAACAACATCAATGATACGGACGCGGCATTCGAGCTCGTCTCGGAGTTCGATCCGCATCGCCCGGCCGTTGCTATCATCAAGCATGCAAACCCGTGCGGCGTTGCCACCGCGGAGAATTTTTCGGAAGCCTACCAGCGCGCTTTCGATTGTGACCGCGTGTCAGCCTTCGGCGGGATCATTGCGCTGAACGGAACACTGGACGGGCCAACTGCAGAGAAGATCACCGAGATTCTGACAGAGGTCGTCATCGCGCCCGATGCGACGGACGACGCTAAAGCCGTTTTTGCGGCGAAGAAAAACCTGCGGCTTCTGGTGACAGGCGCGTTGCCCGGGCGAACGAGCAGACTTTCGTGGCGGCAAGTCGCAGGCGGATTTCTGGTGCAGGATCACGACACTGGCCTGATCACGTCGAACGATCTCAGCATAGTGACGGAGAGGGGCCCGACCACGGCGGAGATTGCCGATCTCCTCTTCGCCTGGAAGGTTGCGAAGCACGTCAAATCCAATGCGATCGTTTATGCGAAGGATGAGGCCACCGTGGGCATTGGCGCGGGACAGATGAGCCGTGTCGATTCCAGCCGTATCGCCGCACGAAAGTCTGCCGATATGGCCGAGGCGCTTGGGCTGCCGGAACCCACGGTCAAAGGATCGGTCGTCGCCTCGGATGCGTTCTTTCCGTTTGCCGACGGTCTTCTGACCGCCGCAGAAGCCGGTGCCACGGCCGTGATCCAGCCAGGCGGATCGGTGCGCGATGACGAGGTGATCGCCGCGGCGAACAAGGCAGGTCTTGCGATGGTGTTCACGGGCATGCGCCACTTTCGGCACTGACCCGGGGGCGACCTTTACTTTCGGAACTTTGCGAGCACCAGCAGCGCCACTGCTCCGATGATCGACGTTGCCGCGCGCCCATAGCCAAGCCCGATCCCGAGGAAACCCTGGAGAAACCAGAGGCTCACCGCACCGCCGATCCCAAGCGCGACAGAGACGATGTAGCCGTTCGATACGAAACCGAACCGCTCGGCGGCGAACCCGGTTCCACCACCAAAGACCAGTGCCGCCATCAGGCCGAACATCGTACGCCTCCTGTCCGAGTTTCTTGTCCGCTCACTGCCCACAAGGGAGATAAAGCGACATCGGGCTATCGAAGCTTTTGACAGGCGACGGGTCGGTTGGAAAGGCTGTGAGACACCGCGTCCGTGGGAGAGAAGCGCATGGGATCCGATCCCGATAGCTGGGAAGCCGAGTTGGAGGAACTGCGCAAACGCCAGCAGCTCGGCCGTGCAATGGGCGGACCGGAGAAACTCGAACGTCAACGGAGCAATTCACGGCTGAACGTCCGCGAGCGTATCGATAGACTGCTCGATCCGGGAAGCTTCGATGAGATCGGCGTGCTCGCAGGCCGGGCCGAGTACAGCGCCGACGGCGAAATGGTGGGCTTTCTTCCCGCCAACTACGTCTTTGGACGGGGAAAGATCGATGGACGAACGGTGGTCGTTGGCGGTGACGACTTCACCGTGCGCGGCGGCGCGATGGATGCTTCGATCCGCGAAAAGAACGAGCAGGCCGAAGCAATGGCGGGGGATCTTCGCCTCCCCATAGTTCGCCTGATCGAAGGCACGGGCGGCGGCGGCAGCGTCAAAACCATCGAGATGATCGGGCGCACCTATGTTCCAGCCAACCCTGCCTGGGCGCAGGTTGCTCGAAACATGGGGCTCGTGCCGGTGGTTTCGCTCGGGCTTGGACCTGTCGCGGGCCTGGGCGCCGCGCGCATGGCGGCAAGTCACTATTCGGTTCTGGTCGACGGCGTCAGCCAGATGTTCGTGGCGGGCCCGCCAGTGGTGAGACACATCGGGCAAGACCTCACGAAGGAGGAACTCGGGGGCGCAAGGATCCATGCGAAGAACGGCGCTGTCGACGATCTCGCATCCTCCGAAGACGAAGCCTTTGCGATGGCGCGCCGCTTTCTGAGCTATCTGCCCTCGTCGATTGACGACCTGCCACCACGAGTTCCCTGCAAAGATCCGACGGACCGTGCCGAGGATTGGCTGATCCGTGCGATCCCGAAAGACCGCCGCAAGGTGTATCGGATGCGCCCCATAGTCGAAGCCGTGGTCGACGCGGGAAGTTTCTTTGAGATCGGTAAGCGCTGGGGCCGGTCGCTCATCACAGGACTGGCAAGGCTCGACGGCTGGCCCGTCGCGATAGCAGCCTCGGATCCATATCACTACGGTGGTGCATTCACCGCGGATTCCTCGCAGAAACTGATGCGGTTCGCGGACATGGCGCAGACATTCCATCTGCCCGTCGTCTTCCTCGCAGATATCCCGGGCTTTCTGGTTGGCCTCGACGCAGAGAAGTCAGGCGTCATCCGGCACGGCGTGCGTGCACTCAGCGCGGTTCATCAGGCGACGGTTCCATGGTGTTCGATCATCATTCGCAAAGCCTTCGGCGTGGCAGGAGGCGCGCAGATCAAGCATGACGGATACCGGTATCGATATGCGTGGCCGTCCGGTGACTGGGGGTCTCTGCCGGTAGAAGGCGGCATCGAGGCTGCCTACAAAGCCGATCTAGCAGCGTCAGACGATCCCGAGGCGCTTCGGATCGACATCGAGGACCGGTTGAACCGGGTACGATCGCCCTTCCGGTCAGCCGAGGCATACGGGATCGAGGACATCATCGATCCACGCGAGACAAGGGCAAAGCTCTGCGAGTTTGCGAACCTGACCGCCCGGCTCCGTCGCACAGGTGAAAGCCGCTTCTGGATGCGTCCCTGAGCGCTTCTGGCGACGCTCAGCGGTAGATACCGACCCGCGGAAAAACTGCCTGAGGGACTTCCCCGTCGAACGCATCACTCCACGCTGCTCCGGTGTTCCGGCACGCAGTCGGCTGTCCGAGCGGATTCTGGTCTGGGGAAAACTCCTCCAAGAATGCGAGACGTTCCATAATCTCCGCCCCACCCAGATAGAGGCGTCCTTTGTAGAGGATGTTCTCTGCGACGCGAGATCCCAGAGTGTTCTCGCTCCGGACGAACCATGCACCGCAGACGCGCACGACCCCGTTAGCTGGAGACGTCTTGATGAACAGCACGACTTCCGTGCCGTTACGCATCGTCATGACGCTGCGGCTGTAGCTGGTGTCGACCGTTTCTGGCGGCGCCGGCGGCGCGCTCGAGCAGGCGCTCAGCGCGACGAGCAAGGCGAGCGGCAAGGACAGGAAGGATATGGAACGCATGAAGCAACCCCGCTTTCAATGGAGATGCAAAGGGTGACGCTTCGTTTAGATCCCTGCAAGCGGAACTTTGGAGTGCGAAATCAGTACTGCGAGAGCCATTCGCGGGTCGAATTCACCATTGACTCGTGAACCCGGACTTCCTGATCGCGGCCAGCGGCAACAGCGACAAGACCGGGAATTCCCCCCAGAGCGACCCTGCCCATCGCCAGATTCTCGACCGAGGCGAGCTCTTCGCCGGTGGCCGCATCGACAATGGCGAGATCGGCGAAGATCTTATGCGCCCCACAGCACCAGAGCCGGGAAAACTCTGTCAGGGCATGGAAGTAGTTGACCTGTACGTTCATCTTGACGGGCCGAGAGCCCTGCATGGTTTCCTGACCGACCTCGCGCATCGCGCGCTTGAACAGCCCGATGACCTGGCGCTTGCGATTACCGTCGTTGAAACCGCTCCAGACAAAGTTCGAGCTGTACTCATCGCCCGATGCGGTGCGGGAAATCTCCGGGCCGAAACGGACAGAAACATCCTGCAGGTTCCATCCGCTCGGAGCGGTTCCGACCGGTCCCGTGCCCGTGCCGCAAGCTGCAACCAGAAGCATCAACGTGATCGCCAAGAGTCTTGTCATTGCCGTCATCGATCCCCTGCCTCGTTCCTGAAACCGGGCAGAACCCCTCCCGGCCAACCTCAACGATGCGCCTTTTAGCGCCAATTACTTAGTGATTTACTTGCACGGGCATGGCGGCGCAACACTGATCTGTCAGGCAGGAGTGCAGGCTTACTCAGCCGCTTGCAGGTTTGGCGCATCAGGTGCGCGGAACATCGTCATCAGACCGTCGTGTTCTCGTGCGACCGCGATGGCGTTTGCTTCCTTGACATGCCCAAACCCACGTACCTTGAGCGGCAGCGCTGCGATCTCCGCTGCCAGTGCGAACTTCTCGTGGTCGAGACCGTCAATGAGCTCCACAACACTGGTTTCGTAGTCCCTGATCGCCTTGCGCTCGCCCCGACGCTCGGCGCTGTAACCGAAGATATCCAGCGGCGTCCCGCGCAAACCCTTCATCTTCGCTAGAACCTTGAGTGCGCGGAACATCCACGGGCCGAATTTCGTCTTGACCGGCCTGCCGTCGCTATCCTTGCGCCCGAAGATCGGCGGCGCCATATGGAAGCTGATCTCACCCACATTATCGAACGCATCATTGACGGCTTCTTCAAGCGTTTCGACATGCAGTCTCGCCACTTCGTACTCGTCCTTGTACGACATCAGCTTGAACAGGCCCTCGGCAACGGCTTCGCCGAAACCCTTTTGGCCAAGGGCCTTTTCAGCCTCCAGCGCACGATCGACCAGCTTGCGATAGCGCCCTGCCCAACGCCCGCTCGTGTGGCCTGTCAGAAAGGCCTCGCGCCGCGCGATCTTGGCCGGGAGCGTCTCGATCACCTCGGCTGTCGGCGTCAGCAGCTGCGCGAGGCCTTCACCATCCGCGATGGCCCAGCGGCCAATATCGAACGCCTTCAGATTGCCCTCGACACCAGCACCGTTCAGGCGGATCGCCTGACGCAGCGCCTCCGCCGACAAGGGAACAAGACCGGCCTGCCACGCAGCACCCAGCAAAAGCACATTCGAGTAGATCGAGTCGCCCAGCAGTTCCGAAGCCAGTTCGTTCGCCTCGATCATGCTGACGCGCTCTGCCCCAAGCTTGCGCTCGACGCTTAGACGCATGGCATCAGACGGCAACGTGAACTCGGTGTCCTTCGTGAACGCGCCTGTAATGATCTCGTGCCCGTTGCACACCATGCGCGTGCGGTCACGCTTCATCAGCGCCATGACCTTCTGACTGGACGAAACCACCAGATCGCCGCCGATTACGGCATCCGCTTCACCGACCGAGATGCGGACCGCGCTGATATCTTCAGGCTTTTGAGCGACCCGGCAGTGAATTGCGACGGCGCCGCCCTTCTGCGCCAGACCGGCCATCTGCATCTCGGCGGCACCCTTGCCTTCGAGATGGGCGGCCATCGAGATCAGAGCGCCCACGGTCACAACACCCGTTCCGCCAACGCCCGTGACCAGCACGTTATACGGCTGATCGCCAATCGCGGGCACGGTTGGTTCCGGCAGATCGGGCAGCGAAAACTCCTTGGTCGCCTTCTTCTTCGGCGTCGCACCTTCGACCGTCACGAACGAGGGGCAGAAGCCCTTGAGGCACGAGAAATCCCGGTTGCAGGCGGACTGGTCGATTTCGCGCTTGCGGCCCAGCGGCGTTTCCTTCGGCAAGATGGCGATGCAGTTCGATTGCACACCGCAATCGCCGCATCCCTCGCAAACATTGGGGTTGATAAAGGCGCGTTCCGGCGGCGTCGGGAACTTGTCGCGCTTGCGGCGGCGGCGCTTTTCGGCCGCGCAGGTCTGCTGGTATATGATCGCGGTGACGCCCTCGATCTCCTGCAGTTCCTTCTGGACTTTCATCAGATCGCTGCGTGGGAACACCGCGACCTCGGGCGGGTAATCGACCCAGCCCATCTCCTTCTCATCGACGACCGCAACGACCTTCTTCACGCCAATGCCCACGAGTTCGCGGGCGACGCGCTCGGCATCGATTTCGTTGTCGTGCTTCTGACCGCCGGTCATCGCGACAGCATCATTGTAAAGGATCTTGAACGTCATGTTCGCGCCGGTGCCCAGAGCCGCGCGGATCGACTGGATGCCCGAATGATTGTAGGTCCCGTCGCCAAGGTTCTGGAAAACGTGCTTGCGAGACGAGAACTGATATTCTCCGATCCAGTTCGCGCCCTCGCCGCCCATATGGGTGTAGCCGAGCGTCGAGCGGTCCATCCACTGCGCCATGTAGTGGCAGCCGATCCCCGAGTAAGCGTGCGCGCCTTCAGGGATCACGGTCGAACTGTTATGCGGGCAGCCCGCGCAGAACCACGGCGTTCGGGTGGCAGAGTCGGGGGTATTGTCAGACCGTGTCGCCTCTGTCAGCGCGCCCATCGCGTGGCGCATCGACTCCGTCGCAGCACCTTGCTTTTCGCACTGTTTGCCGACGCCGAGCGCGATCGTGACCGGGTCCAGGCCCTTCTTCGCCGAGAACAGAACACTGCCGTCCTCATCCTTCCAGCCGACAACGCTCGGCCGATCCGGCAGGTCGTATAGGATCTCCTTGACCTGAGTCTCGAGGATCGCGCGCTTTTCCTCGACAACGATGATCTGCTCGAGACCCTCGGCCCATTCCTTGAGGCGCACAGGCTCGAGCGGCCAGACCATCCCGACCTTGTAGACGCTGAGGCCGATCTGTTCGGCATTGGCCTCATCGATACCCAGCAGATCGAGCGCATGGACCACGTCGAGCCAGCTTTTGCCGGCCGAGACGATGCCGACGCGCGCGCCCGGCTTGCCGAATGTGCGGCGATCGAGCCCGTTCGCGCGAGCGAATGCCTGGGCCGCAAACCTCTTGTGGTCGATCAGCCGAACTTCGCCCTCGGATGGATCTTCGAACAACGGGATGTTCACACCGCCATCGGGCAATTGCAGGTCCTGAGGTGTCACGAACGTCAACCGATGCGGATCACCGTCGACGACCGCCGTCGCCTCGACCGTGTCCTTCATGCATTTCACACCGACCCAACAGCCAGAATAACGGCTCAGGGCCCAACCGGTGATGCAATGATCCAGCAATTCCTGGACGCCTGCAGGCGAGAGGACCGGGATCATCGCGTCCATCATCGCCATTTCGGACTGGTGCAATGTCGTGGAGGACTCGCCAGTGTGATCGTCGCCCATGCAGGCAACGACGCCGCCCAACGGGGCCGATCCGGCGATATTGGCATGGCGGAAGACATCGCCGCACCGGTCGACACCGGGACCCTTGCCATACCACATGCCGAAGACGCCATCGTAGAGGTTCTCGCCCTTCAGGTGCGCTTGCTGAGATCCCCAAACCGCCGTCGCAGCCAAGTCCTCATTGATCCCGGGGTGGAACTTCACATGCGCCGGATCGGTGAACTTCTGCGCGCTCTGAAAGGTCGCATCTACCGCTCCCAATGGCGATCCGCGATAACCAGAAACATAGCCTGCAGTATTGTGACCCGCTTTTTCATCGCGTGCGCGCTGCATCAGCGTCGCGCGAACCAACGCCTGGGTCCCCGACAGCAGAACCGGCGTCCGTTCCAGATCGTAACGGTCAGAAAGCTTTACATCGCGCAGATCCATTCGGGAACTCCTATTGATCAGCGAGTATCAGGAAAAAAGGTAAGGTATGTTGACCCGTCTGTCCAGCACCGTTGAGATCACTGTCCTGCGACCTTGAGTATGATTGGAAACCGAGGGCATTCAAGGCTATGGCACCGACCGAAATCAGGCATCACAATGTTGTCGTCGATGCGCCGACGTGCAGCCACGACATCGCCGGTCTGAAGATGAGATTAACCGATTGAGCGCATGCTGGTCATGCAGGACAGCGCCGAAAGTCAGGACTCCGCATGAATCTGGACGACCTCCGCAACAACCAGGGAAAGATCTGGTTGAACGTCGCCTCATCGACGTACCCGATCGAGGATTTTGCGAACCTCGACAACCACATCTTCCTGACGGTGCTCGCCTATCCGTTCCTGATCCCGCTCGTTCCCAAGCGCAACCGCAACATGCTGGAGAAGTACCGCGAAGCGACGCAGAAGGCGAAGATGCACCGTCACGACTGTCGCAAGCGCCTGCCACTGCCCGACGCATCGGTCGATCACATCCTGTGCTCGCATTTTCTCGAACATGTCTTCCCCGATGAGGCAGGCGAGATCCTGACGGACTTCCGGCGGGTCCTGAAGCCGGGCGGAACAGCGCACATCATCGTGCCGAGCATTGCCGTGCAGGTGGAGGACTACATCGCCAATCGCGGGACCGATCCGCAGGCAGCCGACAAATTCCTCAAGAAGTCGCTCCTGTCGAAGGAGAACCGTGGATCGCTGCGCTACCGGTTGATGGAGTTCGGTGGCGGTTTCGGTCTGCAGCACCGCTGGATGTACGATCAGCCGTCGATGGAGGCGAAAGTCTCGGAACTCGGCTTCGAATTGCTCCCGGCAAATGACACGCCATCGAAGCACTGGCGCGAAGGTGACGACTCGGTCCACGTCGTTGCACGCAAGACGTAAGAGATGGCGGCGATCCTGATCGCCCAACCGACGACCGGGCACGTCGTTTCCGGCACGGTTTCCTATCTGATGGATCTCACGGTCGCCCTGCACAGGCGGGGCATTCCGTACAGCTACCGTCAACTCGCGCTGTCCGATATCGCCCTGAGCCGGAACATCCTCGCTTCGCTGGTTCGGGCAGATGCCTCGTGCAGCCATCTGCTGTTCATCGACTCCGACATGGGCTTTTTGGCCGACAGCATCCTTGGCCTGCTCGACTTCGATCAGCCCGTCACCGCGATTGCCTGCCCAAAACGTCATCTTGCATGGGACAGGCTGCGCAGTGCCGCCGAATCCGAGGCCCTCGCTGGCCGAACGGGCGACGACCGTCGCACCACTTCGACGCTGATGGACCTATGTCTCGAATTCAACGTAGACCTCAAGCGGTTCGATGGGTCGGACTGGGCCGCCGAGCGGCGCGGCAATTTCCTGAAGGTGCCTGCTGTCGGCACCGGGATCATGCTGATCCGGCGCGATGTTCTCGAAGCGATGGTCGAGCGCAAGGTTGCCACGCGACGGACAGGCTACACCGGTCTGCCGCTCCTCGGCGATGCGCCGTTTTATGACTTCTTTTCACCGGTCGAGACACCGGACCGCAGCCTGATCGAGTCCGAAGACATCTCGTTCTGTAAGCGCTGGGTCGAAGACTGCGATGGCGAAATCTGGGTCGATATCGCCAGTCGCGTGCTGCACTACGGCATGCGCGGACATTCCGGACGATATCTGCCGCGCGCGTTTCTGGACTTTCCCGAGATTTCGCAATGACGGAAGATGCCCAGCAGCCGCGCATGATCCTGCTGATCTCGATGCCGACGCTCGGCCAGATCTCGACCCACACCACAAAGACATTGATCGGCCTGACCCAGTATCTCGCCCGCAAGGGTGTCGCGTTCGCATTCGAGACCTATGAGTTCTCCGACATCGTTTTCTCGCGTAATCAACTGATCTGCAGTTTCTTCACGAAGAAGCAGTTCACACACATGCTGTGTCTCGACAGCGACATGGCATTCGAACCCAAGGCAGTGCAGCGACTGATCGATTTCAACGTCGATTTTGCCGCCACGGCCTATCCGCAGAAACATCCGCGCTGGGGCCGCCTGCGCCAGATCATCGAGGCCGAGGCGTCGCTCCCGGAAGATCAGAAATCCCCGATGGACGTGCTGCTCAGCCGGACCTGGGTCTACAACCACCAGAAGGCCGATTTTGGCGGTCGACCTTGGACGCCGAAACGACGCGACGGGTTCATCACGGTGCCCGCGACCGGGACCGGCATGATGCTGCTTTCGCGCAAGGTGCCCGAGACGATGGTCGAGAAGGGGGTCGTCAGCCGCAAACCACGCCTGGAGCAAGTCCCGTTGCACAAGGGATTGGAATACTACGATTTCTTCAGCCACCTCTCGTCACCGGATGGCGGCCTTATGTACGGAGAGGACCAGAGCTTCTGCATGCGGTGGACGCATCACTGTGATGGCGAGATCTGGCTGGACACGGAATCGACCATCACCCATTTCGGCGAGAAGACCCATACAGGCCGCTACGCGGCTCTCCTCAACGAGGACTTTGAAGACTTCGAAGATCTCGATTAGGGACAGCTTGGAATACCCGGCTACGTGGTTAACAGGCCGTCAATACACCCCTATCAGTCGATGCGTCAGCGCGTTCATGACCACCTCCACCGGGTCGAATTGCGTTAGATCTGGACCCGTTATCCACAGACCCTATGCTACCGATATGGCTTTGCCCGAACCCTTTGCCGGTTGGTTCGCAGCACGCGGCTGGACCCTGCATCCTCACCAGCGCGCGCTGTTCGATCATCGCGATCGGCACACCCTGCTGATCGCGCCGACCGGTGCCGGCAAGACGCTCGCCGGGTTTCTGCCATCGCTGGTCGACCTCGCCGAGAACTCTGATCAGGGACTGCACACACTGTATGTCTCGCCGCTCAAGGCACTCGCTGCGGACATCCGGCGCAACCTGATGACCCCGGTCAGCGAAATGCGCCTGACCATGCGCATCGAGGACCGCACCGGCGACACCTCCGCCTCGATGAAAAGCCGTCAGCGCACCGATCCTCCGGATATCCTTCTGACAACGCCGGAAAGCCTCGTCCTTCTGCTTTCGCAACCCGAAGCACCGCGTATCTTCCGCAACCTGAAGCGCGTGATCGTGGACGAGGTGCACGCTCTCGCAGGTGGCAAACGGGGGGATCAGATGTCGCTCGGGCTCGCGCGGCTTGGATCGATCGCGCCGGATCATCGGATCGCGGCGCTCTCTGCGACTGTCGAGAACGCACAGGAACTCGCCGACTGGCTCGCGCCGGGCAAGTGCCACATCCACCACGCAGATCCCGGACCAGATCCCGAGATCGGCATTCTGGATGCCGCTGGTGATCCGCCCTGGTCGGGCATGGGCGGAAGATACGCCGCACCCGCGATCATGGAGGAGATCGCTCGAAACCGGACAACCATCGTCTTCATCAACACGCGCGCGCAGGCAGAATTGTTTTTTCAGGCGCTTTGGGCCGCCAACACCGAAAACCTGCCAATCGGGCTCCATCACGGCTCACTCGCCCGCGAAGCACGGCAACGGGTCGAGCATGCAATGGCCGAGGGCGAATTGCGCGCAGTCGTCGCCACGGGTTCGCTCGATCTCGGCCTCGACTGGGGTGATGTCGATCTGGTCATCCAGGTCGGCGCGCCAAAGAACGTGAAGCGTCTGGTTCAGCGGATCGGCCGGGCAAATCACACTTATGACGCGCCTTCGCGGGCGCTGCTGGTGCCCGCGAACCGGTTCGAGGTGCTCGAATGTCACGCGGCACTCGCCGCTGTGCGGGAAAAAACGCTCGACCCCGAACCGCTTCCGCCCGGTGGCTTCGAAGTACTGTGCCAGCATCTGCTTCTCGTGGCCTGTTCGGCCGATTTCGACGCCGACGCTTTGTACGCCGAGGTTCTAACAGCAGGCGCCTACGCCAACCTGACCCGGGCGGATTTCGACCAATGCCTCGAATTCTGCGCGACCGGCGGCTACGCGCTGCGCGCCTATCCTCAATGGCACCGACTGGTCCAGCGGCCCAACGGCTTATGGGGGTTGCGCGACCCACGCACCGCGCGACGGCTTCGCATGAACGCCGGAACCATCGTCTCCGAGGAATACATGAAAGTTCGCATGGGACGCGGGCGCGGCGGTCCGGTGCTTGGCGAGGTCGAGGAGGCGTTCGCTGCAACCCTGACGCCCGGCGACAGTTTCCTGATCGGCGGCGAGGTCGTCCGCTTCGAGAAGGAGCGCGATGCAGCGCTGCAGGTCTCGCCAAATCCCGGCAAGGAACCGAAGATCGCGGTGTTCTCGGGCACTAAGCTGGCGATGTCGACGCTGCTGGCGAACCGCGTGATCTCGATGCTGGCCGATCCTCAGAGATGGCAGGTCCTGCCCGCGCCTGTGCGCGACTGGCTTGAACTGCAGCAGATGCATGCGCAACTCCCACGCCTCGGACGGCTTTTAGTGGAGACCTTCCCGAGGGACGAGCGTCACTACACGGCGGTCTATGCGTTCGCCGGGAAAAACGCGAACCAGACGCTCGGCCTGCTCCTCAGCCAGCGGATGGAAGAAGCCGGGCTGGCGCCCCAAGGCTTCCTTTCGACAGATTATGCGACGCTCCTCTGGAGCATGCGGGAGGTGTCGAACCCGGCTGAACTCCTCGGCGCTGAGAGCCTGACGCGCGGGTTCGAAGACTGGCTCGCCGGAAATGCCGTGATGAAGAAAACCTTCCGGCAAGTCGCCGTTGTAGCCGGTCTGATCGAGCAGAACCTGCCGGGCAAGCGCAAATCCGGACGCCAGACCATGTTCTCATCGGATATCCTGTACGACACTTTGCGCCGTTTCGATCCCGACCACCTGCTTCTGCAGATCACGCGGACTGAAGCCTTGCGCGGGCTTGTCGATTTCGGGCGGATCGAGGAGATGCTCGAACGCTCGGCCGGGTCCGTCGATCATACCCGCGCGGATCGCGTAACCCCGCTTTCCGCACCGCTGATGCTCGAGATGGGGCGCATTGCGCTCAAGGGCGGGTCCGCCGAGGAAATAGCCTTGGCGGAGGAGGAGGAACTGCTGGCCAGTCTGGTTCCGGCCCTTTCGGCTGAAAGCATTCCGGCGTGAGCACCGGGACGGATCTGTCGTCGACGGATGCAGAGGTCGCGGCTTTGCTGGTGCGCTTGCAATCGACCGACGGCGTTGAACGCGGGCAGCTTCTCTCCTATCTCGCGCGGCGCCTGAGTCGTCTTGGCCTGCGCGCGCGGGCATCAGAACTGCACCGGGAGGCACTGGAGCTCGCGCCCGAAGACGCGCGCGTGCAACGCTCGGCTGGGCTCGATCTGTTCGGGGCTGGCAACTGGATCGGCGGTCTCGAGCTGTACGACAAGGGACGCTGGCGGCTCGATGAGTTCGCAAAATTTCGACGTGAGTTTCCGCATCCAGAGTGGCGCGGGGACGCCGTGGCCGGAAAGCGCCTTCTGCTCTGGACCGAGCAGGGGATCGGCGATCAGGTCATGCAGTCTCGCGTTCTCGGTGCCCTGCTCGAGGCAGGCGCCAGCGTGACCGTGGAGTCAGATTCTCGCTTGCATCCCTTGCTAAAGCGGCAATGGCCAGAACTCGAAATGGAGGCACAGACGGTCGAACTGCCACCGAGTCTGGTGAGTGGGCCTTTCGATTTCCACGGATCAATGCTTTCGGCCTGGCGTTGGGCAAACCATCCAAAGTCTCAACCGGCGTATCTGATAGCCGACCCATCCCTTGTCGCAGCATTCCAGCGCGCCTGGGCGGCGCAGGGTTGGAAAATCAATGTCGGCCTTTCGTGGCGAAGCAAGGCACGGGAGAATGGGCATCTACGCTCGATTCCCGAGGAACTTCTCCAAGCATTGATGCAGCGACGCGACCTGACGTTTCATTGCTTGCAGTATGACGCCGATCTGGCCGAGATCTCGACACTGGCGAAAAAGCTCGGGCGTCCGATTTTTCTCGATCGCGACAGCGACCCAATGAAGAACATCGACCGTCTCGCCGCTCAGATCTCGGCACTCGATCTGGTCATCTCCATCGACAATTCGACCGTTCATATCGCCGGCGCGGTCGGGACACCCTGCTGGACCATCCTGCCTGCCGGGTCGGACTGGCGTTGGGGCGCGAAAGGTTCCCATACACCCCTGTATGGAAGCCTGAGACTGTTCCGGAATACGCAGCTTCACCACTGGGGGGGTGTGCTTGCAGAGGTCGTTGATCTGCTCGCTTCCTGGTCGCCGATTCGCGAGTAATCGCAATCAATTCAATATCTTAATTCGATGCTTCAGGATTAATTTTCGGTCAATACACCCATGTCGGTGCGAGGTCTAACGGCTCGTATCATCTGCGAGCCTCTGCCCTTGCCAAAGCCGTCCGAGCACGATCGCACCGATTGCCGACATGAGCGAGATCGCCGCAACGAGCCAGTAAGCGTGCGCGATACTGGCTCCCTCGATGATGTCGCTCGCAACGATCAGGACCAGCGCGCTCAGGCCGCCGCCGAGAATGCCGGTCATCACGCCTTGCGCCGATGCGATCATGCGGCCCGGCAAGGCGGCGGCAAGGAAAGCCATCGCGCCCAGATGAGCAAGGCCGAAGCTTAGCGCGTGCAGGGCTTGCAGCGGCCAGAGCAACAAAGGATCCGGTGCTGTGGTGAATGCTGCCCAGCGCAGCACACCGGCAGCGGCACCAAGGCCCAAGGCGTAGGCGGCACCCAGCCTCGCGACCCAGCGCCGCCCAGGCCCCAACATAAGGACCGTCTCTGCAATGACACCAGTTGCCCAGAGCCAGCCGATGGTCGCATCGGAGATGCCCTGAGCGCGCCAGTCGAGAACCGAATAGACATAGTAGACCATGTGGCTCGCGTGCCCGAGCACGGTCACGACAGCGAACGTCAGGAAGGCCGGGATGGTGAATAGGCGCAGAACCTCGCGTGGACTTGCACGGTCCGCTTCGGACCCTGCTGGGGCACCGCCTCCAGGGTGAACGGCACCCAAGATGGCCACGAAAGAGAATCCAACCACGATCGTCCAAAGCACAAGGTTCGGGCCAAGTTCTCCGATCATTGCGCCGACCGCGATATTCGCGATCAGGAAACCAACGGACCCTGCCGCGCGCACGGGCGCATAAGCGAAGCCGAAGCGCTCCGCCGCGCGCAGGCCGAGCGCCTCACCTGTTGGGATCGACGGCGCCATGACGATCGCGGCGATCAGGGTTACGGCCAACAGCACGGCAGGTGTTCCGGCCAGCAAATGCGCCAGGTGCGCCATTACCGTCGCGAGGGACGTAACCACGATCGTCCATCGCCTGACCGCGTAGTGGTCGGCGATCGCCGGGATCACCGTGGTTCCAAAGACCCGCGCAACCGTCGCTGCACCCAGGTACCAGCCAATCTCGGCGGTGGTCAGACCCCAGTGTTCCAGCCAAACCGGCCAGTAGGGCAGATGCGCGCCAAGTGCTGCGAAGATAACCGCATAGTAGGCAGCGGTCAGGAAAGCGGCGCGCGCTCGATCGCTCATCGAAGTCGTCCGGATCTCATCGCGCTGCCTTACGACGCCCTCCACCGATTGAAAAGCGAGCACGGGTCGCGTAGGTCCTCGGGAAGCGCGATGGAGACGACATGCCGATCGATCATTTCGAGCCCGAGGCATTCACCGACCCGGACGCAGCGGTCGCGCGGATCATCGAAATTTACGAAACCGGTGCGGAACGGATCCGATCCGCCTTCGCCTCGCTGCAATCCGGTCACCCGCCGGCAGAGCGGGTTCATGCGCCGTATCCCGAGGTTTCGGTCTCGGCAGCCCACAGTGACCTGAACGTCGACGCGCGACCCTCGTTCGGCGTGCTGCTCGAACCCGGAAAGTACACGACGACGCTCACCCGCCCGGATCTCTTCGCCGAATACTATCACGAACAGCTTGCTCTGGTGATCAAACGCCACGGCCAGCCGGTGACCGTCGGCGAGGGCGACCTTCAGATCCCGCTACCGTTCGTCCTCGAAAGCAGCGTCGTGAACCTCGACGAAAGCGGGATCCGGCTCTTGCACGATCTCTTCGCGATGCCGGATCTCTGGGACACAGACGATCATATAGCCGGGGGCGAGATTCCCCACCCTGGCGAAGTGGCGAAACCGCTTGCGCTTTTCACGGCGGCCCGGGTCGATTACTCGCTCGCGCGGTTGAGGCACTACACCGGCACGTCCGAACCTCACTTCCAACGCTTCGTGCTGCTGACCAACTATCAGCGCTATGTCGACGCGTTCGTGGACTGGGGGATCGAGCAACTCGCAGGCGGAGAATACTCGGAATTCGTCGAGCCGGGAAATCTGGTGCACCGGCTGGGGCACGACTCAGAGGGAACAGGTCAGAGCCCGCTCCCGCAGATGCCCGCCTATCACCTCAAGCGTCCCGACGGTGACGGCATCACCATGGTCAATATCGGCGTCGGACCGTCGAACGCGAAGACCATGACCGACCATCTGGCCGTGCTACGCCCGCATTGCTGGATGATGCTGGGCCATTGCGCCGGTCTCAGGCGTTCGCAGTTGCTCGGCGATTACGTTCTGGCGCACGGGTACGTCCGGAACGATCACGTTCTCGACGACGACATCCCGCCCTGGGTTCCGATCCCGCCGATCGCCGAGGTGCAGACAGCGCTGCAGGAGGCTACGGCCCAGGTGACCGGCCTGCGCGGGCGCGATATGAAACGCCGGGTGCGCACAGGCACGGTCTTCACAACCGACAACCGGAACTGGGAACTGAGGTTTTCCGAGATGTTCGGCGCGCTGAACATGAGCCGCGCCATCGCGCTCGACATGGAAAGTGCCACCATTGCGGCCAACGGCTTCCGGTTCCGTGTGCCCTACGGAACATTGCTCTGCGTCTCGGACAAACCGGTGCACGGAGAGCTGAAACTCGGTGGCATGGCGAATGCCTTTTATCGAGAACGGGTGAACCAGCACCTGATGGTCGGGCTTGAGACCATGCGTTTGCTCCGCGAGCAGGGCCCGGATCAACTGCACTCACGAAAGCTGCGCGGCTTCGACGAGCCCGCTTTCAGATAGGCGGCGGCAGATCGAGCCCGACAGTCTAATGACCGCGAATTTCGCTGCCGGTCGCGCCTACGAGTTCGGTGTAAAGTTCCGGATCGGTATCGCCTTCCGTCCCGAAGACCAGCACGCGAGAAGTGTCATCCAACGAAAGCGCGGCGCGCATCTCATCCGAATGCATCGCTGCCGCCAGACCGGCCAGACCAGCGACCGCGGACTCCCCGGCGACAATGTGCGCATCCGGTGCCGGCGGGCAGGCCAGACGGCGCATCATTTCGATCGCGGACGCGTCCGACACGGCCATCGCCGCATCACCGTGATCCTGCAGGATCTCCCAGGCCAGGGCCGAGATCTCGCCACAGGCCAGCCCCGCCATCAGCGTATCCAGATCGCCGTGAACGGGGGTCGGCTCGCCGGACACGTAGGTGTCGACCCAGCAGGCGGACTGATCCGGATCGGTCAGCACGACCATGGGCCGGTCATCGCCCCATCGCCGCTTGGCACAGGCAACGATCGCGGCGGCCATGCCGCCTACGCCGGTCTGCAAAAACATGTGCGTCGGCGGTCGCTCCAAGGCATCGAACGCCTCGGACGCCATGACCTCGTAACCCTGCATGACGTCGCGCGGGATCTCCATGTAACCGGGATAGGACGTGTCGGAGACGACGAACCAGCCCTCGCGACTGGCGGTCTCCTGCGCTTCCCGAACGCTGTCATCGTAGTTGCCATCGCAGCGGCGCACCTCCGCCGCGAAGGCTTCGATGGCGGTCTTGCGCCCTTCCGACACCGTGGCGTGGATGAAGATCACGCACCGGCATCCGAACCGCTGCGCACCCCAGGCCACGGACCGACCATGATTTCCGTCCGTCGCACAGCAAACAGTGACCCGTCCAACGGCATCCGCGTGCTCGCCCGCGACGATCTCCGACAACGGACATCCGATCTGTTTGGCCAGCAAACGTGCCACTGCGTAGGCGCCGCCCAGCGCCTTGAAACTGCCCAAACCGAAGCGGCCGCCCTCGTCCTTGTAGTGGATCGCAGCGACGCCGATCTCGCCGGCGAGCCCGCTCAAATCGAACAGAGGCGTCGGCGCATAGCCCTGCCACGACGTGATCGTATCTCGCGCCGTCGTCAGTGCATTGTCGTTCAGGATCGAATCCTGACCGGGCGTCCACGCCGCCGCCCGGCTTGCCTGATCATTCCGGACCAGAGACGACGGGCGACCGTCGGGATCTGTGAATTCAATCTTCAAGGCAGTTCTCTCGCGCCGGGGTGATGGGGTCTTGGCGCCACCCTAGGACAAAAGAAACGTCCATGCACCCTACCCGCCGAAAAAGGCGCGGCGCGGCTTTGCGCACCGCGCTTCCGGATCGGCGATCAAACGGCGACGAGCAGACTAGACCAACAGACCGACCAGCAACGCTGCAACGCCCAGGCTGCTCCCGATCGTGCCGAACGCGCCAAAGGCTCTCATAGCCGGGAAAATCATGCTGCCATCGGGCGCATGCGATCCGGTCGACGACGTGAATGCCAGCGCATGGCTGACCCGTGCCGCGACGAAAATCGCGGCAACGATCCCGACATATGTCAGCGAAGCACCCGCAATCTCGGCAAGCGCGAGCGCCACGAGGAACAATGCCGAGTTTTCTGCCAGATTCGCATGCCGCCGGATCTTGCGATGCAAGGCCTCGTCCTCACCATGCCCCACACCGATCTTGACCACCGCCCGGTGCAAACCCACGGACAACATCAATCCCATTTGCAGAGCAATGAGGACGGCCGCGGCCACGATACTGATTTCCGGGATCGCCATCATGCTGCTCCATAGGCTTTGAGAACGATCATCTCGGTCGATGCGTGATCAGTCGTCTCAATCCGCTTCTGCTTGAGAGGCTGATAGTCCGGCGCCGAGTACCAGGCATCGAATGCGTCCATGGACGGGAACTTGAGCAGCACGTTTAGGCGGGGCGGCGGTGCACCCTCGATCACCCTCGGGTCGGCGTCACCCGCGAGGACTTCGACTCCGTGCGCTGCATTGTGGCTCTGCAGCGGCGCTGCATACTCGGACATGAACCGGTCCCGATCCGTCGGCGTCAGTCGCACGCTCACAAACACTGGATCTGCCATCTCGAAGCTCCCTTTGATTGTCGATGCGATGATGATATCGATATGCAAATTCGCGACGACAATCGGCATAAATGCACCTTGTTGTCGCAAAATTATGCACCTTAGCGGAGTGCGTCGTTGGACTGGGAAGATCTGAAAACGTTTGTTGCCGTGACGCGCCACGGAACCGTGCGACGTGCCGCCGAGGACATGGACATTCACCATGCAACGGTAGGGCGTCGTGTGGCGCGGTTGGAGGAAAGCATGGGCGTGCGGCTCTTCGATCGCAGGCCAGAAGGGCTGTCGTTGACGACACCTGGCGAAGAACTGCTCGCCGTTGCCTCCCGCGCGGCTACAGAATTTGAGGCCGTCGGGCGCCAGATTTCCGGCCGGGACTCCGCGACATCCGGCCGTGTCGTCGTCAGCATGGGGGAGCCGGTCGCAACGTTGCTCGTCGCACCGGGACTTCCCGCGCTTGCCACGCAATACCCGGAACTCGATCTTCACATAGAAACCACCTGGTCGATTGTCGATCTGGGGCGTGGGGAGGCGGACATCGCGATCCGCGCAGACAACAATCCCGTCGAGACCTTGTTCGGTAAGCGCCTGTTTCCCTATTGCGAGGCGATCTTCGCCAGCCCCGCCTACCTGCTGGAACACGAAGCCACGTCGACTGATGCGCATGCCCGCTGGATCGGGTGGGGCGGGAGCGGGCCGGGCAGACCAAACTGGGTCGAGAAAACGCCCTACGCCGACGCCCGGACCTGGGGAGGCTTCGAAAGCCTCTCGGTTCAGGTCGCCGCGGCCGAAGCCGGTCTCGGATTTGCCGCGCTGCCTTGCTTCGTTGGAGACAAAGCACCGGGTCTGCGCCGCGCACCCGGCTTCGAACCCAGATTTCCGCGCGATATCTGGCTGCTGACCCATCAGGACCTGCGACGCACCCGGAGAATCCGGGTGGTCATGGAGTTTCTGGAAGACCAGCTGCGCCTTAACCGGGATCTGATCGAAGGGCGCTGCCCCCGAAAGCCCTAGCGCAACGCGATCCCTCGCTTATCCGCGCATCCGGCTGGCATTGGCATCCCAAATCGGCGCGTGCTGGACGTTGGCCGTAAGCCGCTCGCCGAGCAGTTCAATCTCCCAACCATCGTCCTCGTTGGCGTGTTCCTTCGGCACGTAGCCCATCGCCATCGACACTTCGGATCCGTGCGCATAGCCGCCCGACGTGACCCAGCCGATCACCTCGCCGTTCCGCCAGATCGGTTCGTCACCGATCACGTCGGCATCCTTGGCATCGACCCGGAACATCTTCAGCCGCAGGGTTCCGCCGGAGTCGCGCTCCGCGAGCGCGCCGGATTTTCCGATGAAGTCGGCCGGTTTCTCATAGGCGACAAACCGGTCCAGACCGGCCTCGAGCGGGCCGTACAACGGCCGGTACTCGCGCGCCCAGCCGCCAAAGTTCTTTTCCAGCCGCATCGCGTTCAGTGCGCGCAGACCAAAGGGCTTGATGCTGAACTCGGCCCCGGCCTCCATCAGGCGCTCGAAGACGAACCGCTGGTACTCCGGCTTCATCCAGATCTCGTAGCCCAGATCACCCGTGAAACTGACGCGGCCGACAAGGCACGGCGCGTAGCCCAGCTCCATTTCACGCATCGCCATGAACTTGAAGCCGGCTGCCGAAACGTCGTCGAATGTCAGCTTTTCCAGAACCTTGCGTGAGTTCGGTCCGGCGATCGACAGGCCGCAGACTTTCAGCCCGACACTCTCGATCGACACCGATCCGTCATCGGGCAGATGCTCCTCGAACCAGCGCATGTAATAGACCTCGGCCATGCCGGAGCCCGCGAGGAAGAACATCTCCTCGGCGATGCAGCCGAGCGACAGGTCGCCGATCAGTTTGCCGTCTTCCTTCAGCATCGGCGCCAGCGTCATCCGGCCGGGATTGGGGACCTTGCACGCCAGGATCCGGTCGAGCCATGCGCGCGCGCCCGGACCGGTCACCTTGAACTTCGAGAAGCCCGAAACTTCCATGATGCCGACGCTGTCGCGCACGGCTTTGACTTCGGCCTTCACATGCTCGAAGTCCGTCGACCGGCGCCAGGAGAACTCGTCCTTCGTGCCATCCGGCGAGAACCAGAGCGGCGCCTCGAGCCCCCAGGAGTCGCCCATCTGAGCGCCCATGCCGATCAGTCTGTCGTAGATCGGCGTCGTCTTGAACGGACGCGCGGCCTGCAGTTCCTCGTTCGGGAACTTGATCGAGAACCGGCGCGAGTAATTCTCCTGCACCTTGTGGTTGGTGTAGTTCTTGGTCGTCCAGTCACCGTAGCGCGCGATATCCATGGCCCAGACATCGAAGCCCGGATCGCCATTGATCATCCAATTCGACAGCGCAAGACCGACCCCGCCGCCCTGACTGAAGCCCGCCATGACGCCGCAGGCCGCCCACATGCCCGGCAGTTGCCGGATCGGCCCGACCAGCGGATTGCCATCCGGCGCGAAGGTGAACGGGCCGTTGATGATCTGCTTGATCCCGGCGTTCTGGAAGGCCGGGAAGTGCTCAAAACCGACTTCCAGCGACGGGGCGATCCGGTCGATGTCCGGCTGCAGCAGCTCGTGGCCGAAATCCCAGGGGGTTTCGCGCTCGGCCCAGGGCACGCAGGCTTTCTCGTAGGTGCCCATGAGCATGCCGCCGCGTTCCTGACGCAGATAGAGCTCACCGTCGAAATCGACCGCGTGGACGACCTCCTTGCCGGTCTTCTCGTTGATCTCGGCGACCTCGGGCATGTCCTCGGTCAGGAGATACATGTGCTCCATCGCCAGCACCGGCAGCTCCAGCCCCGTCATCTTGCCGACTTCGCGGGCCCAGAGGCCACCGGCATTGACGACGTGCTCGCAGGTCACGTTGCCCTTGTCGGTCACGACTTCCCACTCGCCCGAGGGCAGACGGTTGATGTCCTGAACCATCGTGTGTGTATGGATCGCCGCGCCCTTGATCCGGGCCGATTTCGCGTAGGCGTGGGTCACGCCCGAGGGATCGAGGTGACCATCGACGACCGTACGCACGGCGCCACAGAACTGCGATGGATCGAGCAGCGGCATGTCCGCATGCGCCTCTTCCGGCGTGATGATCTCGGCTTCGATATCGAGATAACGTCCCTTGGCGACGGTCGACTTCAGCCAGTCGAAGCGCTCGGGCGTCGAGGCCAGCATCACACCGCCGGTCATGTGAAAGCCCGTGGCCTGACCGGACAACTCCTCGATCTCCTTGTAGAGATCGATGGTGTATTTCTGCAGCTTGGCGACGTTGGGATCGCCGTTGATCGTGTGGCAGCCGCCCGCAGCGTGCCAGGTGGAGCCGGAGGTCAGCTCGTCCCGCTCCAGCAGCATCACGTCCGTCCAGCCCTCGCGCGCGAGGTGGTACAGGACCGAGCAGCCGACGACGCCGCCCCCGATGACAACGACCCGTGCCGTGCTGTTCATTGGTCTCTCCCTTTCAAGGCAGGATCGGTTGCGCCCGCCCTACGCATTATCCGCGCATCCGCGCGCCATCTGCATCGACCAGATGGGTTGATGTGATGACCGCCGGGCGAACATCGCCCAGGATCTCGACACTCAGTTCCTTGCCGTCGCGCGCGTCCTCGGCCGGGATCAGCGCCATGGCGACCGACTGCTTCGAGTAATGCGCGTAGCCGCCCGAGGTCACGAAGCCGATCACCTCGGAACCGTCAAACACAGGCTCCCATCCGTGCGCATCGGCACCATCCGCATCCACCAGCATCGCAACCAGTTTCCGGGCGGGCGGCGTTTCACGTTCGGCGACCGCAATGTCACGACCGATGAAGTCGTTCTTCTTCCACGAGATGAAGCGGTCCAGTCCGACTTCGGCGGGCGTGTAATCCGGCTTGAACTCGCGCAGCCATGATCCGAAGAACTTCTCAAGCCGCAGGCTCATCATCGCTCGCATTCCGAAACCGCGCAGGCCGAGGCCCGTCGCCTCCATCGCGATCGCGTTGTAGAGCGCGACCTGATGCTCTGAGGCGCAATAGACCTCGTATCCAAGATCGCCGGTGTAGCTGACCCGCTGAATGCGCACGGGAATGTGCCCGACATGCATCTCGTGGACGGACAGGAACCGGATCGCGTCGTTCGAGACGTCGGCACCGGTTACGCGACCCAGCAGCTCGCGCGCGTTCGGCCCGGCGATCTGGAAACCGATCAGCGATTTCGAGACATTCTCGATCTCGACCCCCGTCTCCCGGTGCTTCAGGAACCAGCGCATATGATACTGCTGCGCGGCATAGGACGCGGTGAGCTGAACCCGATCCTCCCCGATCCGCGCCATGGTGAAGTCGCCGATGATCCGGCCCCGCGGAGACAGCATCGGCGTCAGGGCCATCCGTCCGACATCGGGCACGCGATTGGCCATGATCCGGTTCAGCCAGTCCACGGCATTCGGGCCAGAGACGATGTATTTCCCGAAATTGTGGATCTCGTTCAGACCAACTGCCTCACGCACGGCTCGGCATTCCTCGGCGACCGCATCAAAGGCATTCGAGCGGCGGAATGTCGGCTCCTCGAACCGCCGCTTTCCCGGCGGCGCGAAGTAATTGACGTGCTCCATGCCGTAAGCCGAGCCGAAAACGGCATTCTGCTGATCCCATATCCCATAGGCGGGCGTTGTCTCCAGCGGGCGCGCGACCGGCAGTTCCTCGTTCGGATATCCGATTGAGAAGCGGCGCTGGTAGTTCTCGGTCACTTTCAGGCGCGTGTAGCCCCTGTTTGCCCACTCGCCGAAGCGCGCCACGTCCATGGCGTAGACGTCAGTCTCGGTTTCGCCCTCGACCATCCATTCCGCCAGCGCCTTGCCGACACCGCCGCCCTGTGAGAACCCCGCCATCACGGCACAGGCGGCCCACATTCCCGGCATACCCGGGATCGGCCCCACCAGCGGGTTGCCGTCGGGTGCGAACGTGAAAGGCCCATTGATCGTGCGCTTGATCCCGGCGCGGCCCAGAACCGGATAACGCCGGAATGCCGCCTCCAACGGCTCCGCGACCCGTTCGAGATCGTCGTTCAGCAGTTCGTGACCAAAATCCCAGGGTGTCCCGTCGACCGCCCATGGCACGGCCTTCTGCTCGTAGATGCCGATGACCAGTCCCTGACCTTCCTGGCGCAGATAGGTCTCGCCTGCTGGGTCCATGACGTGCGGCAGTTCTTCCTCGCGCTCATAAACCTCGGGAATGTTATCGGTAACAAAATACTGATGCTCCATCGGGTGCAGCGGCAGATGCACGCCCGCCATCGCGCCGACCTCGCGCGCCCACAACCCGGCGGCGTTGACGACATGCTGCGCTCGGATGGTGCCCTGCTCGGTCACGACGTCCCACTCGTCGCCGACCATGGTCAGCGCGGTCACCGGGGTCCGCAGAAGGATTTCCGCGCCGGCCATCTGAGCGGCCTTGGCATAAGCATGGGTCGTGCCCGACGGGTCGAGATGCCCGTCCAGCGGGTCGTACAATCCCCCGACCACGCCTTCGACATTGGTGATGGGAGAGCGACGCTGGATCTCCTCCGGCCCGATGATCTCGGTGTCCAGACCCATGTAGCGGTGCTTGGCGCGCTCGGTGACCAGATAATCCAGCCGGTCCTGATCGGTCGCAATGGTGACGCCGCCGACATGGTGCAGGCCGCAGCTCTGCCCCGTGATCTGCTCGAGCTCGCGATACAGCCGGATCGTGTAGCCCTGCAGCGCCGCCATGTTGGTGTCCGAGTTGAGCGTGTGAAAACCGCCCGCGGCGTGCCAGGTGGAGCCGCTCGTCAGCTCGGAACGCTCGATCAGGCAGATATCGCTCCAGCCGTGCCGCGTCAGGTGATAGAGAACGGAACAGCCGACCACGCCGCCGCCGATCACCACCACACGGGCCTGAGTGCGCATCAACCGATCTCCCTTCGAATTTCACAAAACCAGAAAACCGCAGAGAGGTCGGCGCAGAATCGTCGGGTTTCTATCGGGAATGCGACATCGACAGATCAGCGTGCTTCAAGCCAGGCGCCCGGATCGCGATACAACTCGGCCCAGTCGGGCCGCTTGCGCAATGCGTCGAGCTCATCGGCACCGTCCACGAAGCCGATGCGCATCTCGCGGCTGTAACCGCTCCGCCCGGTCCTCGCGGTCAGAAGAATTCGGGCTGTCTGTTCCATCGCCTCATCCAGGTGTCCGGCAGCCACCAGCAACCGTGCGCGCTGGATCTCGTAGGCCATGGCATTGCCGGGATTTGGGCTCAAGCTGCGATGGGCATCGAGTGCTCCCTTCGCATCCCCGCGCTTCCAGAGAATCTCGATCAGGTCCTCCTGAGACCCGTACTCGAACGCCGCCATGTTGATCTTCTCGACCCCGCGCTGCGAGAGCCAATGGACGCGGCGGGCGATGTGCTCGGCCAGATCGTATTCGCCGCGCGCGATCGCGAACTTCGTCAGGTGCGCCAGCAGCGGCGGGAAATCCCAGAAGTGCCGCGCCCGGTCGCCGAGCATTTCGAGACAGACGTCATGGTCGCCCTTTTGCGAGGCCTGAGCAAACTCCCGCCAGACCTTGTTCCACCAGCCCTGCGCATCAATCGCTTCCCTGGCGTCTCCTTCGTCCGGCGTGCCCTTCCAGATCTTCCGCCGAGGCCGCAGCAGGCGCGCCGCCTGATAGCCGCAACCCGCTCGGCAAAGAGCGAGGGCAAAAGTAACCTGTAAAGCATCGTCCTGCGGAGCGTCCCGGGCCTTCTCTCCAAGCCCGGAGAGATCAGCGGGATCTTCTACCGGAAACTCCAGCAAGTCGCGCACGGCGTCCTCCACGGCGGTCGCCCAAAATGGTGCCACCCCGCCCCGGACAAGGTCAACGCATCTCGGGCGAACGCGCCATCAGATCGGCCAGACGTTTGCCCGGTTCTTCCTCGAACGTGTCCTCGCGGAAGGCTGCCTCGCGGATCAGGTCGAGCCGGAATGTCCGGAAGTCGCGGCGCAACTCGCACCACGCGGTCAGATTCCATACTGCACCGAAGAACGAAACCAGAAGCGGGCGGATCGTGCGCTGGCTGCTGTCACCGGCTTTCGAGCAGTACACTATGTCGATCTTTCGCCGCGCCCGGATCGCTTCCCGGAGCGTCGTGCGGTCGATCAGGATCGGCTCCTCATAGTGGCCGGCAGGAGCGTCCATCGCCACGTCGGACATCACCGATTGCAGGTTGTCGGGCAGGACCGCTTCGATCTTGCGGAGCGCCGCAACGGCTGCCTTGGCCAGTGCCGGGTCCGCCCAGCTTTCGACGATCCGGGCACCGAACACCAGCGCCTCGATCTCTTCGACATTGAACATGAGCGGCGGCAAGTCGATCTCCTCTCGCATCAGGTAACCGACCCCGGCCTCGCCTTCGATCGGTACGCCCGATGCGATCAGTGCCGCGATATCACGGTAGATCGTGCGTTCGGACACCTCGAGATCGCGCGCCAGATCGCTTGCGCGCACCAGCTTGTTGCGGCGCAGATACTGGACGATGTCGAACAACCGGTCGGCACGGCGCATGGGCGATTCTCCCTTCGCGAAACACCGTAGACAAACACTCCTGACAGCACGGTGTCAGGAGGGTCAAGCTGCTCCTGACAGCATGATGTCAGGACGGGTCAGGTATCACAGTCCTCATCGGATTTTTCACGGAGGACACACTGATGGGACCCTGGTACGACACCGCCACGCAGTACTGCGACGAACGGCTTCGCAAGCAGCAGGACGCGCGCCTCTCACAACTGGCCGGACCGCTGCGCACACCGAAACTGCCGAAAGGACCGAGCGCGCTGGTCACCTATGGATTGCTGATTCTGATGGTCGCGACACAGGCGGCAATGGTCTGATCGGGACGGGAGGGGCGTTATTCGTCACGTCCCTCCGCGGCCAGTCTGGCATGCAGAGCGCCAGCCTGTTCCGACCCGACTTCCAGCGCAAAGACGTATGCGTGCGTGAGGTAGAAGCACATGGCGTCGCGGTCACCCGCGGTCTCGGCAAGATCGGCCGCCTGCGCATAGAGACGCACCAGTTCAGCCCGGTCATCGCGATCGTGTGCGTCCAGCAGGGCGGCGTCCAGCGCCGCCCTTGTGTCATTCATGCGTCCATCTGGCGGGCGACCCAGGCGTGGAAGTCATGGGTCGGGTTGTCCATCACCGGCGAGAACTTGCCTCCGTCGAACCCGCTTGCATGACGGCCCTTCTGCATTCCCTCGACGACGAAGATGTCTTCATCGAACACGCCTCGCCATTGGACGGCGTTCTTCTCGCGCATCTCGCGCCACGCGTCGCCCGAAACCTCGTCCGAGGCGTAGAAAAGCTGAACCCGCTCGGTGGACCGCTCATTCGACTCGGGGATGACGATGAAGGCGAACGTGTGGTCGTTCTGGAAGCCCATCATGATGTTCGGGAACAGCATCGGGTACTCGGCGCCCTTGTCCCATTTCTCGGACAGCCCGTCGAAGCGCGGAAACTTGAGCGCGGGGTCGTAGACGGTGGTGCCCTGACCGCAGGTCGGTCCGGGATTGTCGATGTGGTAGTGGTCTTCGAGCCGCGAGTAGCTGTTCAGGCCGGGATGCACCCATGGCAGGTGATAGCTCTCGGCACCGTTCTCGATCGCGAGCTTCCAGTTGCCATGGACCTCCATGTCGAACGTCCCCTCGTCTCCGCAGCGATAGAGCGGTTGCTCGAACTCGGAATAGCGCGCCAGCACGTCGCCCGCGTAGTCCTCGAAATCCGGTGCCTGACCGTCGAGGTTGACGAAGACGATGCCCATCCACTGGTAGCTGCGCACCTCGATCAGGCCGAGCTTGTCGCGGTTGATGCAGTCGTGCCGGTTGTTGCCGGGACCACCGACATGCGGTGTGATGCGCAGCGCGCCCGACATCTCGTAGCTCCAGGCGTGGTACGGGCAGCGGATCGCGCGCCGGATCGGCCCCTCCTCTGCGACGAGGATCATGCCGCGGTGCCGGCAGATGTTCTGGAACACCCGAAGCGTGCCCTCGGCATCGCGAACCAGCATCAACGGCTGGCCAAGGAATGTCAGCGGCTTCGCGTAGCCGTTCTCCTGAACATCGGTCGTGAACGCCATCGCGACCCAGTTGCGCGCCCAGACGCGCTGCTTCTCCAGTTCGAACACGGCAGGATCGGTGTAGAAGGCGTTTGGCAGCCCACGCGCGGTCTCGATACCGCCGGTCACATGGGACAGATCCATCGGGAAAACGCTCATGGCAGCCACTCCGCTTGAGGTTTTGCAGTCCTTCCCCGCTAAACGTGCGTCAGGCGGCCGTCTGACACATGAACGACATGCCATGTCGATTCCGATCTTCCCGAATGCGTCCTGTCACGGCGCGTTCACGTCATCGTTCCCGCATCGAGAGACCGGAGTTCGGTCCGGAAACGTTATGACCGCATGATGATCGACCGTGATATGCTCCCGACCATGAAGCCGACCGGACTTGCCTGCGCCGCACTGATCGTTGCCCTGGGCATCTCAGCCTGCACGCCCATAGCTGTGACCTCACAGGCGGGCGTACGCGCCGAGACGAGATCTCCATACCCGGTGAACCGGGTCTATCGCGCCGACGGCTACGCGTTCCCGACCAAGGCTGCCCGGGATGCCTATCTCCGAGATGTCGAAGCGAAGCGGCAGGCCACATACGGGTCCGAAGTCACCCGGACCACGCGAAAGCTCCGGCGCGAAGCGCGTCTCGCGCGCGAGGAGCGCCGCTTGCTGGAATTCGAACGCGCGCGCCTCGAAGCAGAGCGCGCCAAGGCCAGCGCGGATCGTGCGCGGCGCCAGGCAGAGCGCGCGACACGGCGCGCCCGTGCAACGGCGATCGAGGCGCAGGAGCGAACGCGCGCACGTCAGGCCGATCTCAATGCCGACAGGGCCGTGCGGGATGCGCGCCGAGCGCAACGTCTGACAAGCCAGGCACAGGCGCGCGCGAACACGATCAATGCGCGGGCCGCGCGGGTCGACCGGCTTGCTCCGCGGCCCGGTCTGGCCCCGGCGACGCAGGCAAAGATCCGCAAATATTCGAAGTATCGGCGCAAGGGTGAGACGGTACCGGCGTTCGTCATGCGGATCGCCGAGGCCGAAAGGCGGGAGGCGGCTGACGGCGTCCCTGTCGATTACTGGCTCGACGAGGCCCGCGGCGGACGGCGCGAGAGAAGCGACCGCTGAGACCGTTCAGGCGGGCAGCAGGCCGACCGCTGCCTTTGCAATGACGAGCTCCTCGTTCGTCGGAACGACCATCACGCGCACGCGGCTGAGGTCGGTCGAAATCACCGTCGCGTTGTCGGCGTTCTTCATCCGGTTGATCTCCAGCCCCAGCCAGTGCAGGTTTTCGCAGACCCGCTGACGGATCGGCGCCGAGTTTTCGCCGATCCCGCCACAGAACACCACAGCGTCCAGTCCGCCCAGAACGGCGCTCAGCGCGCCAAGTTCCCGCCGGATCCGAAAGACATAGTAGTCCAGCGCCTGTTCGGCCTGCGGCGTACCCGCCGATTGCAGCGTTCGCATGTCGCTCGACATCCCCGAAAGACCCAGAAGACCCGACTCCTCGTAGAGCAGTTCGGCAATCTCCCGCGCTTTCATGCCTTCCTGATCCATCAGGTAGAGCAGCACTCCGGGATCGATCTGGCCGCATCGCGTCCCCATCGGCAGCCCGTCCAGCGCGCTCAGACCCATGGTCGAACCGACCGAGCGGCCTCGCAGAAGCGCGCACATGGATGCCCCGTTGCCGAGATGCGCGACCACGACGCGCCCCGCATGCAGATGCGGCGCGATGTGCTCCAGGCGGTCCGAAATGTATTCGTAGCTCAATCCGTGGAAGCCGTATCGCCGGATGCCCTTGTCATAGTACTCGCGCGGCAGGGCAAACGTGTCGTTCACCCAAGGGTGGTTGCGGTGAAAGGCAGTGTCGAAACAGGCAAATTGAAGGGCTCGTGGATACGCCTGCGACGCCGCCGCGATGCCAGCCAGATTGTGCGGCTGATGCAGCGGCGCGAACGGGATCAGGCCTTCGAGATCGCGGCGGATGTCGTCTGTCAGAACCACGGGCTCTGCATATCTTGGACCGCCATGGACCACCCGGTGACCGACGGCGGAGATTGACCTATCGGGAAAGTGGGCATCCAACGCCTGCAGAACCGCGGCATGAATATCGTCTGGGGTCGGTTCAGCATCCGAGGGCAGAAGTCGGTCCTCGAGAATTTCGCCAAGCGCGGATCTGAGCTCGATCGAAGCCGAGCCGTCCTTCTTGTCGACCAGACCCGTTGCGATCGCTATCGGCGGATCGCCGAACTCAAAAAGGCCAAACTTGAGCGAGGATGAACCTGCATTCAGGGTCAGGACGTGGCCGGACATCGCTCCCTCGCGGTTCATTTGAGCACCTGGAGGGAAAGTAGCGCGGACCAGAAGCCCGCGCCACGTGTCGTGTTGTGGCCGCCTATTTCCGGCCGATCCGGACGATCTCGCCGTCGAAGGTCGGGATCGAAAGCACGAAGTCATCTGTCGGATAGCAGACCGCCTGCTCTTGCAGCATGCCGATCGCGATCTCCTCGCCCATGCGCAGACTGTCGTAGTAGTCCGAGAAGTAGTGCACGCCGGCCATGTTCCGGCCGATCGAGATATTGGCCGCCAGCTTGTTCAGCTCGCCTTCCAGCGTCAGCGGGCACTCCAGGTCCTTGCGGTCCAGCTTCTTGCCCTTTCCATCTTTCCTGGGCTCGAAGCACGCCGGTGTATCGATCTCGTGCTGGAAAGCAATCTTGCCAGCATTCTCGCCCAAAACGGTCCCGGTATCGAAGAATGCCTTCACGATCGTGGTACACGCACCTGCGACCGTGGCGTGCCCCGCGCCATAGGTCGGGTGCATCGGCGAGCCCTCCGCAAACGCCATTGGCAGCAGATAGTTGCCATTGGGCAAGTCCGGATCGAACGGGTTGAAACCCTTGACCTCGTCCAGGGTTGGCTGAAGCTGCTTGACCATCTTCGAGAATGCACCGCAGGTGACTTTGTGCGCCTCGTCGATCTCCTGTGCCTTCGACAGCCGCCCCGCCAGAGCCTCGGGACGCAAGCGAAGGTGATTGTTGAACTTCTGGAACCGAACCGCCTTCAGGGCACGCGTCGCAACTTCCGTCACCAAGGTCAGGATGTGAGGTCCGCCGTAAAGCGCAAACCCGCCTGCATTCTGCGGGATCGAGGTCTTGTCGATCGGATTGTACACGTCACGCATACCCGAAAGATGCGCGAAACCCGGGTCAAACGGCGTGCCCATGCCCAACAGGATCAGCGTTGCGTTCAGGTAGGCCTGATAGAGCGCGTCATAGTGGACATAGGTGGCCAGATCGCGTGGGCTACAGATAAAGCGACGCGCGCCACTGGTGAACGTCTGCCCCGGTCCCCCGACATCAACGCCGTCCTGGACACGGCGCCAACCCAGCCACGACTGCATGTGGTCGTCGCCCGATTGGGCGATCAGAACACGCTGATCAATGGCTTGAGCACCAAAGGTGACGAACCCGTTCTCAACCTTGTTTCCACCGACCGGAGCAGCCTGATCATCGCTGCCAATCCACAGGAACTGGGACAGGTACGGGCCCTGGTCACAGCCCGGGCTGGAACCCCGGAAGACGTTCTGCCGGGTCAGAATGCAGTTGCCTTTCTTGTCTTGCTCGGTCTTGCGCGGGCGACCGGCCGGGCCGCAATTGCTTTCATGAAACTTGTTCTTCACGTAGGGCAGTGCATTCAGGCGCGCTATCGATGCATCGATCATCGCTTCCTTGACACCGCCGCCAGCATCGAAGCTGGTGATCGGAACATCGCGAAGCAGCGCAAGTTCGTAGACTTCCGCCATCTCGAAGGCGAGTTCGTCGCTGCATAGGGCCGGCGCCGGTGGCATGGTGACCGCCTGTGCGTCGGGTCCTTCGAGATCATAGACGACGCCAGCGGTCGGCGCCTCCCACTTCCGGCGCTTGATGTCCTTTCCTTCGAACTGTGTCGGCACCGGCACGCGCGTGGTGAAGGACTCAATGACACCGTTGTCGATCGCATACCGGAACGCCTCGAAATCCGAAGCGTCCTCGACGAGGCCTGTCGCAGCGTCATGCTTCAAGCCTTTGGTGAAGCTCATCGGATAGTGGGCCGCGGCGTAGCGCTCTTCATCCGGGTTTGCTTTGTGTTTTGGGTGCGTCCTGTTACGCGCCATCTCGGCGGCTTCGACTCGAACGCGATATGCTTCTTCAGCACGATCTTTCGGCATTGGGAAACTCCTGTGTCGTTCAATGTTCTTGATGCGGAAATTTTATCATGGAGAGGCGTCATCTCAGCGTGATCCGAACGTGAAAAATTCGCTCTAAACGCGAGAATATTTCGATTTTCCGGAATCAACCACTGTTTGCAGATTCGCTTCCGTTTGGTATTGCGAATCACTTTGATGGACCACGGAAGCCGGTCCGCGAATCACCTCAAGGTCGGATGATTCTCGTTGAGATTCAGAATTTTCTGGCGCGAATGCGCCGTTCGAGTGGTCAGCAATTCGTGGCCACTCAAAACTCAGGGCTGCACGCTCTGCGTGTTTGGGTCCACAAAGTCGGAACCCTGGCCTTTGGAGGTACAGCTACGTCGCCGTCGGCGGATCTGGGCAAAGCTACCCGACCCGAACACTAGGTGCGCGCGACAACGCGACGGCCACGAATTGCAGATCAGCCCGACTTCGCGAGGGACAGGTAAGCCCGCCATTCCTTAGGCGGGCTTCGTCTCAGTGCATGCTTTGTCAGGCAGCCTCGGCAGGGGCGAACCTCGTGTAGAAGCTCTCGTCCTTTGCCGCCATGTCTGCAAGCAGATCAGGCGCCTTGAACCGGTCGCCGAAGCGTGCTTCCAGATCATCGCAGATTTCCTTGGCACGGCCCGCGCCGAGGATATCCAGCCAACTCAGCGGCCCGCCGGTCGACGGCGCAAAGCCCCAGCCGAGAATGGCGCCGACATCGCCTTCGCGAATGTCCATCAGCACGCCTTCTTCAAGCGCCTTAACCGCTTCCAGAGTCTGCGCCATCATCAGCCGGTGCTGCACGTCCTCGAGGCTCGGCTGCTCGTCGGCGACCGGCCAGATCTCGCCTAGACCGACCCACAGGCCCTGCCGTTTGCCGTCCTCGCCGTAGGCATACATGCCGCTCAGCGATTTTCTGCCCAGGCGGCCGCGTTTCTCCACCATCTCGTGCAGCAGATCATCCGCACCGGACACCGGGTAGGCGTTGCCCATGGCAGCTTTCGTAGCCGTGGCGATCTTCAGCCCCAGGTCCAGCGAGGTCTCGTCCGTCAACTGCAGCGGACCCAGTGGCATCCCCATCTGCTTCGCGGCGTTCTCGACCAGCGCGGGCGCGACGCCCTCGGTGACCATCCGCAGGCCTTCGTTGATATACGGAATGATGCACCGGTTGGCGTAGAAGAACCGGGCGTCGTTGACGACGATCGGCGTCTTCCTGATCTGGCGCACGAAGTCGAGCGCCTTGGCGACCGCTGCGTCGCCGGTCTGTTCGCCCTTGATGATCTCGACCAGCAGCATCTTGTCGACCGGCGAGAAGAAGTGGATGCCGATGAACTGCTCGGGCCGCACGCTGGCCTTGGCCAGATCGGTAATCGGCAGGGTCGAGGTATTCGACGCGAAGATCGCATCCGCCGGGATCACGGCCTCGGTCGCCTCGGTCACCGTCTTCTTGATGCCCGGATCCTCGAAAACGGCCTCTACGATCAGGTCGCAGTCGCTGAGATCGCCGTAATCCGTCGTCGTCGCGATCCGGCCGAGAACCTCGGCTTTCATCTCCTCGGTCACACGCTTGCGCGAGATGCCCTTGTCGAGCAGATCGGTCGAATAGGACTTGCCCTTTTCCGCGGCTTCCAGGTCGCGGTCCAGCAAGACCACCTCGATGCCGGCATTGGCCGACACATAGGCGATGCCCGCGCCCATCATCCCGGCACCGAGCACGCCGACCTTCCTGACCGACATGTCCGGCACGCCCGCAGGACGCACGGCACCCTTCTCCAGCGCCTGCTTGTTCAGGAACAGCGAGCGGATCATCGCCTCGGAAGACGGGTTCATCAGCACGTTGGTGAACCAGCGCGCCTCGATCTTGATCGCCGTGTCGAACGGCACCATCGCGCCTTCATAGACCGCCGAGAGCATCGCCTTCGGCGCCGGATAGGCCCCTTGCGTCTTGCCGTGGGTCATCACCACGCCGCCCAGGAACATCTCGAAACCTTTCGGGTGGTACGGGCCGCCACCAGGCAGCTTGTAGCCCTTCTCGTCCCACGGTTTCACGGCGTCTTTTTCCGACGCGTTCATGAGCCAGTCCTTCGCCGCAGACTGGAGTTCCTCGGCAGGCACGACCTTGTCGATCAGCATCATCGCCTTGGCTTTCTTCGGCGCATAGGTCTTGCCCTGCAGCAACGCCTCGGCCGACCCCATCAGACCCAGCATCCGCACCAGCCGCGTTGTGCCGCCAGCGCCCGGGAAGATGCCGACGAGGATCTCCGGCAGGCCAATCTTTGCCTTCGCATTGTCGGCTGCGATGCGCTGATGGCAGGCAAGGCCGATCTCCAGCCCGATGCCGAGCGCGGTGCCCGGCGCTGCCCAGACAAAAGGTTTTCCGCCCTTGTTCGTCTTCGGATCGGCGCCCGCGCGCTCGATCTTGCGCAGCACGCCGTGGAGCTGCATCACCATGTCGAACACGCCTTTCGCCGGGTCGCCGCCGGCGTCGATCGCCATCTGCTTCGTCGAGGCGATGACGCTCAGGTCCATGCCCGCCGCAAAGTCCGGCTTGCCCGAAGTGATGATCGTGCCCTTCACGGCGTCGTCCGCCAGAACCTGATCGACCAGCACATTCAGCTGCTGCACGCCCTCGATCGACAATACGTTCATGCTGGCGCCGGGCAGATCCCAGGTGATGGTTGCGATGCCGCCGCCATCAACGGCCAGAGTGAAAATCTCGGTCATTGCAGCCTCCCTCAAACCCGTTCGATGATGGTTGCGGTGCCCATGCCCGCAGCCACGCAGAGCGTCGCGAGCGCGGTTTCCTTGCCGCTGCGCTCCAGTTCGTCCAGGGCCGTCCCGAGGATCATCGCGCCGGTCGCACCCAGCGGGTGCCCCATCGCGATGGCGCCGCCGTTGATGTTGACCTTGCCGTGATCGACGCCGAATTCCTCGAGGAACATCAGCGCCACCGATGCAAAGGCTTCGTTGACCTCGAACAGATCGATATCCGACAGCTCCATGCCCGCTTCCTTCAGGATCTTGCGGGTCGCGGGAACAGGGCCTGTCAGGTTGATCGTCGGGTCGGTCCCGATCTTGGTGGTCTGGCGAATGCGTGCTCGCGGCTTCAGGCCGAGCCGCTCGCCCGCTTCCTTCGAGCCGATCAGCACACCCGCAGCCCCGTCGACAATCCCCGAGGAATTGCCCGCGTGGTGCACGTGCTCGATCTTTTCGTATTGCGGATAACGCATCATCGCGACCGCATCGAAGCCTGGCATCTTCTCGCCCATGTCCTTGAAGCTCGCTTTCAGCGCCCCCAGCGCCTGCATGTCGGCCTCGGGCCGCATGTGCTCGTCACGGTCTAGGATCGGGATGCCATTCTGGTCCTTGATGGTCACGACCGAGTTTGCGAACCGCTTGTCGTCCCAGGCAGCCTTGGCGCGCTTCTGGCTCTCCACCGCGTAGGCATCAACGTCATCGCGGCTGAACCCGTACTTGGTCGCAATGATGTCGGCACTGATCCCCTGCGGCACGAAATAGGTCTTCATGGCCAGCACCGGATCGAGCGCGAGTGCAGCACCGTCCGAGCCCATCGGCACGCGGCTCATCATCTCGACACCGCCGGCAACGTAGAGATCGCCTGCGCCTGCCTTGACCTGGTTCGCGGCCATGTTCACCGCCTCGAGACCCGAGGCGCAGAAGCGGTTGATCTGCACGCCGGGCGTGCTTTCGTCCCAACCGGCGTACAGCACCGCCGAGCGCGCGATGTCCGTGCCCTGCTCACCAACCGGCGTCACGCAACCCAGGATAACGTCCTCGACCTGCTCGGTCGGCAGGTTGTTGCGCTCCTCCAGAGCGAGCAGCATGTCTGCGGCCAGCTTCAGCGACGTGACTTCATGCAGGCTGCCATCCTTCTTGCCCTTGCCCCGCGGCGACCGCACAGCGTCATAGATGTAAGCGTCTGTCATTGCTCCTCCTTCACCGCGAGCGCGGCCGGGTCCTGATAAGAGTTTATCTTGGGCGCAGGCTCAGCCGAGCTCGCGCCGGTCACGTATTCCGGCAGGCCATCGGCGATCTTCAGCCAGTCGATGCGGCTTTCGATCCCGACATGGTGCTGCGGCGGTGCGATCTCGGGATCGTCCAGCGTCGCAATCATGATCTCGCATTCACGCGCCGGAGCATCGAAATCGCGCAGGAACAGCGGCGTTCCGCATTCGGCGCAGAACCCGCGCTCGGCTATGTTGCTGCTCGCCCAGGTCGCAGGCGTGCCGTTCCAAGCGACATCCTTGGCTACCACCAGCGGAGCAAAAGCGTTGCCGACGGCGCGCTGGCACATCCGGCAATGACAGATCGACGAGCGGCCCAAGGGCAGGGCCGCCCGGTAGCGCACCGCACCGCACTGGCATCCGCCAGTGGCATATGCGGGCGTCAGGCTCATGCCGGGATCGGGTGCCCGGGCATCAAGTCGTACGGATGTTTCCAGACGGGCAGCGCCTTGATGCGATCGCGCCACGCAGTGACGTTCGGCACCTCGGCCCAGTCGAAATCGTACTCGTCGGCGTAGTACATGTAGCCGATGCAGCTCAGGTCAGCCGTCGACATCGTGTCGCCGGCGATCCAGTCGCGGCCATCCAGATGAGCGTTCAGGGTCGTCAGCGCAGCGACGGCGCGGCCCTTCAGGAAGCCGATCACGTCCGGGTTGCGCATCTTTTCCGGCGCGAAGTTCGTCAGGAACCTCCACGTCGCCATGTTGGCCGTCAGCTTGTGATTGTCCCACAGAATCCAGCGCAGGGCCTCGCGCGGGTCGGTCGCGCCGTACTTGCCCAATTCGCCGACCAGATAATCCAGGATCGCACCGGTCTGGCTCATCGCCGCGCCGTTGTGCTCGAGCACCGGCACCTCGGCCATGATGTTCTTCGCCTTGAACTCGTCGGTCCGGTTGCCGCCCTTGAAGAAGTCGACATAAACCGGTTCCCAGTCGGCGCCCGCCAGTTCCAGCGCCAGCGCCACCTTGTACGCGTTGCCCGACTGCGCAAAGCAATGCAGCGTGTATTCAGCCATCGGTCTTTCTCCCGTCCGGTGACGCCTCGGTCTCGGGCGCCCCGTAGTCTGATATGAAGTCCTCGAACGCCTCTCTCAGACGCTCGGGGTCTGCATAGTCATCGAGACGCTCCAGCAACACCACGAGCAAGTTATTGTTACCCAGACCGTATGCGTCGTTCAGGGCGCGGAGCCGGTCATAAGCCGCCTCCGTCAGGTTCATCGAGCGCCGTACGGGCAGGGGCAGACGCTTCGGCATCGCGATCACCCGGAAACCGTAGGATGGGCGCCTCGCCCATCCTTGTCCAAGATCAGAACGCCTCGGCCGGAAGGTCCATCACCGGATCGGCGCCGGTTTCGATCCGCGCCAGGCGCAGGCTCGTCTCGGGCAGCATCCGCTTCATGTAGAACCGGCCGGTCATCAGCTTGGCCTCGTAGAACGCCTTGTCCTCGGTCCCGGCCTCCAGCGCTGCCTGCGCCGCCTTGGCCTGACGGGCCCAGCTCAGACCCATGCAGACATGGCCGAACAGGTACATGAAGTCGACCGAGCCCGCCAAGGCGTTGTTCGGGTTCTTCATGCCCGACTGCATGAAGTACATCGCTGCCTGCTGAAGATCCTTGGACGCCGCCTTCAGCGGCTCGAGGAAGTCCTTGGCCAGAACCAGATCGTCCTCGTTGTCCTTGATGTAGCCCTTTGTGTACTCGAAGAAGTCGCGCAGCGCCTTGCCGGCGTTCTGCGGCAGCTTCCGGCCCACCAGATCGAGCGCCTGAATGCCGGTCGTACCTTCGTAGATCATGGCGATCCGGGCGTCGCGCACATACTGCGACATGCCCCATTCCTCGATATAGCCGTGGCCGCCATAGATCTGCTGACCCAGACCGGCAAGGCGATAGCCTTCCTCGGTCAGAAAGCCCTTGAGGACCGGCGTCAGCAGGCTGACCATGCCGTCGGCCTTCTTGCGCATCTCGGGATCTTCATGGCGCTTCGTCGCATCCAGCAGGATCGCAACCCAGGACAGGAAGCCGATGCCGCCTTCGACGAAGCTCTTCTGCTCCATTAGCATCCGGCGCACGTCCGGGTGGACGATCAGCGGGTCGGCCGGACCGTCCGGGTTTTCGGTCCCGGTCACCGCGCGTCCCTGCAGCCGGTCCTTGGCATAGGCCGCCGAGGACTGGTACGCGGCGAGCGCCTGTCCCAGACCCTGCATGCCGACGAGTTGGCGTGCCTCGTTCATCATGACGAACATCGACCGCAGGCCCTTGTGCTCCTCGCCGATCAGCCAGCCCTGCGCGTCGTCGTAGTTCATCACACAGGTCGAGTTCCCGTGGATGCCCATCTTTTCCTCGACCTTGCCGCAGGTCACGCCGTTGCGTGCGCCGAGCGAGCCGTCATCGTTCACCAGGAACTTCGGCACGACGAACAGGCTGATGCCTTTCACGCCTTCCGGGGCATCGGGCAACCGTGCCAGAACGAGGTGGATGATATTCTCGGCCATGTCATGCTCACCGGCCGAGATGAAGATCTTCTGGCCGCTGATCTTGTAACCGTCGCCGTTCGGCACAGCCTTGGTGCGCAGCAGGCCCAGATCGGTGCCGCAATGCGGCTCGGTCAGGTTCATCGTGCCGGTCCATTCGCCCGAGACCAGCTTGGGCAGATACTTCTGCTTCTGCTCATCGGTACCGGAGTGATGCAGCGCCGAGTACGCCCCGTGCGTCAGGCCGGAATACATCATGAAGCCCATGTTGGCGCTGGACTGCATCGTACCCACGGCGAGGTTCAGAACCGACGGCATGTTCTGCCCGCCGTAAGCCTCGTCGCACTCCATCGACGGCCAGCCGCCCTCGACCAGCAGATCCCAGGCTTCCTTGAAGCCTTTCGGCGTGTAGACGACGCCGTTCTCGAGGCGGCAGCCTTCCTGATCGCCGACCGCATTCAGCGGCTCGAGCACGTCCCGCGCGATCTTTCCGGCCTCGTCGAGGACAGCGCCGGTGAAATCGTCGGTCATTTCCTCGTAACCGCTGATGGCGGTTTCATCCTGGATCTTCAGGGTCTCGTGCAGCACGAACTTGAAGTCGCGCAGGGGTGGCTGGAACATGCCCATGTCGGTCTCCGGCTTGGGTTCGGGAAGGACTGATTGTCAGTGAAGGTTTATTCGGCGGCCTTGCTGGCGCTTTTCGCGTCGAGCATCTGCCGGACGAGGAGCATCTGATCCTCCATCTCGGCGATCGCCGCATCCAGTTCGTCGCGCTGGTCGATCAGGTCGGCATAGTGCTTCTCGGCCGCTTCGAGCGTCGCCGAAAGCTGCGTGACCTGGCCGTCGCCCATGCCGTAGAGATCGAGCAGATCCTTGATCTCGTCCAGCGAGAAGCCGAACCGCTTTCCGCGCAGGATCAGCTTCAGCCGACCGCGGCACTTGTTGGTGAACAGACGTTTTTGCCCCTCGCGGATCGGACTGAGCAGTTCCTTGTACTCATAGAACCGCAGCGTGCGTGGGGTGACGTCGAATTCGGCGCACATCTCGCCGATGGAATAGATTGTCTCGGTCATCGCGAAGCCCTCCGGGTGATCGATTCGCGTTTCCTTGTGTGGTTCGAATATGGGCAGAGCTTACGTTCACGTCAAGCCAAACGTTACGTGCACGTCAACTAAATTCCTGTGATGACGCGACGCGCAATTCGGCGCTATGGACGGGACCCGAAGAAGGAGCTTTCGATGAGCAACGATGAGACTTCGGACCTGGTCTCGATCAACCTGCGCGATGCGCCCGATGACGATGACGGCGTGGTTATGACGGCGATGCCGCACGGCAATGCCATCGGCATGAAACTGCACTGGTCGAAGAACGGCGCATCGAAGCTGTCGATCCCCTGGAGCGAAGCGATCGTCGGCGATCCCGAGACCGGCGTCCTGCACGGCGGCGTCATGACCGTCCTGCTCGACACGGCCTGCGGGTCGGCAATCATGTCGTGGCCTCAGAAGATCCGCGCGACCGCCACGCTCGACCTGCGCATCGACTACATGCGCCCGGCCACCAAGGGCGAGACGGTCTTCGCCAAGGCCGAATGCTACCGAATGACCCGCTCGGTCGGGTTCGCACGCGCCGTCGCTTTTCACACCGATGCCGACGATCCCATCGCAACTGCAACGGGCACCTTCATCATCGAGCGCCCCAAGGAGGACGGCGAATGAGCAAGTCCGATGCGCTCGCCCGCCGCGAGGCCGAACGCGACGCCGTTCTCAAGGCACTCGCGGAAGCCGTGCCCTATAACGGTTTCCTCGGCGTTGTCTTCGACCGGCTGGGCGACGAGCTCACCGCTAGGCTGCCCTATCGCGAAATGCTCGTTGGCAACCCGTTTCTGCCTGCGATCCACGGCGGCGTGACCGGCGCATTCCTCGAGATCACGGCGATCACCCAGCTCGCCTGGGACCGTGCATGGACGATCATGGAAGGCGGCGGCGAGGAGGCGGACGCGCTGTTCGCAGGAACCTTCCCGCCGGTCCCGAAGACCATCGACATCACCATCGATTACCTGCGCTCCGGCCGCCCGCGCGAAACCTATGCCCGCGCGCATGTCCAGAAGGTCGGGCGTCGCGTCGCCAACCTGCACGTCGAAGCCTGGCAGGACACCCGCGAGCGTCCCATCGCACTCCTGCGCGGCAACTTCCTGATGCCGCATTGAGCCTTCGGGTCGACCTCAGCTCTGCAACAGCGGGAAGGTCACACCCAGAGCCCAGGCGAAGGCGAGGCCCAATGCGACACCCGGCACCATGGGCGCCTGCGTCGCGCGGGACATCCACCGGCTGAACAGCCCGTACAGAATGAAGAACAGCACGATCACCGGCAGGATGATGATCAGGAAGAACAGCGACTCCAGATCCAGCGCCACGGCGATCGCCAGCGAGACGAGAATGCTGAGCTTGCTCACCGGATACCACCACCAGCGCGCTCCGGGCCGCCCGGTCAGCACCTCATCGGCGCAGGTATAGCTCAGCGTCCCCACCGCCAGAACCGCGATCAGCGTGATCCGATCCGGACCCGGCATGAACGATGCAATGTACGCATCGATCGGCAGCGCGATGGCAAAGACAGCGACAGCGCTGGCGGCAAGGACGGACAGTGCCAACCGGGTGGTGAACGCTCCCAGCCGGACAGCCCTGAAAGCGAGCAGCCCTGCGAAAGTCAGCGCCCCGAACAGCGCGAAGTGCAGTGCCAGATAATCCGCCACCAGTACCGGCAGAAATCCCGTCGGCAACGGCCAGAGCACCAGCGGCGTGACTATGGCCGGCACTCCGCAAAGCAGCAGGAAGTGCCTGTTGGACAGTTCAGGCGCGTTCAGACTGAAGCGTGGGAGAAGCTTTGCACCCGCCCAGATCAGCGAGATTACGCCCGCAATCAGCACACCGAACCAGATCCCGCGCGCTTCCACGAAACCGGGGCTCTCGCGGTCGAACACATGATCGAGCCAGCGCACGGCCTCGCCGAGCCCTTCCTGACTGTAGAGCACCGTGACATGCTCGGTCCCATCGGCGAGCACGGCACGCCGTGCCGATCCATCTTCGAAACTGCCATAGGTAACGGCCTCCGAGACCTCGGTCCGCGCCGACATCTCGACCACTTTCAACGCTTCTGCGGCAAGGAAATTCTCGTACTCGCCGACGATGATCAGCAGGTTCTGCGGTGCCTCAGGCGTCACCTCGCGCGTGAACATCGACACCGCCACGGTCGCCGCGATCTCCGGGTCTTCGACCGCGGCCCGCACGATTATGTCCGAAGCCATCGAATGGCCGAGGACCGCGACCTCGCCTGTCGCGCGCGGATGAGACCGGGCGAAGGCGATGATCCGGCGCAACTCATCCAGCAACGCTGCCGTCGCGCCGTCCTCGGTTGTCACATCACCCGCCAGCGGCAGCCGGTTGCGCCCGTGACCGCGGAAATCGAAGCTGATCGCGACATAGCCATTGCGTGCCAGCGTGACCGCAAACGGCTCCATCAACTGGCGCGAACCGGCGAAACCGTGCGCGATGACGACGGCGGGTGCGGCGCCTGACCCGCCCGGCGCCAGAACAGAAACCGGCGTGCCGTCCAGTTCAACCTCGGCAGAGATCAACCCGGCATAGGGTGCTTCCAGGCGAAGCAGCCCAATGACGACCGCTCCGATGCCCAAAAGAGCTATGGCCCACCTGATCAGTCCAGCCGCCCGCACGCGTTTGTTTCTCCCGTCGAAGCGATATGTCTCGTCCCGGCAGATAGGACATGACGGCAAACAGCAAGCCCGCAGCGAACGCAACGTCATGGAGACTGCGCAATTGACGGGCGCGTCGTCGCGCTTTCACTAGAACGATGAGCCTCGCCGCGATCCGTATTCTCCTCGGGCCTGCCCTGCTCTGGCAGGGCGCGCGGGTGCGTCGCGACATCCTGAGATTGCCCGAAGCCGCAGGCGCGCGAGACGGTCAGATCGGACAGGGGCCGCCGCTCTCGATCCTTCTGCTCGGCGATTCCTCGATCGCCGGCGTCGGCGCGGCATCGCAGGACGAGGCACTTGCCGGACGGCTCACGGAGCGGCTTAGGACCGAGTACACGGTGACGTGGAAAGTCGTGGGAATGACCGGCTGGACAACCCGCGACGGACACGACGCCCTGGCAGCTCTCAGCGACAGCCAGTTCGATGTCGTCGTCCTCTCGCTCGGCGTCAATGACGTGACGACCGAGACCGGCCTGAACAACTGGTTGCAGCTCTATCGCGACCTGCTCGACCACATCCGCCAGAACCAACGGCCAAAGCTCATCATCGTCAACGGATTCCCGCCGATGGGCCGTTTCCCGGCGTTGCCGCAGCCGCTGCGCTGGTATCTCGGGCAACAGGCGGTGGCACATGAACGGGAACTCTTCAAATTACTCGCCGATGACCCGGGCATCGTCACGCTGCCGCTTGTCTTCGATCTCGACGTTTCAGCCATGGCGCCAGACGGTTTTCACCCCGGCCCGCCCGTCTACGATGCCTGGGCCGAGGATGTCGCCACGCTGATCCTGCAGTCGCTACCGAAGGCGCCTTAGTTCTCATCCCGTCACGCAAAACGCCGCGCGGTCGACCCGCTCCCGGAACTGGCGGCGCACATCGGTCCACCGGAAGCGCACCGAGTTGCGCACAATATCCGCGTCGAGTTCCTTCAGATCGTCGATCACCGGCGCGCAGTCCACCAACCCCTGCGGGCTCGCGGTGAAAGCGCCTTCACGCTCCGCCGCCGCCTGCCAATTGGTCCGCGCGGCGCGTTCCCGTAACCTGTGCGCGGCGACGGACAGATCGCCGTCGCCGATCTCCGGCTGGATATTCCGGTAGGCTTGCCGAAACCAAGCCTCGGCACGATCTGTCAGTCCCGCAGCGTGCAAACCGCTGTCTGCCGCCGTTTCGGCGACCGCAAAGATGGTGAGGTCCGACAGGCAATGCACAAGCATCGCCTCACGCGCCACGGCAAGCGGTTCTGCGAACATCGGGTCCTGAAAGATCTCCCGGCTGCGCGTCCCCATCCGTTTCTGCAGATAGCCGTACAGCGCCGTCTGACACACATGCGCCGCGCGGGTCGCAATGAAATCGATCATCGCATCTTCGGTGTCGATCGCATCCTGCAACGCCGCTTTCTGCACGCCGCCAAAGAAATCTCGAAGAAATGAAAACATGCACCAGCTTTGGCGCAGCCCTGCCGGACTCGCAAGCGGCCAATTGAAGTCTGGACTCGCCGACCCGTGTCCGCATAACTCACGTCTTAACCGTGTGCGGGAGCCCGCCCGTGCACGTATCCGGACAGTTCGATCAAAGAGGTGCACCATGCCCGGACTCAATCCCGAAGCCGATGCAGCGCACTGGCGGAAAACCCGTAACCTGACGCTCTTCGTGCTCGCGGTCTGGGCCATTTTCGCCTTCGTCGTGCACATCTTCGCGGCGACGCTGAACCAGTACACCTTCATCGGCTTTCCGCTCGGCTACTACCTCGCCGTGCAGGGCTCGCTGATCGTCTTTGTCGTGCTGATCTTCTTCCAGAACGCGCGGCAGGACGCGATCGATGAAGAATTCGGAATGGACGAGTAAGGGGCGGCGCGATGTTCAAGGGAGATTTCATCGACAACCTACCCAAGATCTACGGGCTCTATACCGGCGGGTTCCTTGTCTTCATCGCCGTCATGGCGGTGCTCGAGCAACTCGGCGTCGACGCGCAGACCATCGGCATCCTATTCGTCGTGTTCACGATCTGCATCTACGCGGCCATCGGCTGGATCAGCCGCACGACGCAGGTAGATGCCTACTATCTGGCCGGACGGCAGGTCCCGCCGGTCTTCAACGGCATGGCGACGGCAGCCGACTGGATGTCGGGTGCCTCGTTTGTCGCTCTCGCCGGCGGCATATATTTCGGCGGTCACGGCTATCTGGGCTTTGTCGTCGGCTGGACCGGCGGCTACGTGCTGGTCAACTCACTGATGGCGCCCTACCTGCGGAAGTTCGGCTGCTACACAGTTCCGGATTTCATCGGCACGCGCTACGGCGGCAACCTCGCCCGGTTCTGCGCCGTCGTAATCCTCGCCGTCGCCTCATTCACCTACGTGACCGCACAGATCAACGCGACGGGCACCATCGCAGCTCGCGCCCTGAACATTCCGTTCGAGCTCGGCGTCTGGTTCGGCCTGCTCGGCATCCTAATCTGCTCGATGCTCGGCGGAATGCGCGCCGTCACGTGGACCCAGGTCGCACAGTATATCGTTCTGATCATCGCCTATCTCGTGCCGGTGATCTGGATGTCAAACGTGCAGGGCTTCGGCCTGATCCCGCATTTCTCCTATGGCGATGCGGTTCAGAGGATCGCCGAGCTCGAGGTAACGCTCGGCGTCGGCACCGCCCCGACCGAGACCTTCGCGGGGCTGAAAGCACTCACCTCGGCCCACAACGTGCCGGGCGAGGACGGCAGCCTCGAGAGCTGGAAGTTCTTCACCCTCGCGCTCTGCATGATGGCGGGCACGGCCTCGTTACCGCACATCCTGATGCGCTACTTCACCACGCCTTCGGTGCGCGAGGCGCGCCAGTCCGTGGCGTGGTCGCTTCTGTTCATCTTCCTGCTCTACTTCACGGCACCCGCGCTGGCGACGCTGACGAAACTCCAGCTTCTCGATCCCGAACTGCCGACTGCGATCATCGGCAAGGCGATCGACGACGTGATGGCGCTCGACTGGATCCAGAGATGGTCCGAGGTAAACTTCCTCAAGGTCTCGGACTCCAACGGCGACGGTATCCTTCAGATCAACGAGTTCTTCATGCGCTCGGGGATCGTCGTGTTGGCTACGCCGGAAATCGCGGGTCTGCCTTACGTGATCTCCGGCCTCGTGGCAGCGGGTGGCATGGCCGCCGCGATGTCGACGGCCGATGGCCTTCTGCTAGCCATCGCCAACGCGATCAGCCACGATCTCTACTACAAGATCGTCGACCCGAAGGCCGACACCAAGCGCAGGCTGATCGTCGCCCGGATCCTGCTGATCGTGATCGGGGCCGCGGGTGCGGCCGTCGCGTCGCTCCAGTTGACGGGGATCCTGGGCGCGGTCGCCTGGGCCTTCTGTTTCGCCTGCTCCGGCCTTTTCTTCCCGCTGGTCCTTGGGGTCTGGTGGAAGCGGGCGAACCGGCAGGGCGCGATCGCGGGCATGGTCTTCGGCTTCGCGGCTGGCTCGATCTACCTCTACGCGATCCAGAACGGCATGGAGCCTTGGTACGGGCTCGACGGCCTGCGCTTCGGCATCATCGGAATGCCCGTCTCGCTGGTCGCCATGGTCGTGGTCAGCCTGATGACACCGGCGCCAGACGAGGAAACCCAGGCCATGGTCGACGAGGTCCGCAAGCCTTCGGGCCGGACCATCCTCGCCGCGAACCACTAGGACCTTCGCGGGCGGATCGCACCGCCCGGGAAATCCGAGATGACCGGGGCCATTCCACTCTGGCTGCTTGCCGTCGACTACCTGCTCGGCGCGATCATGTGGACGCTGATCGGACGCGCCGCGCTGTCGCTGTTCCTGCCCGTGGACAGCAACTGGGGTTTTATGCGGATCATCGTGCGAGTGACCGATCCGATCCTTCGCGTGTTCGCGCCGCTCACGCCCGGTTTTCTCGTCGCGCCCATCGTGCCGCTGTTCGTCGCGTGGTTTTTCTACATGACGCGGTTCTACGTGCTGCCGCCGCTGCTGGGATACGGAGTCATGGGGATGCTGTCCTTCCCGCTGGAGAGCAGCATCGCCCGGCTGATCTATGCGGTTTTCGGCTGATCCGGATCAGGCAGTTTCACCCATCTCGGCAACCGCCTTGGCCGCTGCCGGATAGGCCGCCGCCGTGATCTCGAAATCCTCATCGGTCAGCGCGATAGAGGGATAGGTCTTGCCCGCCGATTTGAAGAGCCCGTGCTCCCGCAGAACCCTGTTGAACACCGCGGCCTTCGGTGTTGAGCCGGTCATGTAGTCGCGATAGTTCCGCACGGGCTGGTCGGTGAACACGATTTCGAACAGCGTCGGATCACCGCTGACCTGATGCGCGATCCCCTCGGCCGCCAGCGCGCCAGAGGCCTGATCCATCAGCTTTTGCCCGTTCGCCCGCAGCCTGTCGTACTGGCCATCGCGGCGCAGCACTTCCATGGTCTTGCGCCCCGCGACCGAGGCAATGGGATTGCCCGACAATGTGCCGAGCTGCATCAGCCACTTGTCCTGCCCGACCCGCGCCTTGTCGAAATGCGCCATGATGTCGGCCCGCCCGGCAATCGCGGCCAGCGGAAAGCCGCCCCCGACGATCTTGCCCAGCGTGCAGACATCCGGCGTCACGCCGTAAGCCTCCTGCGCGCCGCCATAGGCGAGCCGGTACCCCGTCACGATCTCATCGAAAATCAGAACGATGCCGTGTGCGGTCGCTTTCTCGCGCAAGTCGGCAAGGAAGCCCTCCTCGGGCCGAATGATCCGCTGCAGCGGCTCGACGATGATGCAGGCGATCTCGGTGCCATGCTCGGCCAGAATCGAGTCGAGATATTCCACATCGTTGAACGGAGCGATCAGCATCTGCTCGCGCACGCCTTCTGGAATGCCAGCGCTGTCGGGCACGGCCTGCGGAAAGTTAACCTGCCGGGTCGGTGCCAGGCTCATCTGCGCCTCGGCACTCATGCCGTGATAGCCGCCCTCGAACTTCAGCACCTTGTCGCGCCCGGTATAGGCCCGGGCCAGCCGGATCGCGTACATGTCGGCCTCGCCGCCCGAGGTCACGTAACGGACCTGCTCGCCACAGGCGACGCTGTCGCGGATATCCTCGGCCAGCGCGATGCCTTCGGAATTGTTAGCAAAGAACGTCATGCCCTTGGGCATCTGCTCCAGCACGGCCTCCATCACTTCCGGGTGCCCGTGCCCAAGAAGCATCGGACCCGAGCCAATCAAAAGGTCGACATATTCGCGCCCATCCATGTCGATCACGCGGCTGCCGTGGCCTTTGCGGATGATCATCTCGGCATCGAAGTTGCCGAACCCTGCGGCGGGCAATACCTCGGCCGCGCGGTCGAACCACTCCTGCTGGCTATGCGTACGGTTCATGGCATTCCTCCTAGTCGAAGACGGCGACGGGCGTGCCCAACACATCCGGATCCGGCGTCACGCCAAGCCCCGGGCCCTGCGGCGGCGCGATCATGCCATCCTTGCGCACCGGTGCAGCCGGGTCCAGCCGCGGATGCACATAACCGGACAGATCGCAGACATTCATCAGCATTTTCGGATCGGTCGCCGCACCCAGATGCAGCGCCGCCGCGGTCGAGACGTCAGACCCCCAGGTGCATTCGATGCACATCTTCGTGCCCAGGTACAGGCACAGATCCCGCGCCCGGCGCAGCGCGCTCAGCCCGCCGAACTTCGAGAGTTTCAGCGCCACGGCATCCATGCAACCCAGCTTGTGCGCATAGAGCAAAGACTCCGTGTCGTGCGCGTTCTCGTCGATCTTCATTGCCAGACCGGTGGCAGAACGCACCGCGGCGCAATCGTCCAGCCGCGCGCACGGCTGCTCCAGCATCACGTCCAGGTCCATCACCGCCCGCCCGGTACGGGTGGCCTCCAACCGGGTCGATCCGCAGTTCCAGTCACCGTAGACGATCGGGCCATCGCCCACGGCCGCACGCACCGCGCGCAATCGCTCAGCATCGGCCTGCCAGTCATCATCCGCACCCAGCTTGGCCTGAAACTGCCGGATACCCTGCTGGAAGGCACAGCTTGCAATCCGCGCCATCTCGTCCGGATCGATGCATGTGATCGAATGGTAGGTGGGCATCGCCTCGGCCTGCTGGCCACCGACCAGCGCGTGAACCGGCAAACCAGCGGCCTTTCCGGTGAGATCCCAGAGCGCGATGTCGATTGCCGACTTGGCGTAGACATGCCCCTGCAAATGCCGGTCGAGGCGAGTCATCAATGCCTCCGGCCCGACAGGATCGGCACCGAGCAGTACGGGCGCCATCTCTTCGACAGCCGGAGCAACGCCACCGGCATAGGCCGGAAGGTAGTGCGGGATCGGACAGACCTCGCCCCAGCCCTGCAGTCCTGAGTCGGTTTCGATCCGCAAGACCACCGTGTCCACGGTCGCGCAGGCCTTCCCGTCAGCCATGTAATAGGTCTGATGGCTGGTCAGCGGCACAAGCCAGATCGTGAGGCGCGTTATCTTCATCGCCTACGCCTCATACACGGCGACCGGAGCGCCCAGCGCATCCTCGTCCGGCGCGACACCAAGGCCGGGCGCTTCCGGAAGATGCAGATGCCCGTCAGCATTACGTGGCCCGCGGCCGCCGGCGATGTCCAGCGTCAGCATGTCCTGACAGGCCCAGACGGCATGGCAGTTCGCGTCCGGGATCGACGCCGCCAGATGCAGCGCCTCGGTGTCCGCCAGCACCGAGCCGCCGGTCGCCATGACGAACATGTCGATGCCGTGCGCCAGGGCGATGTCCCGCATCCGCGCGGCCTTGGTCAGCCCGCCGACGCGGTTCAGCTTGATCCCGAAGATCTCCGCCAGACCGTCCCGCGCGATCCGGGCCGCGTCCTGCAGGGTCACGAGCGTCTCGTCGACCGAGACCGGCGCTGCATGTTTCCCGGAAATCGCGGCGATATCATCCAGCGTCTCGCAGGGCTGCTCGAACATCACGTTCAGATCCTCGCAGGCACTCATCACCCGCAGCGCCTGCTGCCGTGTCCAGCCGCGGTTGACATCGTAGAGCACGATCTCGCCGGGCCGGCGGATGCTTTCGACATCGCGCACGCGCGCGATATCGCGTTCGACGTCGCCGCCGATCTTCACCGAATGCGCGACGTATCCGCGTGAGCGATAGCGCTCGATCACTTCGCGGGTCTCCTCGACGGTCTTCGCCCCGACCGAGGACGCAATCGGGCGCGGCGTGCGCGAGCCACCGCCCATAAGGTCGGCAATCGGCATTCCGGCGGCCTGCCCGGCGATATCCCAGCACGCCATGTCAATCGGACTTTTCGCATAGAGATGCCCCGGAAGCGCCAGATCCATCGCCCGTTCCACGTCCAGAACCTTGCGCGGATCGAGACCCATCACGAACGGCGCCATCGTCTCGATACCCGCCCGGATTCCCGGCCCATGCGCTGGCACATAGGTGTGGCCCCAGGGCGTGCCCTCGCCCCAACCGGTCAGACCCGCATCCGTCTCGACCTTGACGATGGTCGCGTCAAGAACCTCGAATTTCAGCCGCCCACCGGACAACCAGTAGGGATATTCCAGCGGCAGATCGACGTGAAAAACAATGATGCGCGCGATCTTCATGCCGACATCCCGTATTCAGCGACCGGATCACCCAAGCTGTCGAGATCCGGCACGACCCCCAGCCCGGGCGCATCGGTGGCGTACAGTCTGCCGTCTCGCGCCTCCGGCCCGCCAATGCCCGTTGACCGCGTGTTGTAGTTCATCAAATCCGTCGTGTTCTGCAGGTATTCGGGCGGCGTCGACGCGGCGAAGTGGGCGAGTGTGGCAGACGCGATCTCACCGCCCCAGGTGTCCTCGGCCACCACGGGAATGCGGTTGTCCACCAGATAGTCCCTGACCCGCCGGGCTTTCGACAACCCACCGAGGTTCGAGATCTTGAGACAGCAGATCTCAGCCCCGCGATCCGCCACGATCCGTTGTGCCGCATCGATGCCGGTGACGCATTCGTCCAGCTTCATCGGCAGATCGGTCTTGCGCCGGACCTGCTGGCACTCCTCGTAGGTCCGGCAGGGCTGCTCGAAAATGTAATCCAGATCCTTCGTTGCCCGTGCGACCCGGATCGCGTCATCCACGCGCCAGCCCTGATTGGCGTCGGCCATGGCCTTCTCGCCACGCTTCAGCAGCGGAATAGTCGCGCGTATCCGGTCGATGTCGCCCGCCCAGTCACCCCCGACCTTGATCTGGAATTGCCGGTATCCCTGCTCTCGATAGCCATCCATCTCGACGATCGTTTCGTCCGTCGGCTTCTGCGGCGCGACCCGGTACATCGGCGCCCCGTCAGTCAGCCTGCCGCCCAGCAGCATCCAGACCGGCTGATCAGTGGCCTGCCCGAGCAGATCCCAGCAGGCCGCATCGAAAGGAGCCTTGGCGTATCCGTGTCCCTGCACCAGCGCATCCAGCAAACGCTCGATCCGTGCGACCTGACGCGGGTCCTCGCCGATCAGCTTTGGCGCCACCAGCCGGGCCAGCGCCTCGACGCCTTCCGAATGGGCAACCATGTAGTTCTCACCACAGGGCGTGAATTCTCCACACCCGGTCAGCCCCGCATCCGTGTCCATGACCACCACCGAGGCGATCGCCGTCTCGATCGCATTACCTGCACCCCAGACATATGCTCCGCCGACATAAGGAAGCGATGTCTTGTAGACCCGGATCTGCGTGATCTTCATTGCGCCGCGACGTGCCGTTCGGTCAGGACCGGATCGGTCTCGAAATGATTGCGCCAGACGACATAGGCGATGACCGGATGGTCGTGGGTCTCCATCGCGTGCGACTGGTTCGAGGCGTGAAACGAGCTTTCACCGGCGCGCAGTGTCTCCGATGGCTTGCCCTCACGCAAGAACTCGGCCTCACCGTGCAGAACGGTGTAGAGTTCCTCGGCCGGATGATGGTGCCACGGATACCAGAGCCGCGCCGGCATGTAGACAACGAAACCCAACATCTGGTCACTGCGATAGGCGCCGCCCGGCCCGATCAGACAGTAGCAGCCGAACCGGTCCATGAAGTCCTGACCGATATCCGTCCCGGCATAGGTCTCGCGCCAATGGGCGTGCGGGCTGCCCGCGAGAAACGCCTTTGCCAGAGGGTCCATGCCCGCGTCGCGCAGGACCGGATCGGCCTCCATCAGCCGCGCGCACGGAAAATGGCGCTGGACGACCGGCTCCTCCGTCAGATCGTCCGGAAAATCGCAGAACGCCGAAAGCGCCGGCAGGCGCATGTGGGCCTGACGCGCAGCTTCGATCAGCTCTGCGAACACCGGATGGTTCACGGCACGACCACGATGTTGCCGACGTGGTTCTTCTCGATGAACGCCGTCTGCGCTGCGTGGAACTCGGCCAGCGGATAGGTCGCGGCAACGAGCGGGCGGATCTCCCCCGCCGCCACGTAGCTGACCATATTCTCGAAGATCCGGTGAGGCGTGATGGTCGAGCCGTGGAAGGTCAGGTCATTCAGATAGAAAGTTCGCAGATCGAGCTCGACAATCGGTCCGGCGATCGCGCCCGAGCACGTGTAGTGCCCGCCCCGCGCAATCGCTTCGATCAATGTCGGGAAGTAATCGCCACCGACGATATCGGCGACGACCGTGACATCCGGTCGGCCGATTGCGGCATCCAGCGCTGCCGGCAGATCCTCGGGCGCGCGACCCAGCAGGGCATCGGCGCCGAGCGGCGCCAGCGTGGCATGCTTGGCCTCCGACGCGAGCCCGACGACCGTCGCACCGCGCCGCTTGGCAAGCTGGATGACCGCAGATCCGACACCGCCGGAGGCCCCGGTCGCCAGGACCACATCCTCCGGGCCGACATTGGCGCGCGTCAGCATCCCCTCAGCCGTGGTATAGGAACACGGGAAAGTCGCCAGCTCGGCATCGCTCAGATCGGACTCGATCACCGTCGCGTTGCGCTGATCGGTCTTGGTGTACTGCGCGAAGCCACCATCGCATTCGCTGCCAAAATACCCCGCCTTGTTCATGTTCATCGGATCAGACCAGTCGCGCTGCCAGCCATCGATCATCACGCGCTTGCCGATCAGCGCCTGATCCGCCTGCGGCCCGCAGGCCACCACCCGGCCCACCGCGTCGGCCCCCTGAATGCGCGGCAGGGAAATCCCCGAGCCGCCCCATGTCGGATCGGCGTCGTCGACCTCGGAATAGGCATCTCCCGTGGTCGCATCCCGCACCGCTTTCGAGTACCAGCCCGACCGGGTGTTCACGTCGGTGTTGTTCAGCCCGCAGGCGCCGACCCTGATCAGGATCTCCTGCCCGGACGGCACCGGCACCGGCCAGTCCTCGTGCACCTCGAGCGCGTCCAAACCGCCATGGCGCATCAGCACCACGGCCTGCATCGTCTTCGGGATCTCGGTCATGCGTCTGTCCTGGGCAATCTGCTTTCCGGGTCATAGACCGCATCGCCCAGAATGCGCCCGGGCCGAGGCTGACCCGCGACCACGACCTCGACCTCGCGCCCCGGCACATTGGCGTGCGGCTTGACGTAAGCAAACGCCAGAACCTTCCCGTAGGTATGTCCGTACGCGACAGAGGCTGTCGAACCGACGACTTTGCCGTCGACCAGAACCGCCTCGCCGCCGTGGCCATCGACCTCGCCATCTGGCTCGATCTCGAGATAGGCGCAGACCCACGGCATCGTCCCGTTGGCCTTGGCGCTGACCTCGGTCTCCGCCTTGCCAAGGAACTCCTTGTCGAGCTTGACGAAGCGCATCACGTCGGCTTCCGGCAATGTGACCTCATTGGTCAGCTCGCCCGCACCCTTGAAGCCCTTCTCCATGCGCATGGCATTCATCGCGAAGGACCCGTAATCGACGATGCCGTGCGCCTCGCCCGCGGCCCACAGCGCGTCGTAGACGGCCAGCGCGCTTTCGCGCGGAATGTGAAACTCCCAGCCCAGTTCCCCGGCATAGGACATCCGGAAGGCCCAAAGGCTTTGACCCGCGACCTCGATCTCCTGCGCGGTCAGCCAGCGGAACCCAGCATTGGACAGATCGGCGTCGGTGCAGGCCGCCAGCACGTCACGGGACCGCGGTCCGTTCAGCGCAAGTGCCGCCCAGTCGTTCGAGCGCAGGATGACCTCCAGATCCGCGCCGTTTCGGTGCGACGAAAGATGATCGAGCAGCCGCTGCTCGAAGAACGCCGCGCAGACCAGATAGAACCGATCCTCGGCCAGCCGCACCACGGTCAGCTCGATCTCGATCCGGCCGCGCCGGTTCAGCAGATGCGTCAGCGCGATACCGCCGAGCTTTTTCGGCAGGCGGTTGGCAACCAGCCGGTCGAGAAAAGCCTCGGCACCCGGTCCCGCGACCTCGACCTTCGTGAAGGCCGAGATATCCATGATCCCGACGCTGTCGCGCACCGCCTTGCATTCAAGACCGACCATGTCGTGCACGGGATTTCGCTTGAACGAGTAATGGTCGTGCTGCGCGACGCCGTTCCGCGCAAACCAGCGCGGGCGCTCGTGGCCGTAGACTTCCTCGTAGACCGCGCCCTTCTCCTTCAGCCGGTCATAAAGCGGCGACGGCTTGATCGGCCGCCCTGCCAGCCGGTTGAAATGCGGAAACGGAATCTCGTGGCGCAGGCAGTAATCCTCGTGCGCCTTCGTCACCTGCCAGTCCTTTTGGGCATACCCGCCGAACCGGCGCGGATCGTATTCGCGCATCGAGATATCGGCCGAGCCGTGCACCATCCAGCGCGCCAGCTCCCGCGTCAGGCCCGGCCCCCAGCCGATGCCGATCTGCGTCCCGCAACAGCACCAGTAGTTCCGCACGCCGGGCGCCGGACCGATCATCGGATTGCCGTCCGGCGGGTGGCTGATCGCGCCGTGCACCTCGCGCGTGATCCCGCGGTTCGCCAGCACCGGCATCCGGTCCAGCGCGGCCTCAAGCCAGGGCATTATGCGGTCGTAATCGGCGTCGAAAAGCTCGTTCTCGGCCTCCCAGGGGCAGTGGTCTTCCCAGACCGTGTTGGGATCGGACTTTTCGTAGATACCGATCAGCCCGCGCTTTTGCTCCATCCGGATATAGCCCGAGACGCGCGCATCATCGCGGATGACCGGCAATTCGGTGTCGAGATCCTGAAATTCCGGCACCGGTTCGGTGACCAGGTAGTGGTGCGTCATCGAGGTCATGGGCAGTTGCAGGCCCGACCATTCGCCCATCTGACGCGCATAGGTGCCCCCGGCATTGACCACATGTTCGCAGCGGATCGTGCCCTGCTCAGTCTCCACCACCCATTCGCCGGTCTCGGCCTGTGTGATGTTCGTGGTCCGGCACCGGCGCACGATCCTGACACCCTTGGCCCGCGCCCCGGCCGCCAGAGCCATGGTGACGTTGGTGGGATCGACATGACCGTCATTGGGGGTATGAAGGCCCGCGCGCACCCCGTCCAGGTTGTAGAACGGGTGCAGACGCGCGATTTCTTCAGGGCCCAGCAGATCCATCTCGAACCCCAGAGCGCGACCGACCGAGGTGGTCTGGTGCAGCCAGTCCAGTTCGTCCTCGGAATAGGCAAGACGAATACTGCCGCATCCGTGCCACGTCACCGCCTGACCGGTTTCGGCCTCCAGAGCCCCGGAATAGAGGTCGATATTGTAACCCACGCATTTGCCCAGACCATAGCTGGATGTCGACTGCGTGATCTGCCCGGCGGCATGCCAGGTCGATCCGCTGGTCAATTCGGCCTTTTCCAGCAGGATCGTATCATCACCCCACCCTTCATGACCCAGGTGATAGGCGAGCCCCACGCCCATGATACCGCCCCCGACGATGACGACGCGGGCGTGAGTTGGCAGCTTGGACGGTGTCATCTGCGATTCCTTCGCTCAGAGGTAACATTTTCGCTCGACAGACTAAGCGTACATATGTACCGTCGTCAATCATGAATGATACATCCGTCTCATCCACCGTGCTGACGCGCCTGAATGCCGAATGGGAAGCGCTGACCCCGGAGGCGCAGAAGGCGGCGCGCTATATTCTGGAAAATCCGCAAGACGTGGGTGTCTCGACCGTGCGCGAAATCGCCGATGCCGCAAAGGTCAAACCCAATACGGTCGTGCGCATGGCCCGGCAGGTGGGATTTGACGGCTACGACGATTTTCGCGAACCGTTTCGCGAAGCGATCCGGCGCGGCGCGGCAGATTTTCCCGACCGCGCACGCTGGTTGCAGGACATACGCAAGAGTGGCGGTATGGGCGGGCTCTATGCCGATATCGTTCAAAGTGCGCTGAGCAACGTCGAGGAGACGTTTGCCCGGATCGACGCCGCACAGTTGCAATCCGCGGCAGAGGCCATCTGGAACAGCCGGCAGGTGTTCGTGGTTGGCGTGGGTGTCAACAATGCCAACGCGCGCAACTATACATATCTTGCGTCGACCGGCATGGCGAATTTCCACACGATTCCGCGCCCCGGATCAACAGCTACGGACGATCTGGCCTGGGCGGACAATCGCGATGTTCTGATCGCCATCACCTGCAAGCCCTACAGGGTTGAAATCGTCGAGGCAGTCACGCTCGCCAAGGAACAGGGCATGACAATTGTGTCATTGTCCGACAGTCCAGCCTCGCCAATCGTTCGCGTGGCGGATCACGGCTTCGTTCTGGCCGCCGACACCCCGCAATTCTTTCCGTCTTCCGTTTCCACTGTCGCTCTGCTTGAGACGCTGCTGTCGTTTGTGATCGCCGTGGCCTCAGATGAAATTGTCGACCGTGTTGAACGTTTTCACCGCCGCCGCCATGATTTGGGCCTGTATGTGGAGGATCCCGAATGACAGCTCCGCTGGTTCACGCGCTCGAAGCGCACTATTACACCGACCCGGAAATCTTCCGGCAGGAACGCCACGGGCTTTTGTCCCAGACATGGCAGTTCGCCGGTCACCGTGCGCAGATCCCGAACAAGGGCGACTATTTTACCTTCGAAATCGCCGGGCAGAGCCTGTTTTGCGTGCGCGGCCGCGATGACCAGATCCGCGCCTTCTACAATGTCTGCCAGCACCGCGCCCACGAGCTGGTTGACGGCACCGGCACCGCGCGGCTGCTGGTATGCCCGTACCATCAGTGGGCCTATGATCTGACGGGACAGCTGAAAGCAGGCCCGAATGTTGCCAAGGTGCCCGGGCTGGATGTCTCGCAGATTTGTCTGACAGAGGTGCGGCTGGAGGATTTTCTCGGCTATCTCTTCATCAATCTGGACGACGACGCCGCGCCCATGGATGACTGGTATCCCGGCGTGCGCAGGGAAATTGCCGAATTCGTGCCTCACGTTCAGTCGCTTGCCCCTCTTGAGTGGGTTGAAATTCCGGAAAACTGCAACTGGAAGCTTTCGGTCGAGAACTATTCGGAATGCTACCATTGCCCATCGAACCACCAGACATTCGCCACCGGCGTGGTCAAGCCGGAGACTTATGACATACAGCCCGACCCTGGGGGCGGTTACGTATTGCGGCACGTCACGGAATGCCAGTCCATGGAGCGCATGACATATCCCGTGGACATGTCAGTGCCGCATGCCGGGGACTATCAAAGCTGGTTTCTCTGGCCGATGTTCTCGTTTCAGTGCTATCCCGGCAACGTTCTCAACACCTATCACTGGCGGGCACGCGATACCGACAACTGT
>JBCDAV010000029.1:0-65317 GCA_039184865.1 Pseudomonadota bacterium | reverse complement strand
GTCGGTCGTGAAGTCGTCCTCGGCGAACAGGCCGTCGACGCGCAGGTTCTCCATCCCCGAGATGTCGATCTGGTCGAACACCAGCGTGTGCGTGTTGCCCGTCGAGACATCGAACGGGATGTCGGACGCCATGAACCAGGCACTGCCGCCCTCGCCCGTGTAGGCCGGCGCCTCGGCCGGGTTGACCGCAGGCGTGCCCGCAGCATCGAGCATGGTCACACCGTCGGTGCGCCCGAAGAAGTCGTCCGCCTGGCTGCCCGCCGTGCCGTAGAACTCCGCCGTCGTCGTCGAATACGTCCGCAGGCTGTCCTCGAAATCCTCCAGCAGAAGCGTGATCACGTTCGGACCCGGCACCGACACGTCGTCATCGTCGAACACGGATGCCGTCACCGTCTGCGAGGGCAAGTTGTTCAGATCGGTATCGTCCGACACGACAGAGACGACGAGATCCACCGACTCGGGAGTGATTTCGTCCGTTCCGTCGTCAAAGGCAGTGATCGTGAGGTCGTGCTCGAGAATGCCGTCCAGTTCATCAAGGATGTCCTGACCGGTTCCATTGATCGTCAGACTGCCGCCGCCAACGCCGTTGACCAGCACGTCGCCCGGCGTCCAGTTCACAACGAGATCCACGTTGTCGGTTGAATCGGGCGTACCGGCGATACCGGCTGTCACAACGGCCTCACCGGCCCTGTCGTCGATGGCTCCCTCGATGACATCCACGGATGTGTCCGAGAGTGCAAACGATGCCAGACGATCGCCCAGGATCCGAATGTTGTCGAAGGCGATGTCCTCGTCATTGTTGTCGAGGTTCTCCAGCACGATCTGCACGTCCAGCGTCGCGCCCGCTCCGGCGATGTCAGTGCGGAACGTCTGGAACGCGCTTCCAAGCGGCGTGCTGTCGCCAACGCCATCGAAATCCGTGTCGAGGAGCGGGCTGAGGTCGGTCCCGCCGGCGTTCGCGAACTGGAGGATCTTCTGGAACGGACCCGTCCCGTCGAAGCGAACCTGAACATAAACGAGGCTGTCGGCATCCCAGTCGCGCATCTGGCCCGGAGGCAGGCCATTCGCGAAGTCGTCCTCGGCGAATAGCCCGTCGAACTGGAGATTTTCGAAGCCGGAGATATCGATGCCAGCAAAGTCGAGCGTGTGCGTGTTGCCCGTCGAGATATCGAACGGGATGTCGGACGCCATGAACCAGGCACTGCCGCCCTCGTCCGTGTAGACCGGTGCCTCGGCCGGGTTGACCGCAGGCGTGCCCGCCGCATCGAGCATGTTCACACCGTCGGTGCGCCCGAAGAAGTCGTCCGCCTGGCTGCCCGCCGTGCCGTAGAACTCGGTTGTCGTGGTCGTGTATTCGACCGTTGAATCCTCGAAGTCTTCGAGCATCACGGTGAAGGCCGACGGCGGGGTCAGATTGCCCGTTACCAGAATGTCATCGATCGCAAAGTCCTGATCGGCGATCGGACCGACCATAAAGATCTCGATGTCAAGAGAACTGCCGGTTCCGGCGATCTCGGCGGCAAAGCGCTGGAAGGTGTCGGTGACGACAGCGCCGTCGCCGGTCCCATCGAAGTCGCGATCGGCCTGAAGGAATTCAAAATTGCCGTCGCTGCCAGACCGGAAACTCAGAATGTCGAAGAAGGCACCATCGTCGATGCTGGCCCGCACGTCGAGAAAACTGCTGCCGGTGTATCCTGCGCGGTCACCCGTCCCGGTGACCAGACGATCCTCGGCCATCAGCATGCTGAAAGCGAGATCGATCTTTCCGGCGATGTCGATGTCTTCGATCAGGATGCTCTGGAAGTTGTTCCCGTTCGATCCGGCATCCAGATCAGCAGCGCCGAACCAAAGATTTCCTTCCTGCCCAGCAATGTCGTAGCCGTCAGCGATCGTATCGCCGCCGACTGTCGAGCCATCCGTTCGGCCCCAGACATCCGGTGAGTTCAATGAACCACCGCCGAATTCGTCGACCTGGCTGAGCGTGTAGCGCGTGCCGGAGCCGTCCGTCTCGAACGTCTCGTTGTGAAGCGTAACGGCGCCTTCGTTGACAACGACCGGATCGTTGTCGACCACCCGGATCTCGAGATCGGGCACGGGGTTGATGCTGAAATCAGGATCGGCGGCGTTGAAGAAGTCGAATGCCAGCGACACGGTCTCGTCGCCTTCGACCAGAGCATCATCGACTGCCGTGACCTCGAGCGTCTGAGCGCCGAGGTTGAGCGGCACGAAACGGGCAACCCCCGGTCCGCTGCCGAGGTCAACATCCGAGGACGACGGTGTGACCACAATGTTGGCAAACCCGACAGGCGGATTGTCGACCGAAATGATGATGCGTGCCGGTTCATCACCTTCCACGGCATCGTCGTCGGGGATGATGTTCGCGTCGACGAATTCGATCTGCAAATTGGCAGGCGCCAGATCACCCGTGATCTGCAGATTATCGATCGCGATGTCTTCATCGTTCGCTTGGAGATTCTGGAAGGTAACTCTCAGATCAAGCAAGTCTCCGGTTCCGGCAATGGTTCCGGTATGGGTTTCGAACACGGCAAGTCCAGCGACCGAACCAAGGATAGCCCCATCGCCGACGCCGTCGAAGTCGGTGTCGACTTGCGGAAAACTGTTCGTTCCACTGCCGGAAAGCTGGAAAACCTTTTCGAAAGCACCGCCGTCGATAGATACCTCAATGAATACTGCTGAATCGGCGTCCCAATCGACGCCTGTCGCGCTACCTCTCGCTGTTTGGTTCTGCTCGGCGAACAATCCCGAAAACTGAAGGTTCTCGAACCCAGAGATATCAATGTTCTCGAACAGCATTGTCTCTGTGTCGGGCGCTCCACTGCTCCCGTTCGTGTCGTTCGCTGCGAAGTAGAAGCTGCCATCGGGGTTAATGTAGCCACCATGGATGGCCGGCGTAATGTCATCCGTCCGGGTAAAGTAATCGCCCGGGCCGAACCCGCTGAAGTCGCCAGTAAACTCCGGTTGAGAAAGCGTGTAGCGCGTTCCATTTCCGTCCGTTTCGAACGATTCCTGAAAGATCGTTGCCATTGTAATCCCCCGACGAATACACCAGTGGCCGCGCGCAAATGCGTGCGCGACACCCTCTTCGTATTGGGATGACCCGTACCCCGACGAATGCCATTTCAGGCTACTCGGGCTGGTTTTGTGCGCCCCCAGCGCCAGCCCGAGGTCGTGTAGTCGCTCCCCTCGCGGCGGCAGTGTACACGAAAGTTGGATTTGAGTCAGATTTCTCAGAATTTTTTCGTAGTTTGGTTAACCGCTTACGTCGTGGCGGGCCTGCGCTGACGTGGGTGTGCTCGCGAGGACAAAGATCACGGCAACCAAGAAAATCGCATGGATCGGCCGGTCGAGGCGTTCGGAGATTTTCGCGAAACGACCTCACGTAATTTGCGCAGTGCGATACCGATGAAACGTCGGCCCATTGCAATGGTGCGTCTGCTCAGCCAGCGCGGATCGCGTGCGGGCGCATACCTCTAGTAAACAAGTTCGCGCATCCGCCGCGCCAGTTCACCCACTGACGGACCGAGGATATCCGCCCCCGCTTCGTCTGGAACCTCGGCCCGGATCAATTCGGCGATTTCAGCAAGGGGCGCGGGCACCGGCCTGCCGGTCACGTCGAACGCCCGGATCGCGATCGGCGCGAGGCTTGCCAGGGTGTGTTCGAGCAGCAGACCGGCGCGCTCCTGTTTCGACCAGGCGAGGAATACCGGGGAGGCGACATCATTTGCCCCGAAGCCGCCGGTCTCGGATCCCGGGAGCAGCGTCGCTGTAGCTAGCCCGCGGATTTCCGCGGCGTAACCCGCCGCAGCCATCGGCAGGCATCCGAGATATCCACGCCCGTCCGGCGGACCGGTGTAAACCTCCGCCGGAAGGAGCGAGATCGCTTCGTCCAGCATCTTGCCGCACATCCGCTCTGCGATCACGGCGAGGTTGGCATAGGCCGCCGTCACCTGATCCATCGCCATTGGCGCCTGCGCATTGTGGTATCCGCCCGTCGAGATCGCGCGCCCGTCCGGATTTCCCTCGTCCGGCGGCAGGACGACCGGATTATCCGTTACCGCCTGCAGCGACTCCTGCGCGACGGTCTCGGCGGTGGCGACAGCGAGATGCGCCTGCCCCAGAATGCGTGGCAGGATCCGGAAGCTGACCGGCGCCTGATAGGGCCGCCGTTCACCGCCATGCCCGCCCCCGAGCAGGTCGCGCAAGCGCTGGAGTGCCCAACTGTCGTGCGGATTGTTCCAGAGCGTGTCCAATTCCAGGTCGAGATGGGTGAGCGGCGCATTGAACGCCTCGAACGCCAACGCGAAGATCTGCGCCGCAAGATCAATCCGGGACCTCGCCGCCAGCGCCGCATCGGTCACGAGACCCGTCGCCGCGGGCGAGCCGTTGATCAGCGACAGCGCATCCTTCTCGGCGGGTGTCTCTTGCGCGAGGATGGGCAGGAACAGGTGCGAAAGCGAGAGGATCTCTCCAGCACCTCCCTGACCGCGTGCCGGAACGATGGGTTGCTCGGGCGCATCCAGCATCCGTGCAACTGCGATGGCCAAGTCAGGCGTGATTGCCGCGTGACCTTCGACAAAATTGGCGAGCCGGGCGAAGACGATGGCACGGGAGACACGATCCGGCAGCGGATCGCCCCACGACGCGGCAGGGGCCTTGGGCGGTCGGGCCGCGTGCGCCTTGCGCTCCTCCGCCGTGAGACGGAGCTTTGCCTGCTGACCGTATCCCGACGTCACGCCGTAAATCACCAGATCGGGGTTCTCGATGAGCGTTTCGAACCGCTCGCGCGCTTCGCGCATGGTCTGCACCGCAGCAGGTGCGAAAGATGCGCCGACACGCTCGCGTGAGACCGCATGGGCGTTGGCGAGAGTGAAGTCGGCGAGACTGTGGAGGACGATCGTCATGATGCTTCCGGTCGGGGCAATGCTGGGAGAGCCCGACAGTGGCACCGAGCCTGCCATGTGCCAATCCCCTCAGCCTGGCGCGATCCATCCGTGCGCCTTGCGCCGCAACTCCGTGGACGCCATGTCGAGGAAGGCCCGGATCTTGGCGGCGCGCAGACGGCCTTCGGCATGGACCAGATGGACCGGAAGGCGCCGCGTCTCGAACTCCGGCAGAACCTCGACCAGATTGCCCCGCTTGAGATGATCCGCCACTTGATAGGACAGAGCGCGGGTGAGCGCCCAGCCGGATAGCGCGGCATCGATCGACGCATCGACGCTGTTGCTGCTCAAGGCCGGCCGGATCGGCACGGTGATCGTCGCATCCTCGGACAGAAAGTCCCACGATCGGGGCGGACTCAGGCTCGCAGCGATCGCGATCCGGTGAGCTTCCAGCGCTTGCGGGTGATCCGGACGACCAGAGCGCGCCAGATACTCGGGCGACGCGACGACGCAGCGCCGGACATCGCCAACCCTGAGGGCCGTGAGGCTTGAATCCGGCAGGTCGCCGATCCGGACCGCAATGTCGATGCCCTCATCGATCAGGTTCACGACCCGGTCGACGAAAATCATTCGAGCGGTGACCGCTGGGTGCTGATCCATGAACCGGTGCAGGATGGGCGCGATGTGGAGCCGTCCGAACATGACTGGGGCCGTAACCGTCAAGAGCCCCTGTGGATCTTGATGCGCGCCCGCTGCCGACGCTTCAGCCGTCGCGAGGTCATCGAGAATGCGACGCGCGTCTTCCAGCAGTCTTCGCCCTACCTCGGTCAGTGCGACCTGGCGCGTCGTTCTGTTGAACAGCCGTGTCCCGATACGGCCTTCGAGGCCGGCGACGATGCGCGTCACTGACGGCGCCGACCTGCCCAGCGCCCGCGCAGCGGCATTGAATCCGCCCGCCTCGGCGACGGAAACGAAGGTCTCTATCTCAGAGAAGCGGTCCATATTGTTTCATTTCCCAAAATTATATCTTCTATTCAATGGGGATTAATTTCCATTTCGGTAGCGCCAAGTTCGGAACCGGAAGCCAATCGGAGGACTACCCATGGCACGCAAGTTTCTGGAACTGACCTTCACGCCCGCAGTACAGCAGCATCAGGAGCGGCTCGGCTCCGCCACGGCCTATGCGAAGATGCTAAGTCCCGAAGCTGACGCCGCCGACCGGATCGGCGCCGCTGAGACATCGTTCATCGAAGCAAGGGACGGCTTCTACCAGGCGTCGGTCTCCGAGACGGGTTGGCCCTATGTGCAGTTCAAGGGTGGCCCTGCGGGCTTCGTGAAGGTGCTCGACGAGAAGACGATCGCGTACGCTGATTTTCGCGGCAATCGCCAGTACATCAGTCTGGGAAACCTGAGCGAGAACGACAAGGTCGCGCTGATCATGGTCGATTATCCCAACCGGCGACGCATAAAAATCCTTGGACGGGCGAAGCTGATCGACATTGCAGACGATCCGGAGCTCGCGGCGCGGTTGACACCTGACGGATACCGCGCGCGTCCGGAACGCGCCGTGATCATCACGGTTGAAGCCCTCGACTGGAACTGTCCCCAGCACATCCCGCAACGCCTGACGATCGAGGAGTTCGAAGATCATGTCGCGCCGCTCCGGGCCGATATCCTCCGCCTGACAGAGGAGAACGCTCAACTCAAATCCAGACTGGCAGGGGCTGGCGCTACAGCGAGTTAGGTTCGGGGATCGGGGCCGAGCATTCACCATTCGACCCCTGCGTCCCGAAAGGTTCACCCGCTGGCCAATCTCCGATACGCAGTGGCAATCGAGATCAGGAGGCGCACGTGGCCGGAAAAATCGACGCAAAGACCCTCCGGGCGTGGCTGTACGACGGCGCAGAACTCGCTCTTCTGGATGTCCGCGAAGCAGGGCAGATGGTTCTTGGCCACATCCTGTTTTCCGCCCCGCTTCCCTACAGCCGGTTCGAGATCGACCTGCCTCGGCTGGTGCCGAATGTGTCGGTCAGGATCGTGCTGTGCGATAACGGCGATGGCATAGCGCAGCAGGCCGCCGAGCGCGCCGAAGAGATGGGATACAAAGACCTGAACATCCTTGGTGGCGGGGTCGCCTCGTGGGAGCAAGCCGGACATACGCTCTATCAGGGCGTCAACGTACCTTCAAAAGCCTTCGGCGAATTGGTCGAACACGCCGCCGACACGCCGCGCCTGACAGCAGCAGAAATTGCCGAGCGTGTGAAGCGAGGGGCGGACATGGTGATCGTCGACGGTCGTCCGCTGGAGGAATTCGCGAAGATGAACATCCCTGGCGCATCCTGCTGCCCCAATGGCGAGCTTGCACTTCGCGCCGGCGAATTCGCCCCTGACGCGGAGACGACGATCATCGTCAACTGCGCAGGCCGAACCCGTTCGATCATCGGCGCTCAGACCCTGATCGATATGGCCGTGCCGAACCCGGTCTTCGCCATGGAGAATGGAACGCAGGGCTGGGTGCTGGCAGGGTTGGAACTGGAACGAGGAAAGTCCGGCGCACTCCCGGCAGCGCCGTCTGACACGTCCAAGCAACAAACGCTTGCGAGATCGCTGGCGGCGCAACACGGCGTCGAGACCGTTTCGATAGAGACCCTGTCCGGCTGGCTGCATGATCCATCTAGGACAGTCTATCTGCTGGATGTTCGTTCAGCTGACGATCGCGCCGTCGATCCCGCTTCACGGCGGAACGTACTGTCGGTTCACGGCGCCGACCACGCTCCGGGCGGGCAACTTGTGCAGGCAACTGACCAGTGGATCGGCGTACGTAACGCGACAGTCATCCTGCTCGACACCGAGGCCGTCCGTGCCCCTGTGACCGCCTCCTGGCTCCGGCGTCTCGGACACGCGGCATACACACTGGAGGGAGGCATTGTTGCGCTATCAGAAGTGTCTCCCGTGGCGCAGCCTGTCGCGCAGAAGCTACCGGACCTGCCGGACATCACCGCCGAAGATCTGCGACTGCGCCGTGACGAATTCGAGATCATTGACCTGCGGTCTTCGGCGGCCTTTCTTGCGGGCCATATCGAGGGAGCAAACTGGTCGATCCGGCCTAAGCTCAAGCCATCTGTTCGCCCGGTCGTCCTGACTTCAGAGAACAAGGCCGTCGCCCAGATCGCTGCCGTCGACCTTCGAGAAATGGGCCAAGCCGACATTTGCTTCCTCGCTGCCGAACCGGAGAAATGGGCCGATGCCGGGCTTACCCTCACCACGTCCTCTGATGCTCTTTCGGATGCAGAACGGATTGATTTTCTCTCGTTCACGCATGGGCGGCATGACGGAAATCTCGATGCCTCGCGCCAGTATCTCGCCTGGGAGATTGCCTTGATCGATCAACTCGACGCGGACGAACGCGCAGTATTCAGGATTTAGTCGAGGAAGCCGACCGTTTTCTCCTGCGTGCGCTCAATTCTAATTTGGACTTCGCAGGCTGCATCGAGGATCGAAACCCCTACAGGGCCTCAAGCAGCCTCGATCTTCGAACGCTGGATATGGTCGAGATTCGCACCTTCGACCCGCACCAGCCGTGTCGACGCGACCCGCTTGGGAGAATGGACCACGCCGACCCCGTAGAAGTGTGCGTCGCCGCGTCTCAGCGTATATGTCCGCGCGGGAACGACCTTGGATGAAGTGTCTGCATCTCCCTGATCGCTGATCGTCCAGTCGGTCATTTCCGTCTCGCCGCTGGCCTGTCCGTAGACAGCCCAACTGGAACCGTGGTCATGCGGGCCGGACTCCGCTGCACCCTCGTAGACATGCCCGCAGATGCAGAAACCGAGATCGGGGTCCTCGAACAGCACCTCGCGTGGATGCTCTCCCTCGGCCCTGTCCGGCAGGTGCCGCGACACGAATGCATCATCGTTCAACGCGCGACTGACGATCGCACAGAGTTCGCTCGACACCGCATCTACTGGCCCCTTGATCAACGCTGCGCGCAGATCCCCTGCCATGTTTTCCAGTGTGTAGTTCACCGTGCCCTCCATCGGTTTCCGTCGGAGCTTACTCCGGGAGCCGATGTCAGACCAGTGGCCGGCCGAGCACAAAGCTGATTGACAGATGCTTGAATTCTTGATGTATGCATCTTGCATACAAATGAATTGCGACGCATGAAACAAACACCTAAGCTGCAATGCCTGCAAGATCTGCGTCGTCGAATTCTGGCGACCGAGATCGCACCGGGCAGCGATCTGGACGAGACGGTCCTGTCGGAAGCGTATGGCGTTTCGCGCACTCCGTTGAGAGAAGTGCTGCAAAGGCTTGCGGGCGAAGGATACGTCGAGCTGTCAGAGAACCGCGGCGCGAAGGTCGCATCGATGGACCTCGGCACGCTGCGGACGTTCTTCCAGACCGCCCCACTCGTCTATTCCAACGTCGCGAGGTTGGCGGCTGAGAACCGCTCACCGGAACAGCTCGACGAGTTGAAGAAAGTGCAGGCTCGCTTCGCTGCTGCGGTCTCGGCCAACAATGGCGGCGAAATGGCGCTGCGCAATCACCGCTTCCACGAACTGATCGGAGAGATGGCGGGCAATGCCTATCTCACGCCCAGCCTGAACCGTTTGCTCATCGACCACACGCGGCTCGGCCAGGTGTTTTATCGCCCGGCTTCGGTCGCAGAGACGCTGGCGGTGCGACGTGCCTCGGAACAGCACGATGCGATGATCGCAGCGCTGGAGGCCGGAGAAAGCGGCCTTATGGTCGAGCTGACACTGGACCATTGGACGTTGTCGCGCGACCGGATGGAGCGTTTTGTCCGTCCCGATCCGCTCCCCATAGACGTCATCCAACTCTCGGAGAAGCGCAATGCAGTTTGAGGGCATCATCACGCCCGTGGTGACCCCGCATCATGCGGATCACTCCATCGATCACGACAAGTTCGCAGAAGTGCTCGAGTTTCTGATCGATGCCGGTATCCATGCCGCGCTGGTGGCGGGTACGACAGGCGAATACTACGCGCAGACTGCCGACGAGCGCTTCGCCCTGATGAAACGGGCGCGCGACATCACCGATGGGCGCCTGCCGCTGATCGTCGGAACAGGAGCGATCCGGACCGAGGACTCAATCGAGTTCGCCAGGGCCGCCCGCGAGATCGGCGCCGACGCGATCCTGATCACAACGCCGCCCTACGCCTACCCGACAGGCCGTGAGATCGCGCTGCACGCGCTGGCGATTGACCGCGCCGCAGACCTTCCGGTGCTGCTGTACAACTATCCCGGCCGGATGTCGGTGAACATGGACGAGGAAACGCTCAATCGTCTTGGCCGCTCGCCGAATTTCAAGTCGATCAAGGAGAGCTCCGGCGATCCGAACCGTCTGCACATGCTCGCGCGGGATTACCCGCATATCGCGTTGTCCTGCGGCATGGACGATCAGGCACTGGAGTTTTTCGCGTGGGGGGCGACGTCCTGGACCTGCGCCGGATCCAACTTCGCGCCGGAAGCGCATCTCGCCATGTACCGCGCCTGCGCCGTCGAGAAGAACTTCGACAAGGGTCGTGCAATCATGACGGCGATGCTGCCGCTGATGCGCGTGCTCGAACAGGGCGGCAAGTTCGTCCAGTGCATAAAGTACGGCATGACCGGGCGCGGGATCGACTGCGGGCCGCCGCGCCGCCCGCTTCAGGTGCTCAACAAGGACGACAAGCGCATGTTCGACGAGGTCGTGCGCACAATGAATACCACCATCGCGGCGATCGAGCGCCGCCACAACACGGAAGCCGCGTGATGGACCTGCTCACCCGCGACGAATATGCGGCGCTCGCCGCCAGCATCGACTACCCCAAGGCCGCCTACATTGACGGGAAGTACCGCCCGGGGCGCGGCGCTCCGCTGAAGACACTGGACCCTGCAACGGGCGAGACGATCGCGACCATCGCAGCTTGCAGTGCCGAGGATGTCGACCTGGCCGTTGCCAAGGCGCGCGAGGCGTTCGAGCAGGGACACTGGTCGAAGATGCATCCCGCCGAGCGCAAGGGGGTCCTGATCCGGCTCGCAAAGCTGATGACACGCAACCGGCGCGAACTGGCGGTCATGGAATCCGTCGAGGCCGGCAAGCCTGTCGCCGATTGCGAGGAGATCGACATCCCGGAGGCGATCAACACCATCATCTGGCACGCCGAGGCCATCGACAAAATCTACGACCAGACCGCGCCCGTCGGCGATGATGCACTCGCTATGGTCGTCCGCGAACCAATCGGTGTCGTCGGAGCCGTGCTGCCGTGGAATTTCCCGGCTCTGATGGTCGCATGGAAAATCGGGCCGGCACTCGCCGCCGGCTGCTCGGTGATCGTCAAACCGGCCGAGCAGACGAATTTCACGGCCCTCCGCATTGCCGAACTGGCGACGGAGGCGGGGCTGCCGAACGGAGTCTTGCAGGTCCTTCCGGGTGACGGATCATCGGTTGGAGAGCCGATCGGGATGCATATGGATATCGACATGGTTTCGTTCACCGGCTCGACCGAAACCGGGCGCCGCTTCCTACGCTATGCGGCGGATTCGAACCTGAAGAAGGTTGTCCTCGAGTGCGGCGGCAAGAACCCGTTCGTCGTGCTCGGGGACGCCGAGAACCTCGACATCGTCGCGGATTATGTCGTCAACGCTGCCTTCTGGAACATGGGCGAGAACTGTTCCGCCGCCTCACGCCTGATCGTCCACAAGACCGTGCGCGAGCCGTTGATGGAACATGTGCTCGCTCGCTCAAAGCTTTGGCGTACGGGCGATCCGCTCGATCCCGCGAACAAGCTCGGCGCTCTGATCGACGATGATCATCAGGCTAAGGTGAAGTCTTATCTGCGGGACGGTGCCCTTGCGGGCGGCACGGCAGACGGACCTTATCTTCCACCGACGATCTTTGCCGCCAGCCCCGACGACCGAATGGCACGTGAAGAGATTTTCGGACCGATCCTTTCGGTCATCGAGGTCGCCTCGGACGAGGAGGCTATCGCCATGGCCAATGCGACCGAATACGGACTGGCGGCGAGCGTCTTCAGCGCCAACACGCGCCGGGCGCTGAGGGCCGCGCGCGCGATCAAGGCAGGCACCGTGACGGTCAATTGCTACGGCGAGGGCGACATCTCGACCCCGTTCGGCGGCTACAAGCAATCCGGCTTCGGCGGTCGCGACAACGGCCTCCATGCCCATGACCAGTACACCGAACTGAAAACCATCTGGGTCGACTTGACCGACCCAGCGGATGGGGACGATCTGGGATGAGTACGCTGCGTTCGGTGATCGAGATCGCAACAGCACCGCTTACCAGACAGGAGGTGCGCGAAGTCGTTGACGCTGCGCTCTCCGATCAAGACCTGAAAACTTCTGATCCAAGACTGATGCTTGCTGGCGATATGATTTGCGACGCAGCGATGGAAGTCATGACGCTGCGTTCTTCCAGGCCATCCGTCGAAAAGACGCTAACCTTCGGTGAAGACGAAACACTTTCTTTGCGAGAAACGGGTTTGGTCTCATCACTCTGGAAGCTGTTCGAGAGCGGTGGGATCACACAAGAAGAGATAAACTCATTGCTCCTGAGAAGCGCTACTGCGGATGTGATTCAGAAACAGCAAGCGTCAGGCCGTTCCGATGAAGAAATCTGCGCATCACCGATTGCTCTGTCTCCCATTGGTTTCAATGCTTGGGTGCGCGAACAACAGAAACCGAAGAGCTGGCTGGCAAGGTTGTTCCCAACATGACCACCGTCATCGAAGAAAAACGCACCCGCCGCGGTGGTCGCGGCTCACGCCGTGAACTGCGCACGGCTGTCGACAACGCCATGCTGCCCGCCCTGAAGCGTCGCCTCCCGCTGACGGAACCGATGACTCTGGAACAGATCGAGAAGGTCGATGCCGCCTCGATGGACATCCTGGAAAACGTCGGCGTTGTATTCCGCGATCCCATCGCCGTCGAGGACTGGCGCAAGGCAGGTGCGGACATCCGTGACGGAGACCGCATCCACCTCGACCGTGGGTTGGTACGCGAACTGATCGCCACGATTCCGGAGACGTTCACCTATCACGCGCGCAACCCGGCAAATAACCTGCCGTTTGGACGGGACCATTCGATTTTCGTGCCAATGACCGGCGCGCCCTACTTGCGCGACCTGAACGACGAACGCCGCAATCCGACGCTGGAGGACCTCGCCAACTTCCACAAGCTCAGCCACATGCTGCCCGCGCTGCACTCAAGCGCGCACCACATTGTCGAGCCCTACGATCATCCGATCAGCCAGCGTCACCTTCGCATCACCTATTCCTCGATGAAGCACTCGGACAAGACGTTCATGGGGATGACGACCTCGCCCAAGAACGCCGAGGATGTGATGGACATGTGCGCCATCCTATTCGGCGAGGATTACCTAGAAACGCATCCTGTCACGACCGGCAACTGCAACGGCAACAGCCCGCTCGTCTGGGACGAGGTGATGCTGGGCGCTATGCGCGCCTTCTCGCGGCGGAACCAGCCGGTGCTTTGCTCGCCCTTCGTATTGGGCGGCGCCAACACGCCCGCCTCCACGGCCCCCGCCGTCGCCCAACTGAACGCCGAGGCGCTGTCGGCACTCGCGTACACACAGGTCATCCGCAAGGGCTGCCCGGCGATCTACGGTCACTATCTCTCGACCGTTTCCATGAAGTCCGGCGCCCCGATGGCGGGCACGCCGGAAATTAGCCTGATGAACTTCATGATCGGACAGATGGCGCGGTTCTACGGGGTGCCGTGGCGGACCTCGAACACGTTGGGCGGCGCCAAGACGTTCGACGCGCAGGCGGGATACGAATCCGCAACCACCCTGATGGCGGTGATGCTGGCAGGGGCCAACTATGTCTGGCATTCGGCGGGCTGGAACGAGGCCGGGATGCACTGCTCCACCGCCAAGTTCATCGTCGATGCCGAACAATGCGCCATGGCCTATCGCATGGCCGAAGGCGTGCGCTGGGACGACTTCGACGAAGCGCTGTCTGCGGTCGGTGACATCGGCCCCGGCGGGCACTATCTCGGCCACCCGCACACGCAGGCCAACTTCCAGCGGGCGTTCTTCATGCCGGAGCTTTTCGACAACAACTCGATCGAACAGTGGGCGGCAGAAGGCTCGGTCGAGATCACGGAGCGCGCTCTCAACAAGGCCAAGGCTCTGCTGGCAGCCTACGAGGAACCGAAGCTGGACGAGGCCAAGGACGAGGCGCTGCGCGACTACATCGCCCGGCGCGAACGTGAAATTCCTGCGGTGGATGCTCTGAACAATGAGCACTGAGCCGAACTTCACATGGTGCGATCTCAGCACCTTCCGGCCTCAGGTCACGAAAGCTTTCTACAATCGCCTGTTCGGCTGGCGCTTCGAGGGCCCGGACGACTACGATTACGCACTGCTCGAGACCAGCGAAGTTGCAGCGCTTTTCGTGATGCCCGACAATCTCCAGCAGATCGGAATGCCATCCTTCTGGATGTCCTACATCTCGGTCGACGACGTTGCAGGGACGGTTGCCAAGGCCCGCGATCTGGGCGGCCGTATCGAACTGGAAGACCCGGCCTATGCGCTGATCCGTGATCCGCTGGGCGCGGGTTTCACCGTGCATGGCGGCCTGCGACCGTCCGCACTGGCGGTTCCTGGGAGCCGCGCAGGCCACGCCTATTTCTGCTCGGACACAACTACGGTGATGCCGTTCTATGAAACCCTGTTCGGCTGGCAGTATCAGCTGCTTGGCAGCGACACGTGGCAAATCAGCACCGCATCGGGCGAGCCGGTATGCTACGCCTACCAGCAACCGGACGAAATCCGCGGCAAGGAGCAATACTGGTCAGTCCTCTTCGCGGTGGATGACATTGACTCTGCATCCGAGACCGCCATCGCGGCCGGTGACACCGGCACACAGCCGGTCGAGCTCTATGACCGCCCTGCCCGGCTGCTCTACGATCCAGACGGAGCCGCTTTGTTCGTGGTGCCCGAGACGTGAGTGTCGCGCTCGTCACGGGTGCTGCGGGTGGGATCGGACGAGCGATCACGGCACGTCTGCAACGCGACGGCGTGACCGTTGTCGGTACCGACCTGGAAGCCGGTGAGGCCGATCACTGGATCGTGGGCGATCTGACAGACGCGGCGTTCTGCAATGCCCTGCCGGAACGGGCGTGCACCCTCGCAGGCGGACTGAACATAGTGGTCAACAACGCCGGCATCATTACGCGCGGCGTCATCACCGAGGCAACAGACGCCGACTACTCCCGCACCATGGCGATCAATGTCGAGGCCCCTTACCGCATCTGCCGCGCGGCAATTCCGATCCTGGCCGCAGACGGCGGCGGCGCGATCGTCAACACGTCGTCTTGCTGGGGGCTGCATCCCGGCCCCGCACATCCGCTTTACATCATGTCCAAGGCGGCTGTGGCTTCACTGACCCAATGTCTTGGACGTGATCACGCGCACCAGGGCATCCGCGTCAACGCCGTCTGCCCAAACGAGGTCAACACCCCGATGATCCGGACGGGCTTCGAGCTTCGGGGACTGGACCCCGACAAGGCGATCGATGCGTTGAACGCATCGGTTCCGTTGGGGCGGATCGCCGAGCCAGAGGACATCGCCGATGTCGTGGCATTCCTTGCCTCTGACCAGTCACGATACATGTGCGGCGCGCTGCTCGAAGTGAACGGCGGGAAGTCCGTCGCGTGAGCGATTTTTTGGGCAAGGTCGCGCTGGTCACCGGCGGTCGCAGCGGGATCGGTGCCGCTTGTGCAGCAACGCTCGCGGACCGAGGCGCACGGGTCTTCACGGCTCAGCGCGGAGAGGAACCCGTCCACGAGGGCATCGTTGCGGATCTCGCTGACCCGAGCTCGCCGGAGATGGTCATCGCTGCCGTGATCGATCAAGCGGGTCGACTGGACGTTCTGATCAACAACGCAGGTCTGATGCGCGAGGGCACAGCGCTGGAGATGACGGTCAAGGACTGGCAGGCGACGTTGCAGGTGAACCTGACAGCGCCCTTTCTGCTGATCAAACATGCGCTTCCGCATCTGATCCGATCAAGGGGAACGATCGTCAACATCGGCTCGATCGAGGGGCTCGGGTCAAATCCCCGGCATCCTGCGTATTGTGCGTCAAAGGCCGGACTACATGGTCTGACACGCGCCATCGCCGTCGATCACGGTACTGACGGTGTACGCTGCAACGCCGTCGCACCGGGTTGGATCGACACAGACCTGAACGAGGCGTTCATCGAAAGCCTCGGCGATCCGGTGGAATTTCGCCGCAAGATCGGCGGTATCCATCCGCTTGGACGCAGCGGGGACGCAAAAGAAGTGGCGGAACTGGTCACCTGGCTTGCCTCGGATCGCGCCTCGTTCGTTGCAGGCCAGATCTACACAGTCGATGGCGGGCGAACCGCAAAGCTGAGCCTGCCATGAAGATCACGAGACTGCCGAAGGACCCCGGCCCAGCGGCTTGGAATGCCATGCTGCCGGAACCCGAGGCGCCGACGCCCGCCGACGGTGCCATGGACGCAGATTTCCTGGTGATAGGAGCAGGTTTCGCCGGGCTTGCGGCGGCACGTCGCTTATCGCTCGGAGCGCCGGACGCGAGGATCGTCGTGCTCGATGCGGTCCGGGTCGGCGAAGGCCCAGCCGGGCGAAATTCGGGCTTTATGATCGACCTTCCGCATGATCTCGCCTCGGACAATTACGGCGGCGCTTTGGAGCATGATCGTGCCCAGATCCGCGCCAACCGCGCAGCGATCGACTTCGCGCTCGAGGCGGCGCGCGTCTTCGGGCTCTCCGAAGAGGCCATCGTCCGCTCCGGCAAGATCAACGCGGCGGCAAGCGCGCGCGGACTGAAGCACAACGCAGATTATGCGCGGCACCTGAGTGCACTGGGTGAGCCGCACGAATTCTATGACGCCGCGAAGATGCGCGCGATCACCGGTACGGATTACTATGAGGGCGGGCTCTACACGCCCCACGCCGCGATCATGCAACCTGCGATGTTTGTGCGCGGGGTTGCGAAAGGAGTGCGTTCGAACCGCGTGCAGGTCTGCGAAAGCTCACCCGTGACGGCGCTTGAACAGGAGGGCAGCGGATGGCGTGCTCAGACGCCCTCCGGTTCCGTCACGGCCCAGAAGGTTGTGCTCGCCGTCAATGGCCATGCGGAAAGCTTTGGGTTTTTCCGAGGTCGCCTCGCGCATGTCTTCACCTATGGCTCGATGACGCGCGCACTGACCTCGGAGGAGGTGACGAGACTCGGTGGCGAGCCCGTTTGGTCGGCCACCCCGGCGGATCCGCTCGGGACAACGGTGCGGCGGCTGTCAGGCTTGGGAGGTGATCGCATCGTGGTGCGCAACCGGTTCACCTACAACCCCTCGATGGAGGTCGATCAGGCCCGTATTGACGCTGTCGCGACGGATCACGACAAAGCTTTCCGTTCGCGATTTCCGATGCTCGCAGATGTCGACATGGAATACCGTTGGGGCGGGCGGCTTTGCCTGTCCAGGAACGATGCGCCCGCCTTCGGGGAAGTGGCTCCCGGTCTGGTCGCGGCCTGCTGCCAGAATGGACTTGGCGTCGCGAAGGGTACGCTGGCGGGCATGGCTGCAGCAGATCTGGCGATGGGCGTCGAAACCGAAGAAGCCCGGTTCATGGCGGGTGAAGCCGGGCCTGCTCGCCTGCCCCCGGCTCCGATCGCGTGGCTTGGCGCGACAGCCAAGATCCGTTGGGGCGAGCGCGCGGCTGGACGCGAGTTCTAGAACTGCCCGCGTTGCTGATGCCCGGCCTGACATCCTGGCAAGCTTGAGATATTGCGTCGACGCTCATCCTGACACGCCTCTTTGGCGGAGTCTTCCTCCGCTTCCTTGCGCCGAGTTCAAGCCTGCTTGCATGGCGGGCGTTTGCCGCGGAGGGATCGATAAGGTAAGGCTGGGCCGCTCCGCAGGCGCGGTTCGAGCAAGGATGGTAGATGCCTGAATTCCATATGATCTCCGGCGGCCCACGTCCTGTCGCGCCGTTCAGCCATGCGGTCGAAAGCGGTGGCTGGGTCCTGCTAACCGGTCAAATGCCGACCGACCCGGAAGCCCCGGATGCAGCGCTGCCGGATGGAATAGAGGCGCAGACACGGCGTGTGATCGAGAACTTGAGAGTCGTGTTGAACGGGCTCGATCTGGATCTGGAGCACGTCCTTCAATGCCGCTGCTACCTGACGGAGTTCGAACGCGATTACCAGAGCTTTAATCACGTCTATCAGAGTTACTTCCCCGCGGATCGGCGCCCGGCACGCACGACTGTCGGCGTGACGGCCTTGGCCGTCGGCGCATTGGTGGAAATCGACTGCGTCGCAAAACGACCGGAGACGACGTGAAAGAGCGCCGCGACCCATACCGGCTGATGCGATATGTCGGCCTCGGCGCAACCGAGGGCATCATGGCCGGTTGGGTTATACTGTTGATCCTGAAACATCTCGATATCGCCCGGATCGGATCACTGATCGCGAACTCGGAAAACGGTGCGCTGGCCTTCGTGATGATGCTCGTCTTCTTCGGGATCACCTTCGGCATGGTCGGGCTTGCCTGGCGCGTGATGGTTTTGCTGCCCGATGAGACCGACTGAGATCGATCACGACACCGTGTCCGACGGAACTTCCCAAGTGCCCCGTAACATCCTGCGAAACAAGGGAAAAGGAGAGGCAGGATGCATAGGACTTTTGCCGTGCTGGCGCTCGCCGGCTTGTTGGCGGCGTGCGGGACGAACCAGACCGACCGCGCTATTACAGGCGGCGCATTGGGGGCGGCCGCGGGCGCTCTGGCGGCCGGTTTCGCCGAACGCGATCTTGCATCCGGCGTCATCGTCGGCGGCGCGATCGGTGCTGCCGCCGGCGCGCTCACCGATGCGGAAGACTTCGATCTCGGCGAGCCGATCTATCGGCGCAACTACTGACGCGCAGCGACTGGCTGAATCTCATTGTGCGCCAGCGGCATGACCCGCTGGCGCATAACCTCCAACGAGAACTGCGTCACGTTGCACGCGGAACTCTACGCCCCGATCTTCAACGTCGCGGTGGAACGGACACTGCCGACCCCTATGCCATTTAAAGGCCTTCGTCGCCTCGCCCATCAAATTCGCCAGGATGTCTGGCGGGTCTGCCGATCGACGCGCGGCTTTGTGCCCGTCGTTCAGGTCTCGACGGATCGGCAGCAAACAGTTATTCGCGCTGGCGGAACGCTGTTAACGCGCTCGGGGCACCGCGCAAATCTCGCAGAACAGATCGCCCGTGTCCTCGATCGCGCAGAGAATCGCGCGCGATGGATCGCCCATGCGCGCCGCGCCGGGGATGGAGAGGGCCATGTTCGACAAGATCCTGATCGCAAATCGGGGTGAGATCGCCTGTCGCGTGATCAAGACCGCCCGGCGCATGGGCATCAAGACCGTGGCGGTGTATTCCGACGCCGACCGCAACGCCCTGCACGTGGAAATGGCGGACGAGGCAATCCACATCGGCCCGCCGCCCGCGAACCAATCCTACATCGTGATCGACAAGATCATGGATGCTATCAAGGCCAGCGGCGCGCAGGCCGTGCATCCTGGTTACGGGTTCCTGTCAGAGCGTGCCGAATTCGCCGAGGCGCTCGATGCGGCCGGGGTGGCGTTCATTGGCCCGCCAAAGGGCGCGATCGAGGCCATGGGCGACAAAATCACGTCGAAGAAGCTGGCCTCGGAAGCCGGGGTCTCGACCGTTCCAGGCTACATGGGTCTGATCGAGGACGCAGAGGAAGCTGTGAAGATCGCCAACGATATCGGCTATCCGGTGATGATCAAGGCGAGCGCTGGCGGTGGCGGCAAGGGAATGCGCATCGCATGGAGCGATGACGAGGCGCGTGAGGGCTTTCAATCGTCGAAGAACGAGGCGGCGGCGAGTTTCGGCGACGACAGGATCTTCATCGAGAAATTCGTCACGCAGCCGCGCCATATCGAGATCCAGGTGCTGGGCGACAAGCACGGGAACTGCATCTATCTGGGCGAACGCGAATGCTCGATCCAGCGCCGGAACCAGAAGGTGATCGAGGAGGCACCGTCGCCATTCCTCGACGAGACGACGCGCAAGGCGATGGGCGAGCAGTCCGTCGCGCTTGCGAAAGCCGTCGACTACTGTTCGGCGGGAACCGTGGAGTTCATCGTCGATGCCGACCGGAATTTCTATTTCCTCGAAATGAACACGCGGCTGCAGGTCGAGCATCCGGTGACCGAGCTCATTACCGGGCAGGACCTGGTGGAGCACATGATCCAGGTGGCGGCAGGGGAGCCGCTATCGCTTACTCAGGATGACGTCACGCTGACCGGCTGGGCCCTCGAGTCGCGGCTTTACGCCGAAGATCCGTACCGGAACTTCCTGCCGTCGATCGGACGCCTGACGCGCTATCGCCCGCCAGCTGAAACGCCGGACTATCTGCCGGGAATGCAACCGACCGAGACGGTCGTGCGCAACGATACCGGCGTCTACGAAGGCGGCGAGATCAGCATGTACTATGACCCTATGATCGCCAAGCTGTGCTCGTGGGGACCGGACCGCGAAACCGCGATCGAAACGATGCGCACCGCCTTGGATGAATTCGAGGTTGAAGGTATCGGCCACAACCTGCCGTTCCTCGCGGCGGTCTACGATCATCCGCGGTTCATCTCGGGCAACATTTCGACGGCCTTCATTGCCGAGGAATATCCGGAGGGTTTTGAGGGCGCATCACTCGATGAGGCGGCGATCAAGCGTCTTGCGGCCGGGGCGGCGGCGATGCAGTTGGTCACTGCACGACGCGACGGGCGGATAAGCGGCGCGGTATCGCGCCGGGAGCGCGCTGCGGGTTCGGATTGGGTTGTGTCGATCGACGGGAAAACGTTCAACGTCGCCACGCAGCGCACGATCACGGGCCATGTGACAACCGAAGAAGGAACCGAGCTCAGCCTCACCTCCAAGGGTCTCGATCCTCGACAGCCTCAGGTTCTAATTCACGGTCAGGGCGCGGTCGAAGTCACCTTCGACGATGGTCAGACCATGGTGGTGGAGGGAGACTGGACACCGGGCGACACGGTCACGACCGCGATGATCGATGGCGTTCGTACATCGGTTAAGATTGACCCGATCACGAGCGGATTCCGCGTGCGCTATCGTGGCGCCGACATGGATGTGAAGGTGCGTTCGCCGCGAGCGGCGGAACTTGCCGCGCTGATGCCTGAAAAACTACCGCCGGACACCTCGAAAATGCTGCTCTGTCCGATGCCGGGGCTTGTTGTCTCGATCGCGGTGGCCGAGGGCGACGAGGTTCAGGACGGTCAGGCGCTGGCCACGGTCGAAGCCATGAAGATGGAGAACGTTCTGCGCTCGGAGAAGAAGGTCGTGGTCAAGAAGATCAATGCGAAGGCTGGCGACTCGCTGGCCGTCGATGACGTGATCATGGAGTTTGAATAGCCTTCAAAGTCGCGTGAAAAGCACCGGGCGTCATGACTTCCAATCTGTCGGCGTGATCGAGCAGATCGCTGTCGGAACTGACGAGCGGCGCGCCGGTGGCGAGAGATAGCGCCGCGAATTTCCGGTCTTCGGGATCTCCCACATAGCTGACGGCATCCAGATTGGTGCTACCCGTCCATTCGGTATCCGCTGAAAACGCGTCGGAGACTGCGGACCAGGATAACTTCGGAATCTTCGTCAGGATTCGCCGGGTCTCATCCCGTGTCGGCGCGTCCCACACCAACTGAATCTGTCCGGCAAGTGCTGCCTTCACGAGTTCGCTGGATGCGCTTCTCGGGTTGAAGCCTGCTCCGACGAATACGTTGGTATCGAGAATTGCGCGTGGCCGGGATGTCATGAGAAGCAAGTTGCCCGATCCGGACGGATCGGACAACGCGCCTCAAGATGCAAATCGACCCGCCGAAGCGGGCCGATGCAAGCATCGAGACGTTCGCTCAGGCGGCAGCGAGATTTGGACGAGCCGGTGCGAAGCGGATGCGGTGCAAGACCCAGGCAGCCAACATCAGGCCGACGACCGCGGTGAAATGCAGGCCACCGAAGATCGCGATCAGATCCGTCCATGGCATCGGCTTGAAGATCCGCACTGCGCCCAGCATCATCGCCGAACCCCAGCCTGCGGCGGACAAACCGACGAAGAAAGCGAGACGCAGCTTCGTGCCAAGCTCAAGATCGCGGATCGAGCGGCCGATGGAGGCGTTCAGAAGCGGAAGCACCCGGACCTGGATGGCGAATGCAGTGATCGTCAGCATGGCCACCACGGCGACCTTGGTCCAGAGTTTGGGGCTGAAGTTCTCCAGTTGGAAGCCCGTGCGGATGCCGATCAGCCCGATGCCGCTGAGCCACAGCACGGCCAGCGCCGCCTTGACCATGTGGTGGATCATTTCGAGCTGGCCGATCTTGGCGCGGTCGAGCGGGTTGGAGAGGCTCTTCAATGTCGACGTATGCGTCGCCGCGATGCTGCCGAGCGCGACGGCCATGGCCGCCAGATGAAGAATGCGGACAAAGTCTACGCCCAGATTGTAGGCGGTCTCGGATTGGATCATGTCAACAAAAGTCATGGGTCATTCCCCTCTAAGATGTCGCCGGGCAAGCCTCTCCCGGTCCCGCGAACGCATCGCGGAGTGGATGAAAGTCGTGTTCGGTTCTGATCGTGCCGGGAGCGCAATCCGGCGGTCGTTCACTGCGCAAAATCTACGCGTTTCGTCGTCTCTGAGATTACTTTAAGGAGAATCATCGGGCCGCAATGTAACTCGTGTCACAGCGACGCAATTTTCTTGCGTAGAATACCGCCGACCTTAGAAAGTCTTTAATTCCCCGTGCGTTGCATCTCTTGCCGACGCATCGGCATGGTGTCGATCAGGGCGTTCAATTCCGAGGGATCGACCAGATCGTCGCGGCGGAACTTCTCTCCGGTGTCCTTGCCGATCAGGATCACCGAGAAGTCCGAGGGTTGATAGCGTTCACGCAGTTTCGAGCCCGGTTCGGTATCCACGATCACGACGTTTTCCCGATCTTCGAGGTCGGCGCGTGCTCGCTCGAACAGTGCGAGTTGCTCATCCAGCCTCGGGTCGCCTGGGAGCGCAAAGATCAGGATCGGCCGCGCTTCCCACGCGTATTTCGCGAGTTCTTCCGCAGAAACCGCCGAGGCGGCGAGAAAGATCGCTGCGGCAATGTTCCGAATGGCGCTCATTGGGTATAACGTGGCCCTTACTGCATCCGAGCCACCGGAGATAGCGCGATGCCCGACAAGATCGAGACCTGGAAAACGTTGGCCGAACGGGAACTGCGCGGGCGTTCGCTGGACGATCTGACCTGGGACACTCCGGAAGGCATCGCAGTCAAACCTGTTTATACCGAAGACGATCTGAACGGGTTGGATCATCTGGGCACGGTGCCGGGTTCAGCACCCTTCGTTCGTGGCCCGCGCGCCACGATGTATGCTGGACGCCCCTGGACAATCCGCCAGTATGCCGGGTTCTCGACGGCCGAGGAATCCAACGCATTTTACCGCAAGGCACTGGCAGCAGGTCAGCAGGGCTGCTCGGTCGCCTTTGATCTGGCCACGCACCGGGGATACGACTCTGATCATCCGCGCGTCGTCGGCGATGTCGGCAAGGCCGGGGTCGCGATCGACTCCGTCGAGGACATGAAGATCCTGTTCGACGGCATCCCGCTCGATCAGGTTTCAGTCTCGATGACCATGAACGGTGCCGTGATCCCGGTGTTGGCGAGCTTCATTGTCGCCGGAGAGGAACAGGGCGTCAGCCGCGACAAGCTGAGCGGGACCATTCAGAACGACATCCTCAAGGAGTTCATGGTCCGCAACACCTACATCTATCCGCCCGAGCCCTCGATGCGCATCGTATCGGACATCATTGGCTACACCGCGGCCGAGATGCCGAAGTTCAACTCGATCTCGATCAGCGGCTATCACATGCAGGAGGCTGGCGCGAACCTCGTGCAAGAGCTGGCCTTCACGCTGGCCGATGGCAAGGAATACGTGAAGGCAGCCATCGAGGCGGGGATGGACGTGGACGCCTTTGCGCCGCGACTGAGCTTCTTCTTTTGCATCGGCATGAATTTCTTCATGGAGGCGGCAAAACTCCGCGCTGCCCGCCTGCTCTGGCACCGGATCATGGAAGGGTTCGACGCAAAGAAACCGCAGAGCCTGATGCTGCGCACCCATTGCCAGACTTCTGGCGTGTCGTTGCAGGAGCAGGATCCCTACAACAATGTTGTCCGCACGGCGTTCGAAGCGATGTCGGCCGTGCTGGGCGGGACGCAGTCGCTGCACACGAACTCGTTCGACGAGGCGATTGCCCTGCCGACAGAATTCTCTGCCCGCATCGCGCGGAACACGCAGTTGATCCTGCAGAACGAGACGGGCGTAACCAACGTGGTCGATCCGCTGGCAGGGTCCTACTACGTCGAAAACCTCACCGCGCAGCTTGCGGACGAGGCCTGGAAGATCATCGAAGAAGTCGATGCGCTGGGCGGGATGACGGCAGCCGTGCAATCGGGAATGCCGAAACTGCGGATCGAGGAGAGTGCCGCCCGCCGGCAGGCCGCAGTTGACCGTGGCGACGAGGTGATCGTCGGGGTCAACAAGTTCAAGCTCGCCGAAGAAGCCGAGATCGACATTCTCGACGTCGACAACGTCGCCGTGAAAGAGGCCCAGGTGGCGCGCCTGACCGACATTCGCTCGACCCGCGATCAGGCGGCGTGTGACGCCGCGCTGAAAGCGCTCGAGGAAGGCGCCGAGGCCGACGGCAACCTATTGGCGTTGGCGGTCGACGCCGCTCGTGCACGGGCGACGGTCGGCGAGATTTCCGATGCGATGGAGCGCGTGTTCGGTCGCCACCGGGCCGAGGTCAAAACGCTCTCGGGTGTCTACGGCGCGGCCTATGAAGGCGACGAGGACTTCGAGAAGATCCAGAAATCGGTCGAAGCGTTCGCGACCGACGAGGGCCGCCGCCCCCGGATGCTCGTGGTCAAGATGGGTCAGGACGGCCACGACCGGGGTGCCAAGGTGATTGCAACGGCATTCGCCGATATCGGTTTCGATGTCGATGTCGGGCCGCTGTTCCAGACGCCCGAGGAGGCCGCTCAGGACGCCATCGACAACGATGTGCATGTGGTCGGGATCTCGTCTCAGGCCGCAGGCCACAAAACGCTCGCTCCGGAACTGGTCAAGGCCCTCGCCGCGCAGGGCGCTGACGACATCATCGTGATCTGCGGTGGCGTGATCCCGAGCCAGGATTACGAGTTCCTCTACGCCAGCGGCGTGAAGGCGATCTTCGGGCCGGGCACCAACATTCCTGACGCGGCTCAGAACATCCTGAACCTGATCCAGGCCGTCCGCCAGCCGGAGGCCGCCGAGTAGCCACATGGCCAAGACTCTGGTCTATACGGTCACCAACGGGACGGCGGGTACCGGATATTTGCGCCGGTTTCTCGAGGGCAACCTGAGGGATGCCGAGATCCATGGCGATCGGGCGGGCTGGCTCGATCTGGGCGTTAACTGCCCGGACGCCTCGCATCTGACCCGGTTCAACACCATGGGGAACTTGCCGGAAATCCGGTCGTTCTGGCGGCGCAAGCTGAAGGCAGACATGGCGTCGTCCCAAGAGATCTTAGTCGATCTCACGCATCTGCACGCCAAGGCCGGACTGGTCGAGAACCTCGATCTGGTGCCCGAGGATGTTCAGATCGTGCTGATCCACCTCCGGCACAACATCCGGGAGACGGTATGGACGATCCACAACCGCTGTGACTTCCGAAACTCGGGCTTCACATGGGTCTTCGCGCTCGACCCGAACTACCGCAACGTCATGGTACCCAGCGGTCAGTTCGCGGAACAGGGCATGGCAGGTCTCGCGCTCTGGTACGTTGTCGAGATGCGCGTCCGCGCGGCGTTCTACAAGCGCCTCACTGCCGAAATGCCGAACGTCACGTATTCCGAGATTTGGCTGGCCGAGCTTGTCAATCGGCTGCCCGCAGCAACGCAGGTTCTCGAGACGATCGGCGGCGAGAGGCCCGACGACGTCAAACCTGCCGAGCGCGAGGAAACGCAACCGATCCGGCCCGGTGGTCAGGAGATCCAGAAGGGCTCGGCGGCTGAGAAGACGACTGGACCGAAGGCGAAACCCGCCGGGAACATGTTCGGGCAGGACGTCCGGGACAACATCTCGAAAATGGTCGACCGGTTCAAATGGGATGCCGAGGAACTGGCCGAGGGTTTCTTCAGTTCCGGGCGCCGATTGGGCGATCCGGCGCTGGGCCGCAGTGCCAGCCACGCAGTGCATTAGGGTCGGTCGACATGCATCCCTGGACCCTTGGGCGCGATGGCACGCATCATACAGTCTCCGAGACAGACAGGCGCGGTCAGCCTTTAAAAACGGTGATCTGCATGGAAACCGGGCTGGTCAGGAACGACCCGGTGCCCGGCGACGAGGAACTGGCGAAGTTTTATTCCGAGGACTACCGTAAGGACTACAAATCAGCGGAGAAACCTCGACGCCGCCAGATCCTGAGGAACTTCCGAAGGGTTGCCGCCCATATCGAAACCTTCAGCGACGTCCTCGATGCAGCCTCGAGCGTCCTGGACGTTGGCGCGGGCTCCGGCGAGTTTGCATTCCTGATGACCCAGCGCGGCAAAACCGTGACCGGTATCGAGCCGAACGAGGCCTATGCTGCCTATTGCCGAGAGGATCTCGGGCTGGATGTACGAACCGCGCATCTCTCGCCGGATTTGTTCGCGGAGGCAGGCTTCGATCTGATCCGGTTGAATCATGTGCTTGAGCACCTCAACGACCCGGTCAGGTATCTCGCAATGATGGCGCGCTGGCTCCGCCCCGGTGGCAGGCTTTATGTGGAAGTGCCGAACATCGAGACCTATTGCCGGGAAAAATCTCGCGGCAACATGTTCCACTACGGCCATATCTGGAACTTCAATCCGTGGACGCTGCGCACGATCGCCACCATCGCGGGGCTTGAGGAGTGCCCTGAAACACGCGCGCGCTCAGCCGATACGACCGGGGTGTTCTTCCGGCTGGCAGAGCAGGCAGAGCAACCTGCTGAGCTTGAGAACACCGGGAATGCCGAGCATGTCCGCGCGATGATCGAACGGCACTATTCGGGCGGTTTTCCGGACGGCAAAGTGTCGAAGCCGTTCGCAAAGCTGGCCGCGCGCATCGAGGAGACGCTGAGCGGCGCCATGTTGGGCGAACCGCAGGCAATCGGCAGAAAGGTGGCAGACAGGCTTGTTCCCGTGCGACAATGATCCTACGGGGAAGGCTGCGACACCGGTTGCCTAGACTGCTGCGTCTGCCATGCGGCCGGAACGGCAAGGCCGGAAAACGGAAGGGGAGAAGCCTGGGATGAGCGAAAATTCGGCGGCCGAACAGGCCATGAAAATAGCTGCGCTCCAGTACCACGAGCAACCCACGCCCGGAAAACTCGCCATCCGTGTCACCAAGCCGATGACGACGCAGCGTGATCTCTCGCTGGCCTACTCTCCCGGCGTCGCCGAGGCCTGCATGGAAATCCACGCCGATCCCTCGAATGCAGTGCGTTACACCGGCAAGGGAAACCGGGTCGCGGTGATTTCGAACGGTTCCGCCGTTCTCGGGCTCGGCAACATCGGTGCAGCGGCCTCGAAGCCGGTGATGGAAGGCAAGGTCGCACTCTTCAAGAAGTTCGCCGAAATCGACGGGTTCGACATCGAGGTCGACGAGGCCGACCCCAAGAAGCTCGCCGAGATTGTGATTGCGCTCGAGCCGACTTTTGGCGCGGTCAACCTCGAGGACATCAAGGCCCCCGAGTGTTTCGAGGTAGAGCGCATCTGCAAGGAACGCATGGGCATTCCGGTTTTCCACGATGATCAGCACGGCACAGCCATCGTCGTCGCGGCCGGAGCGATCAACGCCATGAAGATCGCAGGCAAGAACTTCGAGGACATCAAGCTGGTCTCGACCGGTGGGGGAGCCGCCGGAATCGCCTGCCTGACCCTGCTGATGGATCTCGGGGTCAAACGCGAAAACATCTGGATGATCGACCGCGCGGGCCTCTGCCACGAAGGACGCAACGATCTGGACGAGACGAAGCGCCGCTTCGCACAACCGGCTCAGGACGGCACGCCGCAGACGATCGACGTTATCGGCGATGCCGACATTTTCCTCGGCGTTTCGGGACCCGGCGCTCTGACGGTCGAGATGGTCGAGAAGATGGCCAAGGATCCGATCATCATGGCGCTGGCGAACCCGGTGCCAGAGATCTGGCCGCATGAGGCTCAGGCGGCGCGCGAGGACGCCATCATCTGCACGGGCCGTTCGGATTACCCCAACCAGATCAACAACGTGCTGTGCTTTCCGTTCATCTTCCGCGGCGCGCTCGATGTCGGCGCGACCCAGATCAACGAGCCGATGAAAGTGGCGTGCGCCTATGCTCTGGCCGAACTGGCGCAACAGACATCGTCAGCGGAGGCCGCGGCAGCCTATTCGGGCGAGCGGATGATCTTCGGCCGGGATTACCTCATCCCGAAACCGTTCGATCCGCGGCTTCTCGCCATCGTCGCCTCGTCAGTTGCCCAGGCGGCCATCGACTCAGGCGTTGCTACGCGGCCCCGTGATATCGAGGCGTATCGCGCCGAGTTGGAGGGCCAGGTCTTCAAGACGGCGATGCTGATGCGGCCGGTCTTCGAGGCAGCGCGTTCGGCCTCGCGGAAGATCGTCTTCGCCGAGGGCGAGGACGAGCGAATCCTGCGTGCCGCGCAATCCATGCTGGAGGCCGGCATCGATGACCCGATCCTCGTCGGCCGTCCGGAGGTCATTCAGGCCCGGATCGAGCGCGACGGCCTGCCGATCCGTCCGGGCGTCGACTTCCAGATCGTCAATCCCAACGACGATCCGCGCTATCGCGAGTACTGGGAGACCTATTTCACTCTCATGCAGCGCAAGGGTGTGACGCCAGCGACCGCGCAGACGATCATGCGAACCAACACCACGGCGATAGCCGGGATCATGGTGCATCGTGGTGAAGCCGACAGCATGGTGTGCGGCGCTGCGGGTCAGTACCGCTGGCATCTCGAATACGTAACGGACATCCTGGGCGGCATGGATGACGGCAATGGCGGCGAGCTGCATCCTGTCGGCGCCCTCTCCCTCGTTCTGCTCGAGGAAGGTGTGATCTTCATCGGCGACAGTCAGGTGCATATCGATCCGACCCCGGAACAGGTGGCCGAAACCGTCGTCGGCGCGGCGCGCCATATCCGGCGTTTCGGGATGGAGCCGAAGATCGCGCTTCTCAGCCATTCCGTTTTCGGTTCACTCGACACGGACTCCGGCCGGAAGATGCGGAGTGCTCTGAAACTTCTCGACGCCCGGGATCTCGATTTCGAATACGAGGGCGAGATGCACGCCGATCATGCGCTGAACCCGGATCTTCGCGAACGGGTGTTCCCGAATTCGAGGCTCAAGGGCTCGGCGAACTGTTTGATCTTTGCGAATGTCGATGCGGCTTCGGGCTCTCGCAACATCCTCAAGCAACTGACACGCGGCCTCGAGATCGGACCAATCCTCATGGGCATGGGCAACAAGGCGTTCATCGTCAGCCCATCGGTGACGCCGCGCGGCATCCTGAACGTCACGGCCATGGCGGGAACGCCGGTCGCCAATTACGGTTGATCCAAATCATGGCGCCGCTGCTGCAACAGTGCTCGACAGACTAAACGGGCGACGAGCCAAGCGCTCGAACGTCCCCGCCAGAACGAAAAGACGAGATACGGGAACGAAACGATGGGATACAAGGACGTCTACGAAGGCTGGAAGGCCGATCCGGACGGGTTCTGGCTCGATGCCGCCGAGGCGATCGACTGGACTACGAAACCGACCAAGGCGCTCGGCGGCGAGGCGCCGTTTTACACGTGGTTCGAGGACGGTGTCGCCAACACCTGCTGGAACTGCGTGGACCGCCATGTCGAAGCTGGCCGGGGCGATCAGGCGGCCTTCATCTATGACAGCCCGATCACGGGCGCAAAGCGGACGATCAGCTACTCCGAATTGAAGGACGAGGTTGCGAAAGTCGCCGGTGCGCTCGTCCGCCGAGGCGTGACCAAGGGCGACCGGGTCGTCATCTATATGCCAATGATCCCCGAGGCTTGCATTTCGATGCTCGCGTGCGCACGGATCGGCGCGATCCACTCGGTGGTCTTCGGCGGTTTTGCCTCCAACGAGCTTGCTGTGCGATTGGACGATGCGAAGCCAAAGGCCATCCTGTCTGCTTCCTGCGGGATCGAGCCCGGCCGAATCGTCGAGTACATTCCGCTGCTCGACGGCGCGGTGGAACAGGCGACGCACAAGCCCGACTTCTGCGCGCTCGTGGAACGCGAGCAGCACCCGGTTCAAGTTGACGGGTCGTTCCATATCACCTGGGACGCTTTCCTCGATGGTGCCGAACCGCACGATTGCGTTCCGGTCGGGGCAATGGACCCGCTCTATATTATGTACACCTCCGGCACGACGGGTCAGCCCAAAGGCGTGATCCGTCCCTCCGGCGGTCACATGGTGGCGCTCGCCTGGACGATGAAGAACCTCTACGGCGTTGATCCCGGAGAGGTTTTCTGGGCAGCCTCCGATGTCGGCTGGGTCGTCGGTCACTCCTACATCTGCTATGGGCCGCTACTGACCGGGAACACATCGATCATCTTCGAGGGCAAACCTGTCGGCACGCCCGATGCTGGAACCTTCTGGCGCGTGATGTCGGAACACAAGGTCGCAAGTTTCTTCACCGCTCCAACGGCATTCCGGGCAATCAAGCGGGACGATCCGAATGGTGACTTCGTCAAGAAGTACGATCTGAGCGCGCTCCGGTTGCTCTACCTCGCCGGCGAACGGGCCGATCCGGACACCATCCAGTGGGCAGAACGGCAAACCGGTATTCCGGTTATCGATCACTGGTGGCAAACCGAAACCGGCTGGGCGATCGCTGGGAATCCTGCCGGGATCGAGATCCTGTCCGTCAAGTATGGCTCATCTTCGGTGCCGATGCCGGGCTATGACGTTCAAGTGCTCGACGAGGGCGGCAATCAAGTCGAGCCCGGCACTCTCGGCGCGATCGCGATCAAGCTTCCGCTGCCACCGGGCACGCTCCCGACGCTTTGGAATGCCGACGAGCGGTTCGTCAAAAGCTATATGACGACATTCCCCGGCTACTATGACACGTCCGACGCCGGCATTGTCGACGCGGACGGGTATGTCCACATCATGGCGCGCACTGATGACGTGATCAACGTGGCCGGTCACCGGTTGTCCACTGGCGGCATGGAAGAAGTCCTGGCCGGACACCCGGATGTCGGCGAATGCGCCGTGATCGGTGTCGCGGATCAACTCAAAGGCCAGTTGCCGCTTGGGTTCGTGTGCCTGAATGCCGGGTGTAATCGCCCCCACGATGAGATCGTCAAGGAGTGCGTCAAACGAGTCCGTGACGAGATCGGCCCGGTCGCCGCATTCAAACTTGCCTGCGTGGTCGATCGGCTCCCCAAGACCCGTTCGGGCAAAATCCTGCGGGCGACGATGGCCAAAATCGCGGACGGCGAGGACTACAAGATGCCCGCAACGATCGACGATCCGGCAATTCTCGATGAGATCGCCGAAGCTCTCAGGATTATGGGCTATGCACAGCAGGGCGCAGTTGCCTCCTAGGTGTGGGCTGAGAACGAGAGGCAACGTAGAATGGTGGGTACAGGCTCACGCGCTTGGGCCGTATCGAACAAGTCTGTGGATTTACCGGCGCGCCGGTGACTACACACGGCCATGCATCCCGAAGGCTTTCGAAGCCTTTGGCTGACGCGTAGTCACGATGTTAACGTCAAGCATCGTAGTTTCGAACGCTGGCGCCCGTGAGTCGTTCTTTCTACGGCAGCGGACGGACTGGATCTGAGTTGTCAGGAGAGTTGGATGAGCGTTTCCGGCTTGAACATACTGCTGGCCGAGGACAACCCGACGAACCAGTTGGTCGCCGTGCAGATGCTTGAGAGCCTCGGCGCCACCGTCACGCTTGCGCACGACGGTGCGGAAGCGCTGGAAATCCTGCAGGACCGCGCATTCGACGTCGCACTTATCGACATAGAGATGCCAAGGCTTTCCGGCATCGATCTGCTTCGCACACTACGCGCGGACCCCGGCACGAACGCCACGATGCCTATGATTGCCCTGACGGCCTATGTCATGCGCGAACACCGGGTCGCCATCGGCGAAGCGGGAGCGGACGGGATCATTGCGAAGCCGATCCTGTCGATCGAACGTTTCGGCGAGGAAATCATGGAGCACGTTCAGGCGCGTCATACTCTCAATGCCAAGGACGGGACGACGGAAGATCGCCCTAGCGATGAACCGCAATCGGACAATGCAACCGACGACACCGAAAGCGCCGGGATAGACCACGAGATCTTTGACCGTCTTTGCGCATCATTCGACGACGAAACGCTCAAGGAGCTTTTCGTACGTATTCATGGTGACATCTCCGGTGCCGCAGATCGAATCTATGCATCCATGCAGCAGAGCGAAACAGTGGAACTCCGCGCCGCCACGCACATCCTGATCTCGGTCGCCGGAGCGATCGGAGCCACCCGCCTGCAATCTCTTGCACAATGCCTTAATTCTGCCGGACATGCGTCTGATATTGCCGCAATCGATCGTGATGCTCCGAAACTATTAGCCGAGGCGGAACGCGTTCTCGACTTTGTCGGAGGCAGCAAGGGGGGTTAGCGCGCGATGGAACACGCGTTCCGGGATACGGTTCTTCTCGTAGAAGACACGCCGTCGCTGTCCATGGTTTACCAGGCTGCTCTCGAACGCGCCGACCTCAAGGTCGAGCCGGTCTTCAGCGCTCGCGAAGCCGAAACAGCCTTGTCCAAGCGCTCCTACAAGATCATTCTGCTCGATCTCATGCTGCCGGATGGGAACGGCTTGGACATCCTCAGGTCGATCAAGCAGAATACGCCGGGAACGAAGACCGTCGTGATCACTGCAGATGGCTCGATCAATCGCGCGGTCGAAGCTATGCGTACCGGCGCTTTCGATTTCCTAGTGAAGCCGTTCGATGACCGGCGCCTTTTCAGCGCAGTTCAGAACGCAATCAGCTCGCTGACGCAAGAGGAACGTGACCAGCACAGCGCTCCGCAGGAGGACAACGCCGAGGCACCGCCGATGCGCGGATTTGTCGGATCTTCCGCGCAGATGATGCAGATCTATCGCATGATCAGAAGCATAGGGAAATCGACGGCCACGGTCTTCATCACAGGCGAGAGCGGCACCGGGAAAGAAATCGCCGCCCAAGCAATTCATGCACAATCCAATCGGCGCGACGGACCTTTCGTTCCGATCAACTGCGGTGCTATCCCGCGAGACCTTCTAGAGTCCGAGGTCTTCGGACATCTGAAGGGTTCTTTCACAGGCGCGATATCTGACAAGATCGGCGCAGCCGCGGCCGCGGATGGAGGGACGCTGTTCCTCGATGAAATCTGCGAAATGGACTTGGCTCTGCAGACAAAGCTACTGCGCTTCCTTCAGACTTCGATGATCCAACCGGTCGGCGCAGTCGAACCCCGCAAGATCGATGTACGAATCGTTTGCGCGACGAACCGCGATCCGGCGGCCGAAGTCCAGGCCGGACGCTTTCGGGAAGATCTTTTCTACCGACTGCACGTCGTGCCCATCAATATGCCGCCGTTGCGCGACCGCGGCGATGACGTGATTGAGATCGCGGACATGCTTTTGCGCCGATTCAGCAAGGAGGAGAGTAAGTCCTTCCGGCGCCTCAGCGTGGATGCAACCGATGCTTTGCGCGGATATCCTTGGCCTGGCAATGTTCGTCAACTCGAGAACACGCTCCGCAATGCCGTCGTGCTGAACGATGGCATTGAAGTATCGCTTGAGATGCTGCCTTCAATTGTCGTGACATCGCCGCCGCCAGCGAACGCACTGGTCGAGCCATCCGCTCGGATCAACGGTCACGACGTGAGGCGGCCTGTGTCAATTCACAGCGCGGTCGGCATGCCGGAGACCTCGCTCGATGTGTCGATGGGCATGAGCGCGGCTTTGAAGAACCTTGTCGGATCAACCCTTGCAGACGTCGAGCGGGAGTTCATCGAGGTTACCATCCGCGAATGCGACGGATCCATTCCGCGGGCGGCGCGCATCCTCGACGTTAGCCCGAGCACCCTCTACCGGAAACGTGAGGCTTGGGAGCGCTCGGTTTCGTGACATCGAAGTTGCCGTTGGGCGCTTCAAAAAACCCTCACCTAGGCGCTTCTAGAACCCTCGCCTGATTTCGGCTGATCTGAGTCAATGGCGTGACTGGGATTTGGAGGTGCGCCCTGGTTCAATCCTCCGGCTTTTTCGACCTTGATGACCGCTATGCCACGCTGTCCGCGACTGGCGATCTATTGGAGCGGCTCTCGTTGGTGGTCGATTTCGAGATGTTTCGTCCTGACCTTGATGCGGCGCTGAAGCGTTCGGACCGCACCAAAGGCGTACGCCCGCCCATGGACGCGGTGATGATGTTCAAGGTGCTGGTGATACAGAGCTTTTACAGTCTGGCGGACGAGCAGACCGAGTTTCAGATCCGGGATAGGTTGAGCTTCATGCGGTTTCTCGGGCTCGATCTGCATGGCCGCGTTCCCGACGCCCGCATGATCTGGCTGTTCCGCGAGATCCTAACAAAGGCTGGCGCGATCGAGGCGCTGTTCGACCGGTGCGACGCGCATTTGAAGGCCCTGGGCTATCTCGCCATGGGTGGGCAAATGTTCGACGCCTCCATCATTGAGGCCCACGCCAACGCAACACCGACGAGGAGAAAGAGGCTTTGAAAGAGGGTCACATCCCCGAGGAGTGGGCGGCAAAATCCTCCAAAATCCGGCAGAAAGACCGGGACGGGCGCTGGACCCTGAAGCGGGGCCGCCGCAAGAAGCGCCCCGACGGCTCGCTGATGACGGAGATCGCCACGCAGGATGAACAGATCGGGCAGGGCGTCGATGACATTGAGCGAGTTCAGCTTTCGTTTGACCCGGATTGCCAAGCACTCCCGTGTGCACTCATCCAGGATGTTCAGCGTGCGGAATGCCTTGCCGTCGTCCGTGTGGCAGTGGCCTACGTCGTACGACCAGACATGATCGCGGCACTCCGACCGCAGCTGTACGCATGAGCCATTGTTCAGCCAGAGGCGACCTCTTGTTGGTTGCTTAATCGGCACTTTCAGCTCCTCTCGTCGCCATAGACGCTCGACCCGTTGTCATTGAGCTGCCATCCGGCCTCCCGCAGCAGCGCTGCCATCCGACGATAGCCAGAGCGGCCATACTGCCGCGTCAGTTCGATCAGGTCGGCCGCCAGGCGCTCTCCATCGGCACGGCCACGCGGACGTCGCCGCTGCGTCGAACGAACTGACCGAGCGCCCGATAAGCTCGGCGCTCCGGCACGCCAAGTGCCTGCCGGACGCGGTCGATACAGGCGCGGCGGCAAGCGGGACTCAGAAATTTCCCCCAGCGGCCTCAGCCAAGACGAGTTTGTCCAGCGTCAGATCCTGAGTGATCCCAATTGAGTGGTCCGTCGTGAAAGCTATTGAATGATCGGTATCTGGTCCATTGTGACGGTGGCTTCGGATGCCGTTGGGCGGTAGCCCAATGCGCTGTGTGGTCTCTTCGTGTCGGAGTGCTTCCTCCATTCTTCGATGATGATCTGTGCCTCGCGGAGCGGGTGGAAGACTTCACCGTTCAGCAACTCGTCGCGCAATCGACTGTTGAAGCTCTCACAGTATCCGGTCTCCTGGAGTAAAAGAGGCTCGATGTAGGCAGTCTTGGCCCCGGCTGCCTTGATTCAGTCCCTGACGGTCTGCGCAATAAACTCGGGCCCGTTCGAACGCAGCCATTCACGATCAATGCATGAACGACAATTCCGTCCCGCTGACCAACCCTAAGAGATCTCCGAGGTTACCGCGCTGCAGCGAATGACCGCAAACGAGAACGCGGTTGCAAAATACAGCGGTCTGATGGACGACAGCTCTAGGCCGAATCTGATTGAAAGGCGCGGTCAATCGGGACTGGCAGCCTGATGTGTGTCGCCGAATTGGGTGATCAGCAGCGCCGCCCCGGCCAACGCAAAGCCTTTCAGGAAATGGGCTTGCTGAAGCGCCCACAGAACTGGGTCGTCTTCCGTCGCCAACTCGTATCCATGGACCACGATCGTCACCGGGATCAGGAACAGGATCAGCAACCAGCCGCCTAGCCGCGGCCGCCAGTTGAACAGGATCAAGGCAGCGCCAGCCAGTTCAACTATGCCCGAGGCGAAAATCCAGAACAGTGGGAACGGAACGGCCTCCGGCATCAGTGACACATAATAGGGAATGTTGGTGAAGTGCGTTACGCCGGACAGAAAGAACAATGACGTGAACAGAGCGCGCGCCGACAGCGTCAGCCACGGATGGTTTGGAAGGCGATCCTCGGCAATCATTGGGCATTCCTATGCATGAAAGGGTATCGGGTGATCCAAAGCCGGCCCGACCGGCCTTGGAGATGTTGATCAGTTGGTCGCCGCAGCAGCGACGGCGGCAAGTATCACCTCGGCGACGGCCTCTGGCTGGGACAGCATCGCCACGTGGCTGGCGTCGACCTTCGTCACCTTTGCGCCCATGCGCTTGGCAAAAAATCCCTGTAGTTTTGGCGGGATAATCTGATCGTCTTCTGTCAGGACGTAAAAGGTTGGGTGCATTGACCATGCGGCAACGTTGGGTGCCTGGTGGTTGATCTTGTGATGCACTGGACCTTGCGTGGCGGCGATCACCGCGGCTTCTGCCGCGGGTAGATCAGGGGCGAAATAGGTCGCGATACCGTCAGCGCTCAGCCGAACATAGCCGCCCGCGTCCGGCACGGCGGCGGCCTTCCACGGCGACGGCGGGTGGCCCTTCTGAATGTCTGTCAGGGATTGCCCGGCTTCCAGCGCAAAGCCCGCGACATAGACCAGCGCTTCGACTTTTTCATTGACCCCGGCTTCGGTGATCACGCTGCCGCCATAGGAATGCCCGACAAGGACAACCGGACCGGACTGCATGTCGACCAGACGGGTCACAACCGCTGCGTCCTTTTCCAGGGAAGACAGCGGCAACTGTGCGGCACTGACCGGAACACCGGCCTCTTGCAGAATGGGGATCACCTTGTGCCACGCGGACCCGTCCGAAAACGCGCCATGGACCAGGACAACCGACACCTCGCTCTCGTCAGCGGAGGCGCCCAGCGGCACCGACATCATCGCGGCGAGAAGTCCGAAACGGATAAAGTTCAAAGTCTTCGACATGTTCAGTTTCCTCTTTGAGGGGGCGAACGGTTCGGGACATCAATCCAGGTGACATTCATCCGGTATGGGTTGTGCTGATGCCCGTGTTCCAAGAGGTACTGATCCAAGCGAGGTTCGCCCATGATCGCGAAGCCTGAAGACTTAGCAGGAACGCCAGATTTCGGGACCGATCCGTTTTCCGAGGTACTGGACATCGTGCATGTGCGAGGAGAAACCGCCCGCGTGATCACACCGGCCGGGCCGCTGGACCTGTCGGTGCCGGGCGGCACGCCGTGTGTTTACATTGTCGAGCAGGGCGCGTTGCAGATCCATATCGGGGATGACCCGCCCGTGACGCTGCATGAAAAGCAGATTGCCTTGATGTTGCAGGGCACGGCCCACAGGGCGGTCTTCAGCGACCCGCGACGGAACACGCCGCTGGCCCGGGTGATCGGTCCCGATACCGGGCAGCGTGCGACAGAGGCCATCAATTGTTTTTGGGGCACATTCTCCGTGGACGGCGATCTGGCAGCGCGGATCTTGCAGTCGCTTCCGCTGGTGATCGTGCTCGACAGCCCCTCTGAGAATCCGATCGAATGGGTTGATGTCGTGTGTGAACTGGTCCTGCGTGAAGTGGGGACGACCAGGCCGGGCGCGAGTCTGATGGTGTCTCGCTTGCTGGACCTGCTGCTGGTGATCATCCTGCGCCGCTGGGCGCAATCCGTAGACAGCCTGCCGGGGTGGTTGGCCGCCGCAAAGGACGAACGTATTGCCCGCTCGGTGTCCGCCATCCACGCCAACCCTGCAAGGGACCTGACCAATGCCGAGCTTGCCGAGCTGGCGGGCATGTCGCGGTCCAGCTTTGCCGAGCGGTTCAAACGGGTAATGGGACAGCGGCCGGGAGCCTATCTGCGCGGCTGGCGTCTGGACCAGGCGGCAGAGGCTCTGCTGCATTCAAGCGCTCCGATCGACGTTGTTGCCGAACGGGTCGGCTATGCCTCGAAAGAGGCTTTCAGTCGGGCCTTCCAGGCGAAGTTTGGCATCGCTCCGTCAGCGTGGCGAGCATCGCGCCAACGGTAAGCATAAATCAGTCGGACTGAGACACTCGTTATAGGTGCGAAACGGCAGCGAAACTGCGTCTTGCAGTCAGGGAAGATCGTTATCAACGCAGATACAGGTGAACAATGCGCGTCGAGTTTTGGCTCCCGCATCGATCACGTACGCCCCGCGAATATCAGCAATCGGGAAAGCCAACGCAGCATTCGCATATCGACGCAAAGGTCGCCTTTGGGCCGGCCGCTCGACTAACGGCCCAAGCGCCATCAGATTTCAACGGCTTCAGAAATTGCTAAGGCATCTTCAAGCTCGACGCCGAGATAGCGGACAGTGCTACCCATCTTCGTGTGTCCGAGCAGAAGCTGTACTGCGCGCAAGTTTCGGGTCTTTCGATAAATCTGCGCGACTTTCGTGCGGTGCATCGAATGCGTGCCGAAGGCGCTCGGTTCCAACTCGTTTGCCTGGATCCACTCCCGTACCAGTCGAGCGAATTGCCGCGTCGAGGTGTGTCCGGTTTCATGGAACCGGCCCGGCCATAGGAACTCTCGCCCGATCATCCGCGGATCGTTCAGCCATTGTGCATCCGACTTCGGTATGCCCTGCGTTAGTTCGAACTTGACTAGCTTCTGCGTTTTGCTCTGCGGTACCAAAGTTCATACCCTAACATAGCCCGCCGCAAAGACGTCAGCCACCGGTGCGCCACTTTGAAGAGCGACAAAAGTCTCTCTGAACTCGGGAGGGTTTTAGCAAAGGTCAGAGAGCTGAAGAAGACTTTCGGGTTCAAGACCTCCGGACCTGCGACCAGAGTGAACGCTTCAGGTTAACAATACCGATGGGTGGGCAATTGAGAGACGGTCTCTGTCATCACCTCCGAAGCGTTTGCGTCTCGACCGGCGCACAGCGGAATTAGGCAGTTTTACCCAAAAGCTTCCGCAAGGGCTTGGGCCTCGTTGCCCATGCGCAGCATGGCAATGGGATCCAGTCTGTTGCTGCTTGCACAGGACGTGCGTGGCGAGGCGATGGCGGAACGCAACGGAAGGGAACCCCGGATGGTCCCCCGAAAAACTCAGACCGCGATCTGCCAGCGGCCGCCATGGGAAACCTGCGCAAGTGCGACAAAGCGGGTCTGCAAACATTCGCCGCTGTCGTCGCTGCAAACTCGAAGATCCCGGCCAGAGGCCGACACTTAAAGGGAAAAAATCATGCCACATCCGATGATGCGTAAGACCTTCGAAACCTACAGAGATTTCTTCGTCTGGCTGCACCCGAAGCTGAACACGATCAGTTGGCATGCCAGAGGTAAATTCAAGTCACATTCAGGGAAGGCCTGGCGGAAGTTTCACTACTACAGCAACAATCCCAACAGGTTCCCGAAAGTGCGCATGGTCGTGCTTGGCAAGAGCTACATAAAAGGTGATCCGTATATTCGGAATATACATGGGATCGCCGTACAGTATTCTCTCAAATCTCTGCAGAAGATTGGCAGCGAGCTCCAGCATCTTCAGAATCAGAAGCTTTCACAAGAGTGGGGTGTCGATATAGACACCAGCCACGGTGCAGAAAACGATACAGAAGAGTTCAATCAATACGACGTGCTTTATGGCACGATGAGTTTGCTGGCGCAGACGACGGTCGCCAACAATTACAGCCTGCATCAGCGCAGAGTATACGCGGCACGACAGCAGCACCTGTTCCAGAACTACTGAGCTGGATCTAGTCCTTTCACAGGGTGCCGGAGCTTAATCCGACCAGCATGCTACGAGGATCGGAGAAATTGCTTGCCAGGCCAGCGCATTGGAGCAGTCGGATCGCCAGCCACTCAAGAAGACGACCCCTTGCCCGGATCGCCCAGCTTAAGATCCGGGCAAGTGTTGCGGGCCGAACAGGTGAGGGTCGTTTCTGTCGAACATCGCGCCAACGGTGCGAAAGACCGAAAGGGCGTCGGCCAGCTCACGGCTCGAGGTGACCCCGATCTTCTCGTATGCGGATTGAATCTGGTTGCGGATCGTTTTCTCGGCACGGCCCGTTTCCTGGGCGATCTGTGCCGGGTTCAGGCCCGCGACGACGGCGCCGCAGACATCGGCTTCCCGCGCTGTCAGATGGAAGACATCCTGCAGCAAACCGGGATTGACCGCGTGATCACCCTGCGCCCCGGCAAAGATGGCTAGCAGCTGCTCCTGGTCGAAGACATCCAATTCGGCCTGCAACTGCGTGGCCATCGAGGGGTGGAACGGTGCGACACAGAGCGAGATGAGGCCATCTTTGTGGTCGATCCGCATCCCGCGCGCGTCGTTGTGCCGTTCAACATCCAGCAGCGTCTCGCGGAACTTGTTGGAGTCGTAGGCGTCGATCAGCGTCAGGCGCCCGATCTGCGAGACCTGGAACAATTCTCCGCGCTCGAGCAGGCGCTGCCCGGCGGAATTCGCCATTTGCAGGATGCGCCCGGAGTCGGTGATCAGCAGCGGAAGCGCGATGGCGTCGAGGAAGCCCTTGTAGGTCTCGGCGGCTTCCTTTGCCATGTAAAGCGCCCGGGCGATGCGGGTTGCGCGCACGACATGCGGCGAGAGCACGTCCAGGGTTTGCCTCAGACCCTCGAAATCCTTCTCGACCGAGTCGTCCTTATTCTCAAAGAACATGAGTGCGGCCAGCCGGCTGCCGTTCAGGGCAAACACCAACGTCGTCCAGTGCCCGGTGCCGCCCGGCTCCATGAAAATCTTGTTGAACGCCGAGTTCTGATATTCCTCGTCCGAATACCAATCGCGCGAACTTCGGGTCCGGCCGAGGGTCGGCGGATCGCGGCGGATGATCTCCATCCGCTCGGCGATGTAGTCGTCCTGATCGCCGACAAAGCGCCCGCCATCCCACTGCTCTTCATATTCCGAACGGAACTTGTCGGTGACGAAACCGGTGGGGGAGTACCCGCCCACAAACTGTCCGCCATCGAACGTTCCTGTCATTGCGATATGCCCGGGAAAAATCTGGCAAATGCGTTGTAGCAGCCGCTCCCATTGGTTCTGTTCCAAGGCGGAATCGTAAACCAGACCGATCAAGTCGCTGATTTCATGTATTCCGCTTTTCGCTTTGGAACCCACAGTAAACCTCGCACGATAACAGCCCATAGCTTGTCCCTGCGTCACATAGCGGAATGCGAACATGCGTTGAAGGGACTTTGGTTTGGCACGGATGAAGTCGCTGATTTGTTTCAACTGCATCAAGCCATGTCGGCAGTTGGCAGAGCTGCGGGATCTTCCTGCGAGGCGTCCTTCTAGTGATCACGGCTTCCGAAAGCTACCATTCGATCAATGGCCACTTTGTCCCGACAGCAGACGAGCGGAAATTTGCCGTTTCGCAGGCGAAACGACAAAGACATCAGTTGGCATGGGCCGCATTGAACCACGCAAACCGGCCTCGGACCCGTCTCCGTCGGCAGAACTCCTCTCACTTAATCAACCAGCCGCGCAAGAACCCGCGCTACTACCTCGTCCACCGGCGCGTCGACTTCCAGGACGATCGCGTTCTCATCCGGCTCGATCGCTTCCAGCGTCTCGATCTGGCTGTCGAGCAGCGCCACCGGCATGTAGTGCTCACGACGCGCCGCCATGCGCCCATGGATCAGATCACGCCCGCCTGAGAGGTGAATGAACAATGGCGCCTCGGCGCAGGCCGCCGTGATCCGGTCCCGATACACCCGGCGTAGCGCCGAACAGGCGAGAACCACGCGCCCCTGGCGCTCGACGGCCTCGTCGACGACGACGCCCAACCGGTTGAGCCACGGCCAGCGATCCGCGTCCGTCAGCGGCGTTCCGGCAGACATCTTCGCCACGTTCTCCTCCGGATGATAGTCGTCCCCGTCGAGGAAGACGGCATCCAGCCGGCCCGCCAGCAAGGCCCCGACCGTCGTCTTGCCGCAACCGGTCACGCCCATGACAATCAACCGCGCCGGAATTGCGTTGGCCATCTTTCTCCCCAGTTTGTTCGACTCTGAAAAAGCCTTAGCATGGTCGCACGATAGACGGGACTCGGGAGGCGAAACCATGGCTGAACTTGCGGATATCGGCGTCGTGGGCCTTGGCGTCATGGGATCAAACCTCGCGATGAATCTCGCCGAGAAGGGATTTCGCGTCGCCATTTTCGATCGCGATCCGGCGAAGCGCGCGGCGCTGGCGAAGGGGCCGATGCACGAGGGCTTCATCAACTGCGCGGACGAACCCGGGGATGTCAGGGAGATCCGCGCGCCACGCGCCCTGATCCTGATGGTCCCGGCGGGAGTGTCCACGGACGACGCGATCGCGACGTTTTCCAAAGCGATGTCGCCGGGAGACCTTCTGATAGATGCCGGAAACTCCGACTTCCACGATACACGGCGGCGGGCCGCCGATCTCGAAGCACGCGGGCTGACCTTCCTCGGCATCGGCGTCTCCGGAGGCGCCGAGGGCGCGCGCCACGGGCCTGCCCTGATGGCGGGTGGGTCGCCAAAAGTCTGGGAGCGCGTGGCGCCGACGCTCACCGCGATCGCCGCCCGCCACGGGGACGAGCCCTGCGCGGCGTGGCTCGGATCGGACGGCGCCGGGCACTTCGTGAAGACGGTTCACAACGGCATAGAGTACGCCGACATGCAGATGATTGCCGAGGTCTACGGCCTGATGCGCGACGGTCTGGGGGCGGACGAGGACGCGGTCTCGGGCGCCTTTCGCGACTGGTCGAAGGGACCGCTCGCCTCTTATCTGGTCGAGATCACGGCGGAGGTTGCCTCTGCGAAGGACGCTCTGACCGACCAACCGCTGCTGCGGGTGATCGCGGACAAGGCCGGCCAGAAGGGCACAGGCCGCTGGTCGGCGATCGAGGGCCAAAGGCTGGGCGCGACCGCCACGACCATCGAGGCCGCCGTCGCTGCGCGAAACCTCTCCGCGGCTTCGGATCTGCGCAAGGCACTGTCCGAACCTGTGCAGGCCGAGTTGACCCTCGGCACGAACGATCTGCACGGCGCGCTGCACGCCGGGAAGATCATCGCCTACGCGCAGGGCTTCGATCTGCTCACGCGGGCCTCTGCAGAGTACAAATGGGATCTGAAGCTCGCCGACATCGCGCGGGTCTGGCGCGCCGGCTGCATCATCCGCTCACGCATGCTGGACGACATCGCCGAAGCCTTCGAGGCAGAGCCCGACGCCTCGCTCCTGACCGCGCCCGCGTTCCGGAAGCATCTTGCAGCATCCGTTCCGGCGCTGCGTGAAACGGTGGCGGAAGCTGCGCGCGCTGCAATTCCGACGCCTGCCCTTTCGAGCGCCCTGAGCTATCTCGACCAGCTTGCGCGGCCCAAAGGCACGGCCAACATGCTGCAGGGGCTGCGCGATTACTTCGGCCGGCACGGGTTCGAGCGAACCGACCGGGAAGGCGCCGGATTTCACGGTCCGTGGGACGGCGGCGCTTAGGTCGGCAACCCGGACGTGTGCCTCGGCTCAAAAAACTCCATCACCGCGGCCTGATCGGCATCGCCGAGGCCCGCGGCCGTCAGCAGACGATGCACCTCGGCACAGGTCGCTGTCATCGGCATCGCCGTGTTGGTCAGCCGCGCGAGATCCTGCACGCCGTTCAGATCCTTGACCATGTTGGCGATCCGGCCCGTCGGCGTGTAGTCCTTCGCGGCCATGCGGGGCATGTATTCCTGCAACAGCGCGCTGTCCGCGCGACCGCCCTTCAGCGCCACCGGGATCTTGGCCGCATCGACACCGGCGTCCTGCGCCAGCCGCGTCGCCTCAGCGACCGCCAGGAAACCGATCCCGCAGAGCAACTGGTTGATCAGCTTGGTCGTCTGCCCTGCCCCGGACGGCCCCATCAGCGTGTAGTTCTTGCAGAGTTTGGACATCACCGCCCTGGACGCCTCGAAATCCTCGGGCGACCCGCCTGCCATCACGGTCAACTCCCCGATCAGCGCCTTCGGAGCGCCACCGGACAGGGGCGCATCGATCCACTTCAGGCCCTTCTCGGTCGCCTCGTTGGCGAGTGCTTTGGTGGACGGCGGATCGATCGACGACATGTCGATGATCATCGTGCCTGCACCCGCACCCTCCGCCACGCCGCCGGGGCCAAAGACAGCCGCCCGGACGATCTCCGCCGAATTCAGCGAAGTGATCACGAAGTCCTTTCCGCGGGCGGCATCCGCCGCCGATGGGCCAGCCTTTGCACCCTGCGCGACGAGGCGACCCACCGCCTCCGCGTTCAGGTCGAACACCGTCAGATCGCAACCGACCTCGGCCAGTCGCGTGCCGATGGCGCCGCCCATGGCGCCGCATCCGATCAGGGCCACCTTGCTCATAGCGATCTCCACTTATCTCACGAAGCCAGCCGCGAGGCCTCCAGCGGGTGGGCGGGCCGCGCAGAACCTCGCTGTCCCGCGTGAAGCGCGCCGGGGAACGCTGGAGGCCTCGTCGCCCTCACAGGCAGGACGTCATCCCGCCGTCCACGAACAGCGTATGCCCGTTGACGAAGCTCGAGGCCGCCGAGGAGAAGAACACCGCGGCACCGATCAGTTCGGACACCTGGCCCCAGCGCCCCTGCGGCGCGCGCTTCGCGACCCAGGCCGTGAACTCGGCATCGGCGACCAGGGCAGCCGTCAGTTCGGTGTCGAAATAGCCCGGCGCGATGGCGTTGACGTTCAGCCCTTTCGGTGCCCAGTCCGTCGCCATGCCCTTGGTCAGATTGGCCACAGCACCCTTCGAGGCGACATAGGGCGCGATACCGGGTCGCGCCAGCGCCGTCTGCACCGAGGCGATGTTGATGATCTTGCCTTCGCCGCGCCCGATCATGTGCCGCGCGCAGGCCTGTCCGACATTGAAGACCGAGGTCACGTTCGTCGCCATCAGGCGTTCGAAATCGGCCGGGTCGAAATCCTCCAATGGCGTGCGGTGCTGCATCCCGGCATTGTTGACGAGGATGTCGATCGGCCCGTTCTCGGCTTCGAACCCGTCCACGGCTGCACGCACCGCCGCGTGATCCGTGACGTCGAAGGCCAGCGCGGTGCCGCCGAGCGCCTCTGCCGCGCCAGCCAGCTTCCCGGCATTGCGGCCGTTCAGCAAAATCCGCGCGCCGGCCGCCGCCAACCCGCCGGCCAGCGTGTAGCCGATACCCTGGCTGGACCCGGTTATCAGGGCGGTCTTGCCGCTCAGATCGAACAGTTCGGTGGACATCCGCGCTCCTTCTCCGTATACGCTCGGCGTGGTATATGTTACCGATAACATTTTCAAGGGACGAGACATGGCGAAACCCGAAATCCTGCAGGTCGGGCCCTATCCCGAATGGGATGAGACGCCGCTGAACGCGGCCTACACGGTGCATCGCTATTTCGAGGCCGAGGACCGGAAAGCCTTCCTCGCCGAGCACGGCCCGGGCATTCGCGGGATCGCCACGCGCGGCGAGATGGGAGCCGATGCGGCGATGATCGCGGCCTGTCCGAACCTCGAGATCATCTCGGTCTATGGGGTGGGCTATGACGCGGTCGATCTCGACGCCGCGCGCGCGCGCGACATCCGGGTCACCAACACGCCGGACGTGCTGACCAAGGATGTCGCGGATCTGGGCGTCGCGATGATGCTGGCACAGTGGCGCGGCATGGTCGGGGCCGAGGCCTGGGTGCGCTCGGGCGACTGGGCGAGCAAGGGGCTCTATCCGCTGAGAACCCGCGTCCACGGCAAGAGCGCGGGCATTCTCGGGCTAGGGCGCATCGGCTACGAGGTCGCCCGCCGTCTCGTCGGGTTCGACATGGAGATCGTCTATTCCGATGTCGCACCGAAGGGGTACGCCGCAGACTGGACCTTCGTCGAGGACGCGGTCGAACTGGCCGAACGCTCCGACGTGCTGTTCGTGACCCTCGCCGCCTCGGCCGAGACCCGTCACATCGTCGGGCGCGACGTCATCGCGGCGCTGGGATCCGGCGGGCTGCTGATCAATATCTCGCGGGCATCGAATGTCGACGAGGATGCCCTGCTCGACGCGCTTGAGTCGGGCGCGCTCGGCGCGGCGGCACTGGATGTCTTCGAAGGGGAACCGGCACTCAATCCGCGCTTTCTCGATCTCAACAATGTCATGGTGCAACCGCACCACGCGTCGGGCACGGTCGAGACCCGCAAGGCGATGGGCCAGTTGGTTCGCGACAACCTCGCTGCCCACTTCGCGAGCCGCGAGCTGCCGAGCGCCGTGATCTGAGGTCCGTCATGAAAGCCATCGTCATCCACGCCCCGAAGGATCTGCGCATCGAGGAGCAGGAAGCCGGTGCACCTGGCGCGGGCGAAGTCAGCGTCCGGCTGGCCGCCGGAGGGATCTGCGGCTCCGACCTGCACTACTACAATCACGGCGGCTTCGGCGCGGTGCGCCTGAAGGAGCCAATGATCCTCGGCCACGAGGTCGCCGGGCACATCGAGGCGGTCGGAGAAGGCGTCGGCGGGCTGACCCCCGGCGATCTTGTGGCGGTCTCGCCGTCCCGACCCTGCGGCAAGTGCAAGTACAGCCGCGAGGGCCTGCACAATCACTGCCTGAACATGCAGTTCTACGGCTCGGCCATGCCGTTCCCGCACATCCAGGGTGCGTTCCGCGAAGTTTTGGTGGCCCATGCCTCGCAATGCGTGAAGGCCGACGGGCTGACTCCGGGACAGGCCGCGATGGCGGAACCGCTTTCGGTTTGCCTGCACGCGACACGCCGGGCCGGTGACATGCTGGGCAAGCGGGTGCTGGTGACCGGATGCGGACCGATCGGTGTGCTCTGCATTCTCGCAGCGCGCCGCGCCGGGGCCGCCGAGATCGTCGCGACCGACCTTGCACCGAACGCGCTGGCCCATGCCGAACGCGCCGGAGCGGATCGCGTGATCAACATGGCCGAGACCCCGGACGCGCTGGACGCCTATGCCGCCGACAAGGGCACGTTCCACGTGATGTTCGAGACCACCGGCGTCGCGGCGGCACTTGCGGGCGGCCTGAACGCGGTGCGCCCGCGCGGCGTGGTCATGCAGCTCGGTCTCGGCGGGGACATGACGCTGCCGGTCCAGATGATCACGGCGAAGGAGATCGACTTTCGCGGCTCTTTCCGCTTCCACGAGGAATTCACGACCGCGATCGAGCTGATGCAGAAGGGCCTGATCGACGTCGCGCCGATGATCACGCACACGATGCCGCTCGGCGAGGCCGAACGGGCGTTCCAGATCGCAAACGACCGGAGCCAGGCTATGAAGGCGCAGATCGCGTTCGCCTGAGACTCTCGTTCCTGACTTGAAATCGGTCCGCCGAAGTCAGATCTCGTCTGCAACGATCTCGGCCAGGGCCGCCAGGGCGACTGCCAGATCCTGATCCGGAGAGCCTGAGCCGACTCCGATTCCACCGATCAGAACGCCGTCCGACTTGATCGGAAGCCCGCCGCCCAGACCGGTCACGCCGCCATCGGTCGCGGCGGCGATGGCGGGACGCACGGCTTCGGGGATCGCCTCGGACGGTATGCCGTGCGAGGCGCTGGTAAGGGCCTTGGCCAACGCGCTGCGGCGGCTGAGAAACTTCGCGCCGGTCATGCGGATCTCGCCGAGGGTCTCGCCGCTCGGATCGACGATCACGATGCACTGCGGCTGCCCGATTTCCTCGGCCTTGGCGACGGCGGCGGAGAGCATTTTCATCACGCCGCGATGGGTCAGCCGGTGTGTCTGCTCGATGTCCTGCATTGGCCTTGCGCCTCCAATCGATACCGATATGTTACCGATAACAGTCCTAGCGTGATCGTGGACGGGAGGAAACGGCCTTGTCATTCTTCGAAGCCTTCGAGCCGGTCTTCAACACCTATGTTCAGGGCAATGCGCCGGTCAAACGGATCGCGACGGGGTTCGACTGGGTCGAGGGGCCGGTCTGGTTCGGCGACGCCGACTGCCTGCTGTTCTCAGACATCCCAAACGATCGCATCCTGCGCTGGAACGCCGAGACCGGGATCTCGACCTTCCGCACGCCGTCGAACTTCGCCAACGGCCACACGCGGGACCGGCAGGGGCGGTTGGTGAGTTGCGAGCACCTGAGCCGGCGGGTGACTCGCACGGAATACGACGGGACCATCACGGTGATTGCCGACAGCTTCGAGGGCAAGCGGCTGAACTCGCCGAACGATGTGATCGTGAAATCCGACGGCTCGATCTGGTTCAGCGATCCCCACTACGGTATCAAGCAGGATTACGAGGGTCAGCACGCCGAGCAGGAACTGCCGTGCCATGTCTACCGCGTCGACCCGGACGGGACGATTGCCGTTGCAGTCGACGATTTCCACTGCCCGAACGGGCTTGCTTTCAGCCCCGATGAGAGCCGCCTCTACATCGCCGACACCGGGCGGATGTACGGCTCCGATCCAACGCACATCCGGGCCTTTGATGTTACCGATAACACCCTCTCTGGCGGGGACGTCCTGCACGCGATCAGCCCCGGCGTCGCCGACGGGTTCCGCTGCGATACCGAGGGCAATATCTGGTCCTCGGCCGCGGACGGCGTGCACTGCCTGTCACCGGAGGGGGCGCTGCTGGGAAAGATCCTGGTGCCCGAAGTGGTCTCGAACGTCTGTTTCGGCGGTCGTCACCGGCACCGGCTGTTCATTACGGCGTCGACCTCGGTCTATGCGATCAATCTGAACCGGCGCGGCGCTGTCAGCGGCCCGAATTGACAAGGCATCACCGGCCGACCTCCGCGCGTTTTGATTGGACACGGGCGTTGGCAGTTGAGAAGTCTGTCGATTAGCGCCTAGAGTGGCGCGACCAAGCCAGACAGATCACCCGCACCGCATGCTCGCAGTGTCCTACAACGTGTTCCTTCTAGCCGGTGCCGCCCTGCTGGCGGTCATCGCTGGCTTCACTGGTCTCAGTCTCACGAGCGGCGTGTCGCGCCTGCCTGCCGCGCAACGCAAGGCGGCGATCGTGCGCGCGGCGGCCGTGCTGGGCGGCGGAGTCTGGTCGACGCATTTCGTGGCGATGCTGGCGCTGCAACTGCCGGTGGACGTGGTCTATGACCCGGTGTTCACACTGGCCTCGATGCTGATCGCCATTCTTGTAACCGGCGGGGCGCTCTTGATCTTGCATTTCGCAGGCCGCACAAACCTGCACATCGCGGCGGCCGGGGTCGTCATGGGGCTGGGTGTCGTCGCCATGCACTATGTCGGCATGTTCGGGATGCGCGGCTGCGTGCCGGTCTACGGTGCCTGGGGCTACGTGATCTCGACGGTGCTTTCAGCGGGCATCAGCATCGGCGCGCTGCAGATGGCCTATCGGCGGAGAACAGTGCGGGGACTGATGCTGGGCGGCGCGGTCTATGGAATCGCCATCCTCGCGATGCATTTCAGCGCGATGTCGCAGACCGGATTCCTACCGCTCGAGAGGGTCGAGCCGACCCTGCGCATGATGCCGAACGACACGCTGGCCATGCTTGTGTTGATCGCGGCCTTCCTTATCTGCGGGGCGTTCCTGCTGACGACGGTCACGTTACGCGACGCGGCACCCGAGCCCTCCGCTAGCGCGGTGCGCGCTGATGCAACGCCGGTGCCCGCGTCTCCACCTTTCCAGCCGTGGGACGAAATACCGGAGACGGCAACGGCGGCTACGACACCGGGACGGCTGCCCTACCAGCAGGACGGAAAGACATTCTTCGCGCCGATCTCGGAGATCGTGGCGATCCAGGCAGAGGGTCACTACACGCGCCTGCACCGCGTGTCCGGCGAAGCTTTCTGTCCCCAGCCGATCACGCGGATTGCCGAGGAACTCGCACAGGCTTCGTTTCTCAGGACCCACCGGAGCTATCTGGTCAATCTCGATTTCGTCGCGGGGTTCGAGCGGCGCAAGGATCAGGGTGTCTGCCTGTTCGCGCCCGGCATCGGCGTCGATCCCGTGCCGGTCAGCCGGGCAAACGTTGCAGCAACCAAGGCGGCGCTCGGCCTCTAGCGCGCCGCTCATGCGCACCAGTCGCCATTGGTGCGTTGATTTCCCCGCTCGTTTGATCCCGGTTCGCCTTCCAGAACGTTCGTCCTAGCTTCCGGCAAAACAAATCGTACCCAAAGCGGTAACGCAAAGTAGGGAGGAGGTCGCTCGTGATACCCGGAGCATTCGAATACCATAGGCCCGAGTCCGTCTCGGAGGCGGCAGGATTGCTGTCGCAACTGGGCGAGGACGCCCGCGTTCTCGCAGGCGGACACAGCCTGATCCCCATGATGAAGCTGCGCATGGCCGCACCCGAACATCTGGTCGATCTGCAAGACATCGCGGAACTGCGCGAGATCGCGGTCACCGGCGACACCGTGACGATCGGCGCGATGGTCACGCAGGATCGCCTGATCACGGACCAAGCACTCGGCCGCGCGGTGCCGATCATTCGAGAGGCGGCGCTTCAGATCGCCGACCCGCAGGTGCGCTATGTCGGCACCATCGGCGGCAACGTCGCGAACGGCGATCCGGGCAATGACATGCCGGGGCTCATGCAGTGCCTCGGCGCGACCTACGAGTTGTCCGGGCCGAGTGGCACGCGCTCGGTCGCGGCACGCGATTTCTACGAGAGCGCCTATTTCACGGCCCGCGCCGACGACGAGATCCTGACGCGGATCATGATCCCGGTGCCGACGAACACCGGCTACGCCTACGAGAAGCAGAAGCGCAAGATCGGCGACTACGCGACGGCGGCAGCGGCCGTGCTGTGCGGCGGCGGTCAGGCATCGGTTGCCATGACCAACCTCGCGGACACGCCGGTCTGGTCGGCCGAGGCAGGCACCGCACTGGCGTCGGGCGATCTCGAAGGCGCCGTTGCAGCGACGATGGCGGTCATTGATCCGGGCGACGACATGCGCGGACCGGTGCAGTTCAAGAGACATGTGGCGCAGGTGATCCTGCGCCGCGCCATAGAGCGCGCACTAAGCCGCGCCTGACGGGAGGAGAGCAAGATATGTCAAAGATGCACATCAAGCTGAAAGTGAACGGAAAAGAGGTCGAGGCGCTGGCCGAACCGCGCACCCTGCTGATCCATTTTCTGCGTGAAGACCTGAAGATCACGGGACCGCATATCGGCTGCGAGACCTCGCATTGCGGCGCCTGCACGGTCGACATGGACGGCAAGTCCGTGAAGGCATGCACCGTCTTCGTCGGTCAGGCGAACGGATCGGATGTCACGACCGTCGAAGGTCTGGTGAACCCGGACGGCTCGCTCGGCGTGCTGCAGGAGGCCTTCAAGGAGCACCACGGCCTGCAATGCGGTTACTGCACGCCGGGCATGATCACCCGCGCGCACCGCTTCCTGCAGGAGAACCCCGACCCGACAGAGGAGGAAGTCCGCTTCGGAATGGCGGGCAATCTCTGCCGCTGCACCGGCTATCAGAACATCGTCAAGTCGATCATGGCCGCCGCACCTGTCCTGAACGCGCAGAAGGAGGCCGCAGAATGAACGACATGTCGCAAACCCCCGAACAGCGGCGCAGCGCGCTGAAGGGCATGGGCTCGGCCCGCAAGCGCGTCGAGGATGCGCGCTTCACCCAAGGCAAGGGCAACTATGTCGACGACATCAAGCTGGACGGCATGCTGTTCGGCGATTTCGTGCGCTCGCCCTACGCCCATGCGTGGATCAAGTCGGTCGATGCCTCGGCAGCGCTGGCCCTGCCCGGCGTCCATGCCGTCCTGACGGCGCAGGATCTCGAACCGCTGGGGCTGCACTGGATGCCGACGCTCGCCGGTGACAAGCAGATGGTGCTGGCCGACGGCAAGGTGCTGTTCCAGGGTCAGGAGGTCGCCTTCGTGATCGCCGATGACCGCTACATCGCGGCGGATGCCGTCGAACTGGTCGAGGTCGACTACGAGGACCTGCCGGTTCTCACCGATCCGTTCGAGGCGCTGAAGTCCGATGTCGTGCTGCGCGAGGATCTGGAAGGCAAGACCGAGGGCGCGCACGGGCCGCGCCGCCACCACAACCACATCTTCACCTGGGAATCCGGGGACAAGGACGCGACCGAGGCGGCGATCAACGGTGCCGACGTGGTCGCCGAGGAGATGATCTACTATCACCGCACGCACCCCTGCCCGCTCGAGACCTGCGGGTCGGTCGCGTCGATGGACAAGGTCAACGGCAAGCTGACGCTCTGGGGCACGTTCCAGGCGCCGCACGCGGTGCGCACCGTGGCCTCGCTGATCTCCGGCATCGCCGAGCACAACATCCGGGTGATCAGCCCGGATATCGGCGGCGGCTTCGGCAACAAGGTCGGGGTCTACCCGGGCTATATCTGCTCGATCGTCGCCTCGATCGTGACCGGCAAGCCGGTGAAGTGGGTCGAGGACCGGATGGACAACCTGATGTCCACGGCATTCGCCCGCGATTACTGGATGCAGGGCAAGATCTCCGCCACGAAGGAGGGCAAGATCACCGGTCTCTGGTGCCACACGACCGCCGACCATGGCGGCTTCGACGCCTGCGCCGATCCGACCAAGTTCCCGGCCGGGTTCATGAACATCTGCACAGGATCCTACGATATCCCGACGGCCTATCTGGCGGTGGACGGGGTCTACACCAACAAGGCGCCGGGCGGGGTTGCCTATCGCTGCTCGTTCCGGGTGACGGAGGCCGCCTATTTCATCGAGCGGATGATCGAGGTGCTGGCGATCAAGCTCGACATGGATGCGGCGGAACTGCGCCGGATCAACTTCATCAAGGCCGACCAGTTTCCGTACCAGTCGGCGCTGGGCTGGGAGTACGACTCGGGCGATTACCACACCGCCTGGGACAAGGCTCTGAAGTCGGTCGGCTACGACGATCTGCGCCGCGAGCAGGCACAGCGGGTCGAGGACTTCAAGACCGGCAAGACCCGCAAGCTGATGGGGATCGGGCTCACGCATTTCACCGAGATCGTCGGGGCCGGACCGGTCAAGAACTGCGATATCCTCGGGCTCGGCATGTTCGACTCGTGCGAGATCCGCATCCATCCGACCGGCTCGGCGATCGCGCGTCTCGGGACGATCAGCCAGGGTCAGGGTCACGCGACGACCTTCGCGCAGATCCTGGCATCGGAGATCGGTCTGCCCGCCGACGACATCACCGTCGAGGAAGGCGACACCGACACGGCGCCCTACGGACTCGGCACCTATGGGTCGCGCTCGACACCTGTGGCCGGTGCCGCGACGGCGATGGCCGGGCGCAAGATCCGCGCCAAGGCGCAGATGATCGCGGCCTATCTGCTCGAGGTCCACGACGACGATGTCGAGTTCGATATCGACCGGTTCGTGGTCAAGGGTGCGCCGGAGCGGTTCAAGACGATGAAGGAGATCGCCTTTGCCGCTTACAACCAGGCAATCCCCGGCATCGAGCCGGGTCTGGAGGCCGTGAGCTACTACGATCCGCCGAACATGACCTACCCGTTCGGGGCCTATATCTGCGTGCTCGACATTGATGTCGACACCGGCGAGGCCGACATCCGCAAGTTCTACGCGTTGGACGATTGCGGAACGCGGATCAACCCGATGATCATCGAGGGACAGGTCCACGGCGGTCTGACCGAGGCGCTTGCCATCGCCATGGGACAGGAAATCGCCTATGACGAGGACGGCAACCACAAGACGGCAACGATGATGGACTTCTTCATCCCGACGGCCTGGGAGACGCCGCGCTACGAGACCGACCACACGACAACGCCGTCGCCGCATCATCCGATCGGCGCCAAGGGCGTGGGCGAGAGCCCGAATGTCGGCGGCGTGCCGTGCTTCTCGAATGCGGTGCACGATGCGTTCCGGCCGTTCGGTCTGACGCAAAGCCACATGCCGCACGATCATTGGCGCGTCTGGCAGACGGCCAATAATCTCGGCCTGCATGGCTGACCCGGCGGGCATCGCGGCGGCCTTTCTGGACCGGGTGGCTCACCACTGGGTCTACGGCGGGGCCGCCATGGTGCCTGTCCTGCTCGTGCTCGCAGCGTTGCTCGATCTTGGCGCTGCGGCACTCGCGGTGTTTCTGGTGTTGCCGCTCTACATGATCCATCAGGTCGAGGAGCACGATGCCGACCGGTTTCGCACCTATGTCAACGAGATGGTCGGCCCGGACCGCACGGGCCTGTCGCCCGCGAATGTCGCGGTGATCAACATCGTCTTCGTCTGGTTTTTCGTGGCGGCTTCGCTCTGGCTGCACGTGGCCGTTTCTCCGGCATGGGGGCTGCTGGCCGGCTATCTCGCGCTGATCAACGGGTTTGTGCATCTCGCGCCCAGTGTGGTGAGGGGGAGCTACAATCCCGGTCTCGTCACGGCTGTGGTCCTGTTGATCCCGATCGGCATCTCGGTTGTCGCGCTGGTGCCGGGGCCCGGACTTGTGGGGCATCTTGCCTCGGCCGGGGTCGTGGTCCTGCTGCACATCGGTATTGTTGTGCTGGCACTGCGCAGGCGTGTCGCGGCATGACGTGGCGCGATCTTCAGGACGGGTTCGGGGCGACCGGCTATGTGGCCGGTGACGATCTCGCGATGGCACTGCACCTGTCGCTGGTGCTGGGCAGGCCGCTGTTGCTGGAAGGTCCGGCGGGCGTCGGCAAGACCGAGGTCGCCAAGGCGCTGGCATCGCTGAAGGGTGCACGCCTGATCCGGCTGCAGTGCTATGAGGGGCTGGACGCCTCGCAGGCGATCTACGAGTGGAACTACCAGCGCCAGCTGCTCGCGCTGCGCGCCGATGGCGGGTCCGAGGATGCGGTCTTCACCGACAAGTACCTGCTGAAACGCCCCTTGCTAGAGGCAATCACGCAGAGCGAGGCGCCCGTGCTGCTGATCGACGAAATCGACCGCGCCGACGAGGAGTTCGAGGCCTATCTGCTGGAAATTCTGGCCGAAGGACAGATCACCGTGCCGGAGCTTGGCACGATCAAGGCCGAGACCCGGCCGATGGTGGTCCTGACGGCGAACGGCACGCGCGATCTTTCAGACGCACTGCGCCGCCGGTGCCTCTACGCATTTATCGACTATCCCGACCGCGAGGCCGAGCTTTCGATCCTGCGCGCCCGCGCGCCCAGGATCGAGGCGCGTCTCGCGACCCAGATCGTGCACACGGTCCAGGCGATCCGGCACGAGGATCTGGAGAAGAAACCGGGCGTGGCCGAGATGCTCGACTGGGCAGCGGCGCTGTCGGGTCTGGGGGTGAACGATCTCTCGGACGATCCGGCAACGGTTGCGGCGACGATGGTCTGTCTTCTGAAGACCGCGGCGGACCGCGATGCCATGCCGCCGGAGGTGCTGGCCCGCATTGTCGGCAAGGCCGCGTGATGCGCGCGACGCGCTTTCCCGCACGGGCGACGGGACCCGGTGAACGGCTTTCGGGCTTTCTCGCGCATCTACGCATGAACGGACTTGTTGCAGGGCCGCAGGAGACGCAGGACGCGCTCGCGGCCCTGTCGGCGGTCGATGCAACGGATGCCGAGCAGGCGCGGCTGGCGCTGAAGTCGCTGCTCGCCTCGGGCGAGGATGCCTGGCGCGGTTTCGACGATCTCTTCGAGGCTTACTGGTTCAACACCGGCAAGCAGAGGCAGGGCGAGGTCAAGGCGGACCACCTGCGCACGCAGGCCGCGCGGCCGACACTCTGGCAGCCGCATCTCGGCGAGGACGCCGACGGCGGACAGGACACCGATGACGATGGCCGCCCTGACGCTGGCGATGGCGAGGCCGAGGGCACGGATGGGCGGCTGATCGCGACCCGGACCGAGAACCTGACGCGTCGTGACCTGCGGGAGTTGATGGACGATGAAAGCCTGCGTGCCGCCGAAGCGGCCGCGGAGCGTCTTGCCAAGGCGCTTCGCGATCGCCGGTCCCGCAGGCACCGCATGGCGATGCGTGGGCGCAAGCTCGACATGCGGCGGATACTCCGCAGCAGCCTCGCGCGCGGCGGCGAGCCGCTCGATCTGCATCGGCGTCGGCGTCCGGAGCGTCCCTTGCAAATCGTGGCGCTCTGCGATGTTTCCGGTTCAATGGCGGTCTACGCCCGAGTGTTTCTCGCCTTTGTGAAAGGTCTGGTCGGCGTCGATACAAAAACCGATGCCTACCTGTTTCACACGAAGCTGATGCGCGTGACCGGTGCACTACGCGACCATGACACCCTGCGCGCCGCCGGGCGTCTGTCGCTGATGGCGGAGGGCTTCGGTGGCGGCACCGACATCGCGGGAAGCCTCACCCGCTTCAACGATGCCTATGCACGGCACAGTGTCGGTGGACGCACGGTCGTGCTGATCCTGTCGGACGGGTACTGCACATCGAAGCCGTCCGAGCTTGCGGCAGCGCTTGTCCGGCTGCGCCGGCGGGCACGCCGGATCGTCTGGCTCAACCCGCTTCTCGGCTGGCGCGACTATGAACCCGTCGCCAGAGGGATGGCGGCGGCGTTGCCGCATCTCGATGCGCATCTGCCTGCGAACACGATCGACGCGCTCGGCGCGCTGGAAGTCGAGTTCGAGAGGCTCTGAGGGGGAAGCCATGGATTTCCGCGCCGACATCCACCGGACACACGAGCGCTCGCATCGTTACGGCCGCAGTGACGGCAAAGCACCGCTTTCGTGCCGGAAGCGCAGGGAGCTCGCAGCGAATGTCGAAGCATGAAAAGCTCGTGGCCGGTGCCCGCATGACGACCGATGCGGATATCTTCGAATTCATTCAGGCCTTGCGGGCCGATGCCCGGACCTTCTGTCTTGCGACGGTGGTGCGCACCGCGGACCTGACATCGGCCAAGGCGGGCGCCAAGGCTGTCGTGACCGCTGACGGGGAGATCAACGGTCACCTCGGTGGAGGATGCGTGCGGAGCGCGGTCAAGCGCGCGGCATCGGAGGCCCTGGCGTCAGGTGTCGCCCGGATGATCAGCGTGCGGCCAAAAGATGCCGCCGGTTCGGGAGCCGCAGGCGTCGAGGTCCACACCAGCGGATGCCCGTCGGGCGGCACGGTGGACGTGTTTCTCGAGCCGTATCTCCTGGCGCTGCGGGTCAGCGTGCTGGGCGAGACGCCGATCGCGAAGGCGATACGGGCACACGCGGATCTGATGGGCTTCGACACCGCCGAGGGTTCGGCGGAAGACCCGCACGCGGTAATCATCGCCTCGCAGGGCGCAGGCGATCTGGCGGCACTGCGCGAGGCGATGACGGGTCCTGCGCCGTTCGTGGCGATGGTCGCCAGCCACCGCAAGGCCGATTTCCTGAAGGCCCGGCTGGCCGAGGAAGGCATAGACCCGGCGCGGCTTGAAGATCTGGTCTCGCCTGCCGGGCTCGATCTTGGCGCGATCGATCCGCACGAGATCGCGATTTCAGTGCTCGCGCAGCTTGTCGCGTGGCGCCGCCACGGGCGATACTCCACCGGAGGGGAGGCTTCGGACGATCTTCAGGTTGCCGAGGTGCAGGCCGTCTGAACGATCCGCGTGCGTCGGCGAACGACGGCACAACGCGAAGCCACATCAATCGAAGGGTTGGCCGCAAGTTGCCCGAGTTGGGAGTCAGGGATCGACGCGCCATCGGGTGGCACCGGTGGGTTTCAGCTTTCGAACTCAACTGCGCGTCCGGTGCGCGCGCTTTCCTCTGCCGCTGCGCCGATCTCGACCGACCAGCGCCCGTCGGCCAGAGTGACCTCCGGCGCGCCGCCCTGAAGGATCATTTTCTGAAACCGCTGATGCTGAAAGAAAGTCGAGCCGTGGTGATCTCCGGCGCGCAGGATCGCCTCGTCGACCTCGACGATCTCGCGCTCCTCGGATTTGGTTGCGCGGCGCGAGATCGCAATCTCAGCAGGTCGCTCGCGACCGTCCGCCGAAAACCGCGCCGGGCCGGGCACACTGGCATCGATGCGCGCATTATCGCCGGTCACGCTGATCACTTCCTGCCAGTAAGACCCCTCGGCGAACATGCAGAGATCGAGCATCGCGCGCGCGCCGGAGGCGAAGTCGACGATCACGAACGCGTTGTCGAGGATGTCCGGCTGGCGACCGCCATAGCTTTCGTCGAGAAAGTTCACATCCATTCCGCCCGAGGCGTAGACCCGCACCGGATCGGATCGCAGGATCAACCGCATCAGGTCGAAGAAATGGCAGCATTTCTCGACCAGCGTGCCGCCGGTGTTGTCATTGAACCGGTTCCAGTCGCCAACCTTGGGCAGAAAGGGAAACCGGTGTTCGCGGATCGAGAGCATCCGGGGCGTGCCGGCGGTCCCGACGCGTATCTCGGTCAGGAGCCGTTCGACCGGGGGCATGTACCGGTACTCCATGGCGACCCAGACTTCGGAGCCGGACGCCGTTGCGGCGGCCTCAATCTCGCGGCATTCGGCGGCCGAGATGCCCAGCGGTTTCTCACAGAGCACGGGCAGTCCGGTGGGCAGCACGTCGAGCATGATCCCGTGATGGGTGTGATTTGGCGCCGCGATGATCAGAGCGTCGACGTCGCCGGTGTCGATCATCTCTCGATGATCGGCGAAGGCGTTGCAGTCCGGGCCCGCGAGCGCGCGTGACGCCTCGCGCATTCCTGTGTCCGGATCGGCAACAGCCGTGACAGCCGCGTCCTCCAGGAGTGCGATGTTGCGAATGTGCTCCTGCCCCATCATCCCGGCGCCGATCAGACCGTAGCGCAGCGTCATCGGATGATCGCCATCGTACCGCGCAAGCAGACGCTGCGCGGATGTTTCAGGTGTTGCCCGTCTGCCTGACTGAGAAAGATGCCTGCACGGCGAGCGCAGTCCGAATTTGCAGCAGCGCAGAACAGAAGACTACCCACCGGTCAGTCCACGGGAAGGCCGGAAGGCACGCGGTCCGGCCGGCCCAGCCTGCCCTTGACGCTTTCGCCGCCCGTGAGCGCATGCAGAAAGGCGACGAGATCCGCGACTTCCGTATCAGACAGATCAATCGGCTGGATGTCGATCTTTGCGGCAAGCCGGGCGCGTTCCCGCCGGTCCTCAAAGGCGATGAAGTCCGGGATCGACAGCCAATCGGCGGAGGGCATCTGCGCGCTTTCCGGCTTCCAGCGCGCGAGCGCCTCGGACGGGGCAAGGTGGTGGCGGATCATGCCTTCGAGCGTGGGATAAGCACCGTTGTGCCCATAGGGCGCGGTCAGCGCGACATTTCGCAGGTCCGGCGTGCGAAACCGATAGGCATCCTCGATCCGGTCGGTCTCGGCCATCCGGCCGAGATCACGGGCAATCGGGTCGTAGGCACGCGTCCGTCCCGGCCCGAAATGCGGCAGCGCCAGCGCGTAGAACTGCTGATCGGTGAAGAACTTCCCGGAATGACAGGTCGCGCAGCGCGCCTTGCCGAAGAACAACCGCTTGCCACGTTCGGCCATCGGCGGCAGCGGTGCACCGGCCAGATGCCGGTCCCACGGGCTGTCAAAGCTTCGCCATTCGGACATGACGAACGCCCCGAGCGCGTTGGCAACGTGAGTGATGGCGATCTGGTCGCGCCGGTCGATGTCCGCAAAGGCATCCACGATCATCCCGGCGTATTCATCGTTGGTGCGGACCCGCTTCGCGATGATCTTCCAGGCGTGATCGACGCGATCGTTGATCGCTCCTGCGACATCATTCTCGCCCTTGTTTCCGGCCATCTCGACCGCAGAGATCATTGGCAGCAGCGCTTGCGCGGCGACGATCGACTCGAGCCCCGGCGGCATCCAGCGCCATGCCGGAGAATTGAAGCCGCTGGGATAGAGCTCGGAGGGCTCCAGCCGCCCGTCATGGAACAGCACGCGCACCTCGCGGGCACCGAGGTTGAAGAGCGCTGGCGCGTTGCGCGGCACCCGCTTGACGATGCGTGTGTCCCCGACGCCTGGCTGCCGCTTTGGTCCGAGACCGTTGCCGCCTTCGCCGACGCCGAGGCTCAGCCCGTCGCCGGAGAACAGATCATGGTGATGGCAGGTACCGCAGGAGATGTTCCGGTTGCCCGAGAGGATCGGATCGTAGAACAGCAGTCGACCGAGCCTGGACTTCGCATCCTCAACCGGGTGGAAATCGTCCTCCGATACCTGCAAGTTTTCGATCGCGTGGGGCACGTCGGCGAGGCTGGTGGAAACGCCCGCGAGAAGCGCGAGCGCAACGGAGCAACAGCGGAGGAGCGCATGAAACGGCTTGCAATCGTTCTGATGCTGGTGGCGGGACCGGCGCTCGCGGATATCGAGACCGCGCGGCTGCTGATCGATGAAAAACGCTACGCGGAGGCGCTGGAGGAGCTGAAACCGGCCGCACGCTCGGGCAATGCCGATGCCGAGGAACTGATCGGCGTGATGTACGCGATGGGCCTTGGCGTGCCGCGCGACGATATCCGCGCATTCGACTGGTATCTGCGGTCGGCCATGAAAGGGCATCCGGGCGCACAATCCGGCGTCGGCTGGTACTACGAGGTCGGCCGGGGCATGACGGCGCCGGACCTCGTCCGGGCCTATGCCTGGTACGTGCTCAGTGCGATCGGCGGCGACCCCGACGCGGCGATCAGCCAGGAAGAGGTCGTCAAGAAGATGACGGCGGAACAGATCGAGCAGGCGCATCGGTTGATCGACGATTACAAGGTCTGGCTGTATCCGTTTCGGTAGCGGGCCGCCCGTTTCGGACGGCCCGTCTGTATGATCAGTTCAGGTCCTTCGCGGCACCTTCGTCGATCTTGGCTTCAGCCTCGGCGACGGCTCCGGTCAGGGCTTCGAAGATCTTGTCGCCGCCATCGACATTGGATTTGAACCAGTCATAGACCGGTGCAGCTGCCTGCTTGAAGGCTGCCTTCTCCTCGGGGGTCGGGACGTAAAGATCTCCGCCCTCGGCGACGAAGTCGGAGTAGGCCTGGATCGACTTGCGCTTGGGCGAGGCGAAGGTCGCCTGCTGAAGTGCCGCGAAACCATCAACGACAACCCGGCGCAGATCTTCCGGCATCGAGAGGAACTTGTCATTGTTCATCCACCAGAGCGCGCCCATGTAGGCGTGGCCGTCCAGCGTGACGTATTTCAGCCCGGCATCCGGGAACTTCATGCCCATGATGTCGGTGATGCCGTTCTTCGAGCCTTCGACCACGCCGGTCTGGAAGCTGGTGAAGAGCTCGGGCCACGGGATCGGCGTCGGCGATGCACCCAGAGCCTTGACCAGTTCCTGCGGCAGATCGGCGACCACAGTGCGGATCTTGAGGCCCTCCATGTCGCCCGGCGAGGCAACGCGCCTCTTGGTGTTCGCGAAGTTGCGCCATCCACCAGTGTTGCCGATGGTCATCAGGCGGATCATTCCGCCGGAGCTTTCCAGCGCCATCTCGCGCATCGTGCGCGTGAAATCGCCCTGAAGGACTTCCTCGGCGATCCGGTCGTCGCGCATCAGGTAGGGCAGATCGAGCACCTGAACGTAGGGGAAGATCCCGGCAGCTCCGCCGGAGGTCGAGATGTAGACATCGATCGAGCCGTCGGCGATGCCCTGCAGGCACTCCGCGCCTTTCGAGCATAGCTGCGTGCCGATGAAGAGCTCCACCGCGATCTTCCCGTTCGAGGCGTTCTCGACGTAGTTCTTGAAGACGATGAGACCGTCATAGTCCTCGTCGTTCTCGTTCGAGTTCGCAGTCGCACGGATCGTGAAATCCGCGGCCTGCACGGCGGTGATCGCCGATCCCGCGACCATCGCGGCGATCGTCAGCGATTTGAGAAGCCGGGTCAGTTTCATGTGGATCTCCCTTCGTGTGTTTTCTTTCGTCAACTATTGGATGAATCCGAACAGTCTGGGAACCGTCAAAGAGACTTCCGGGACAAAGGTAATCAGGAAGATCACCGCGATCTCGACCGCCAGGAAGGGCAGGATCGCCCGCGCGATCGTCTCGACCTTCTCGCCGGAGACCGCAGAGGCCACGAACAGCACGAGGCCCATCGGCGGCGTCGCGAGGCCCACCGTGAGGTTCACGCTCATGATGATCGCGAAGTGGACAGGGTGGATGTCCAGTCCGACGAAGATCGGCGCGAGGATCGGTCCCAGGATGATGATTGCCGGGCCCGCGTCGAGGAACATGCCGACGATGAAGAGCAGGATGTTGATCAGGAACAGCAGGATCAAAGGGTTCTCGGAAAGGGTGAGAATGAAGGCGGCGAGCGCCTCGGGTGCGTGGGACAAGCTTACGACGGTCTTGAAAGCCATGGCCGAGCCGACAAGCAACAGCACCACGGCAGACGTCATCGCCGCGCGGGTGAGGACGCCGGGCAGGTCCCGCAGGGTCATCGACTTCAGGATGAACAGGCTGACCATCAGCGCGTAGGCGGCCGCAACCGCCGAGGCCTCGGTCGGCGTGAAGGCGCCGCCGAGTATTCCGCCGAGGATGATCACGGGCGTCATCAACGGGAAGAAGGCTTTCAGCGTCGCCTGCCCCGTCTCGCCCCAGGTGGCTTTTTCGGTCGCCGGCGGGAAATCCTGCCGCCCGGCCATCCATGCGGTGACGAGCATCAGGCCGATGCCGACCATGATGCCGGGGACGATCCCCGCCAGAAACAGCGCGGCGACGCTTTCGCCCATCACGTAGGCGTAGATGATCATGATGCCGGAGGGCGGGATGATCGGCCCGATGACGGATGAGGCGGCGGTGATCGCCGCGGCGAAGCGCCGTGAGTAGCCGTTCTTTTCCATGGCCGGGATCAGCATCGAGCCGAGCGCCGACGTGTCGGCCACGGCCGATCCGGAAAGACCCGCAAACAGCATGGACGAAAGCACGTTCACATGCGCAAGCCCGCCGCGCAGGTGGCCCATCAGCGCCTGGCTGAAGCTGACGAGGCGCATGGTGATGCCGCCGCGGTTCATCAACTCGCCCGCGAGCATGAAGAACGGGATCGCCATCAGGGGAAAGCTGTCCATCCCGTTGTAGACATTTCGGTAAAGCAAGGCGAGATCGCGCTCCTGCCCGTTCAGCCACAGCAGTGCTCCCGGCGCGAACAGAAGCGCGAAGAACACGGGCAGACCGATCAGCAGCAGCACCAGAAAGACGGGCAGGAACCAGACCAGCATCACTTGGTACCCGGGATTTCTTTGTCTTCAGGAAGCGCATCGGGTTCGATCAGGCGGGTGACGGCCTTGAGGATCAGTTCGAGGTTCACCGCCGCCAGCAGGATAATACCGACCAGCAGGGACAGGTACATCCAAGCCAGCTTGATCTTGAACGCCTTCATGCCGATCAGGTCCATCGGCACGCGCAAGGTCGAGGAGGCAAAGAGCCAGCCGGAGTTGACGTGCTTCAGCCCGAGCGAGACTCCGGTCAGCAGGACGATCAAGGCGAGGAGCAACAGGATCAGGGCGAGCGCGCCGCCAATCCGACGCGGCAGCATCGAACTGACGAGATCAATCGAGACAAACCCGCCTTGGCGATAGGCGCTGGGCGCGATCAGCGCCGTCATCCAAAGCATCAGGAACCGTGCCGCTTCGTCGGGCCAGGGCAGTGCATTTCCAAGGAGATACCGGAAGACGACCTGCACGAGGATGATGATCGTCATCAGTCCGATCGAAATCCAGGCGACCAGGCGCCCGAGAGCAAGGATCGGATCGAGCACAGCCGCCAAGGCGGCCCGGCTTGTCGCCAGGAGTCCCAACAGTCTCCTCCCCTTCACGGACCGCGGCTTCTGCGCCGGACGATGTTTTACATCAGCGGTCTCTTGGCGATGCTGTGTGGACTTGACCCGCCTAGTCAAGCAGGTCGGACATGGTTTGCAGGGAAAGGCGATACTTCGGTGCCGTTCGCCGCATTGCCGGACTCTCCGCGTGCCTTGCTTGAGGGCGTCCCGTCATAATCGCCGACGCTTCCGGGGGCGCCTATCTGCCTGACTTGAAGGCCAGTGCCAAAGCCTCGATCCTCCCGCCGGTTCGCGCCCGTTTCGGCTTGAACTCGCTTGCGGTGCCGGGTGGCCGTGCAGAAGGCCAAGAAACGCGCCGAGACTACGACTAAAGTACCTGATTCAATTGGTAGGAATTTGCTTGCCCTCAAGCAACTTTGGCCTATGGTCGGCGGGCCTAGCCACATGGCCTCGTGCAGCATCGGCAGTTTTCGACGACGTTCGCATGGAGAGACCATATGGCTGGCGGCCTTGATTGGCTTTTGAGACTGGACAGCATCGCTGCAAGGCCCGGTGACGGGCTTAATCCAAAACTGGCAGAGCTTTTGCGGGCCCGGCAGGTCCCGACATCGCCGGATGTCGTGCAACTGCAGACGTCGTTTGCGTCTTCAGGACTCGGTCATCAGACCTATGCCGAGGAAGATCTGACAGCAGCGGGAATTCCAATGATCGGAACGGGCAAAGGGTCCCCAGAGCCCTACGCCTCTGCGTGCGTCCAGGACGGAAGCCACGATCCAAGGCACTCGCAAAGCCAGAAGTGACACGGAGGAAACAAGAATGAACGACATGACCCTGATGGATGCCGGCACTCACGTGTCGCCGTTCGCTAAGCGCTATGACAACTTCATCGGCGGAAAGTTCGTGGCGCCAAAGGCAGGCCGGTACTTCGAGAACACCAGCCCGATCACCGGCGGTGTCATCGGCGAGATCGCACGCTCGGATGCCTCCGACATCGAAGCAGCCCTTGATGCGGCACACGCCGCGGCTGATGCCTGGGGCAAGACCAGCGTCACGGAGCGCGCCAACATCCTGCTGAAGATCGCCCAGGTGCTCGAAGACAATCTTGAACTGTTCGCGATCTGCGAGACCTGGGACAACGGCAAGTCGATCCGCGAGGCACGGCTCGCCGATCTGCCACTGGCGATCGACCACTTCCGCTACTTCTCGAGCTGCATTCGTGCGCAGGAAGGCACGATGGGCGTGATCGACGACGACACCGTCGCCTATCACTTCCACGAGCCGCTCGGCGTCGTCGGCCAGATCATCCCGTGGAACTTCCCGCTCCTGATGGCGGTCTGGAAGCTGGCACCGGCACTGGCCGCAGGCAACTGCGTCGTGCTGAAGCCGGCCGAACAGACCCCTGCGACGGTGATGGTGTTTGCCGAACTGATCGGCGATCTCCTGCCGCCGGGCGTGCTGAACGTCGTCAATGGCTTCGGCCTCGAAGCGGGCAAGCC
>JBCDAV010000028.1:0-67553 GCA_039184865.1 Pseudomonadota bacterium | reverse complement strand
GGGCCCGACGGCGAACCCGGACACGGCGACGGTGGGCGAGGACGACACGGTCGCGACGAACATCGACCTGACGGGCAACGACTCGGACCCCGACCTGACGGACGATCTGGAGATCCTGTCGATCGACACGACGGGCACGCGGGGCAGCGTGACGATCAACGCCGACAATGACAGCGTCGACTACGACCCGAACGGCGCGTTCGAGAGCCTTGCCGTCGGCGAGACGGATGTCGACACGTTCACCTACACGGTGACGGACGGCAACGGCGGCACGGACACGGCGACGGTGAGCGTGACGGTGACCGGGGCGAACGACCTTCCGGACGCGGTCGACGATGCGGTCAGCACGTCTTCGAGTGCCACGGTAAGTGCAACGCTCACTGCCAACGATTCTGACATCGATATCGGCGACGACATTGAAATCCTCTCGATTGACACGACAGGATTACTTGGACTTGTCACCATCGATGCCGATAACGACAGCATCGTCTACGATCCGAACTCCGCCTTTGACTCGCTGGGCCAGGGCGACACCGCGATCGAAACCTTCACCTACACGGTGACGGACGGCAATGGCGGCACGGACACGGCGACAGTGACCGTAACCGTGGACGGAGAGAACGATCCGCCTGTCGCCGTGGACGACGACACGATCGTCGGCCAAGGCCAGGACGTCACGATCGATGTGCTCGTCAACGACTCCGATCCGAATGGCGATCCGTTGACCGTGATCGACGTGACGGACGGGACGACCGGAATCACAACGATCAACCCGGATGGAACGATAACGTTCTTCTTCGGGCAGCTTCCGTTCGACAGTTTCACCTACACGATCTCGGACGGTCGGGGTGCAACGGATACTGCGACGGTCACTGTCGGACAGAACTTTGCGCCATTCCTGCCGGAACCGGTCGTGTTCGGGGTGCCGGAGGGTACAATTCTGGCCGCTGATCTCGACGCGATCGACGCCGAGAACGACCCCGTCACCTATTCGATTGCGGGCGGACCCGATGCCGGGCTCTTCTCGGTAGACTCAGTCACCGGAGAACTATCGTTCAATGACCCGCCTGACTTCGAAGCACCGGCGGACTCAGATGCGAACAATACCTATTTCGTCGACATCACAGTTGCTGACGCTCTGGGCAGCAACACTCAACGGGTCGAGATCAACGTGACGAACGATACGTCCGACGATCTGGACGATGCGCCGAACATCACGGCTCCGGTGCCTCTGGTTCCGTTCCAGCCGGTCCGGCAGTTCCTGTCGACGATCTCGCAGGGCGTTGTCACCGATGTGCAGGCTGAAGACGACGACATACCGAATGGCGATACGCTCGAGTTCCAGTTGTTCGGTGAGGACGCAGCACTGTTCGACATCAACTCTGCGACTGGTGAAATCTCGCTCGACAATCCGCTGACCGATCCGTTCGGAAGTTTCGACGGCGATGCGGTCTATGAGATCGTCGTTCTCGTGGAAGACTCGACGGGCCTGACTGACACACTCGAAATCGACTACCTGCTGTTCATCGGCGGATAGATGCTGAGATAGCCCAGTCAAGCGCTGCCCCTTCAACAGGGGTGGCGCTTCTTCGTTCCCCGGGCGATCCACGGCTCTCGCATCCGCGTCGAATCTCCCGCTCCACCAACATCGGTCTGTTGGGTTGACCTCGACTTGCACGCCTGAAATGGTCCCGCCCGATGAAACCGCGGAGGCGACCGATGGCCGTCATCACCTCGAATATCTCGACCCGGTCGCCCGAATTTTCTGCGAACCGCGATGCCATGCTTGCGGCTCTGGATGAGGTTGGCGAAGCCGCGGCCGTCGCACGCGCAGGCGGCGGAGAGAAAGCGCGTTCGCGGCATATTGCTCGGGGCAAGTTGCTTCCGCGCGACCGGGTTGAACAATTGCTCGATCCCGGCACGCCGTTTCTCGAATTCTCAACGACCGCTGCGCATGGGATGTACGACGGTGCCGCTCCCGGCGCTGGTGTTATCACGGGCGTCGGTCGTGTTTCTGGCCGGGAATGTCTTATCATCTGCAACGATGCCACGGTGAAGGGTGGCACGTACTATCCGATGACGGTGAAGAAGCATCTGCGCGCGCAGGAAGTCGCGATGGAGAACCGTCTGCCCTGCATTTACCTCGTGGACTCCGGCGGCGCGAACCTTCCGCAACAGGATGAGATTTTTCCCGACCGGCACCATTTCGGGCGCGAGTTCTTCAACCAGGCGAATATGTCGGCGCAAGGCATCCCTCAGATTGCAGTTGTCATGGGATCTTGCACGGCTGGCGGCGCCTACGTACCCGCCATGTCCGATGAGACAATCATTGTCCGCGATCAGGGCACCATCTTTCTCGCCGGGCCGCCTCTTGTGAAGGCGGCGATTGGCGAGGTTGTCTCAGCCGAGGAGCTGGGCGGCGGCGACGTTCACACGCGGTTGTCCGGCGTCGCCGACCATCTCGCGCGTGACGACTACCATGCGCTCGCGTTGGCTCGGCAGGTCGTGGCGGGCTTGAACCACGAGAAGACTGTGGACGTCGTGCTCCAGTCGTCCGAACCGCCTGCCTACGACCCGGACGAGATCCTCGGCATCGTGCCCCAGGACTGGCGTGTGCCCTACGATGTGAGAGAGGTCATCTCCCGGCTGGTTGACGGTTCGCGCTTCGACGAGTTCAAGTCGCGATATGGCACGACCCTGATCTGTGGCTTCGCGCATCTCCACGGCATTCCGGTTGGCATCCTAGGGAACAATGGTGTCATCTACTCAGAAAGCGCCCAGAAGGCCGCACACTTCATCGAGCTGTGCTGCCAGCGCAAGATCCCGCTCGTGTTCTTGCAGAACATCACCGGCTACATGGTCGGCCGGAAATACGAGGCCGAGGGCATCGCCAAGCACGGCGCCAAGATGATTCACGCGGTGTCCTGCGCGCAGGTTCCAAAGGTGACAATGATGATTGGCGGCTCGTTTGGCGCCGGGAATTATGGGATGTGCGGGCGGGCGTATGGGCCGCGGTTCCTGTTCTCCTGGCCGAATGCGCGGATTTCGGTGATGGGCGGTGAGCAGGCGGCAGGGGTGCTGGCCACCGTACGTAAGGAAGCGGTCGAGCGGTCCGGAGGCACGTTCACCGAGGAAGAGGAACGCTCCATCAAAGACCCGATTATCGCGCAGTTCGATCGACAATCGCATTGTTTGTATGCGTCTGCCCGGATCTGGGATGACGGCGTGATCGATCCCAGGAAGACCAGGGATGTGCTGGGATTGAGCCTGTCGGCAGCGCTGAATGCTCCGATCCCAGACTTCCATTTCGGCGTGTTCAGGATGTGAGCAGATGCTCTGGCTACACCTTGCCTCTTGTCCGCAAAGCGGGCGCGCACGACCCTCCGCACGGGAGGGCGCGAGGCTATGCCGCTCGAAGTATTCACAACGGGAGTGCTTTGAAGCCTTGCGACGCCCAACCCTCTTGAATGCCCTCCAAGGATCGGGCGGCGCCCTTCACGATGCGTGATCGACTTTCAGAGATTGGCAAAGTGCTCGGCGGTGCGATCGATGCCGCGCGGGATCATGTACCAGATGTCCGCATCACATCGGACGTCGAGGTTCCCGTCTATGTGATTCACCACGGATCTAAGGCCGAGGATTATGAACTCCTCTGTGACTTTAAGAAGTTCATGGCGGAGAGCCAGTCCGGCCTGCTGCATCGACCGGTTGTAAAGATCCTGGCTGGTCGGCAGGACTTCGAACGGCACATCTTCGCGCGGCATTTGCGTGAAGCATTCTCGGGGCAATTCGATGCGGTGCGGGCGATCCATCGTGCAGAACTCGAGGCTGCGGATAAACGCTGGTCATTGGGCATTCCAACCATCGGCGAGATAGTGCTCTGGGGCCTGACATCGGCTGGCGGTTTGGTCGGTTCGCTGCTGCTCTACCTAGCCACCGAGACCAGCCGTACGGCTATAGACCGGATCGGCGCCGTTCTACGTCAATCCATGCTGGGTCGGGCTGTCGCTGGCAAGTCAGCGGACGCGGCGCTTGAGGATCTCATCGAAGAGAAGAAGTCAGTCATTGATGCAGCGCTCGCGCGGATTGATGTCGAATTGCACCCGGACCTCTATCGGTTTGCCTGGCGCGGCCAGCGTCCAGGTCCGATGACCGGCATCAATCGGAACGCCTGGCCCTTGCCTGACTTTGTCGCAAAGCGCATGAAGGACTTCTGATGTTCTCCAAAATCCTCATCGCTAACAGGGGCGAGATTGCCTGCCGGGTCATCCGCACCGCGCGCAAAATGGGTGTGGCGACCGTCGCGGTCTTCTCTGATGCCGATGCCGGTGCGCTGCACGTCGAAATGGCAGACGAGGCGGTTCACATTGGTCCGGCTCCAGCGCGCGACAGCTATCTCAACATGGACATCATCATTGACGCGGCTCTCCGGACGGGCGCGCAGGCGATCCATCCGGGCTACGGGTTCCTCAGTGAGAATCCGGATTTTGTGGAGGCCGTCGAAGCATCTGGCCTGACCTTCATTGGCCCTTCCGCGGACGCGATCCGCAAGATGGGTCTCAAGGATGCGGCGAAGCGTTTGATGGAGGATGCGAGCGTCCCCGTTGTTCCCGGTTACCACGGCGACAATCAGAACCCCGGATTTCTCGCAGCCGAGGCCGAAAAAATGGGCTATCCGGTGCTCATCAAGGCGAGTGCCGGCGGCGGCGGCAAGGGCATGCGGAAAGTCGAGGACGCGACAGGCTTCCAGGCTGCACTGGAGGGTGCCAAGCGCGAGGCCCTTGCAGCCTTCGGCAATGATCATGTGCTGGTCGAAAAGTTTGTCTCGAAGCCTCGTCACATCGAGGTGCAGATCTTCGGCGATGGCGAAAGGGCCGTGCACCTGTTCGAACGGGACTGCTCGCTGCAGCGTCGCCACCAGAAAGTTATCGAAGAAGCGCCGGCGCCGGGTATGACAGTCGAGGTTCGCTCTGCAATGGGTGCCGCTGCAGTCCGCGCCGCCGAAGCGATCGGCTATTCCGGCGCTGGAACGGTCGAATTCATCGTCGATGGATCGGATGGACTGAAGCCTGACGGCTTCTGGTTCATGGAGATGAACACGAGACTCCAGGTCGAACACCCGGTGACCGAGGCGATCACGGGCCACGACCTCGTCGAATGGCAGCTACGTGTTGCAGCCGGTGCGCCGTTGCCGGTGGAGCAAGAGGAGTTGAAGATCAACGGTCACGCCTTCGAGGCCCGCGTGTACGCTGAAAATGCAGCGAAGAATTTCTTGCCGGCGACGGGTCCGTTGCGCCACCTGAAGCTTGCGGAGGAACTCGCGCGTTGCGACTCTGGCGTGCGCTCCGGTGATCGGATTACACCATTCTACGATCCGATGATCGCAAAGGTCATCACGCATGGGGCAAGCCGCGAAGCGGCTTTGGCTGCTCTGTCAAATGCGCTGGCAGCGACCCAGGTGGCGGGCACGATCACCAATGTCGCGTTCCTGCGGGCGCTGGCTGATCATCCCGGGTTCGCGAGCGGGGACGTGGACACAGGGCTGATCGAACGCGATCTGCAATCGCTGCTGGTCGAGCCGGATGTTCCCTTGATCGCCATCGCGGTGGCTGCACTGGAGGTTCTCGAGCTATTGGATCCAGCCGATGCGAGCGATCCGTGGTCAGCTCTCACCGGGTTCCGCGTCTGGGGAAAGGGTCGGCAGGCGGTCCATCTCGATTGGGGCGAGGGCGTGCAGATCGTCGTTGCGGAAACCCAGGGAGCCGGGCGCTTCACGATCCGGATCGGCGAGAATACCTTCGACATCGAGGCGCGGCGCACCGACGGCCGGATTCGTCTTGCGATGATTGACCGAAGCTGGAGCATTGACCTGTTTCGCGACAGCGGCGTGATCACGGTGTTTGCTGAGGGAAGTGCACATCAGATCCTGGTTCCGGATGTCCTCGCTCCCGATGAAGAAGAAGACGGCGGTGGCGACGCAGTGATCGCACCGATGACGGGTGCGGTCAGAGCGGTTCATGCGGTCGCCGGGCAGTCCGTTCACGAAGGTGATGTCCTTGTCCTCATGGAAGCGATGAAGATGGAGCACTCCCTTTCAGCACCGCGCGACGGGGTGATCGCGGAGGTCAATGCTGCTGTGGGTGATCAGGTCGAAGAGGGCGGTTTGCTGGTGTCTCTGGAGCCCATGGATGCCTGAACCGATCACGATTTTTGAGATGGGGCCGAGAGACGGGTTGCAGAATGAAGCCCGGATGATCCCGACTGTTGACAAGATCCGGCTGGTCGACATGCTCTCCGAGTGCGGTTTCAGGAAGATCGAGACAGTGAGTTTCGTCAGCCCGAAATGGGTGCCTCAGATGGGTGATGGCGCCCAAGTGATGGCGGGCATCGCGCGCCGCGCAGACATCATCTACACTGGGCTAACACCGAACATGAAAGGCTATGCGCGTGCAGTCGAGGCGGGCGTCGACGAGGTCGCAGTCTTCGGATCGGCATCGGACGGGTTTTCCCGCTCGAACGTCAATTGCTCCGCAGAGGAGGCGATCGAGCGAATGCGCCCGATTGTTGACGCCGCGAAGGCCGACGGAATTCCAGTGCGCGGATATGTGAGCTGCGTGATCGCATGCCCCTTCGATGGCCCTGTAGCTCCTGCGACGGTTGCCCGTGTAGCCGATATCCTGATGGAAGCGGGTTGCTACGAGGTGAGCCTTGGGGACACGATCGGCGCAGGGACTCCACAGACCATCGCGAACATGCTCGAAGCCGCGATCGCTGAGGTCGGCGCGGACAATCTCGCCGGGCACTATCATGACACGAACGGACGGGCGCAGGAGAACATCGGTGTCAGTCTGGACCTGGGCCTCCGGACGTTCGACGGCGCCGTCGCCGGGTTGGGCGGGTGTCCGTATGCACCTGGCTCAAAGGGCAATGTTGCGACCGAGGCGGTTGTGGAGATCTCTGAGGCCAAAGGATTCGCGACCGGCGTCGACAAGGCCCGCCTGACCGAAGTCGCAGTTTTCGCCCGCGGCCTCCGCTCTGATCAGGCGATCCAATGAAGCGGTCAGTTCCGCTGCGCGGATCTGAAGTTTTTCAGATCCCGCCCGCCCACCCCCTCCGCCGCCGCTGCGCCGGGCGCATCGGGCGACGGAGTGTTCAGGCAGGCGGGAAGGAGAGATCATGAGTTTCGAGACGATTGCCGTAGATGCCGATGCGCGCGGCATTGCGACGGTGAGGTTGAACCTGCCTGAGAAGCACAACGCGCTCGCGCCGCAGATGATCGCTGAATTGCACGCGGTCGCCCAGGATCTGGGCCAGAACGACACTGTGCGGGTGGTGGTTCTGACCGGGACCGGAAAGTCGTTCTGCGCTGGCGGTGATCTCGGATGGATGCGCGAACAATTTAAGGCGGTGCGTGACCATCGCATTGCCGAGGCTCGAAAACTCGCCGCCATGCTCGGTGCACTCAACGAACTGCCAAAGCCGTTGATCGGGCGTGTCAACGGCCAGGCCTATGGCGGCGGCATGGGCATGCTGTCGGTTTGCGACGTCGCCATTGCCGTCGATACGGCGCGCTTCGGGTTCACCGAAGCGAGGCTCGGTCTGATACCGGCGACGATTTCTCCTTACGTGCTCGCGCGCATGGGCGAGGGCATGGCGAGAAGGGTCTTCATGTCGGCGCGCCTGTTCGACGCGCAGGAGGCCCGGGACCTCGGACTAGTCGCGAAAGTCGTTTCTGACGATTCGCTGGACGCGGCGGTCGAAGCCGAGATTGCGCCTTACCTGAATTGTGCGCCCGGGGCGGTTGCAGACTCGAAGCGGCTGGCGCGAATGCTCGGCACGCCGATCACCGAGGAAGTGATCGAGACGACCATTGCGCTTCTTGCGGACAGTTGGGAGAAACCGGAGGCGCACGAGGGCATCGGCGCGTTCTTTGAAAAGCGCAAACCTGCCTGGTCGACCTGAAATCCAATGACAATCCGCATCGCGATGTGGTCTGGACCGCGCAACATCTCGACAGCGATGATGCGCTCCTGGGAAGCCCGCTCCGACTGTGCCGTGATGGACGAACCCTTCTACGGCGCATATCTGATGGAAACGGGGCTCCGGCACCCGATGCGCGAAGAGATTCTGGCAGAGCATCAAACGGATTGGGACGTGATTGCGGACGATTGCGCGAACCGGTCTGACGCACCCATCGTCTTCCAGAAGCACATGTGCCAGCACATGGTTGATGCTGCACCACTGGACTGGATCTCGTCCTGTCGCCACGCATTCCTGATCCGTCCGCCGCACGAAGTCGCTGCATCCTTCGGCGCGAAGTGGGAGAGTTTTGGCCCGGATGATCTGGGATTTCGGCGTCAGGCGGAACTCTTTGACCGCATAGAGGCGGCCACGGGTGCGCCGGCGCCAGTCATCGAGGCACGTGATGTGCTCGAAGGTCCGGAAACCATGCTGCGGGCGCTCTGCAAGGCGCTTGACGTGCCCTTCGAAGCTGAAATGCTGTCATGGAGAAAGGGTCGGCGAGACACGGACGGGGTTTGGGCGGAACACTGGTACGGCTCCGTCGAAGCATCGACGGGGTTTGCAACACCCGGACCGCCCAAAGACTGTCCAGAAGATCTTCTGCCCATCGCCGAAGCCTGTGAGCAGTATTATGAGCGTCTTGCCAGGCATCGCCTGCGATCACACTGAATGCTCGCGTAACATAATGAACTGCGCCGTTAATCGGTCGGAGGCCTGCGTCGCGCATTGAAAATGCAAGGCGGCCAGCCAAAGACGAGGGCTGACTGCGATTTTCTCAGCCGACACACCGAATGCGCGATGCTTCGATCGCAAGTAGGCTTCTTCAGCCAGTTCGACTGCGACGCATAAGTTCGAGAGATTGGCGACCCGCAATCCAGACGCTGAATTAATGGTGCCGGGCGGCGAGTCATCACCCTTACGGTAAAGATTTCTAGAGAGAAGAAACCGTTCGGAGGATCGATCTTTCGACGAGCTGCGATCAGGTTGGTCGCGGGCGTTGGCCCCTGCCTTCCGGACCGTCCCTGATCGCGAGCGCCTCTCCCCGAGTTCATCAGACCTCGATATGATCCTCGCCGAAATACGTGAAAAGGAAGCTGCCGCCGGACAGCGGTTTCACGAGCTTGTCGTGCACGTCCTGAGGTGGGCAGACACAGCCCCAGCTGTTACCGACCCAGCCGGGTTTGACATAGTGCGCGCCATGCCAGCGGATGCCGCGCTTCTTCGCCCGGTCATTGGTCGGATCGAGCCCGTGCAAGCACATGGCGAGCTTGGTCTTGGTGCCGGACTTGTTCTTCTGACCGAGATGGCTCTTCCAGGTGTGAGCAGTCACGAAGCCGCCGACGCAGGACTTGCGGTCGTTCTGTCCGACCTCGGTCGCATTCAATCCGCCGGAGCCGGTGCCGTGGGCGCACCAAGTGTTCACCACGAGTTGCGGCATGCCAGGCGCGAAGTTCAGAACCCACATGCGCTTTTCGTTGCGGGGAATCCGGTAATCGACCAGCGTGATCAGGAACGGCTTTTCGATCCGGTCGAAGTTCTTGACGTAAGAGCGGACGGCCGCATCCCAGAGATCCTTCTTGATCCCGTAGACCCAGGCAAACCCGCCATAGTAGCTGACATTTCCGACTACACTGTCGAGGGGCATGTCGACTTCTCCTTTGAAGGACTTGTGTTTCAGCGGCGACGCTTGACAGGCGTCCGGATGATCTCGGTTTCGCGCATCGCTGCCTGGGCCAGGCTGACCTCCTCGATGTAGACGCCGGGCGCGAGGTATTCGGGACCGCCGCTGATATCCTCGAGCGTGTCATCCGAAATCAATTTCGGTGCGGTGGTGTTGGTCGTCATGTCATTCTCCTTCAAAAAAATTCCGCCGTTCGAGCGGTAGTTGCTGCCAGATCACTAGATCCCGCTGAATTCGGGCAGTCGGACGCTGTTCCGGCAATCGAGGATTGCCGGTGAGCGACTTCACCAGTGTTTCGGCTCTCAGTGTGTTCTGACGCTCTGCCGCGTCGGAATGATGCAATGATACGCCTTAGATGCCCTGTCCGGAACGGACACGGCTGCCATGCTGGCTATGCAAAAATGCCGTAGCGGATGTTACAGTCATTCTTGGGGCACCTTGGTCCGAGTGGATGCGATGAACTGGGATGATCTGAGAGTCGTGCTGGCAGTGCATCGAGCGGGCTCGATGTCGCGTGCATCCCGGATCCTAGATGTCGACCAATCCACCGCGACACGACGCCTGGCAGCGATTGAGCGCGATCTCGGTGCCACGCTGTTCATCCGCTCGAATACCGGCATGAAAGCCAACGATGCAGGGCGTGTCGTCGTTGAAGAGGCGCTCGTGATGGAGCAGCGTGCGGAGCGATTGGCAGACCGCCTGCCTCATAAGACTGCAACTCCTGCTGGGAGTGTACGGCTGATCTCGAACCCCTGGCTTCTCACGCAGCTTGCGGCGCGGGGTCTGGCAACGCTACGCCGAGACTATCCAGACATCGAACTCGTCATGATCGCGGGAACCCGCCGTCGGGGGATCGCTACGGGTGAGATCGACCTCGCGCTCTGGTTTGAGGTCAAGCCGGGCGAGGGTGAGTTCGCCGTTCCGTTGTGCGATGTGACCTATGCGCTCTATGCGCCGGTCGGGATCGATCCGGACAGCGTTGACTGGATGACGATCTGGAACGTCATCGAACGGATCGAGCCGATGCGCTGGCTGTCCCAGCAACTGCCACCGGATCACAAGATGGCACTGAAGACGAATGACCCGCCGCAACTGCAGGAGGCGATTGCCGCCGGTCTGGGCAAGGCACTGATCCCGGCCTGCATGGGATCGCGCGATCCGCGCCTGTGGCGTGTGCGCGGCGCCATGCCGGACGTCCAACGAAAACTGCACCTGCACGCGCATCCGGACGTCGTACAATCACCACGGATCCAGGGGACGATGGACTGGATCCGGTCGGTCGTTGAGGAAGTCTTCGCTGATCCAGATGCCGATCCGGACGCCGGTGCCTGATGAAGCTCAGACTTCGATGGAATCCTCGCCGAAATAGGAAAACAGGAAGCTGCCGCCCTTGATGATGTCGATCAGCGCTTCATGCACGGCCTGATTGCAGCAGACACACCCGTGGCTGTGCTTGATCATCGTGTCGGTCACGTACCAGGCTCCGTGCATCCGAATTCCGCGGTTCGTCTTGGCGCCCCAGTTCGTTGGATCGCGTCGGGAGATGTTCAATGCGGTTCGCTTGCCTTTCTGCTGTCCCAGGGAACTGCTGTAGACATTCTGCGTGATGAAGCCGCCGGCGCAGGAAATGTTCGAATATTTCTCGTTGCCCACCGCCATACACACATGATCCGCGCCCGAGCCGATGCCATGAGCAACCAGGGTCTTGCAGACTTGCTGCGGGAACTTTCAGTTGAAGTCGAGCGTCCATAGCCGAGGTTTGAGATCGACAATTCGGTGGTTGAGGACGGTGATCAGGTTGGGCTTTTTGACGTCGCCTTAGTTCTTCTCGTGAGATCGCATTGCGGCGGCTCGAAGGTCCTGTTCGACGCCTTGCATCCAGCAGAAGTTGCCGAACATCTGCGCACTGTTCAGAACGGCCTGTTCGAATTTATCATAGGGCATCGTGAATTCCCCCGAATTCCCTCCCGGTTGAACTCTACCAATTTTGGCCTCTGAAGCCGATTTGGCCCGGCTGAGCCACTAGGAGGCGCCGTTTGCCTGATGTGTCGCGACTGCGACATTGGACTGCCGGAAATCCGCTTGCGGAGTTGCGCATTCTGATTAGCGTCGTCGCGTACACGGAGGAGAGCAGCGCTATGGGCCGCTATAATGCGCTCAACGTTTTCTGGCAGGGTCTGACCGGTAACAAGGGGTGGGAGCGCGCATGGCGCGATCCCGAGCCGAAGCCGAAATATGACGTGATCGTCATCGGTGGCGGCGGGCATGGATTGGCGACGGCCTACTACCTCGCGAAGAACTATGGGATCACGCGCGTCGCGCTGCTCGAGAAGGGCTGGATCGGCGGCGGGAACTCGGGCCGGAACACGACGATCGTGCGTTCGAACTACATGATTCCGGGCAATTGCGAGTTCTACGAGCACTCCCTCAAGCTGTGGGAAGATCTGAGCCACGAGCTGAACTACAACGTGATGTTCAGCCAGCGCGCCCATGTGAGCCTCGTATTCTCGCCGGCACACACAGATGGAGCCCGGCGGCGCTACAACATCATGCGGGCGAACGGAATCGACGGCGAATACTGGAATCTTCCGAAGCTGAAGTCCGAGATCCCGTATCTGAACTATTCCAAGGACGCACGGTTCCCGATTGAAGGTGCGTTCGTCCAACCGCGCGCAGGAACTGCGCGCCACGATGCAGTGAACTGGGGTTTCGCACGAGCTGCCGACAAGCTGGGTGTCGACATAATCCAGAACTGCGAGGTCACCGATTTCATCCATGAGGCTGGCGCAGTCGTCGGGGTGAACACGACGCGAGGCGAGATCAGGGCCGAGAAGATCGGCATGGCGGTCGCGGGCTCAACCTCGACGCTGGCGAGCAAGGCCGGCCTCGGCAAACTCCCCATCGAGACGCACAAGCTTCAGGCTTTCGTGTCGGAGCCGCTCAAACCGCTGATCCATCACGTGATCGTCTACGGATACGGACACGGCCACTATTACATCAGCCAGTCCGACAAGGGCGGTCTCGTGTTCGGCGGCGATCTCGACATGTACAATTCCTATGCGCAGAAGGGTAACCTGCCAATCTATCAGGACGTCATGGGCTGCACGATGAACATCCTGCCCATGGCCGGGCGCATCAAGGTTCTGCGCCAATGGGCGGGCATCATGGACATGTCGATGGATGGGTCGCCGTTTATCACCAAGACGCATGTCAAGGGGCTCTACCTGAACGCCGGATGGTGTTACGGCGGCTTCAAGGCGATCCCGGGATCTGGCTGGTGCTTTGCCCATACGATCGCAAAGGATGAACCGCACTGGGCGAACCGCCGTCTGACACTGGACCGCTATCGCGAAGGTCGCCAGATCGACGAAACGGGAGGCGGCCCGGTGCCGAAGCATCATTGATGATGGTGCGCGAGGCGAAGGATTTGACCGAAGCGTCCCGGATGTTCGCCGAGATGTACTCTTCGCCGGAATGTCCTCTGTCCGAAGCCGAGGCTGCTTCACGCTTGGAACGGATGCAGACGGGCCCTTGGCGTGTCACCGAGGCCTGCATAGACGATCAGGTTGCAGGGTTCGCACTATGGACGGATCTGGTCGAGTACATCTTCGTTCGCAGCTTCGCTATCGATCAGAATGTCCGCACGGGTGGCTTGGGTGCCCGGTTTCTGACCGCTCTCAGGACGGACGTGTGGGGCGAAGGGCGTGAGGTTCGCCTCGAGGTCGCTCCGGGAGGGCCAAGTGGTTTCTGGAATAGACTGGGATTCACGGCGATGACCACCGGGATGTGGTTGAGCGATGAGGTTCCGGCATGACGGATCTGACGGGTCTGACCGCTAGCCTGAGCGATCTTGAGAACGTGCATCCGCTTCCGGGATGTACGATGCGGCGCTTTTCTGGCGAACGCGTGATGCTTCAGGAAGCCACGATGCCGAAGGGCGCGGTGTTCGCGCCGCACTCTCATCACAATGAGCAACTGGTGATCGTGCTCGAAGGCCGCGTCCGTCTCGACGTCGGTGACGAGGCGACACCGGTGGAACTCGGGCCGGGCGATCTCCTGCGGTTGCCGCCTCACGTGCCGCACGGCGGCGAAGCGCTTGAAGACTGCCGGCTGATCGATGCGTTCAGCCCTCCGCGCACCACGGTTCTGGGCGAGGAGGAACCGCAATGATCCGGATCAACTGCCCGTTTTGCGGGACTCGCGACCACACCGAATTTTCGTATGAGGGCGATGCGACGGTCGATTACCCCGAACTGGATGCCAGCGAGGACGCGTGGTTCGACGCGGTCTTCCTGCGCGAGAATCCACGCGGCTGGCACCGTGAATACTGGCGCCACGCCTTCGGGTGCGGCCTGTTCCTCGAAGTCGAACGGCACATGGTCACGCACGAGATCCGCTCGGTTAAGATCGCCCATCCCGGCATCGCGAAAGTCATGGCGGGGGCGGACGAATGAGCGGGTATCGCTTGTCGAAGGGTGGGCTGGTCGATCGCGGCCGTGCCGTGAGTTTCACCTGGGATGACACCAGATACATGGGCTTCGCAGGCGATACGGTAGCCTCGGCGCTCATGGCACGCGGCGAGCGCATCCTCGGGCGGTCTTTCAAATACCACCGAGCCCGCGGGATCATGTCGGCAGGCGTCGAGGAATCCGGCGCGGTCGTATCGCTCTGGAAAGGGGCGCGTCGCGTTGCCAACGTCAAGGCAACGCAGGCGGAGATCGTTCCGGGGCTGGACGTTTGGGGTCAGAACGCGTGGCCATCGGTCCGTCTGGACCTCGGGTCGGTGAACAACATGCTCGGCCGGTTCTTCGGCGCTGGCTTCTATTACAAGACATTCTTCGGATTGAGCGGACGCGGCACCTGGGAGTGGATGCAGTTCGAGAAGCTGATACGCCAGGCCGCTGGTATGGGACGCGCGAGCGACAAACCCGATCCGGATCAGTACGAGGTCGTCCACGACCATTGCGACGTCCTCGTTGTCGGATCTGGACCCGCCGGATTGAGTGCGGCCGCGGTGCTTGCCTCAAAGGGGCATGACGTCATTCTGGCCGAGCAGGATTTCAGCATCGGCGGTTCGATGCTGTCTGGCTTGGCTGGTGATATCAAAGGCGGTGCACAGGCCTGGCTTGGCGACAAGACCAAAGAACTTACTGAAAAGGGCGTCAGGATCTGGACGCGCACGACCGCGTTCGGCCTCTACGATCACGGCGTGGTCGGATTGATCGAACGCGTCACCGACCATCTGGAACATCCCGGCGATCTGCCGCGCGAGCGTTGCCGTATCGTGCGGGCGAGACGGATCATCCTGGCAACCGGTGCCGTCGAAAGGCCGTTCGCCTTCGGGGATAATGATCGTCCCGGAGTCATGCTGGCGTCGTCTGCGGCGACCTATGTCTCGCGCTTTGGCGTGGCTCCCGGCAAGAAAGCGCTGATCGGCGTCAACAACGACTCCGGATACGCCTCGGCCATGACACTCGCCGAAGCGGGGATCGGGACGACAGTGCTCGACGCGAGGGAAACCGTTCCTCGGGAGCTCGCCGCAAAAGCGCGCGATGCCGGCATTGAAGTTCGTGCCGGAATGGTGCCGGTGCAGGCAATGGGCGCACGCGGCGTCCGGGGACTGGATATCGGGCGCTACAACGGCGAACGAGCCATCGCCGAAGACCGGGTGTCCTGCGATCTCGTCGGCGTGGCGGGGGGATGGACGCCCGTCATGCATCTGATCTCTCACAAGGGGATCAAGCCGGTCTGGCAGGAAGACCTCTCCGCGTTTGTAGTCGAAGACACGGGGCTTGAACCAGTAGCGCTTGCTGGATCGGCCGCCGGACAGTTTGATACCGCATCCGTTCTCAAAGCCGGGATCAAGGCAGGTGAGGAAGCCGCGCGCGCGCTCGACGGCAAGAAGCACCGGGCGTTACCGAAACCCTCTGCCGATTGGGAAGCCCCGTTGCATCCGCTTTGGGAGGTCACCGATCCGGGCCGGAAACTGAAGTGCTTTCTCGACCCGCAGCACGACGTGACGACCGAGGATGTGCGCCTCGCGCACCGGGAAGGTTACGTCAGTGTCGAGCACTTGAAGCGCTACACGACGCTCGGGATGGCGACCGATCAGGGTAAGATGGGCAATGTCGTCGGCCTCGCATTGATGGCAGAGGCGGCGAGCTCGACGATCCCCGAGACCGGCACGACGACGTTCCGCCCGCCCTACACGCCTGTGTCGATCGGTGCGTTGGCGGGTGACGAGCGTGGCACGCATTGGCGCCCGACGCGGCATTCTCCGATGCGGTCGGAGCATGAGAGACTTGGATGTGAGTTCGTGGATGCCGGTTTCTGGCGCCGGTCCTGGTATTATCCCGAGCAAGGTGAGAATCTCGCGCGCGCGGCCAAGCGCGAAGCAATTGCCGTGCGAAATTCGGTCGGCATGGTCGATGTTTCGACACTCGGCAAGATCATGGTTCAAGGCCCCGACGCTACCGAGTTCCTGAACCGGGTGTACTCCAACCCGTTCGCCAAGCTTCCCGTCGGGAAAGCCCGCTACGGTCTGATGTTGCGTGACGACGGGATTGTCTTCGATGACGGGACGACGTGGCGCCTTACCGAAACCGATTACTTCATGACGACCACAACCGCCAATGCTGGCGCGGTCATGTTGCATCTCGCCAACCTGCTGCAGACGCGCTGGCCCGGAATGCGGGTGCACATCACCTCGGTATCGGATCACTGGGGTGGGCTCGCAGTTGCCGGGCCGAAGGCGCGTGAAGTGCTCGATGGGGCCTGCCCGGACATCGATTTCTCGGACGAGGCCATGCCCTTCATGGGCGTGCGACAGGGCCATTTGCGGGTCGAAAGCGGCGTTGACATTCCGGTCATGACGGCACGGCTTTCGTTCTCGGGTGAGCAGGCCTGGGAGGTCATGGCGCCCGCCGACTACTGCCCGGCCATGTTCCGGGCGTTGCTGCCGCGGGTCCAAGCCGCCGGGGGCGTGCCTTACGGTCTTGAAGCAATGGATTGTCTGCGCGTCGAGAAAGGTCACGTGACGGGACGCGAACTCGACGGACGTACGACGGCGGCGGATGTGGGGCTCGGCATGATGGCGTCGAAAAAGAAGCCTTATATCGGACGTGTTCTCGCGGGCCGCCCTGATCTCGTTCGTGAGGACCGGCCGACGCTTGTGGGTCTCGTGCCGGTCGAGAAAGGAGCGCGGTTCAAGGCGGGATCAATCCTTTTCCCGCAGACCGTCAGCAACGGTCACGGGCTCGGGCACGTCTCCTCGATTGCCGATAGCCCGGAGCTTGGCGCGCGGATCGGCCTCGGTTTCGTCACTGGAGGTCTTGGCGAATGGGGAGGCAAGGTGATCTCCGCCGAGAACGCTATCGATGGCGAGTCGACACCTGTGCGCGTGGTCTCGCCGCATTTCTTCGATCCGAAAGGGGAGCGGATGCATGGCTGAACGCGCATCACCGTTCTCCGAGAGCGTCGGGGGTGGAAGACAGGGCATCGAGGTGACGGCGAGCCCACGCGGTTCCCTTTGGCAGATTGCCTGCTGGCCAGACACATTCTCGGCTGTTGAGACGAAGCTCGCGAAGGCTTGCGGATGCGATGCTCCGGTACCCGGCGGCGTTGTGAAGACATCCGGTGGATCTTTGCTCGTGCGGATCGAACCGCTGAAATGGTGGGTCATCGGTGAAGATGGCGCTGATGCGCCGCTGAAACCGAAGAGTGATGCTGGTGCCTGGCTGGACATGAGCCATGATCAGGCAGCGATCGATGTGGCGGGGCCGGATGCGCGGGAACTGCTCAAGCGCATGGTTTCGATTGATCTGCGCGACGGCGCCTTTGCGAACATGCGGTTTGCGTCGACGACGGTGCATCACATGTTTCTGAAGGTGCTGCGCCACGATACGGACGATGCGCCACGCTATCGACTGATGGTCATGCGGTCTTACGCGGATGACCTTCGCGAGATGCTCGCGCATCACTTGCGTCACTTCGGTTGAGCTGCTGGGGCGGCGTCACCGCAGAGCCCAGACGGCAACGGGATCAGGAACACCCCGGATGGATTGCGGTTCCAGCGGATCAAGGTCGTTGAGCAGTCCGCCATCGGCATCGCTTTCAGCTTCCGCTCGCGTGATCAGATCGCCGCTCGCCACCAGCCGCGCGCCGAGCTGGCGCGTCAGGGTTTCAAGTCTGCTTGCGACGTTCACTGTGTTGCCGATGACGGCGTATTCCAAACGCTGCTCGCCTCCGATATCGCCGAGAACTGCCGGACCGTAGTGGACACCGAAACTGGCGCGGATCTCCGGTTCGCCGCTCTCCGCGCGTTCGGCGTTCCATTCGTTCATCGTCTCGATCATCGAGCGTGCGCAGGCCAGTGCGTTCGCGGCGTCGCGCTCACTCGTGACCGGCGTTCCAAAAGTTGCCATGAGGCCATCGCCCAGGAACTTGTCCAAGGTCCCGTTGTGGCGGAAAACCTCGGTCTCCATGCGTGCATGGAAGTCCCGTAGAACCGCGATCACGTCCTCGGGCGCGCGTTCCGCGGCAAATGTTGTGAAGCCGACGATATCCACGAACAGGACCGCGATGTTCTGGGTGCGAACCTGCTTGAGCGGTTCGTCGTTTCCAGACAGTTCATCGACCACATTGGGTGAGAAGTACCTCGCCAAGTTCGTACGTTCTCGCTCGGCGGTTGCCTGCGCCATCAGCAAACGATTGAAGCGCCGCACCGAGATGCCGAGAATGAACGCACACATCAGGAAGACGATGGCTTCCTGAACCCGCTGGTCCCAGATCATCTTGGTCGGATCCAGAAAATCGATCAGGACCGGCGATCCAGCAAAGAGCTGGCCGAGAGCCTCCGCGATCGCCGGGTCAGGAACTGCGACATACCATGCAGTCACGGATGCGATGATCCATAGCATGGTTGTCCAGGTCCCGACCGCGAAGATCGTCCGCCACGAGTAGGCAAGTGTCGCCGTTGCCAGCAGCACGAAGAAATACTTGTGGATCTCGAACTGGAACTGAAACAGCACGGGAAATTCCTGCTGTGCGAAGGGGTTCGGTACAGTCGCGATGATCGTCATCAGGACGAGATCGCTGAACAGCAGAGCGAGCTCTGCCTTAGAGGTGCCGACCCGCGCGTAGCGCCTCTGGGCAAGTCCGATCAGGATGAAGAGACCGACGAGCACCTCGTAGTAGATCACTTCCGGCCACGGTGTCAGGAACAGGATCATCACGCCGATGACGCACATCGCGATCGTGCGTGCCCGCACGGCCAGTTCGACCCCTTCCCTTTTGTGCTGTTCCAGAGCGTGTTCGATATGCCGATTTTGCGCGATCATCGTCTCGGCCCGGTCGTCGACGCTGGAGAACCAGAAGAACCGCGAGATCCGTCGCGGGGCATGCTCATGGGTCATTCTGATCTCCTGTCGTGCTCCGGTTGAAGCTGGCGCGCGGCGGCAGCGCAATCAAGGCGTCAGGCCGTATTGCCCTTTGCCGGGACTTACCCTAAACCGCGCGCAAATCATCGCTTTCCCGCCTGATGTGCGGCGACACGAGACGTGTGGCCCGGTCCGGTGTGCCGGAGGATCACGATGCCAAAGCGCACGGATATTCAGTCGATCATGATCATCGGAGCGGGGCCCATCGTAATCGGGCAGGCCTGCGAGTTCGACTATTCCGGTGCGCAGGCATGCAAGGCCCTGCGCGAAGAGGGATACCGGGTCATCCTCGTCAACTCGAACCCGGCCACGATCATGACAGATCCGGGCATGGCCGATGCGACCTATATAGAACCGATCACGCCCGAGGTCGTCGCCCGGATCATCGAGAAAGAACGGCCCGACGCCTTGCTGCCGACCATGGGCGGGCAGACGGCGCTGAACACCGCGCTGGCTGTCGATGATCTCGGGGTTTTGGCAAAATTCGGCGTCGAGTTGATCGGTGCCAATCGGGAGGCGATCGAGAAGGCAGAGGACCGGAAACTGTTCCGAGAGGCGATGGATCGGATCGGGTTGGAGAACCCGAAGGCGACCATCGCGGAGTCGATGGAAGACTGCATGGCAGCCCTCGATCACGTCGGGTTGCCGGCGATCATCAGGCCGGCTTTCACCTTGGGCGGGACGGGCGGCGGCGTTGCCTACAATCGTGAGGAATACGAGGCAATCTGCCGGGGCGGGCTGGACGCGTCGCCGGTGAACCAGATCCTGATCGATGAATCGCTCCTGGGCTGGAAGGAGTTCGAGATGGAGGTGGTCCGCGACAAGGCGGACAACTGCATCATCATCTGCTCCATCGAGAATGTTGATCCGATGGGCGTCCACACGGGCGACTCGATCACGGTCGCGCCCGCGCTCACGCTGACCGACAAAGAATACCAGATGCTTCGCAATGCCTCGATCGCGGTCCTCCGCGAGATCGGCGTTGAGACGGGTGGATCCAACGTGCAGTTCGCGATCGAGCCGGATACCGGGCGCATCGTTGTGATCGAGATGAACCCGCGCGTGTCGCGCTCTTCTGCTCTGGCGTCCAAAGCAACCGGATTTCCAATTGCCAAGATCGCCGCCAAGCTGGCCGTGGGCTACACCTTGGACGAGTTGGACAACGACATCACCGGCGTCACGCCGGCCTCGTTCGAGCCGACCATCGATTATGTCGTCACCAAGATCCCGCGCTTTGCATTCGAAAAGTTTCCGGGCGCGAAGCCCGAACTGACGACCGCCATGAAGTCCGTGGGAGAGGCCATGGCGATTGGCCGGACGTTCCACGAGTCCGTCCAGAAGGCCCTGCGCTCGATGGAAACGGGTCTGGATGGGTTCGACGACATCGAGATCGAGGGCGTCACGAACGATCAGACCGAGGAGGAACGTCGCCGGGCAGTGGTTGCCGCCTTGGCTCAGCAAACACCCGATCGCTTGCGCGTGATCGCGCAGGCCCTGCGCGAGGGTCTCTCGATTGAAGAGATACGGGCGGCGACGAAGTTCGATCTCTGGTTCCTGCACCGCATCGACGAGATCGTCAGTGTCGAGGCTGCCTTGGTGGAAAACGGATTGCCGTCAGCGGCCCACGGCCTGCGCCGGTTGAAGGCTTTGGGTTTCTCGGATGCCCGTTTGGCGAAGCTGTGCAATCTGACCGAGGACGGCGTGCGCCGCATCCGACAGGCGCATGGTGTCGAAGCCGTTTTCAAACGGATCGATACGTGCGCCGCCGAGTTCGAGGCTCAGACACCGTACATGTATTCGACCTACGAAACCCCGGTCGACGGCGAGGTCGAGTGCGAGGCGCGGCCGACAGACAAGAAAAAGATCGTGATCCTGGGCGGGGGCCCGAACCGGATCGGGCAGGGAATCGAGTTCGACTATTGCTGTTGCCATGCCTGCTATGCGTTGACCGACGCGGGTTACGAGACGGTCATGATCAACTGCAATCCGGAAACGGTCAGCACGGATTACGACACCTCGGACAGGCTCTACTTCGAGCCCCTGACCATGGAGACGGTGCTCGAGATTCTGCAGGTTGAGCAGCGGAACGGCACGCTGCACGGCGTCATCGTCCAGTTTGGCGGACAAACGCCGCTCAAACTCGCAAAGGGACTTGAAGCAGCCGGTATTCCGATCCTCGGGACCTCACCCACGGCCATCGATCTCGCCGAAGACCGCGAGCAGTTCCAGCAACTGCTCAAGAAACTGGACCTGCGGCAGCCGAACAACGGCATCGCTCACTCTGGCGAAGAAGCCTTCGTTATAGCATCTCAGGTTGGCTACCCGGTCGTGATCCGTCCGTCCTACGTCCTCGGCGGACGCGCGATGGAGATTGTGCGCAATGATGCCGAACTGCGCCGCTATATCACCGACGCGGTGGTTGTATCCGGCGATAGCCCTGTGCTGATAGACAGCTATCTTTCGGGTGCCGTGGAGGTAGACGTCGACGCGCTCTGCGATGGCGAGCGTGTGCACGTCGCCGGCATCATGGAACATATCGAGGAAGCGGGCGTTCACTCCGGTGACAGCGCCTGTTCCTTGCCGCCGCATTCACTCAGCTCGGAACTTGTCGCCGAGCTTGAGCGCCAGACAGAGGCCCTTGCGCTCGGTCTCGACGTGGTTGGCCTGATGAACGTCCAGTTCGCTATCAAGGGCAACGATATCTATGTGCTCGAAGTGAATCCGCGTGCGTCGCGGACGGTTCCCTTCGTGGCAAAGGCCGTCGGTTCGCCCATCGCCTCTATTGCGGCGCGGATCATGGCTGGTGAGACCCTCGAGACTTTCGACCTCAAGGACCCAAACACCGCGCATGTCTCGGTAAAAGAAGCGGTGCTGCCGTTTGCCCGCTTCCCGGGTGTCGATACGTTGCTCGGTCCCGAGATGCGCTCGACAGGTGAGGTTATGGGCTTGGACAAAGGTTTTGCTCGTGCGTTCCTCAAGAGCCAACTGGGCGCCGGTGCGCCACTTCCGGCGGGCGGCACGGCCTTCATCTCGGTCAAGGACGTGGACAAGGACATTGTCCTGAAGGCCGCGCAAATCGTCTCGAATCTGGGGTTCGAGATCGTTGCGACAGGCGGGACGCAAGCGTACCTCGCCAAGCACGGTGTTCCTGCAGAGCGCGTCAACAAGGTCTATGAAGGCCGACCCAACATCGTCGACCGCATGAAGGACGGCGGCATCACTCTGGTTTTCAACACAACGGAGGGCGCACAATCGGTTCGCGACAGCTTTGACATTCGTGCAACCGCGTTGCGCCAGAAGATTCCATACTACACGACGGCGGCAGGTGCTTACGCTGCGGCTCAGGCCATCGCAGACAGACGCGACGGCGAACTCAGCGTGGCACCGCTTCAGGAGTACGCCGTTTAGGACTGATTTGCAGTGCTATTGACTGCGCATACGCAGTCGAATTGCTTGCTCGTACGGTCTTTCCGCAATAATATATCGAATTGAGACGGGCGGCGAAGGAATTTCGCCGCCCTGTTTTTTGTGATTGTCTCGGTTTTATCGCTGAAAGCGAATCGGAGGGATCCATGGAGAAGGTTCCGGTAACACGCGAGGGCTATACCGCCCTGAACGACGAATTGAAGGTCCTCAAGGAGGAAACGCGGCCCGCCGTGATCAAGGCGATTTCGGAGGCGCGCGAGCATGGCGATCTGTCAGAGAACGCCGAGTACCACGCGGCGCGCGAGAAGCAGAGCTTTGTCGAGGGACGGATTCAGGAGCTCGAAGGGCTGATCGGGCGGGCGGACGTAATCGACCCGTCGAAGATGAGCGGTGGCACGATCAAATTCGGCGCCACGATCCATATCGTTGACGAGGACACGGACGAAGAGAAGACGTACCAGATCGTTGGCGAACCCGAAGCGGACATCGATAAGGGTAGATTGAACATAAAATCGCCCATTGCGCGGGCGATGATTGGCAAGGAAGAAGGCGACTCGGTCGAGGTCAATACCCCGGGCGGCGGCCGCTCATATGAGATCTTAAGTGTAAAATATATCTGATTGCAAAATCAGCAGAAAAATGAGATCTATCAGTCATGGTAGATCACCGCGCCGATGATGATCAGAGCCTGCGATTCCTCTTGAGCAGAGAGGATGACGCGACTTGGACGCGGTCCGGCATCGGCGATCGCATCTCCGACTGGGTTTCGAGAGCCCGGGCGGCGTTCCTGCCGCAGAGCTCTTCGGCATCGCGCGGTCTAAACGGTCGATCGGATACCCCGGCAACCAGCCGTCTGGCGCTCGTGGTTACGCTGCTCTGGGTTGCGGCTCTTGGCGCCTATGCAGTCGGATATTTCGTGCGGCTCGGCGAATCCGAGGGCGCCATCCGCTCCCTTCCGACGCTCGATCTTCTGTTCTTTGCGTTTGCGATCCTCGGACCGGTCGCGATGCTCTGGATCGTCGTTTCGATACTGAACCGGGCTGAGCGGCTTTCGGAGGCGATCACTGGGCAGTCCGAAAGCGCGCTCGTGCTGGCTGCAACGATTGGCAATCTGAACGACAGCGTTGATGCTCTCGCCTCTAACACGACCGGACGCCTTGAGCAGGCGTGCGATCGCATGGAGCGCGAAGCAGCCGCCAGTGTGGTCGCACTCGACAAGGCGTTAAAATCCTCGACCGAGAAGCTTGAGACCGCGCTTCTCGACGGTGTGATCATGATGGACGGCAACCTGCGCGAACGCTCTGAGCGTGCCGGGACTTCGCTGGAGAAACATCAGGACGAAGTTGCCGAGCTTCTCAAGTCGGCAGTGTCATCCTTGCGTGCCGCAATGAAGGACGAGATTGCGCGGATCGGGGAGCTGCGCGAGGAGCTTTCCGGCGCGGCCGACGCGGGCACCACCGAAGTGCGGACGAAAATCGAAGACGCGCTTTCGGAGATGGCCAAGGCACAGTCGTCAGGCATGGACACTGCGAACTCGACGCTGAAATCGTCGGCTGAAGCGGCCGCGCGCGAGTTGAAGGCGTCGATCGCGACGCGGATAGCTGAAATCGACAAACGGCTTGAGACGTCGAACAAGGAAATTTCCGATGCGGCGTCGGCAACGTCAGAGCTCGTCCGCAAGGATGTCTACGAAGCCCTCAATTCGCTCCGGAGCGAACTGGCCGAGGTTCAGCAGAGTGTCTCGGTGAATCCGCCCGCCAGCGCGGAGGATCTGGCCGCTTTGATGGGAGAGGCCGTGCACCGGATTGTTAGCCCGGAGAGAACCGCTTTGACGCAAAGCGTTCTGCGCATCACCGCGCTCGAGGACCAGGCGCGCAGTCTCATCGACAAGATCGATCGTACCTCGCGACTTGCACCATGGATGGTCGAGTCCAGTTCCGATGGGCCGGTCGTCACGAGCGAAGACAAACCCTCTCTGCCCCTAGGCAACTTGCTGCCGGGCTCGAAGCGGCGCGAGCTAAACTGGACGTCGGTCGTCCACGTGCTCGCTGGCTTGGAAACCATTCCCGGGACGGAGTCTCTGGTGGAATGCACACTACAGGACGCCGATTTGACGAGGGTGATCGGCCTGCGTGATCAGATCTCCGACGGTCTGGGTGCCGATGGCCTCTTCGCTGACGATATCTTGCCGGAGCACGCGCATGCATCCGTTTGGCAGAGGTTCGCTCGCGACGAGATCACTGATGGAATTGCCCCACTGGCAGGTGTGAAAGACCACGTCGCGAATGCCATCGCGCGCGGCTGGTTGCGACGCGATCCCGACAATCGCCAATTGGCGTTTCGCTTTATAGAAGCCTACCGAAGGCTCCTGTCGCGCGCGGTCGATGATATCGGCGCGGACCCGCGTCTCGTCGAATTAGCCGAAACCTCTGCGGGCCGCTTCTTCATCTTTCTCGGCGGCTTGCTCGGCGTCTTTGGAGCCCGGCACGAAACCGAGTGACATCCTTCTCGACGGGAATATCCTCTCGCGAAATTGGGAGGACACCGATGAGCGATGCAAGCAAGACGGCTGCAACAACCTCGATGAAGGGCGGCGGCTACTACAGCCAGTCGACAAGGGGCGCCAAGGATACCATCGACAATGCGAGAGGCATGTTGCTGGACGCCGTGGCGGCACTCCCGGATCCAGTCGAGGCTGAACCTTTTCGTATCGCTGACTTCGGGGCCGCCGATGGTGGCACGTCGAAACAGACCCTTCACGACATAGTCGCCGCAACGCGTGAGCGTTGGCCCGGTCGGCAGGTGCAAGTAACGTACACTGATCTCGCTTCGAATGACTGGAGCCAACTGTTCAAGATGGTGCAGGGGCTAGATGGGTCGGATCATACATTCTGGTCGCCCGACTCCGGCGTCTTCGTGCAAGGCATCGGCATCGGCTTCCATCAGCAGCTTGTTCCGGATGCGACCCTCGATCTCGGCTTTTCGGCAACGGCGATGCACTACGTGTCGGAACGACCATGCCTCATTCCCGATCACGTCCATCACGTCGGTGCATCTGGCAACGAGTTGGCCGCGTTTGATCGGCAGGCTGAACTCGATTGGGAGCGTATCCTGCTAGCCCGTGCGGCGGAAATGCGATCTGGCGGGCGTTTGGTGATCATCAGCTTCGGCAAGGATGAGCAGGGCCGCTACCTGGGGAATACGGGCGGCGTTAACATGTTCGACACTTTCGACCAGCATTGGCGCGCACTTCGCGACGAGGGCGTGATTTCGTCCGACGAGTATACCGCCGCTACGTTTGCGCAGGTTTATCGCACGCCTGAGCAGTTCACTGCACCACTGGTGAATGAGGCTTCACCCGTCTACACGGCGGGCTTGCGCTTGGTCTCGGCCCACACCGGTTTTACGAGATGTCCTTATCGCGAGGCTTTCGATGGAGACGGTAAGATGAGCCCGCGCGAATTTGCGCAGAGCTATGTTCCGACCCTGAGGTCATGGTCCGAAACCGTTTTTGCAAATGCGCTGTCCACGGAACGATCTGCAGAAGATCGAATCGCGATCGTCGACGCTTTCTACCAGCGCTACGAGGATATGGTCGCGTCCACCCCGGACGGTCACGCTATGGATTACATTCACAGCTATCTCGCGATCGAGAAGGTCTAATTCATCTGTCTCAGGCTGAGCGACTGCCTCTTTCATCCAAAGGTGGATAATCGTTCGTCGCCGCAATCGAGCAGTTGATGGTGGTGCAGTGCACCAATAGCTTTCGTCGGGCAGGAGCAGGGAGAACCACGTGACTGAACCGATGAATGGTGCCGAGAGCCTCGTGCGTTCTCTATTGGCAAGCAGCGTGGACGTTTGTTTCACAAATCCCGGCACGTCAGAGATGCACTTCGTGGCCGCACTCGACAGCGTCCCCGGCATGCGCTGCGTCCTGGCGCTGTTTGAAGGCGTCGCGACGGGAGCCGCAGACGGATACTACAGAATGAGAGGGCACCCGGCGTCCACTCTCCTGCATCTGGGGCCCGGTCTTGCAAACGGTCTTTCCAACCTCCACAACGCCAAAAAGGCAGGATCCGGCGTCGTCAATATCGTCGGAGAACATGCCACGGCGCATATCGCACTTGACGCCCCACTGACTTCGGACATCGAAGGCCTCTCCCGGCCGATGTCGCATTGGGTCGAGACCTCGACATCCGCGCCGGAGATCGGTGCGGCGGGTGCTCGAGCTGTGCAGGCGGCGTTGACGCCGCCCGGGCAGATCGCCACGCTCATCCTGCCGGGAGATACCGCCTGGAATGAGGGTGGCATCGTCGCTGAAGCCATAGCCCCGCCAAACCGGATGCCAGTCGATGCCGATCGTATCGATGAGGCTGCCAAGATGTTGGGCGGCGAGGACAGCCTGATCATCCTCGGTGGCGTTGCGCTGACAGAAGCCGGGCTTGAGTTGGCAGGCAAGATCTCCGCGAAGACGGGTTGTGGCCTTTTGACAGAATGGTCGAACGCGCGACTTCAGCGCGGCGCAGGCCGTGTTGCCGTGAACCGGATCCCTTATCCGGTCGAGCAAGCACTGGATGTTCTTCGACCATACCGCCGGATCGTCTTGGTCGGATCGAAACCGCCCGTGGCATTCTTCGCATATCCCGATAAGCCGGGCATGCTCACTCAGGACGACACTGAATTCGTCGAGCTTTGTGACTGGGGCGGCGATATTCTCGGAGGCATGGAGGCACTTTGTGATGCCGTGGGCGCCGTGCCTGCGACACCTGTGGGCGTGTCTCAGGCTGGACGACCGGACGTGGCCGACGGTGCATTGACGCCGGAGATGATCGCGCCTGTGTTGGGAGCGATGATCCCCGAGAACGCGATTGTCGTGGACGAGTCGGTCACGACGGGACGCAAGTTCTTCCCAATGACATCGGGCGCGCCGCCACATGACTGGTTGAACAATCGTGGCGGTTCGATCGGTTACGGGATGCCGTGTGCGATCGGGGCGGCAATTGCCTGTCCGGATCGGAAAGTCATTTCCTTGGAGGGGGATGGCTCGGCGATGTACACGGTACAGTCACTCTGGACCATGGCTCGCGAAGGCCTGGACATCACGGTGCTGGTGTTTGCAAACCGGACCTACCGGATCCTTCAGGGTGAGTTGACGAATGTCGGCGTCCAGAACCCGGGTCCGCGCGCGGTCGATATGCTGACCCTTGATCGCCCTGCTCTTGGTTGGGTCGAAATGGCCCGCGGTATGGGCGTCGAGGCTGAACGTGTCGCGGATACGCGGGGCCTCGCGAAAGCCCTGGAGGCCGGTCTCTCAAGCGGCGGCCCCTATCTGATCGAACTGGAAATGTAGATAGGCGCGACTTCCTTGCGTCGGCGATGACTTCGGGAGTTCCCGCCGGCTAGAGCCCGGGAGGGTTTCGACGGCGCCGTTAGCCGCGCCAACGCCGGCCCGGCGGACCGACGTCCAGATGCGTAAACCCGGGATAGCGACCGATCCCCTGAGCGCGCGCAGCCTCTGCTACCTGGCGAACATCGCTGTGCGGTACGCCAGTGATCGTGATATCGGCGGCGCGACCGTGGATATGCTGTGAGTTTACCGCCGCGCCCTCGATCGTCGCGTTGCGTCTCGCAGTCCGATAGCCGGAATTCAGAACCAGTTCCGTCGGACGTCCATGGACGAGCGTGGTGAACGTCTGAACCGTCGCAAGCAGATCAAACAGGCGAACATCAATCCAGTGGTGAGCATCACCATCGCGCCAATCCCGGAAGAGCCAGGAGAGATCGGCAACGCCGTTCGGATCCGGTTGACCATCGTCCAGACGGATGCGCGTGTGGACAGCCTCGGCCCGCCCGGTTTGTCGGATCCAAAGGTGCTGTTCGTCCAATCCCGAGTATCCGCTTTGGAGTGGCCAAGTGGCAGCGGTCACTTGTTGGACGGCTGAAAACGAGGTGAAGATGGATGTCACTGCAAAAAGAAACTGGCGTCTCACTATATCAGGTGCTGAAGACAAAGTGTTTCCTGCGCCGGCCCGATGCAGAATGTACTTTAGCCTTGCCCGTTAGGTCGTGCAAATGCCCGGCTCACACAGGCAGCAACGTGCCTTTCCGCGAGGACGCTTTGACGTCCCAAATCTCCGACTTCACTGCTTCTTTTGCCTCAATTCCGGAGAGTGAGGAGGTGTACATCTGCGCGATCCCGTTACGGCGAAGATGGTCAAGCCCACCTGAGCGCTGCAGTTTTTCAAGTCTCTCCTTGAAGGCGCGCTGATTTTGCAAGATTTCCACAAGCCCGTTCGCGATGCTTGCGACGTCGCGAGGCAAGCACGTTTTGAGGACTGATCCGTCGTCGAAGTATCCATCTATCGCGCGATCTTTTGGAATCAGACAAGGCGCGCCAGACAGCAGTGCCTCTGCAAATACGAGCCCGTAGCTTTCTCGGTGTGATGGGAGTGCGAAACAGGCGCTGGCGTTGAGCAAGGCTTGAACATGCTCGTTCGGCACCGTCCCGAGAAAGCGAACGCGACGTGGCGCGACGCGTTCTGCCAATGCTGATAAACGTGCGAACGCATCGGCATCGCCGCCGCCGATGACTTCAAGTTTGATGTCAGGCACGTCTTGCGCAGCAATGGCGATGGCCTTGATCAGAGCAGAGACGTTCTTGTTCTTCCAGTCGTGGAGATTGAAAGCGGTTCGGACGACGGGCGCCGTTATACGCGGTGTATAAATCCGATCGGACTGGCCGGGGCAGGGCAGATATGTGACCGGTCGGCTACGCTTTCCGAGGAGCGCGGAAACGGCGTTGCCCGCCCATGGTGCAAAGGGGAAAACATGAGCAGCTCCGTGCCAGGTCCGGCGAAAAACGGATCGTAAATCTGGCCTCATGCGGAGGATTTTGAGATCGGTGTTCCCTTGGATTGAGAGCAGGTAGGGCACGTCCATCTGCTCGGCGATCCGTGCTGCCACAATCCCTTCCGCTGTCAGCTTATGCGCGTGAATCGACTCTGGTCGAAAGCCGTTTCGAGCCTCGTGTCCGAGTATTTCATCTGCCAGTCGATCCAAGTAAGTCCTATGGCCGATGCCCCGAGGAAGGCCGAAATAGGTTATGGCCTCGTGGGATGCGCCAGCCAGGTCGGAAAATCGCAGTCTATGGACGCCGCGCGCCCGACTCGTGCGATTCAGGGAAAGCACACGGTGGTCGTGATCGACTGCCAGTTCCAGCAGGTTCGAGATGGCTCTCGTCTTCGCGGGCTGGACCGGGTCGGGGTAGTCGGCACTGATGTGAAGAATCCGGATCGTTTCCTCCGCCTGCGCCTGCTGGAACTCAAGAACTCTCGGCGTTGCGATTTAATGATCGGTTAACCGCGTCCTTTCATCCGGGAGAAAGCGAGATCGATTAAAAGCGTCCCCGTGATGTATTTGTTGCGCTCTCTCACGGTCGGATACGCCATTGCTTTCGTTGGCGGTTTGATGCTGTCCGTGCATGGTTGGGGGCTCTTGCCAGTTGCGCTAACCGTATGGATTTCAGGCAGTTTTCTGAGCATCTTGATTGCGGGAGCGTCCGCGCTTGTGCTCGAGCAGCAAACGTTGATGCCACTGGTGCAAGAGCACGGTCCCGAGAACTCTGAATTTAAGAAGTGGGATGCCGATCTGGCAGCTGAAGGTTTCGCCGAAGACCTCGCTGTTGACGGCGCCGAGACGGTATCAACGTCCCAACGAACTGGTTGATCACGCTCGCCCGAGGGTCAGTATTCACTCCGGGATTCGTGCCACTGACAGCGCGCGCTGCGTAGTCAGCACGCAACAGCCGTAGAGCCGCAGTATTCTCTCCTCCGAAGCACCTCGACGAGCGTGGCCCGCGCACGAATGATGCGTGAATGCGGTGCAGTCGTGCGTCGGGAAACGGAGAAGGAGATCCTGATGCCCGATATTTTTGAGGACCGCTCGAGCGGGCTGGAGAGCCCGGGTTACGATGCAATTTCGGTCACTCCGAGTGACTCGAACGATCTCACGTTCACGTCGCGCGCCCTCTATGTCGGGGTTGCCGGCGACCTGCGGGTGACCACAGCCGGCGGGTCCACGGTCACCTTCACGAACGTTGCCGAAGGCGTGCTCCCGATGCGGGTTTCGCGGGTCCTTGCGAGCGGGACGACAGCAGCGGACATCGTGGCGATCTGGTAATGCTGCATTTCGGTTCTCGCATTACCCGCCATCACCGCGCCCGGCTTCAGTCCGGGTTCGCGGCGGTGTTTTCGGCGCAAGTTGCCCATGACGCAGTTTCTGGTCCGCTTGGCTTCGTTCAGATCACGGATGCCGAGGGCGCGGTCAGCCTGCCGGATGGCGAGGTGTTCGGCGCTGCGGGCAGCGGTGGCGGCTTGTTTACTGTCACGTTGTCCTCGGGCTTCGTGCTTGTCGATTTCGACCGCGACGGCCTGGGCGACGGGTTTTTGCAAGGTCAGACCGCGCCGACAACACTGCCCGTCCGAATCAGTGACGGCGTGACCACGAGAACCGTAACCCTTTCCGTGTCCGTAAATCGGGCGAACGCCGCGCCCGTGGCGACCGGCGGTCTGGCCGATCTGACGTTTGATCTCGATGATGCGATTGCGGCAGTCGACTTGTCGCTCGACTTCTCGGACCCCGGGGACACGCTCAGCTTTGCAGCGACGGGTTTACCTGCTGGGCTGACGGTTTCAGGCATCGGAGTTCTGAGCGGCACGCCGACGGAACTGGTGGCCGGGAATGTCGTGACGATCACGGCGACAGACAGCATCGGTCAGACCGCGCAATCGGCATTCCAGATTACGGTATCGGCGACGCAGTCCAACACGACCGACCCGAACGTATCGGCGATCGGTGTCGACGGCTGGCGTGCAACCTATGCCTCGCCGGGCACGTTCGACCCAGTCGCCGACCCGCGATATGTCGTTGTCGACCGCCCCGGGTTCGATGCAGGCGGTTCCTCCGTCACCGTCACGGATTCGCTTTTGCTGACAAGTCGGGTTCGCGAACCGTTTCCGAACCAAAGTTCTCTTACCCCGAGCGACGTGGCGCTGAATGATTTGGTCTATGCTGGCGACACGATCACCGGCGTGACGAACGGATCGACCCGTGCATATCCCAAGCCTCAGGCGGTCTGGTTGACCCACGACCGGGAATGGGCCACGTCGGACACCCACACGGTTCGTTTGGCTGTCGCCCATGCACACGCCCGCAACGGTCGCCCTGTTGCAGCGGTTCGCTTCGTCGCAAGCGATGAGACGGGAAACACCACCGAGCAGACGGTCTCGTCACAGAGCCTTATTACCTATGCAGCGACGGGTTTGAGCGTGCCGCATTTCGCGGCGGATCTGGATCTGACCGGCTTGAACCAAGGTGAGTTGGTTACAGTTGACGCCACAGTCTATCCTTGGATCGGAGAGGCTTTCACGCTTTCGGTAGATGCCGATCCGTACCCGTCGCCGAACCTGACGGTGTTGACCTTCCTGAATGATCGGACGGGCGCCTTCGGTACGGTCTACGCCTATGTTGACGGCGGATCGGGATCTGGCGCGGCCGTCAATTCCGACCCGGGCACCGCGCAGGGAACGCCGTTTGCAACGGTTTCTGCAGCCGCTGCGGCAATCCAGAGTTTCAACGCGGGCACTTTCGGCCGCGCCAACACGTCCGGCGGGATCATTCGGCTGACGGCAGCTACGCATACGCACGCGACGTTTTCGTCCGTCAGTGTTGGCCCGATCCCCTTAATCGTCGAGGCTGCGGATCCTTCAGCCGTTGCTTCGACGATCTATCAGGACGCCGGATCGAGCACTTCGAACGGAATTCCCGACAAGCTCCTGCTGCGGAATCTGACGCTGCGGCGGAACGCGACGGGCAGCGTGATCTTCCTCGACAACTCGGCGACCCTTGGTTCCGAGCACATGCTTGTTACGCAGGGCTGTATTTGGAACGCCAATGGCCTCGGCTCGAGCTGGGGGGCTTGGATCTACCGTGTCGGGCGCTTCTGGAACATCGATTGTGCGGGCGATGATTGCGGCCAATGCAACACGTTCTCGAGCGTGTTCAAGACGGCGATCTCGCTCGGATCGGCGAACGGCAGCATTCAGCCGGCAACCTACCACGCGGTCGGGTGCAAGGATTTGGCCGGAACGTTCGAGCTCAACGCTTCGGCGTCCAACCGGCCTGCGTCCTCGGGCGACTTTGCCGGGTGGTGCCACATCGGGCAGGGCACGAACTCCGAGCGCTGCGTGAACTTCGAAGACCAGTTCATCGGAGATCGTGGGGCCGCCGTTGTTGGCTGTGTTCTGGAGCAGTTTGGCGGGACTACAGGTCCGTGCCTGTACATCAGTGCCGACGGTGATCTGAGCGCGATCGAGAACGTCACGCTTCAGTGCAACACGGTCGTCGGATCGCGGTCGAACCTGGCCTATCAGGACAGCGGAGGCGTGCGGATCGACAAGACGCTGGTGGAGAAGTTCTGTGTGCATCAGCAGCGCAACACCAAGTCCGATGTATTCGGTGCGAACTCCAACCTCGTCGGAAACTGGACGGTGACTCACCAGGTCAGTTCCTGCGCAAACTCGTCGCTCGAGGGCAGTGCCGGTGGCGACGTGCCGGGCGTCGGCTCGTGGCTGGGTGAGATCGCGGCGAGCGGTGATCTGCATGGGACACCTGCGGCGCCATTGGATCCGGACTGGATAGACGATCGCAGTGTTTCCGGAACGGGCGGGGGCGACGGGACTTATATTCCGGGTTCGTCAACCGAACTGCCGGTCATTCCGGCGGGTTTGGCGCCGTTTTCACACGATCACCTCGGCCGTCCGATTGCGAATGATGGCTCTGCGGTGATTGGGGCGTTGCAGCCCTAGCAGGATGTTGTTCGCCGGGCCGTGCCGTAGGGCACGGTCCGCGCCACTGTTTCCATGACGCGTCCGCGATTTGTTCCAAACCGCGAGATCAAGCAGGCTCGCTGAGGCGATAGATCGATGCTCCGGCGTCGCGCCCACGAACTGGGCAGGTTCCGCCGGGATCCAGGATTGAAGGCGCACCAGCCGCCCGCCAGGTGCTTTCATCCACCAGCAATCGGGTGCCGGTCTCCTTGTTGTGCGCCTCGAGCCTCTGAGCGAGGTTCACGGTATCTCCGTAAAGCGTATAGCTTCGACGTCCCTGCCCACCCACGGTTCCGGCGGCCACATCGCCAGTTGCGATTCCGATCCGCAGGTTGAACTGGTGGCCTGCGAAACTCCGGGTTTCAACAAGTGTCAAAAGCTCTCTCGCTGCGTCGATTGCGGAGATAGCATGGGCTTCGTTATCGAGCGGCGCATTGAATGACACCATGGCTGCATCGCCGATCAGGCTGATGACCACGCCATCATGTTTGCCCATCACGTCCGAGACGGCATCGAAATACGCGTCCAGCGTCTCGACGATCCGCTGAGGATCGGCCGTTTCGGCGAAGCGCGTGAAACCTTCGATATCGACGAATAGGACGGTTGCGGTCCGCGAGGCGGGTGGAAGCTGCCCGTCCGAGGCGCTGAGACGGTCCACGACTTCCTGCGGGACGAAACGCCCGAACACTTCCGCGACCTCTGCGCGCGCGCGTTCAGAGGCGATGCGTGTGCGCAAGAGATCCCGGGCCCGTTGCACCGCCGCTGCCGTGACGATGGCCGTGGCGGCGATCGTGATTGTCTCGTTGATCCTGCTGGCGATGTTGATCATGTCCGGGTGGAGTACGATTCGGACGTAGTTCTGGGCGGTAGGGTCCGTCGCATAGTCGCGCCAGGCGACGATTTCCTCCATGTTCCAGACAATCCAGCCCCACGCCGACCAGATGGTCAGCACGATCACGAAGCCTGTCCAGAGAACCAGTCCGGGCGACAGGGACAAGGCCGCCGTTGCGAGCAGGAAGAAGAAGACGCCGATGGAGTAGACGCGGAACACGAAGATCTGTGGAACCTCGCCGCTTTGCACGAGTGGTACGAACGCGACGATCACGCCGAGCAAGGCGACATCGGTCGCCACGAAGGCATAGCGCATCCAGATCCGATCGCGCTTGCGGATGACGATGGTACGGTAGCCGAGGCCGATCAGCAGAAAGATCAACGCGAACGAGGCACCGAACAGACCGCGCTCGATCCCCTGAGAACCGATCACCCCGACGATAACGATGACGACGAGGACTGTTCTTATGGTGAGGACGAGGCTGAGCCCGGCGCGTTCCGTATCGGACAGAGCGGCTTCGATGTCCTGCGCGGAGGTTGTGTTTCTCATTGCGAAAGAGATGGCAGCGCGAGCGCCGTCCCGCAAGCAGCGACATGGCCGGAAACCGATCGGGCAGCGTCAGGGCGTTCAGATTTCCGGGCGCTCGGCCTCAAAGTAAAAAATTTTTTTAAATGTCATATTAAAAAACAGTTGAAAATTTTACGCGCGTAAATATCTTACCTCTCGTGGCGGGCGACGCTCCCCTCCGAGCGCAGCCCAAAATTTGAAGACGGAATAATCTGAGAGGATATCGAAATGCACTTCTTCATCGAAATGGGCCAGGGCATTATCCGCAAGTCGGCTTTTCACGTGTCAACCTCGACGCTTTTCAGTTGCACTCTGATCGCCGGGATCGGCAACGGCGGTTTCGCGGGCGCGTTCCACTATCCGACCAATGCGTTGGAGAGAACTCCCGATTGTGTGAAGGACATGAACCTCTGGGCGAGCACCTTACAGCCAACTCAGATCATTCTGGTTCATGCGCTCAATGCAAATGCAGGCATGGGAGCGTTTGGAGCGATGTCTGGTGGGACGCCGGTCGACGACAAGCGCGCGCTCCGGCAGTGGGCGCTGCAGAAGTGCGGAACGCCTCCGACGGTCAAGGAGGGTGTGCACACGGGCATGGAACTGACGTCGATGGGCGCGTTCGCGGCGGGTCCGCGCGATTACTTAGAAAGCCGTTTCAGCGAGAACAGCAAGATCCGCCTCGATACGAAACCGGCGGGACATTATCTTGACCACGGTGGTTACGGGCTGGTCGGCAAGAACCGCGAAACCAACTGAAGCGAGACGCGAAGCGTGCAGTGCGGGCGAGCTGCCCGCACTGACTTGAGATTACCCCGCGATTGCTGTCGGGGCCGATTTCTGGCGACGCACGATCAGCTTGTTGATCGCATGAACATAAGCCCGGCAGGACGCGACCACGGTGTCCGTATCCGACGACTGGGCCGACGCAATGTAGCCACCTTCCCGAAGACGTACGCTGACAGTGGCCTGGGCGTCCGTGCCTTCGGTCACCGCGTGGACCTGATAAAGCTCCAGCGTTGCCTCGTGCGGGACCAGTGCCATCACCGCATTGAAGGCCGCATCGACTGGACCGTCGCCCTGCGCCGTCACCGACTGTTCCTTGCCGTCGATCTCGAGAATGATATCGGCCGATTGCGGGGCCTCGGTCCCGCAGATCACGCGCAGGAACTTCAGTTTGATGTACTCGGCGCCCGCATCGGCGGTCTGCTCTTCGACCAGCGCCAGGATGTCGTCGTCAAAGACCTCCTTCTTGCGGTCGGCCAGTGCCTTGAACCGGACGAACAGCTCTTTCAGCTGGTTGTCGCCGACATCGATCCCCATGTCCGAGAGCTTCGACTTCAGGGCATGGCGGCCGGAGTGCTTGCCCATGGCCAGCGTTGACTCCGTGAGACCGACCGACTCGGGCGTCATGATCTCGTAGGTGCCCGCGTGCTTGAGCATGCCGTCCTGATGGATACCGGCCTCGTGCGCGAAGGCGTTCTTGCCGACCACCGCCTTGTTGTACTGAACGGGGAAGCCGGTGACGCCCGAGATCAAGCGCGATGCCTGCATGATCCGCGTCGTGTCGATGCCCGTTGCGTACGGCATGATGTCGTTGCGGACCTTCATGGCCATCACGACTTCTTCCATCGCGGTGTTGCCGGCGCGCTCGCCCAGCCCGTTGACGGTGCACTCGATCTGCCGGGCACCGGCCAGCACAGCGGCCATGGAATTGGCCGTCGCCATGCCGAGATCGTTGTGGCAATGGGTCGAGATCGTGACGTCTTCAATCCCCGGCACGCGCTCTTTCAGCATCCGGATGATCTCGGCGGACTCTCCGGGGGCAGTGTAGCCAACCGTGTCGGGAATATTGATGGTCGTGGCACCGTTCTCGATGGCCGTCTGGACGGCCGTACACAGAAAATCGCGATCCGTGCGGGTTGCGTCCTCGGGCGACCACTGAACCTCGACGCCGAGCGACTTGGCATGGCTGACGGAGTTCTGGATTTCGTTCAGCACCTGATCGCGCGTCATCTGGAGCTTGAACTCCATGTGCAGGTCCGAGGTCGCGATGAACGTGTGAATGCGCGGCTTCTTTGCATATTTCAGCGCGCCAAATGCCCGGTCGATATCGCCGAGCGGCGAGCGTGACAGCCCGCATACGGTGGCGTTCTCGACGATCTTCGAGACCTCGGTAACCGCCTCGAAATCGCCTTCCGAGGCGATCGGGAAACCTGCCTCGATGATGTCCACGCCCATCTCGTCCAGGAGCTGGCCGATCTGGAGCTTTTCGGCCAGCGTCATGGACGCGCCGGGCGATTGTTCGCCATCCCGCATGGTCGTGTCGAAGATCTTTACGCGGTCCTGTTCGCTGGCCGCGTCATCAGCCGCAATGGGAGTCTGTTCGTTCATCGGATCAATCCGTTCAGGGTCGTCTGTGTAGGGTTTGTGCAGCGCGTTCTGGGCGTCCTCCGAGGGCGGCGCCGCGGAACCCGGCGCCCTCAGAGGCCGATAAGAAGAAGGAGTCCGCCAAGCGGCAGACTGATCGGCAAGACAGCATTGTGGGCGCGTGTCGTCATGGCGCGCACTATACGCGGAATTTCGGTTAAGGAAAGGGAAATGCAGGGCCGAAGAGAGCCGTGACGGCGCACATTGAGGTGTAGGCGCGTCGCGCCGCCTGCGCTAGACTTGCGCCAAGACAGAGAACGGAGACCCCGATGCGATCCATCCGCACCCTTTCGGCGCTGACGGCGCTGGCCTTTTTCGGTTCGACCCAGATCGGTATGGCAGCGCAGGCATCGACGGGCTGCTGCATGACCCGCTCCGACCTGCGATCCGCGTGGTCCGAGAACGGTGCGAGCTTTCGCGACTGCCAGCGCCTGAATGTCGAGCGCGATGGGCGAGGTGACAAGCTGCTCCAGCGCACCGGGCTGGTGTGGTGGAACATCCGGTGTTGAGCGGAGGAGTCGTCCGGGATCGCGGCAAGCAACGCGGATAATCAACTGAGGTCAAAGTATCGGGCGGCCGGGCACCGCGACAGTCGCGTCGGCAGGCACACAACCCGCACATCCGCTGAAAGCCGCCAGCGATCGGCACTGAGATCGGAGCCAAGGGCTTTGCTGCTCCGAGACGCAGGCGCAAAGTTCTCGCCTGCCATTGAGCAGCAGTGTTTGGCGTGTCGATCTCGGAGAATTCTCGGGAATCGCGCCCTATCGCTCCATCGTGTCGCAGACCCAGATGTTTTCGTTGGTCGTGGGGACGGTCCGTTTGCGCTCGCCGCTGACTTTCGAAGGTGCGCCCGCCACGTTGAGCGCGCCACCCTCGGCTGCGTCCAAGGCCTCATCGGAAACTTCAGCGGGCATTTTCTGTTCGGTCATGTTTCATTCCCTCAATTGCTATTGCGATCATGGTGTCTCGAGCGGCGTTCTGAATCTGTAGCGGATGTTACGGTCGGCACCGTTTCCTCGCGGGGCTAGGCTGCTGAGGGAATTGGAGGACGACAAACTCGGTGCTGAGTGATGGTGGTGCGCTAAGTTCAAACCCACGCTGCGGGGACACCGGCGTTCAGGCCAACACGTACTCCTGCAGAGGTGGCGCTAGGGACCGTCAAACTTGCGTCAGCCCCGCGCCGCCGCATGATATTCCATGTATCCGCGATGCGTCGCGATGTGGTGGGCGATGTATCGCGCGTCGTGCCAGACGCCCCAGATGAACGACGAGCCGCGGCGCGAGAGCCACGGCAGGCCAAGGAAGTAGACACCGGACTCAGATGACACGCCGCGCTTGTGGTCCGGTTTGCCCTGTGCGTCGAACGCGTCGACCTTGAGCCAGCTATAGTCCAGCCCGTAGCCGGTCGCCCAGACAATCGAGTTGATCCCGGCCTCGGCGAGGTTCAACTCCAGCACCGGATTGGTCACGCAATCGGGCATCGCTCCGAATTGCCGTGCCTCCGGGTCGTCCGGCAGGTCGAGGCCGGAGCGTTCCACATAGGCATCGGCGTCATCCAGGAGCCTGAGAAACGCTGCATCGCCGTCGGCCATGTTCTGCGCGAGGTCCGGCGCGAAGCTGAGCACGCCGTCAGCGTAGCCCTTTGTCATCCCCATCAGCGTCATGCCGCGTTCGGCGAACGGGCGGAAGTCGACGGTGTAACCGCCGTAGGCCCCGCTGACGGCGATGGTGACGTGCTCGGTGCCGGGTTCCGGCGCTTCGATGTCCCACTGCCCGAGAACGCCGAGCCACCAGCAATAGTCATGCCCGCGATACCATCGCGGGTAGCGGCTGTGCGGCCCGATCGAGAGGTGTACCTGCCGCCCTTCGCGCAGCAGTTCATCTGCGATCTGCGAGCCGGAGGCGCCGCCGCCGACCACAAGGACGCCGCCGTCAGGCAGTTGCCCGGGATTGCGGTAGTCGCAGGAATGGATCTGCAGCACTCCGGCGTCTTCCGGAACGATCGGCGGGATGATCGGTTTCTGGAAAGGACCCGTCGCAGCAACGATGTAGTTGGCTTCGATCTCGCCCTCGGATGTAGCGACGTGGAAGCCCGGTTTGCGGGTGTTCCGGGTGACTTCGGTCACCTCGACCCCGGAACGGACCGGCAGTTCGAACTTCTCGACGTACTGTTCGAAATAGGTCGCGACCCGCTCTTTCGGGGCGAAGGCGTCGGGCGCGACGTCGTCGAACTCGAGTCCCGGGAACCGGTCGTGCCAGGCGGGACCGTTGGCCACGAGAGAATCCCAGCGCCTTGAGCGCCAGTGTTCTGCGATTCGTCCTTTCTCCAGCACCAGATGGGGAACCGAACATGCGCTGAGGTGTTCGCTTGCGGCCAGTCCGGCCTGCCCGCCGCCAATCACGAGGGCCTCGATCTTCTCCGCCGTCATTCGCTGGTCCCATCCGCAGTCCAAGGCTCACCAATGACGCTATCGGCGCGCGGGCCTCAGGCAAAGCGGGAATTGCAGTGAGAGGATTATACCGGACACTCGCGCAGTTTCGCAGGCTGCGGGCGCGGCGCAGTTTTTGCGACGGATGAGCGTGCGCACCTTAGGCCAGAGCGGACACTTGCCGAACTGTGCCTGCGAAGGGAGCTGCCGGAGATTTCTCCGCAAGATCGCAGCACGACCGGACAGGTCGCTAGATCGCACTCCGGCACCGCTTTGGCCGCCGCGACGGAGCCGAGTGGTTAGCGCTCTGCAAGGTCCTGCATGTGATCGACCAGAAGATCGACACGCCGTTCGATAAGGGCGATCCGGCTGGGATCTTCCTCGTTGGCGGCCATGACGAACTTCAACACGTCGCGGTCGTCCTCGGTTACCAGCCATGGATTGCGCAGGCCGGAGTCGCTCGCAAAGCTCTCAAGCGCATTCCTGAACTGGCCGTACGCCGAGTCGTCGCCGAGATCCCGCAACGCTGACAGGCCGCCGAAATAGGTGAGGAAGACGATGCCCTTGGGGTTCGTCAGCTTCGAATTGCGGAGAAGCTCGGCCAGCGGCTGGTGGAACCGCATGCCGTCGGCGAGGAACCCGGTGAAGAGCTGCCCCAGTTCCGAGATGTCGTCCTCGTCGTGTAACTGTACCAGTGTCCGCAGGCGCCTGAGTTGCTCGGACGTGAAGGCCACGCCCCTGATCTCGCCGGAGGAATCGGCCTTGAGATCGTCGAGACTGCCCAGTTCGCTGAGCACCAGCCGGGCGTCGATCTTCTCCTCGAAGGTCGTGATGCGCAGGGTGGTGGACGTGAGCACGTCATTGGCGCGGGTGCCGATTTCCTTGGCGCTCGTCAGCTGTTCCTCGAGACTGCCGATGACCTGCTTGGCTTCGTCTTCGATCGACCCCAGCCGTTCCAGCGTCGCGGTGACCTGATCGGCTTTCTTCTCGATATCGGCCAGCTTTTCGTTGACGTCCTTGACCTGCTCCTGGACCTGATCGCTCTGCTTGTCGAACGACGCCGCGGTATCGCGCATGTCCCAGAAGCCGAAGCTTGCGGCGATGGTCAGGATCAGCGCGCCGATGGTGCCGACGCGCGTCAGGATCGCCTGCTTGCGCTCACCGCTTTCAACGACCTCATTTGCACTCTGCTTGGTCTGCTCGAATACGACCTTGGCCGCTTCGAGGTGCGCCTCGGTCTTTGCCAGCATCGAGTCGACGCGGCTGTTCATCACGCTGACGGTTTCGTCCAGGCCGGAGATCCGCTGCTCCATCACCTTGGTATTGGTGAACCTGAGGCGCCGGCTCAGCTTGCCGAGCAGCATGAAGGCGATCTCGGGCTGGGACTTCAGAAGATCGATGAAGGTGACACCGTCGATTTCGAGCGCCTTGCTGGTCTCCAGTGCCAGAACCGAAGCGGCACGGGGTCGTTCTTCGATCAGTGCCATTTCACCGAAAAGCTCACCGTAGCCGATGGTGTAAAGCTCGGCGATGTCGTTGGCGCTGCGCTGCATCTTCACGACGGCCGCCCCCGGGCCAAGCAGGAAGACCGAGCGCCCGAGTTCGCCCTGGCGGATCATCACGGCGTCCTGCTCGTAGGTGACTTCGCTTGAGACTTCGGGGTGCAGAAGCCGGTCCCGGTCCTCCTCGCTCAGGAGCGCGAACACCGGATGCAGGCGCATGATGCCTGCCCAATCGACTGTTTTCATGTCAATTTCGCCACGAGGGCTCCCCTTGGCAATCATCGCGCGAATCGTGCCAGAGGGTTTCGCTTGGCGCAAGGGCGCGTCGGCGGCCTGCGTGGCCCGCACGTCAACGTACGGGCCGCCGGTTCCGGGCTAGGCTGCCTGTGTCAGGTCGCCGCGGGCCGGGTAGTTGTTTTCAACGACAAACTTCAATCCGCCCAGAAGCTTGCCGAAATCGGGACGCGTGAACGGAGCGCTCTGGGTCTGTGCAAAGAAGATCTTGCCGGTCGGGTCGACCACGAAGAGACCCGGTTCGGCGAAGACCTCCGGCTCCGTCGACCCTTCGCGCGCCGACGAGATGTAGAGATCCCAGGCACGCGCTGTGGCCTCGGGCAGCGAATGCCCGACCGGCAGGGCCGCGACGCCGGTCTCGTCGATCGTTTTCCCGGTGCGCTCGGTTCCGTCCATCGACACGGCGACAACGGCGATTCCCTGCGCTTTGGCCTGCTCCATCAAGGCGTCGATCTCCTTCAGATATCCTTTGCAGATCGGGCAATGAAAGCCGCGGTAGAAGACCACGATGGTGAAGTTCTCGGGCGTCTGGCCGGACAGCGACCACGTCTCGCCGGACGACAGGGGGAATGAAAGTTCGGGCGCTTGGCTGCGGGGCAGGGGCATGTGGGCTCTCAATCTGGTTGGTGGAAGTGCGGGCTGACCGGATGTAATGAGCGAGGCGGACGAGTACAGCCCCCGGCGATCACTCAACGGTGATTTCCCAGAAATTATAACGACTTTCGCAAATCAGAGCCGAACGTCGTAACACTTCGAAAACACATTGTTTCGATGATGGGTCAACCGTTTTCCTCGGGGGCGTATCACATGAGTCTGAAGTCTAAGGTTTTCGTCGCAATCATGCTGGCCTGCTTTGCGCTGGTGGCAGCAGTCGTAGAAATCGGCGTGTTGGAGTATCGCGCGGCACGCGCGTACGTCGCCGACATCTCCCTGCCGCGCAAGATCAGCGCGGTGATTCACGAAATGCAGATCGAACGCGGCAAGTCCGCAGGTCACATCTCGTCCGGCTTCGATGCGGCCAGCGGCGATGCCGTGAAGAAACAGCGGTTGAGCGTCAATCAGCGGATTGCAGAGTTCGAAGCCGCGATCGGTCGGGACGGGCGCGGCAAGCTCAGCGAGGACGTTGAGGAGTCGATCGCTCAGTTGCGCGTCGATCTTCGGGATCTCGGGAAGTTTCGCGCCGAGATCGATGCGAAGGAGCACACCGTTCCGGAGGCAGTCGCCTTCTATTCGCACCTCGTGGACGACATGATCCAGGTGATCGGTCACATCACGCAGCACAGCAAGACCGAAGTCGTGACGAGCCGGCAGCTCCCGCTGCTCGCATTGATCATCGCCAAGGAACACGGCGGACTTGAACGCGCAGTCGGTGCCGTCCTGCTGAATCAGGCCGCGTCCGGCGACGTGCAGATGGCGACCTTCAAGAAGTATCTTAGCGAACTCGCCGGCGAAAAGATTGCGCTAGGTGAGTTTCAGGCGGTTGCCAGCAAGGAATACAAGCAGTGGTTCGATGCGACGGTGACCGGTCCCGTTGTCAACGAGGTGACTCGGATCCGTTCGGTTCTGGACGCGATCATCGAAACCAATGATGCAGCGGGAATCGCAGGGGCCGAATGGTTCGCGATCGCGACGGAGCGGCTAAATCTGTTCAAGCAGCTGGAAGATCGAATCGTTGCTGATATCGAAGCAAGTGCGAAAGCGAGCTTTGACGCTCAGGTGCGGGAAGCGTTGCTGATCTGTGGTCTGGGGATCATTGCTGTTCTGATCTCGCTCTACTTCGGTGTCTCGGCCCTTCGAGGGTTCTCGAGCGGCTTCCGCAGGATCTCGGAAGACATCGAGCGCCTGAGCAAAGGTGATCTTTCGCCCGGCGCACAAATGGGATCGGCGAGCGATATCCGCCAGTTGCGCGAGAGGCTGGAGGGTCTGCGCGCGAACATGAAGTCTGTCGCCGTTCACGCAAACGAAATGGCGCATGGCGACCTGTCGCGCGAGATTACTCCCTTGTCCGAAAAGGATGAAATGGGCAACTCACTCGAACGGATGAGGGTTGCGCTGGAGGCGATCGCATCCGAATCCGGCAACATGGTCACAGCGGTGTCCTACGGATCGGACCGCATGAGCGACATCGCCTCCGGTCTGAATGATGCAACGCAGACCCAAGCGGCAGCATCCGAGCAGCTCAAGCGGACGGTCGCCCTGATTGGCGACAGCGTGAAGTCCATGGCCGAGAACGCCACCGAGACCGACCGCATCGCGTCGTCTGCAGCATCGGATGCCGAGAAGTCGGGCGAGGTCGTGCGCAATGCCGTCGCCGCGATGGCAACGATCAACGACCAGATCTCGATCGTGCAGGAACTTGCGCGGCAGACGGATCTGCTGGCGCTCAATGCAGCGGTCGAAGCCGCGCGCGCCGGAGAACATGGCAAAGGCTTCGCGGTGGTGGCCGCGGAGGTCCGGAAACTCGCCGAACGCTCAAGTGCTGCAGCAGAGGAGATCAGCGCACTGTCTCAGGAGACGAGTTCGCTCTCGAACAGCGCGGGCGCATTGCTCGACGAACTGGTGCCGAGCATCAAGCACACGTCGACGCTCGTGCAGGATATCTCCGAGACCATGAGCCAGCAGCTTCTGTCATTCGACGAAATCGAGGCGGCGTTGACCGATCTGAACCGGACGATCCAGCGGAACGCGAGCGACAGCAAGGCGAGTTCGGAAACCGCGCAGTCCTTGTCCGAGAACTCGCAGATGCTTGAGCAGATGTTTGACTTCTTCGATCAGGCAAAAGCGCGGAAGGCCGCTGAGCCCGGCGATGGACGCAGCGATTTCGGAATGGCGGCGTAGGATCGTTAAAACAAAAATGTCGCGGCGGCTCGGTTCGCCCCAGTCGCCGCGCATCTGTAACTCTTCATCAGGATCTTGAAACGCTCACCGGGTCGGCCCGGGTTCAAGCGGTCTTGATTGACGCGCAACTCGCCCCGGATCAGTTGCCGCTCGACTCTTCCTCAGCCTTTGCGTCTCGCCGCCCATCGACCCAGTATCCTTTGAACTCGGTGCCCGAGGCATAGGTCATCACGCCGAAACCGTGCTGCCGGCCATTCTCGAACGCGCCCTTGTAGACATCGCCGTTGGCGTACCGGGCCTCACCCTCACCGTGGATCTCGCCATTGAGCCATTCGCCGTCGTAGACGAACCCGTCCTTCAAAGTGAGCATGCCCTTGCCCTGACGCTTGCCCTCGACGAATGCGCCCTCGTAGACCGCGCCGTCCGGATAGATGATCTTGCCCGTGCCGGACTGCTGACCGTTGGTCCATGCGCCTTCGTAGACATGCCCGTCCGCGTAGGTCATCTTGCCCGCCCCGTCGAATTTTGCGTCGACGAACGCGCCTTCATAGACGGACCCGTTGGCATACTTCGCGAGGCCCTGGCCGGTGATCACGCCGGCTTTCCAGTCCCCCTCATAGTAGCCGCCATCGGGGTAGGTGATCTTGCCCTTTCCGTCGGCGGTTCCGTTCACGAATGTGCCTTCGTAGTTCGAGCCGTTGGGGTAGGTCGCCTGTCCAAGGCCCTCGATCCGGCCCTCGGTCCAGTCCCCTTCGTAGACGTAGCCGTCAGCGCCGACGAACTTGCCCTTGCCATGGCGGTCGCCGTTCAGGAAATCGCCTTCATACGTGTCGCCCGATGCGTATTTCGCGACGCCCTTGCCGTGGCGGTTCCCATCGAGAAAATCGCCTTTGTAGGTGTCGCCGTTCGCATATGTGGCGTCGCCCGCGCCCGTGATCTGCCCTTCGCTCCAGGCGCCCGTGTAGACGAAGCCGTCGGGCAACGTGATCGTCCCGGCCCCCTCGCGTAACCCCTTCACGAAGTCGCCCTCATAGACGGCGCCGTCAGGATAGGTCACCTTCCCCTGACCTTCCTGCGTGCCTTCGAGCCACTGGCCTTCGTAGCGATAGCCGTTCTCGCGCACCATGACGCCGAAGCCGTGATGGGCCGAATTCTTGAACTCGCCCTCGTAGGTCATGCCGTTCGGGTAGACCGCCGTTCCCTTGCCCTGAATGACGCCCGCGACCCAGTCGCCTTCGTAGGAGCCGCCATTGGCGTAGACGATCTTGCCCTGCCCGTCCGGCACGCCTTCCTTGAAATCGCCGGTGTATTCGGAGCCGTTGGGGAACTTGGCCTTACCCTTGCCCTGGATGATGCCTTCGACCCACTCACCAGTGTACTGATAACCGTCGGGCGCCGTGTAGGTCCCCTGACCGTGCTGTTTGCCGTCCTTGAACTGGCCCTGATAGACCGCCCCGGAATCGTATTCCTTGGTCGCGGTGTTCGTATCGCTGGACTGCGCCAGTGCGCCCCCGGCGATCATGCCTCCCGAGACGATCGAGACAATGAAACAGCGTAGCATCCTGGCAACCCCCCGACGTGCGGATTCGCAGTTCAACTTGGTTTCCGAAGCACCTTACCCGAGAAAGGCGCCATTGCGAAAGCGGCCTTCCAGCCGCGTCCCATCGGGATAGGTCGCGACACCCTGGCCGCTGATTTGGCCGCCGGACCAGTCTCCATCGTAGATGAACCCGTCCGGACCGGTGTAGCGTCCCTGACCCTGCCGCGCGCCCGTCACGAAATCACCGATATAGGTCGAACCGTCCGGGTATGTTGCGGTGCCTGATCCCTGCCATTGGCCGTCGGCGAAGGCGCCCTCGTAGACCACGCCGGACGCATAGACTGCTTTGCCGGCACCGCTCTGGCGCCCTGCGACCCATGTCCCATCGTAGACATAGCCATCCGCCGCCGTGTACTGGCCCTGACCTTCGCGCTGGCCTGCCCGGAATTCGCCGACATAGACCGCACCATCGGCATAGGTCATCGTGCCGGTTCCATTGCGAGCGTTTTCGAGGAACGCTCCAGAGTAACTGTCGCCGTTCGGATAGACTGCGGTTCCCTGCCCGGAGCGAACGCCGCCGGTCCATGCACCGTCATATGTGAACCCGTCAGATGACGTGAATGTGCCCTGACCGTCGGGCTGACCGTCCTTGAACGAGCCCTCGTAAACCGATCCGTTGGCATAGGTCGCGCGGCCGTCGCCCTCGATCCGGCCATCGACCCAAGAGCCGACATATTCGAAGCCGTCCTGAGTTCGGTAGGTGCCCTGACCGCTCGGCTTGCCGTCGGCGAAATCGCCGGTGTAGGACGAGCCATCGCCCGAGGTGATCGACGCGCCTGCCGGTGCGCCGTCCGCGGTATCCGAAACGCTCGCCGTGCTGGCGGCCGGCGGATTTGCCGGTGTGGAGGTATCGGCCGTCTCGGTGGTGAGCACCCCGCCGTCCAGACAACCGGTCAGGGTCATCGCGACCGCTGTGCTTGCTGCAAAACGCATCATCTTCCCGACCCTTTCGCGCTATCTTTAGCGTCGATTTCTGTCCCTGTGGGCCATCACATTAACATCTGGATCGGGGCTGACAACGGCGTTCTGGGCCGCGTCGTTATCGTCACCGAAGCACCGTGGCAGCGAGCTTGCTGCACGTGCGTCCGGCGTCTAGAAGCGGCTCGAATGCCGAATTCCGGAGCACGTGAGATGTCAGAGCCCGACCGACTGCGCATCAGCCTGGTGCAGGCCAATCCGATCGCAGGCGACATCGCGGGAAATCTCGCGCAGGCGCAACAGGCGCTGTCTGCCGGCGAGGAAGCTGGTGCGGATCTTGTCTTCCTGCCGGAGATGTTCCTTTCGGGATACCAGTTGCTCGATCTGTCGGTGCGACCGGCATTCTTGCGCGATGTTCAGTCGGCCATCGATATCCTTGCAGCCGGCACCAGACCAGGCGGCGCCGCACTGGCGATCGGAGCGCCGATCCCCGGGTCCACGACCGAGCCGGGGCAGGATCACGCTGGCGCATACAACGCGGTGATCCTGCTGCAGGACGGGCGCGTGCGCGCGACCTTTCGCAAACACCACCGGCCGAATTACGGCGTCTTTGACGAGAAGCGGCTGTACCTCGAGGGTCCGGCGCCCGGGCCCATCGAGATCAACGGGTGCCGGGTCGGCATTCCGATCTGCGAGGACATGTGGTTTCCGGACGTGGCTGAGACCCTCGAGGAAGCGGGCGCGGAGATCCTCATCGTTCCGAACGGATCGCCGTACCAGCGCGGAAAGCACGACATCCGAATGGGTCACATGGTCGGTCGCGTGGTCGAGACCGGGCTGCCGCTCGTCTATCTGAATCTAATCGGCGGGCAGGACGATCAGATCTTCGACGGCGGATCGTTCGCGCTCAATCCCGGTGGAAAGCTGGCATTGCAAATGCCGTTCTTCGATGAGCACACGCGCATCATCGACGTGACGCGCGGCGAAGATGGATGGCGGATCGAGCCGACCGACCTCGCTCCTGTTCCGGAACCCTGGGCGCTCGACTATCGTGCGATGGTCGAGGCGACGCGCGACTATGTCGTGAAGTCCGGCTTCTCGAAGGTCCTGCTCGGGCTTTCCGGCGGCATCGACTCAGCGATTGTCGCGACCGTCGCTGCGGATGCGCTCGGACCGGAGAACGTGCGCTGCGTCCGTCTTCCGTCCAAGTATTCCTCGGAGGGCTCGCTGACCGATGCCGAGGATTTGGCAAAGCGTGTCGGCGTGACGCTGCAAACGCTGCCGATCGAGGACGGCGTTGCCGCCATCGAAGGCTCGCTCGCCCCGTTCTTCGAGGGACGCAACCCGGACGTGACCGAGGAAAATCTTCAATCGCGCCTGCGTGGCCTTTACCTGATGGCCATGTCGAACAAGTTCGGTGAACTTCTGCTGACGACGGGCAACAAATCCGAGATCGCGGTGGGATACTCGACGATCTATGGCGATGCGTGCGGCGCCTACAACCCGATCAAGGATCTCTACAAGACTCGGGTTTTCGAATGCTGCCGCTGGCGCAATCAGGAACATCACCCCTGGATGCGTGGTCCGGCTGGCGAGGTGATCCCGCCGAATATCTTGCAGAAACCACCCTCGGCGGAGCTGCGTCCGGACCAGAAGGACGAGGACTCGCTGCCGCCTTACTACGTGCTGGACGCGATTCTTCGGATGCTGGTCGAGGAACAACTCTCGACCGAGGAGATCATCGCTGCCGGCTACGAGCGCGAGACCGTGATGAAGGTGCAGCACCTGCTCTACATTTCGGAATACAAGCGCTTCCAGTCCGCCCCGGGAGTAAAGCTGACTGACCGCGCATTCTGGCTCGACCGTCGCTACCCGATCGTGAACAAGTGGCGGGACCGTTCTTGACCCGGGTTCCGCAGACAAAATCCCGGTTGGAAAATCTGCGTGCGCGCAAGAAGGCGCCGGATGTCGTCGAATTCCAGGCGTCTCCAGGAACGCGGCTTCTGGCGGCGGCGATGTGCGGCTTGCTCTGCGCGATGTTCCTGTTTCACCAGACCCAGATCGAGGGGACAAAGCTGCTGGTCCGTGCGTTCGCAATTGCCGGTGCCGGACTCTTCGGTGCGCTCGCTTGGTATTTCTGGAAGCGGGGTTCGCGGAAAGGCCCGGTGCTGCGCTTGAGCAAGCAAGGCGTCGGCTTCGCGCTCGGATGGTCGGGCTGGATCGACCTGACTTGGGATCAGGTTCAGGTCTTTCGGTATTGGGAACCGACGGGTTTGGCCTTCCTCGTGAAGCGCCGGCAATCGCGCTGGGTCGGGATCGTGCTGAAGGATCGCAGTTTCATCGACGCACTTCCGCTCGATCAACGTTTTGAAGCCTGGCTGAATCGGCTGGGCAATCGTCCGTCGTTAACCGTGCTGCATCCGTTCGTGGACGCGCCAATTCTGGATGTCCTGCAGGCGTTCAAGGATTACGCCCCGAAGGAACTCGACGACTACAAGTGGTTGAGTAGATAACTCACGACGTACTCTGATCGCGTGGGTCGCCGAAGGGCTTGGCGCATTGATCCGGTCACCTTTACATTGCGCCTCATCAGGCCAGCTGGACCATGTTCTGAGATAAATTTCCCGGTCCAGCCTCAACGCCCTCCGATGAACAGACTGACATGCGATGGTGGCGGCTGGTAATTCCTGCACTGGAGCGATAATCAGCGCGGCCAGCCGCCCGAAAGGTACCAGATGTCTGTCACGACCCGATTTGCTCCGTCGCCGACCGGTTTTCTCCATGTCGGAAACCTGCGTACGGCCGTGATGAACTGGATGATCGCGCGCAAGGCTGGCGGGACTTTCATCCTGCGCATCGACGACACGGATCAGGAACGCTCGCGCTACGAGTTCGCGGATCAGATCCGCCGCGATCTCGAATGGCTGGGGCTGACCTGGGATCGTGAAGAAAAGCAGTCAGCGCGGTTTGATCGCTATGATGAGGCTGCCGACCGGCTGAGGAGCAGTGAGCGTCTCTATGCCTGTTACGAGACGCCCGTCGAACTCGACCTCAAGCGCAAGGCACAGCTCGCGTCGGGAAGGCCGCCTGTCTACGACCGCGCGGCGCTCGCTCTGTCCGATGATGAACGGGCACGCCTTGCGGCGGAGCGCGAGCCGCACTGGCGTTTTCTGCTCGATCGCGGGGAGATCCGCTTCACCGATCTGATCCGAGGTGAACAGAAGGTCGATGCGGCATCTCTTTCGGATCCCGTACTGTTTCGGGCGGACGGTCAGCTTCTCTACACCCTCGCGTCCGTTGTCGATGACGCCGAAATGGGCGTGACGCATGTCGTGCGCGGCGCCGATCATGTGACGAACACTGGTGCGCAGATTCAGATCTTTCGCGCGCTCGGCGCGGAGCCACCGGCATTTGCTCACCACTCTCTGCTGACCGGGGCGGATGGCGAGGCACTTTCAAAGCGTCTTGGCACATTGGCGTTGAAGGATCTGCGCGAGGCTGGGATGGAGCCGCTCGCGCTCGTGACCTTCATGGCGCGGCTCGGATCTTCGCAGACGGTCGAGGTGGTTCCCGATCTGGAAGCCGCCATTGACGCCTTTGACCTTCGCCAGTTCGGCATGTCGCCGACGAAATTCTCCTCGGATGAGTTGTCGATCCACTCCGCCAAAACTCTTCGCGCATTGCCCTATGCCGCGGTGGCACATCGGCTGGCAGAGGCCGGTATAGAAGACCCCGAGGCGTTCTGGAGTGTCATTGGACCGAACCTCGATCGCATGGATCAGGTCGCCGGTTGGCAGCGACTCATGAACGACGGTGCAGAACCGGCAATCGCGCCGGAAGACCGCGAATTCGTCGAAGCTGCCTTGGAACTCTTGCCGGCCAGACCATGGGACGCCGAGACTTGGGGCGCCTGGACCGCGGCGGTGAAATCCGCGACCGGCCGCAAGGGCCGATCACTCTTCATGCCCTTGCGCCGACTGCTGACGGGCATGGATCACGGGCCCGACATGGCAGCGCTCATGCCGATGCTGCGCGGGGAGATCGTCGTGCCAGATGAGGCGTGAGGTTGCCTCGACTACGTGCATCAGATCGAAGCGCGATGACTCTTGGAGCCCTTAAATCGCCTCTGTGCTCTAACGGTGTGGCGTCGCGCACCGTATCAGAAGCTTCGGACTAGCCGGATCGCTGCAACTGGCGGATTCTCGCGGTGACGTGTTCTCGGTCGGTATCGTTTGCGCGGCCGTCTTCGGCCAAGTCCGCGAGCGTGGACAATGCCCTTAGTTCGAACAGTTGGGCGCTCTGACGGCGCGCGATACTGACGGCTTTCGTGATCGCCTCCGCCGCGAAGTCGCTGTTGTCACCGCTCGCCAGAAGCAGCACGCCTTTCAGACGGTGAAGTTCAGCCTCGAAGTTTCGCTCGTCGTATGCAGCCGCAAGACGGAGGCCTTCTTCGACCTGAGCCAGACCGGTCTTGTAGTCCTTCAGCAGAAGACAGCCCTCTGCGCGTTCGACACAAACAAACACCTGATTGGCCCGCGACGCCGTTTTCTGGAACATCGGCCAAGCGTCTTTCAGGAGGCGGTACCCTTCGGCGACATGATCCTCATGCTGGTACAGTGCGACCCCGATGAAGGCGCGTGCTCCGTGCTCGTAGAACGGCATCCTCTGCTCGGCGGCGTAGGCTTCGAGTGCTCTTGCATGAGAGAGCGCATCGCCATGGCGCAGAACCTGATAGACATTGCAGGTCATCAGCATGGCGTTGCCGATCGCGAGCGGGCTGCCGGATCTCCGGGCGGTCGAAATCGCCTGGCGGGTCAGACGCAATGCGTCGGCCTCATTGCCCATGAAAGCTTCGACGAGGGCCAGTGACGCCATCGACTGGTCCGTGCCGGGCGGGCCGTACTCTCCCGTTGGCATCTCGCCATCGGAAAGACCCAGCGCACTGCGCAGATGTATCCTGGCTTCCGGGAAGCGTCCCTGCCAGGTTCGCGCAACCCCGATCATGTGGTTGGCAAGCGAAGACCCGAGCCGTTTGTCGACGGCGGGGTGATCCTCCGCGATCAACCGATGGATATGCTCGCCGTAACTCGCGGCCCGGTGATAGTTCGCATGCGCCTGATGCGCCGTGAACAGTCCCTGCGCCGATCGCAGGAAAACCCTTTGATCCCCGGCAGCCTCTGCGAGATCGAAGGATTGGGTGAAGGCGTCCAGCGCTTCGGCGCTGCCGTATCCGTCTTCCGCGCTCTTCGCCAGTGCCAGCATGAACTGCAAGCTCATGCGCTGCGCACTCCGCTCGGGCTCGGCCAGATCCGAAAGGTGCCCAAGACCATTCTTCGCGTGGTCGATGGCCTCCTTGTTGGCAAACCGCGCGTGTGCCTTGCGTCCGGCATTGATGAACATCTCGACTGCACGGTCGGATATGCCGGCTCCGCTGAACTGCCGCGCGAGCAACTCGGGCGCCCGGTCGATCAGATCGAACCGGTGTTTTTCCAGATAGGCCGCGATGCGCCTGTGCAGCTCCTGCCGTTGCGGCGTCAGCATGCTGCGATATCCGGCGTCCTGAAGCATCGCGTGGCTGATGCGGTAGGGCAGATCGGCATCGGAACGCGCCGCTACGATAAGGCCATGCTCTATCAACCGTTCGATCGCCTGATCGGTCTCATGCAGACCCATCCCGGCCGCGGCCGCCAGCAGGTTCCGGTCGAACGGCCGGCCAATCGCCGTTGCAGCGAGTGCTACGTGCCTGTCCGGGCCCGTGTCATCGAGTTGCTCGAACAGCAGACCGAAGACCTGCTCCGGAACATCTGCCGGATCGCCAAGGACGGGAAGCGGGCGCCCGGCACGAACGAGATCTCTGACCACCGAGGTGTAGTGTTCCACGAAAAGCGGAAGCCCTTCAGATACGTCCGCGATGTGGTCGATCGTGTCCTGATCGAAGCCTTCGGTGCCGGGAAGTCCGAGTACCAGTTCCCGCGTGACATGGCTCGACAGCAAATCGAGCTTGAGGTGCGTAACGTGGTCACCGGTCCAGGGATCGACGCCGGTGCCCGGCCGAAAGCTGAGGAGCATCATGATCGGCAGTTCGGCCAGCAGTGGAATGACTTGGTCCAGCAGCCGGCGCGAGCTTGAATCGATCCAGTGCACATCTTCGAAGTGCAGGAGCATCGGGCCGGTTGCGCACGCCGCCCGCAAGGTTGCGAGGTAGATCTCGACAACCTTCGCGTGGAAGACGTCCGGAACCAGACTCCCCAGCAGTTTTTCGCCTGCCTTGTCGGGGACGACCATGGCGCACATGATCGCGAACTGGCTGGGATCGAGAATGGCCTTGAACCGGTTTTCGAGCTTGCGGATGCGCTCTTCGGGTGCGTCCGACGCTCTGATCTCGCACCAGAGTTCGAGCTGGGTAATGAACGGGAAGAACGGCGTCGTCGCGCTGAAGCGAAGGCAGCGGTAAACCGCCAGGCCGTGCTTTCCGAGGGCCGGGTGATTGCGCTGGGCGCTCATCAGATGCGACTTGCCGATCCCGGCCTTTCCCTCGATCAGCGCAACCTGCCCGGTGCCCGTTCGCGCCCGCGTCCAGAGTTCGATCAACAGGTCGAGTTCATCCTTTCGCCCCACCAGATCGGTCCGGGCACCAGAATCTGCCTTTGACTGGCGGTCGGTAGCGGAGACATGGCCGGCTACCTTGAAGGCATCGACCGGGTCATCAAAATTCTTGAGTTCCAGACCTCGCAGATCCTGAAGCTCGAAGGCAGTCCGGACCTTCGCAGCCGTGGCTTCACAGATGATGGTTTCACCGGCGCCTGCCTCGTCCTGCAGCCGCGATGCCAGGATCGGGCCGGCACCGAAGTACTCATCTGATTGCAGCGCGACGCGGTCACGCTCGTCTCCGACCAGAATCATGTCGCTGGCAATGCCGATCGTAGCTTCGTAGGGCCGCGCTTCGGAGGTGCTAAGGTCGCTCAGCGCCGCATGGACCGCCTGTGAGGCCCGGACCGCTCGTTCCGCATCATCCTCGCGGACGCGCGGGTGGCCGAACCCGATCAGGAGCGCGTCGCCGAACGCCCGCTCCGTCGTGCCGCCGAATTCATCGATGACCTCCGAGATCGTGCTGCGAAACAGCCTGATTATGCGGCGGCTTTCTTCCCGGTCGTAATCGCGGGAGACGCGGGTTGACCCGACCTTGTCGATGAAAACGACCGTGATGGGTCGAAATTCTCCTGAGTCGTCAGACAGATCCCCTGCGGAGACGCCCGCCTCGCTTGACCTAGATCTTTCGCGGATCGAACCCACCGAACCCCCTCGGTCTGTGTGGATTCAGTTCTATGAGGATGTCGCGAAAAGGAAAAGCGTCATCCCGCGACGGCTCTCTGCGCTCTTGCATTTAGCAACGCAAAGTTGCGCGCGCCTCTCAAAGCTGCACAAAAAATGTACAGATTGCCTGTCGATAATAAGTAGTTTTCCGAAGTATCAAATTGATACCAAGAAAGGTCAACGTTCCTACGTCGGTATTTTGGAGAGTGCTTATGAGCGAAATCTGTACTGTTTCGAGAGGACGCGTGATTCACGCCCAGCCGAGGGCGGTCTGGGAGAGACTTTGCGCGCCCTGTTCTATCCTCGATTGGAATCCGCGGATATCGGACTGTCGAAGCTACGAGAGCCCGGAAGGCCAGATCATGCGGGACTACGTTCTGGCACCCGGTGGACCGCAAGCGCCGACGATGATCGAAACGGAACTGTCGCGATCCGATTCGATCATGGCGATCACCTACGAGGTCGAGATCAAAGGCCTGCCGATCTCGGATTATGTCGCGCAGATATCCGTGACGCCCGAAGACGGCGACGCAGCCTGCACCGTGGAACTCAGGTCGCGCTTCGTCGATCTCAAAGCGCCGGGGGTCGATGCAGCCGGTCTCGTGGCCTCATTCTACGAGGCGGGACTGGTCGGCCTTGCCGCTCTGATGGAAGACTAGCCCGGCGCACCGTCCACTGCGCCTAGGCGAACTCCTCGGCGAACCTTTCGGCGACGGCGATAACGGTTGCATTGGGATTGCCGCAGGTGATCCTCGGAAAGATCGATGCGTCGCAGATGCTGAGCCCGGTGATGCCATGCACGTTGAGCCTTTGGTCCACGACCGCGCCATCTTCGGGTTGCGCACCCATGGCGCACGTGCTCGTCGGATGCCAAAGACCGCGTGCCGCCGCGTGCAGAAACGCAGCGAATACTGCGTCCGGGGTGTCCTCGTTCAAGAGCAGTTGCCCTCCGTCGGGCGTCGGGACGGGTACGGTTCCCTTGTTCAGGTCTTCCAGCGCTTCGGTGGCTGCAAGACGAAGAGCCATGCGCATGGCGCTGATCATGATCGCCAGATCGTTGCCCTCGGCGAGATAATCCATCGAGATGACGGGCGGCCTCCGGGCATCCTGTGACGCCGGTCTCACCGACCCGCGGGTCACCGGCCGGGCCAGCGAGGGATAAATGCCGAAGAAGTTTTCCGGCACCCAGCATCGGCGCCGTTCCTCGATCCCTGCATTCATGAAGAACTGCACAGTCGGCCAACCTTCGGCGGAGAACTGCCCGGCATCACCGCTGCTTGAGATGTTCGCGAACAGACCGACTTCGGTGAGAAACTCGAGCCGCGGCGGCGGCTCGGAGCTCTCGAACTGCACGCCGCAGATGACATGATCCTGCAGATTCTTGCCGACGCCGGAAAGCTCGTGCTTCCGTTCGATCTTTAGATCTTCCAGCACTTCGGTCGGACCGATCCCCGAGACAATCAGAAGTTTCGGCGTGTCGAGCGCCCCGGCGCAGACGATCACCCGCTTTCGCGCGTATGCCGATACTTCAAACCAGCTCTTGGGGTTGCGGAAGACGACGCCGGTTGCGCGCAAACCGATTTCCGTGCCCTCAAGCAGCAACCGCATGACTGTTCGGTTGCTCAGAACCGTGAGGTTTTGATGCTCGCGGCATGGCGCGAGATAGGCAGCCGCCGTACTCGACCGCATGCCGTTGTGATCGACAGCGAACTCATATCGACCTGCGCCGCCTTCCTGCGTTTCGCCATTGAAGTCGTGATCCGGTCCGCTGAAACCGAGTTCTATCGCGGCTTGGGCCAACGCATTCGAGAAAATGGTGCGTTGCGGGCGCCGAAGTTGGATCGGCCCGCGCGTTCCGCGCCATCTGGGATCGCCGTTCTGACTGCTTTCGGATGTCATATAGAAGGGAAGCACGTCTTCGAAGGACCATTGGTCGTTGCCCAGCCGAACCCATTCGTCGAAGTCGCGCCGGTTCGCACGCGTGTGGATCATCGCGTTGACGGCGCCGCTGCCGCCCACGGTGTTCCCGCGCATCAGTTCGGGCCAGCGCTGTGCTGACGTTGACCGCGGGTCCATCGGATAATTCGTGATGTGGTTTTGATCGTCCCACAGGCCGAAGAGTGATTTCAGGTCACCGCCCGCGATATTAGCGTCTGTGCCGTCGCTGCCCTGTTCGAGAAGCAGGACCGAAGCGCCCTTGCCGATCAGCCGCGCGGCAACCACGCAGCCCGCGGTTCCGGCGCCGACCACGATGTAATCGAATGTCATCGGACTGGGCACGGCTACCTCCCGCATTTATGCTTCTTTAGGGGCGTCTTGGTGTTCGGCTTCGACGGCGTCTTTCGTCTCGGCGTTCCGTTCGTGGAAAGGCTGGCGCGCGATGAACCGCAAGGCGCTGCGACCGGGCAGAAAGAAGTATCCGCCCCCTTTGACCTCAACCAGTTGGCGGTCGCCGCGTTCGGTCCACCGCGTGAATGGTTTGGCAGGAAAACTGATCCGCGTGTCGATTGCCGGCGCAAGTATCGCATCGCGTTCGCCCTCGAGGTCGCCGAAGGCGGGATTGTTGATCCAGGTGTCCTGAATGAACTCGAACTGCCCTGCAATATCGGCGTTCAGGCAGATGAAGAACAGACCTCGCGTGTGCTCCCCATCCTTTCGCATGAAGTTCCCGGTCTTTTCACAGAGGCCATAGACGCGGCCGCGACGCAGGATCCGGTGCTGCTTCGAAAGTCGAAGCGCCGTGTCGGGATCCGGTTCGAGCGAATCCCTGGGGTTCGCGCGTCGGACATGGGAGCCGATCGGGCAATGAAGCCCGGCTGGATCCATGTGATGGAACCCGAAATCGTTCCTGGTTTTGCTGGCATCGGCTGGACCGATGTCCTTTGCGAGCGGGTCGCCGTTGAGAGCCCGACCCATCAGCAGGCCCGCGGCTCTTTCGAGAAGCGCGATCCCGTCCTTGTCAGATTCGCCCTTCTCAACACGCCTCAGCGCCTGCAGATCGGATTTGGTCGCGGTGAGGTAGGCGACTTTCCAGACGGTCTCGTCGAACGTTCCGACGTTCTGTTTGAGCAGGCGTGCCACGAGGTAGGTTCCGTTGCGCCCAAGATCGTGACGGTCATCGGTTGGACACCCGTCGACATCCCTCGCTGGCTGCAAAAGTCCATCCGGATCCCGTTTGCGCGGAACGGTCGGCGTTTCAGGGAATTCATCGCGTTCGTTCTTATAACCGAGCACGAATTCGCCGGATTGAACTTCGTGAAAGTCCCGCCAGCGCCGAGAGACGTTGCGGTCTTTCATTGTGGAGGGAAACAGGGGCTGCGAGATGCCGTCCTTGAAGCCGAAGTGTTCGTGCGAAGCGTATTCAGTTTCGTGCCCGGCGACGCTGGCCACTTCAGAAGACCGGAACGGCACCTCAAGCCCATCCGCCTCGATGCTGATTTCCGAGATGAAGCCCTCGATCTCGTCCCTACTGTGCGCAAAGATCATCAGCAGAATGTCCACGTCCTGCTGAAGGACCCGGCCTTCCGTCGATGCCGGTTTGCCATTCTCGCGAACGGCGCTGCCGCCCCAGATCCACTCGCTCGAGTGATTGCGCTGCAGGTCGCCGAGAATTCCCGCGCGGCGACTCAGGCCCTTGGCGGAATAGGGAGCCATTCCTTCCCGGAACGCCTCGTCGAACCGGGCGAGATCGTCTTCGTGCAGACCGAGTTTGCACAATCCTCCGAAACTGAAAGCGATGTTGAAATGCAGTGACGCGTGAGCCATCGGGCCGAGCGTCATTCCACCTTCGCGCGCATAGATATCCCAGGTGGTTCGGATGCGCGGCTCGAGTTCGATCAGCCAGTCTTTCGCTTTCGCCGCGTCGCGGATGGTCAGAATGACGTGTGCCGAGTACTTCCAGCCTTTGAACGGACGCCGCACGATCGCCTGGACGTCATCCCACTCGACAGTGTCACTCAGTTTGATGCACCCGCCGCTCATCTCGCTCAGATCCTGCTGAAAAGATCGTTGAGTTCGGCGGTGTTCAGGGTCCGGAACAGGTCGCGCCGAATGCGGGAGTTGTCATTGATGTTCGGGACACTCAGATCGGTGTACGCGCCGTACCAGGCCAGCGTCGGAAGCTGGCTCTTCCGCACATAGGCCTTGAATGGCTGCTCATAGGCGGCGCCGCCGAACAGCATCAGTCTGGATCGTGGAAACCCGACGCGATCCGACTCGGTTTCAAGCGCACACTTTTCAGCATCTGTGAGCGGGAGATAGGTATTGGTCCAGATCGCGTTGACGCCGATATAGGCGTTCAGGTCGCTGAACTCGCCCAGATAGCTGTCCCATGCGCCGACATAATTCGTCAGGAAAACCAGTCGGTGGCCGCCATCAAGCAGCAGCCACCTCGCAGAGAAGATGGTCGGAATGCCGCCGAGTTTCCCCTTGTTGTCGATATAGCGCGCAACGAAGTTGACCAGCCACAACGTCAGGCGCAGCAGAAGCATGCGTTGCCAGCTTTTCACCAGGGTGACGCTGGCGAAGTGGTTCTGATTTCGATGCAGGTGATGTTCTTCGCGCTCCTTGGCTTTGGAACTGCAGATGTTGCGCCGGGCAAGTTCGGCGGCGCGCGCGTAGGTCTTGTTCTCTTTGTGCTGCAAGATCTCCGCGATCAGGAGCAGCGAGTTCTTCGCGCAAAGGGCAAGTGCCGCGGCGAACGCAATGAGGACCGTGGCCGCCGCGATCCACCCGAGTGCCGCAAATCCTCTTGCCGCTGGAGTTCCTCCGGCTCCAAAATCGCACACGGCATCGGCGAATGCCACGAGCGGGATGTACAGGACGATCAGGCCGATCAACCCGACCATGTTCAGAGCATCGACACGCTCCCGGTCATGCGCCCGTTCAAGCGCTGCTTTGGTCGTTACGTAAGGGCCGATCTCAAGCCTGCGGAGGATCGGGGCGCGCAGGCGACGCAATCCGAAGCGAACCGTGAAGATGGCGAGAGCGGTAAAGACCCAGAAAACAATCTCTCGGAACCAGCCAAGATCGGCAATCGCGTTCGGATGCTCGATGTAGTGAAACGCGAGGCCAGCACCGACGATCAAGATCGCCGCTTTCCACGCAGCCAACAGAAGCTGAACGAACTCGCTGTGAAGGTAGTACCAACCGCGATCGAAGCGCGGCCACGTATCCGGCGCCAGATGTGTCTGACCTCGCCTGATCCCGTACCATGTGACGATCAGAAACGCCCATGCCCAGAAAAGCTTCTGTGGAGCAGCATCGATAAACTCGCTTGCCGTTGCGGCGAGGACTGCCGGGCCGGCTCCGAAGAAAGATGTCAGACCCCAGGCAAGCACCAGGAAAATCAACGCCACGAAGGTGGCGACGGATCTCGTTATCAGACGACCGCAGGTGACGGAGGTCGGGAAGCGCGGACGCTCCTCCGTCAGATTTAACTGGGAGTCACAACGCACGACATTTCTGAGCTCCCTTTGAAGATCCCGAAACCGTGCGGCCGGTCGGACGGTCTGGTTGATGGGGTCAAGTTCCGGAAACAGGTACCCCGTGGTTCCGGGAGTCGGGACGGGATTCCCGTACTTGGCTTTCAGGTGCTCAGAAAGGCGGTCCCGCAGGTCAGCTTCCGACCTGATCTCGCTTATTGAACGTCCCGGAACACCGGAGAAGTACGTATTGTGCGGGATGTGCTTGCGAAACAGGAAATCCCCGACGAGCCCCGGGTTCTCGAGCGCGGCACACGGGAAGCCCTCGCAATGAGCGAAAATCCTGCAAACGATTTCCAGGTTCGTGGTCAGCAGGTCGCCGATGAAGTCGTCAATCGGGCCATCGAACGTCGCCTCCATGATCAAGAGTGACGGGAGTTTCTTCGTCTCTGGGCTCCAAAAGCACTTGGCCTCCTGCCGGGGGACGATGACGAAGGCGCAGCAATGCAGGCTGGGAAGCGCGCTGAACGCGAAACGGTTGTCCCTGGCGCAATCCTCGCCCGGTCGGATGCTGGCTGGGCGATGGCTCGCGCCGTCAGATTGAACCGGTGGTAGCTGCGCAGGTTCACAGCAGGTGGGCGGGGTTTGGTCGTTTTCCCGCGGGTCAGCCCTGCCCCAGATCGGGTCGACCTTTTTGGTCAGGAGGCTCTCGACACACGCCTCCTGTCCGCACCGCAAAGGTGCGACAACGGTCATGATCCCAGGCTCTAGCATGGCTGAAACCACAACGCGTTGACGGCCGGTCCGTCGTACTCGATGGCGGTCGTCTTGCGATAGCGGGCGCCGATCAGATCGTCGGTAAAGAACGCCGCCGCGATTTCGATCAACATGGCTTCGGCCATGTGCCGCCCGACGCATTCGTGCGGACCCGCGCCAAAGTGCAGGTAGTCGTCCTTGTTCCTGGCTTTCGGACAGAAGCACTCCGGATGGCGGAAGGTCTCTCCATCGTGCATCGCTGCCATCAAAACCGGCAGGACTTTCGTTCCGGCACGAACGGGGGTTCTGGCGTCGTTTCCCGGCGCAAGCAGCGTGTCCCTGATTGCCGTTCTGACTCCGAGCACGGGCAGCATCGGATGCCATCGCAACGCCTCGAAGATCACCATCAGAAGATCTTCGCGCGCTGTCTTCAGCTCCGAAACGGCGTCAACGGGATGTTCCTCGGCGGGACCATCGAATTTTACGGCGACATCTTCATATGTCTTCGCCGCGTGACGCGCGATCTTCCAGCGCTCCGGGTAGAGATGAATCTGATAGATGGCCTGCGTCATCGCACGGGCCGTCGTGACGCTTCCGAAGACGGCCAGAGTCGCCATGTTGCGCGTTACCCAATTACGCCGGTGTGCGGAGATCGATGGCACATTCTCTCTTGCCACGGCATGCAGGAGACGATCGGTGATCGTCCAATCTTCATCGTGCTTTTGGCAACATTCAAACTGGTCGACGGCCTCATCGACATAGTGCTTGGCAAGCCCGGCCATTCGGCTTCCCGCCAGGCGCGCGTCACGTTCCTCGATGCTCCCGTGCACCGGAGCCTGAAAGACCTGGCTTGCGAGACGCCGCACAATCGGGCGCAGGTCTTCGCGCTCGCAGAGATCGCCGATACCGAGATAACGGCCCGCCACGTCGAGCGCCACGTCTTCGCAAAACCTTGCGATATTCAGTTTACGCAACTCGGAGCGCTCCGTCGGCAGCGCTTTCTTCACACGATCCCGAACGATCTTCCTGATCCGCAGGTGATCTTTGTCATGGTTATGATCGAGAACCTGTTCGAGAACTTCGCGCTCCTCGGCATGTCTGCGGGGCCAGTCGATCGCGAGCACGTTTTCGCCCATCGGTAGGCGCGGGCTCATCTGTTCGGCACCGTTCAGATCTTCAACCCGTTCGAGCGCATTCCGGAGATCTTTCGCCCGCAACGGAATGGCCCAACGTCCGACGCGGGGGACCGGATGGATCCATCGCATCAGCCTTGTGATCGCACGCGTCAGACGGAGCAGGCACGGTCGAGACAGAAAGTCGAACACACGGAAGTAAATGAACCGAGCGATCTCGCGGCGCACGAAGGTTAGGGGCTGTAGAATGCGCCATTGGTTCAGAACGGGCAGCCCGAGCGCTTCCTCATCATTGTCGGAAACTACGAGCGTGAGCGGACACGGACACGCTGCGCATTCATTCCCGTCGGTGGGACCCGCACCCGGCGGGTCTGCTTGCGGAGAGGCCCCCATCGCCCTCTGCCCCCAATATTCATATTCCCCGTCTTTGATGACGCTACGTGTAGGAGACGATTCTCCGTGTGGGATTCCGCACAAAAAGCGGTTTCAATGACGACAATTCACCGGCAATCCAACTAGACAAGCCGGCCAAACATCTCATGGTTGTATCTTGTTCTTTTTGTACGCCTGACGATTATGCTCAGATTGCTTCATCGACGAATCCTCTGTTAGGAAAAGCAAGCGTTTAGTCGCGGGTTCTGACAGGTTGGGGGAGTGATGGCAGAACAGCAGTTTCTCAACGGCCTTGATCCGGATGTTCGGTCCCGGTTGCTCGATCGGATGAAGGAGTCCACCCACAAACGGGACGAGGTCGTGATCTCGCAGAATGACGAATCCCTCGATATCTTCTTCGTGCTCGATGGCCACGCCCGCGCGACCGGACTTTCCGAGGAAGGAAAGCTCGTGGCCTATCGGGAGATCCCCGAGGGCGCGATCTTCGGCGAACTCTCGGCCATTGATGGCCGACCCCGGTCGGCGAATGTCGTCGCGGTCGGCCCTCTCAAGGTCGGACGCATCACGCAATCTGATTTTCGCGATCTGGTCGATACCGACAGTGCGGTGCGTTGGGCGCTGCTTGACTATCTCACTGCCCAGCACCGCGCGATGACCGACCGGATCTTCGAGTTCTCGACCATGCTGGTGCGCGATCGATTGATTGCCGAACTGCTGAGGCTTGCCGAAGCCGCCGGGGCGACGGAAGGCCGGATCGAGCTCCACCCGGCGCCGACTCATTTCGACCTCGCCGCGCGGATCAGCACGCACCGCGAAGCGGTTTCCCGCGAGATGAGCAAGTTTTCGCGTGCAAAGCTGGTCACGAAACAGCTCAAGACGCTGATCATCCACGACGTCGAGGCATTGCGCGAGCAAAGGGAGGATCGCAGCAGCCATTGACGGGTTCAGCCCCTGTTCAGGTTGCACGGATTAACCATTGACCGGATTGTGAGGGGATCTCCGCAACTGACCATGCTGCGCTGGATTGTAAGACTCGCCGGCATCTGCCTGATGCTGCAAGCGCCAAGCTCGGACGCGCAAGCCCAGACGACTGAGGGATCGACCTCTGACGGCGGCCTCCGCGAGTCATTTGATTTTCGCAACATTCTCGAGGCAGCGCGCGCGGCCGCACCGAATGCGCAATTTCTGGATGCAGAACGTATCGAAGTGCAGCGTCGCACGATATTCGACGTTCTTTTCATCGATGACTTGGGACATCTGATCTCTGTGCGCATCGATGCGCGGACGAAAGATGTCGTGGATGTTCAGGGCGCCGACAGCGCCGCGTCTTTCGACGGTCCGGCGAGTAATGAAGCAAACGGCTCCGCCACCGATAGCTCCGCATCGACCGGTGTCGCGGACGCAACCTCAACGGGGGACAAGGGCGCCTCATCGTCAGCCGATGCGTCGGTCGCCGATGCCGGGTCCGGGAGTTCCACTGACAGCGGTGGCGATGATAGCGGAGCCGGTGCAGGGAGCGGCCCGGGAACCGGAGGCAATTCTGGTGGCGGCGGCGGCGCTGGCCCCGGAGGCGGAGGCCCTGGTGGTGGTGGCCCCGGCGGGGGCGGCTCTGGCGGAGGACCTGGCGGCGGGGGCCCTGGTGGTGGTGGTTCCGGCGGCGGTGGTTCCGGTGGTGGTGGTTCCGGTGGCGGAGGGTCTGGCGGCGGTGGTTCCGGTGGCGGAGGGTCTGGCGGCGGTGGTTCCGGTGGTGGTGGACCCGGAGGCGGCGGTTCCGGCGGCGGTGGAGGACCCGGAGGTGGTCCCGGCGGCGGAGGCTCCGGCGGCGGAGGTCGCCGCTGATGCGTGTTCTTGTTGTCGAGGACGACGCGGCGCTCTCCGCGCAGGTTGTGAGAGCACTCTCGGAAGCCGGCATCACGGCCGACGCTGCGCTGAACGGAGAAGATGGCTGCCATCTCGGCGAGACAGAAACCTACGACGCGATCGTGCTCGACCTCGGTCTTCCGATCATGGACGGCACGTCGATCTTGCGGCAGTGGCGGGGCGCGGGCATCCAGACGCCGGTTCTGATCCTCACGGCCCGCGGCGGCTGGCAGGATCGCGTGGACGGGTTGAATGCGGGCGGTGACGACTACCTCGGCAAGCCGTTCCACATGGAAGAGCTGCTGGCTCGTATCCGGGCGCTGATCCGCCGTTCAAGCGGCATCGCCGAAGTTTCCCTGAGCGCCGGGGATGTCGCGTTGAACACGGTATCCGGCAACGTCACCCGGTCGGGCGCGACCGTCCGGATGACCGCGACGGAGTTCAAGATCCTGTCGTCGCTCATGCTGCGCCCGGACCGCATTCACACGAAGACCGAACTCTCCGAAATGGTCTACGGGATGCATGAGGATCGAGACAGCAACACGATCGAGGTCTTCATCGGGCGGCTTCGCCGCAAGCTTGGCGCAGAGAGGATCTTGACGGTTCGCGGGCTGGGGTATCGTATCTCGCAGGAATGAAGCGAACCTCACTCACGCTGCGCGTCTTCGTGCTCGCAAGCCTTTGGCTGACCATTGCGCTCGGGTCGGTCGGTTTTGCCGTGCTTCAATTGTTCGAGGCCTCAGCGCTGCGCCAGTTCGACCGGCGGCTCGAAGCGGAACTGGTGCTGCTCGCCGTGGCCGTGTCGCGATCACCCGACGACCCTTCGGCCCGCATGACGTCCCCCGACTTTGCGCGTATCTATTCGGGGCTCTACTGGCAGGCAGAGCGTTTGCCTCCGGGCAGCAGCGATGCCGAGCTCTACGGTTCGCGATCGCTCTGGGATCATCGCTTCTCGCACCGCAAGACCGAATCCGGAATCCTTCGCGGCACGCTGCCCGGTCCCGACGGGCAAAGCGTTCGCGCGCTCTGCCAGCGCGTGCGCGGTCTCGATGGCTCGACCTGGGATCTCGTCGTCGCCGCCGACCGGGCGGTCCTGGCCGAAGAGCTCCGACAGGTACGCGACGGCCTGATCAATTCCGGTATCCTGCTCGCGGCGCTCCTGCTCGCGGCCGCGATCCTTTTGATCCGCATGGCATTGCGACCGCTCAGTCAACTGCGCAGCAACGTGAGAGAGCTGCAAACCAGCGACGGGGAGCATCTTCCCGGATCCTTCCCGGTCGAAGTCGCGCCGCTGGTGGACGATCTGAACGCCGTGCTGTCGAAGAACAGACGCATGCGCGAGCGCGGCCGGATCCAGGCGGCGAACCTCGCGCATGCTCTGAAGACGCCGGCCGCCGTTCTGCAAAACGAGATCGACCGCGCGCGCGGCGGCGGCGAAATCGATCTCGATCTGGCAGCGCAATCCGTGAATCGCATCTCGGACGCGGCGAGCCGGCATCTGAGTGCGCATTCTGCGGGCGTCGAAGACATCCCCGATCACGAACGACACGACGCGGTGCCGTTGCTGCAGGGGATCGTGCAGGCGGTGCAGCGGCTCTTCCCTGACACGACGTTCAATCTGGTCGTTCCCCCGGCGTTTCCTCTCAACATCGTGCCGTCGGACCAGCAGGAGATCTTCGGAAATCTCGTCGAGAACGCGGGAAAGTGGTCCCGTGACGAGGTATCTGTCGCGCTCTCGCTAGACGGGCTTCACGCCGTGCTGACGGTCGACGACGACGGTCCCGGGATACCCGAAGAAGCGAGGCCCCGCATCGTCGAGCAGGGGGTTCGGCTCGATGAGTCCCGATCCGGGTCGGGGCTCGGTCTCAGCATCGTGTCCGATCTTGTCGAGCGGTACGATGGTGCGCTCAGCTTCGAGACCGGACCGCTCGGCGGGTTGAGAGCCGCCGTCAGGCTGCCTGTCCGGATCTAAGCGGTCTCAAAGTTGCCAATCAAGCGGCGAACGCGCCCTGAGCGATCACTCTAGTCTTGCGCCGCGCGCCACTTGTTCGTCGTCCATTGGGCCTCTTCCGACGCTGTCACCGAACACGTCTCGCCACATAAGGTGATAACGCCATCTAAGTGGATTGCGCCCGACGGACTCAGCGTCCCTTGAAGACCGGCGGGCGCTTTTCCAGGAAGGCTTGCACCGCGTCGCGATGGTCTTCGGTGAAACCGGCGTGCACGTGATGCGTGACCTCCAGATCCATGCAGTCGAGCGGGTCTTCGCCCAAGGCCCGGTTCAGATTCTCCTTCATGTAGCGATAGGCAATGGGCGGGCCGTCGGCGAGCCTGCGAGCCAGCGCCATCGCATCATCCATCAGGGCTTCGGGATCGACGACCCGGTTGACGATGCCAAGGTCGCGGGCCTCCTCGCCTGAATAACGGTCTGAGAGAAAGTACATTTCGCGCGCCTTTGCCGTCCCGACGAGTTGCGTCAGAAAATATGTCCCGCCGTAATCGCCCGAGAACCCGACCTTCGCGAAAGCAGTCGTCAGCACCGCGCCGGCAGCGGCGATCCTGAGATCGCAGGACAGCGCCGGCGACAGACCGGCCCCCGCCGCGGCACCCGGCAAGACCGCGAGCGTCGGTTTCGGCATCATGTGGAGGCGCCCGGCGGTCGCCCTCTGACTGATGCGCTGAAGATGGATTGCTGCATCGATGCCGGTTTCGGATTGATCGCTTTCGGCCATCGCCCGCACGTCTCCCCCGGCGCAGAACGCACCGCCCGCGCCGGTGAGGACGACCGCACGGACATCGGTGTCGACCTCGGCCGTTTCCAGCAACTGGGCCATGTTCGTCAGCATCGGGCGGCTCAAGGCGTTGCGTCGCTCGGGCCGGTTCATCGTCAGCACGAGGACTCCGTCCTCGAACGCGCACAGCAGATCCTCTGACGTGCTCTGATAAATCTCTGCCATCGCGGTCTCCTTCAGCTTGCCTTGGTGCGTGATCCCGGCGCAGGCGGATCGTTTGGCGGACCGGCGAAGCACTGGGCGATCGCCATCCAGCGGGTCGCGTTCGGGCCGGTCGCCTGCAAACGGGTGTCGGCGATATTGCGCGTTTGTGCCGTGACCTGGCAGAATTCGACCGCATCGCCCGTGATCAGTTCGGTCTCCGAAGCCTCGCCCCATTCCCAGACGGCACCGGATGGGGCCGTCAGCCGTACATGGGGCATCGGCTCCGGCACCGCTTCCCCGCGATTCACGAAGGTCCAGCCATAGGTGCTGACGCCGAGATGCGCGATGTTGCGCATGCGATCGTGCTCGTCGCGATCCAGTCCGAGGACATCGAACACCTCCTGCCCGTGCGCCCAGGTCTCCATCTGCCGCGCCGTGATCGAGGAGCGCACGGACATGTCCGGCCCCGCCCACTTCACGCGCTCCTTCGGATTTGCCGCAACGAAGCGCGGAGTGATCGCCCGCGCCGTATCGATCCACATCTTGCGCAGCACCTGCCCGCGGGGATCGTTGAGCAACAGGCGCGCCGCCTCGACCATCGATCCGCCATGCACCTCGCGTGCGTCGGTAAACGCCGCATACTCCGTCGTGAACGCCTCGGGTTCAAAGGCTGATTTCATCGCCAGATCGTTGAAGAAATGCAGATGCTGGAGCACATCGTTGATCGTCCAGTCCTTGAACTGAGTGACCCGATCAAACTCCGTTTCGGACAGATCGATAAGAATGGCGTTGAGAGCCTCGGACTCCTCCAGAAAATCGGTGGCCTGTTGCATGACGAGGCTTCCTTTCCTTCCGGTGTGCGCAAAGCCACCGCCGTCC
>JBCDAV010000027.1:0-72431 GCA_039184865.1 Pseudomonadota bacterium | reverse complement strand
GTTCATGTTCTTGATCTCACACCGCGTCCCTAAGTGACTGAAATCCTGCGTTTCTTGGTACTTTTCATAGGCGCCCGGACGGCAGATCGACACGTTCACATCCGCCCGCAGGTTGCCGTTCTGCATGTTGCCGTCACAGGTGCCCAGATACCGCATGATCTGACGCAGCTTGGCGATATAAGCGGCGGCCTCTTCGGGGCCGCGAATGTCAGGGCGGCTGACGATCTCCATCAGGCAAACACCTGTCCGGTTCAGGTCGACAAAGGACATATGCGGGTCCATGTCGTGGATCGACTTGCCGGCATCCTGCTCGAGGTGAATGCGCTCGATCCGCACGCGGCGCGCCACGCCGGGCTCCATGTCGACGATGACCTCGCCCTCGCCGACGACCGGATGCTTGAACTGGCTGATCTGATAGCCCTGCGGCAGATCCGGATAGAAATAGTTCTTCCGGTCGAACACGCTGCGCAGGTTGATCTGCGCCTTCAGGCCGAGCCCGGTCTTCACCGCCTGCTCGACGCAGAACCGGTTGATCACCGGCAGCATGCCCGGCATCGCCGCGTCGACGAGGCTGACATTGGCATTCGGCTCGGCCCCGAACGCGGTCGAGGCACCGGAGAACAGCTTCGATTGCGAGGCCACCTGGGCGTGCACCTCCATCCCGATCACCAGTTCCCAATCGTCCTTCACGCCCGCGATCACCTTCGCTTCTGGTTCGCGGAATGCCAGCTCGCTCATGCCAATTGCCCTGCTGATGGTGCGTTCCCGCCGACTTACGCCCGGAATGCACGCTTGGCAACGGGCCGCGCGCGCGGTTATCTGGCGCGACGGAGGAGAGGGGTGAGCAGATGATCAGAAGTTTGGTTGCGGCGGGTCTTTCGCTGTTCGTGGCCGCGTCGGCGCAGGCGGACGCGCTGCAGGAGATCCTGGATCGCGAGTCGATCACGCTCGGCATCCGGTCATCGGCGCCGCCCTTTTCCTATCTCGACGAGGAGGGCGCACCCGCCGGGCTCGCGGTCAGCCTCTGCAACGCGGTCGTGCGCGAGATCTCGCGCCACCAGAAGACCCGGCTCGGGATCGCCTACAAGGTCGTCGATGCCAAGCAACGCTTCCCCGCACTGATCAACCGCGAGACCGATCTGCATTGCGGCCCGGCCTCGGCGACGCTCGAGCGGCGCGAGATTCTGGACTTCTCGATCATCTATTTCGTCGACGGCGCGTCGGCCGCCGTGCGCCCGGATGGCAGCTTCGACACGGTGTTCGACGCCGACGGCAGCACCTTCGGCGCACTCGGCGGGACGACGACGATGGGCGTGGTCGAGGACCTGATCGCCCGCAATTCGCTCGACGCCAAGATCAAGCAGTTCGACAGCCACGGCGCGGGCCTGTCCGAACTCGCGGCCGGTGAGATCGACGTCTATTTCGGCGATCAGGCGATCCTGTTCTTCCAGATCGAGAGCCTCGGCCTGATCGACGAGGTTCAGGTCTTCGAAGACGTCTTCAGCTTCGAACCCTATGCGCTGGCGATGAAGCGCGGCGAGGACGATCTGCGCCTGGCCGTCGACCGCGCCCTGTCGAAGATCTACGAGACCGGTCTGATCTACCAGATGATCCTGAACGAGCTCGACAGCTATCCGCTCTCGACCGAGGCAAAGACGCTTTATCTGGTGGTCGGCCTGCCGGAGTGATCTGGCGCGGTTCTCTGCGCATTGCGCGGGTCGCGCAGACTGGACGCTGCCGTCGGCGTATCTGTGTCTGTTCCACGCGATTTTAATCGAATTTTAGACATTCGCGGATATCACCGGCGCCACATGTTGGAGGGGTTTCCGCAGATAAGGGAGCGCTTCCGTCCGGACAGCGGCAGAGGCGGCAGCCTGACAACCTGTCACCAGACGTCGTGGCCCCAGGCCGAAACAGACCCGCGGCTGCGCAGTCGCATTTCCTGCATGGTCGGTGGCCCCGCCACAGACAGAAGCAGATATCGGGCGGGAGCAAATCCGCCCCCAGCATGAGCCCGAAACACCCGCCGAGGACCGAGAACTGTCTTCCGGCGCGGTTTCGCATGCGCAACCGGAACGGGCTCGGTCCGGATTAGGTTGGACTCGTCTTGCGGCGACGGTTCGCCGACGCTTCGATGGGTCCGCAAAACACCCGAGACACCTGCGCGGCCAATCTCTGGCGGCACTATCCCTCGACGGCTTCCCAGACAGCGACCTGACGCATGACCTGCCGCACGCGGGTCAGCAGGCACAGCCGGTTTCGCCGGACAATCTGGTTCTCGGCATTCACCGTGACCTGATCGAAGAACGCATCGATCGGCGCGCGCAGCTTGGCCATCTCGCCCATGGCCGCGGTGAAATCCTCGGCCTCCAGCGCCCGCGCGATCTCCGGCTCGGCGGCATCGAGTGCCGCGAACAGCGCGCGCTCCTCGTCCCGCTCGGCGAACTTCTGTTCCGCGCCGCCGGAATACTCGACCCCGTCCTTCTTCTCCTCGGCCGCGACGATGTTCGACGCCCGCTTGTATCCGGCCAGCAGATTTGCGCCGTCCTCGGTATCGAGGAACGCCTGCAGTGCCCGCACCCGGTTGACCAGCAGCACCAGATCGTCCTGCCCGCCAAGATCGAAACAGGCCTGGATCACGTCGTGCCGGATACCCTGATCGCGGAGGAAGACCTTCAGCCGGTCGGCCATGAACTCGATCAGGTTCTGCGAATTGCCGCCGTGCTCTGCCAGCTTTCGCTCCAGCAGTTCGCCCTCGATCAGCCCGCCGAACGGCGACGCCTTGAAGCTGTCGAGCATGTCCTTGAAACCCGGGATCGCGCCGGAGATCGACTCGAGCGCTTCCCCTTCCGGCGTCGGAATGCCGACCATGACATAGGGCTCATGGCCGTCGATCGTGCTTCCGAGCCGGAGCCGGATCTCGTTGCCCAGGCAGATCCGGATGATGCCGAGCGCCGCGCGCCTGAGCGCAAACGGGTCCTTGCTCCCTGTCGGCTTCTCGTCGATCGCCCAGAACCCGGTCAGCATGTCGATCTTGTCGGCCAGCGCCACGGCGATGCTCACCGGCTCCGACGGCACATCGTCGGACGGCCCGAGCGGCGCGTAATGCGCCTCGCAGGAGGCAGCGATCTCCGGGGCCAAGCCGCCATGTTCGGCATAGTACCGGCCCATGGTGCCCTGAAGTTCCGGGAACTCATAGACCATCTCGGAACTCAGATCCGCCTTGCAGACCATCGCGGCCGCACGCGCCGTCTCCGGGTCGGCGCCGACCGACGGCGCGATCCCGGCTGCCAGCGCCGCGATCCGCTCGATCCTCTCCCATTGCGTGCCCAGCTTGTTGTGGAACGTCACGGCTTTCAGCGGTTCGGCAAGCGCTGCCATGCCGCCCGTCTTGACCGTGCGCAGATCGTTCTCCCAGAAGAACTTCGCATCCGACAGCCGCGCCGCCAGCACCTTGCCGTTCCCGGCCAGGATCGTCGCCCCGCCATCGGCCGCCTCGATGTTGGCGACCGTGACGAAGCGCTCGATCCGCCCGGTCTTCGGATTGCGCACCGAGAAGAACTTCTGATGCTCCTTCATCGAGGTCTGCAGTACCTCCGGCGGCAGATCGAGAAACGCCTCGCCGATCTCCCCCATCAGCGTGACCGGCCACTCGACCAACCCGGCAACTTCGGCCAGCAGACCCTTGTCCTGCACGACCTCCAGCCCCTGCGCGAAGGCGAGGTTCTGCGCGTCCGCCTCGATCCGCGCGGTCCGTTCCACCGGGTCGAGGATGACCTTCGCCGCTTCCAGTTTGGCGACGTAGTCGTCGAAGGTCGAAACCCTGATCGCCTCCGGCGCATGGAAGCGGTGACCGTAGGTGACATCGCCCGACGATATGCCGTCGATCTCCAGCGGCACGGTCTCGGACCCGGCCTCGTCGCTCAGCACACAGAGGATCGAATGCAGCGGCCGCACCCAGCGCAGCGACCCGGCCCCCCAGCGCATCGATTTCGGCCAGGGGAAGTTGCGCACTGCGTGCTCCACGGCCTCGGCGATGACGTCGGCCGCCGGACGCCCCTTGCGCCGGATCACCGCGAACCAGACCTGACCCTTCTTGTCGTCGCGCACCTCGAGCTGGTCCTTCTCCAGCCCGGTCGAGCGCAGGAACCCGGCCAGCGCCTTCTCGGGCGCGTCGGTGCGCGGCCCCTTGCGTTCCTCGACGGTGTCCGGCGTGACCGCGGGCAGGTCCGACAGCGCCAGCGTCAGACGGCGCGGCGTCGCGAACGCCCGGCCGCCGGCATAGGTCAGACCCGCCTCGACCATGTGGTCGGTCACCAGCTTCTTGAGATCGACGGACGCACGGCTCTGCATCCGCGCCGGGGTCTCCTCGGAAAACAGCTCGAGCAACAGGTCGGGCACGGGATCGCCTCTCGACATCGGGTGGGTATCGCGGGGCGCGTCTTAGACGAGGGGACCGGGAAAAGCGAGCCTCCTTCCCGTCGCGCCGCAGGTGACCGCGCAGCGCCTAGTTGCGGCGCACCACGCAGTTCACGCCGACGCGCCGGATCCGCGCGCAGAGCCGACGCGCCGCCTTGCGGCTGCTTGCACCGACCCGCGCGGAATAGAGCCTGCGTCCGGAGACCTTGCGCGATCGCACGACGATCGCTCCGCGGCCGCCGATCACCGATCGGGCGCGCGCCCGCGCCCGGCTGAAGGCTTTCAGCGCGGCGCGATGCGAAATGCCCGCCGCGACCTGGACCCCCCAGGGCGCCCTTGCGACCCGTCCCATCGCGCGCGTCGCGATGATCGGCAGGGCGCGGCAGCCCTCGTCGAAGCTCTTGCCCTTCTCCAGCGGCTTGTACTCGATCTCGCGGGAGGTCTTGCGGAACCACTCGACCGGCCGATGGGTGATCGACTGCACGTAGTCCACGGTTTCGCCGGGCAGCCGCCCGCCCCTGGCAAGCCAGCGCTCGACCCGGTGCGGCCCGCCATTGTAGGCCGCCGCGGCAAGACCGAAATTGCCGAACTGCTCGCGCAAATCGGCCAGAAACGAGGCCGAGGCCGGCAGCGCCTGCACCGGGTCCCACGGGTCCTTCAGTCCGCGCGCCTTGGCCGTCGCGGGCATGAACTGCGCGATCCCCTGGGCACCGACCGGGCTGAGCGCCTTGATGTCGAACCGGCTTTCCTTCCAGATCAGCCGGGCGAAGAATTCCTTCGGCACACCGTAGTCGCGGGCATTCTCCTTGATGAGCGTGCAGATCCGGGCCGTGTCGTACCCGCCAGAGGCAGAGGCCGGCACCTCAGGCTTGACCTTCGGGATGGCCATCACCGGCCACGTGTCCGCCGCGATCGCGGGGCCGGTTCCGGCCGCGGCCAACATCAGTGCACCGGCGGCGGCGCGCAGGCGTGCGGCCGAAATCCGGACGCAGCCGATCCGCAGGATTGGCGAAGTTGGGATTTCCTCCGCGCGCAAACAAAGGCGTGCGCGCATCAGCGCGCGCATTTTGACACGCGGTCCCGGCGCTTCCGCCTCAGCGGCTCGCGCGGGCCCGGTCGCGGCGCGACGACATCGGCTGGAAGGCCACCGCCACATGGTATTCGCAATAGGGTTTGCCCGGCACGCATTCGAGACCGCAGAACGCGAAGCTCTCCTCCGTCGGGTCGCCGATCGGCCACTTGCACGTCCGCTCGGTCAGATCGAGCAGCGGAATGCGCTTCGCAAACTTCTCGATCTCGGCCAGCGTCGCGCGGGCGGCTTCTTCCTCGGGCGTCGGCGCGCCCGGCGCGCGCGGCTGGGTCGCGTCGCGGATCACCGGCGGGGTCCGGCGCACAACCGGTGCCGGCGCGGGCGCTTCGGCCTTCACGGGCTCGGGAGCCGCGGGCTTGGCGGGCTCGGGTGCCGCTTTCGGGGCTGCCGCGGCTTTCGCCTTGGGCGCCTCGCTGGGCTTGGAGTCGTCACCGCCCGAGCGGTTCGACAGCCCCAGCCGGTGCACCTTGCCGATCACCGCATTGCGCGTCACGCCGCCGAGGACCTTGGCGATCTGGCTCGCGCTCATCCCCTCGGTCCAGAGTTCCTTCAGCTTCTCGACGCGCTCATCGGTCCAGGACATTCGCCTCTCCAAATTTGGCCCGGCGCGGCGATCGCAGAAATCCGGCTGCGGGCAAGTGACCCTCTATCTTAGGAAGCGAGACGTGCGTTACAAGGCGGCGCGCCGCCGCGCAAGCCTACCGGACCAGGAATTCTGCATGCCCGACACCGATCCTTCCTCTGCGAGCCGCCCGATGCGCGGGATGGGCGAGCGACGGTTCGGTCGCACGAACTGGCTCGGCCTCTACACCCTGATCGAGCGCGAGGTCAGGCGTTTCCTGAGCGTCTGGTCGCAGACCGTGCTCGCGCCCGTGGCGACGTCGGCGCTCTTCATGGTTGTCTTCACCATCGCATTCGGGTCGCGCCGCGGCGAGGTTCAGGGCGTCCCGTTCGAGCAGTTTCTCGCACCGGGCCTGCTGATGATGACCGTGATCCAGAATGCCTTCGCGAACACATCGTCCTCGGTGATGATCGCCAAGATCCAGGGCAATATCGTCGACACGCTGATGCCGCCGCTGAGCGCCGGCGAGATCCTCGTCGGCTACATCGCCGGCGGCCTGATCCGGGGTGCGGTCTGCGCGGGCGTGGTGATGGCCGTGATCTTTCCCTGGGCCGGGATCGCGCCGCAGAACGTGCTCTGGATGCTGTGGTTCGCGCTGTCAGGCTCGGTGATGATGGGCCTGCTCGGTCTGCTCGCATCGATCCATGCCCAGCGCTTCGACCAGATGTCGGCGATCACCAATTTCGTCATCACCCCGCTGAGTTTCCTGTCCGGCACGTTCTATTCGATCAGCGCCCTGCCCGAGGCCTTTCGCGCGGTCAGCCACGTGAACCCGTTCTTCTACCTGATCGACGGTTTCCGCTTCGGATCGATCGGCGTCAGCGATGCCAGCCCATGGACCGGGCTCGCCGTCACGCTGGTCGTCAACGTCGCTCTCTGGCTGCTCGCGTTGCGCTGGCTGCAGACAGGTTACAAGCTCAAGCCCTAGTCCGCATGACGGGTCGGCAACCGCCGTGAAACGGCACAACCGCCGGGCTTATCCGGCCGCGACCGTATCCCGGGCCCGCTCCGGCAGCCCCACGAACAGACGATCCAGAAACCCGTCGAACCAGGCCCCCATCACTGGGTCATGCACCGGCAGCAGGTCGTCCTGTTCCGCGCGGGTCTGCGCGCCCGGCTTGCCGAACAGCGCCCAGTCGCCGTTCTGCCAGCGCCGGAACACCGGCTCCGTCACCTCGGCATGGAACTGGAAACCGTAGGCGTTCGGCCCCGCGCGCATCGCCTGATTCGGGAACAGCGCCGAGGAGGCGAGCCGCTCGGCCCCGGCCGGAATGTCGAAGCCGTGGTAGTGCGCCTGCACCACATGCAGACCCGCCGGGATCACCTCGCGGCCCGCCGCCGTCGGCTCGATCTCGTAATAGCCGAACTCGTAGACCTCGGGCTCCAGCGGCCCGCATGCAGCGCCCATGACGCGCGCCATGGTCTGCGATCCCTGACAGATGCCGAGCAGCGGGGTCTCGGCCTTCAGGCAGCCCTCGACCCAGACGTTCTCTTGGTGCAGGAACGGATAGATGTCCTCGCGGAACACGTCGAACTTGCCGCCGTAGACCACCGAGCCGAGCACCGAGCCGTCGACCTCGGGCAGCGCTTCGCCGAGATAGGGCCGGATGATCTCGTAGGGCACGCCCTTGCCCTCCATCCAGAGCGCCACGCGGTCATCGGGCGGGTCGTCGCCATGCCGGATCAGGATCACGCGTTCCATCTGAACCTCCGAAATCTCGCTATTCTCTCAGTTCGCGCCACGGGTCCGGCCGGTCAACCCCGAATTGACTAATCCGGTCCGATCCCGCATAAATCGGCATCGCCCCCGGGCATGCTGCCTGCGGGGTGTTTTTCTTTTCCGGCCACTGCGAACGGCCAAACCAGAGGAGACACGACCGTGATCGCGCCCGTTATGCCAACCTATGCACGGGCACCGCTCGAATTCGAGCGGGGTGAAGGCGCCTGGCTGATGACTGCGGAAGGCGAGAAGTTTCTCGACTTCGGCGCAGGCATTGCCGTGAACTGCCTTGGCCATGCCCATCCGAAGCTCGTCGAGGCTTTGGAGACGCAGGCGCGACGCGTGTGGCACGTCTCGAACCTCTACGACATCCCGCGCCAGAAGGAACTGGCCGACAAGCTCGTCGCGCACACGTTCGCCGACACGATGTTCTTCTGCAATTCGGGCGCCGAGGCGATGGAACTCGCCATCAAGATGGCGCGCAAGCACTTCGACGCGAAGGGCCATCAGGAGCGGATCGAGATCATCACCTTCGAGGGCGCCTTTCACGGGCGGACCCTCGGCACGATCTCGTCGGCATACATGAACCCCAAGCTCGTTGACGGGTTCGGCCCGCTTCTGCCGGGGTTCAAGCAGGTCCCGTTCGGCGACCGCGCGGCCGTCGAAGCGGCCATCGGCGCGCAAACGGCGGCGATCATGATCGAGCCGGTGCAGGGCGAGGGCGGCATCAAGCCGGTCCCGAAGGCCTTCCTGCGCGAGTTGCGCGAACTCTGCGACGCGCATGGGCTGTTGCTGATCTTTGACGAGATCCAGTGCGGAGTCGGCCGGACCGGCACGCTGTTCTTCCATGAGCAGACCGGCGTGACGCCGGACATCATGGGCGTCGCCAAGGGCATCGGCGGGGGCTTCCCGATCGGCGCCTGTCTCGCCACCGAGGACGCAGCCTGCGGCATGGTCCCGGGCACGCACGGTTCGACCTATGGCGGCAATCCGCTCGGCTGCGCTGTCGGCTCGGCCGTGCTGGACGAGATCCTCGCGCCGGGGTTCCTTGACGAGGTCAAGCGCAAGGCCGGTCTGCTGCGCCAGCGGCTGGCGGAACTGACCGACACCTATGACGACCTGATCGAGGAGGTGCGCGGCGAGGGCCTGATGCTCGGCGTGCGCTTCAAGGAAGGCGCCGCCGCCATCGACATCGTCAACGCCGCCTACGATGCCGGGATGCTGACGGTTCCGGCGGCCGAGAACACGGTGCGTCTGTTGCCGCCGCTGAACGTGACGGACGAAGAGCTCGGCGCCTGTGTCGAGCGACTTGGCAGCGCGTGCCACACCGTTCGCGAAAAGGCCCAGGCCGCGGCATGACCGGCCGGCATTTTCTGGATCTCGATGGAATCCCCCCGGAGGACCTCCGGGGGATTCTCGACGAGTCGATCCGCATCAAGCAGGCCCGCGCGGGGCTGCCCAAGCTCACGCCGGATGCCGAACAGCCGTTCAGGGACCGCATCGTTGCGCTGATCTTCGAGAAGCCGTCGACCCGGACGCGCATCTCGTTCGATGTCGGCGTGCGCCAGATGGGCGGTCAGACCATGGTGCTTTCGGGCTCGGAACTGCAGCTCGGTCATGGCGAGACGGTCGGCGATACCGGCCGCGTGCTGTCGCGCTTCGTCGATGCGATCATGATCCGGACGTTCAAGCAGGAAACGCTGGACGAACTGGCCGAGGCCGCGACCGTGCCGGTGGTCAACGGTCTGACGAACTCCAGCCATCCCTGCCAGATCATGGCCGACGTGATGACGTTCGAGGAACATCGCGGCCCGATCAAGGGCGCCAAGGTCGTCTGGACGGGCGACGGCAACAACGTGTTCAACTCGTTCGCCCACGCCGCCGTGGCGTTCGATTTCGAACTGGTGTTCTCCGGGCCCGAGACCCTGGACCCCGACCCCGGCGTGATGTCCTATGCCAACGGCCATGTCTCGGTCGAACGCGATGTCGACCGCGCGGTCGATGGTGCCGCACTGGTGCTGGCCGACACGTGGCTCTCGATGCACGACGATATCTCGTCGCGCGACCGGCGCCACAATCAGCTAAAGCCCTATCAGGTGACGTCAGAGCTGATGGGCAAGGCGCGCGAAGACGCGGTCTTCATGCACTGTCTGCCGGCCCACCGCGAGGAAGAGGTCACCTCGGAGGTTTTCGACGGCCCACAATCGCTGGTTTTCGACGAGGCCGAGAACCGTCTGCACGTGCAGAAAGGCATTCTGCGCTGGTGCCTGGACCCGGCGGCGTAGCACTTGGCAGACGGGAACATCGTCATCATCGGCGCCGGGGTAGCCGGCGTCGCATGTGCTCATGCGCTCGCCGATGCAGGCCTTTCGCCCGTCGTCGTCGACAAGGGCCGCAGCCCCGGCGGGCGCATGTCGACCCGGCGCGCGGACGGCTTCACCTTCGACCACGGGGCGCAGTACTTCACAGCGCGGGGCGAGGCGTTTCGCACCGTCGTGGACAGCGCGGTCGATGCCGGAGCCGTCGCGGCCTGGCAGGACGGGTCCGGGGCGGACGACCCTCACTATGTCGGGCTGCCGGGCATGTCGGGGCTTGTAAAACACATGGCAGCGGGGCTCGACATCCGCTACGGCATCGAGATCCGGTCGGTTTCTGCAAAAGGCGCAGGCTGGGTGCTGGACCATGATGACGGGCAGATCGATGCCGACGTGGTCGTCTGCACGGCACCTGTCCCGCAGACGCGGAGCCTGCTCGGTCCGCATGGCTTCGCCGACGCTCTCGGCCCTGTCGAGATGGCACCCTGCTGGTCGCTGATGCTCGGTTTCGAAGAGGCGCAAGATCCGGGCTGGGTGTCCCGCCGGACGGACGGCGATCTCGCATGGATCGCACGCAACGGCACGAAGCCCCGGCGCGCGGGCGAGGCCTGGGTGGTCCATGCCTCTCCGGCGTGGAGTGCGGCAAACCTGGAACTGGAGAAGCCGGAGGCCGCCGATCGCCTGTTCGCGATGCTTCGGGACGACCTCGGCCCCCTGCCCCGACCGACCTACATCGCGGGGCACCGGTGGCGGTACGCGATGGTCACGACGCCGCTCGGCCGGGCATTCCTGCAACGCGGCAATCTCTATGCCGGTGGCGACTGGGCTCTCGGCCCGCGCGTCGAATGCGCGTTTGACAGCGGCCGGGCAATTGCGACGGCGCTGCTGGCTGGCTGAGCGCAAGAAAAGCCGAAACTGGGCACGGCCTAGCGCGTCCAGAACACCCGGGTGAACAGGACCAGCACCGAGAGAAATTCAAGACGGCCCAGCAGCATTCCCGCAGCGAGAATCCATTTCGCCGCCGTGTTGACCTCGGCATAGTTGCCGCCGGGTCCTATGGTGTCGCCCAGTCCCGGTCCGACATTGGCCAGCGAGGCAACCGCCCCGGAGATCGACGTGATCGTGTCGAGCCCCGTCAGCGACAGCAGCACGGCCCAGGCCGCCAGCGCCGACACGAATATGAAGAAATAGCCCATCACCGAGGACAGGACGTCCGGATCGACCAGACGGCCCTGATAACGCAACTGGTGGATTCCGTTCGGCGAATGGATGCGGCGAAGCTGGATGCGCAGGGCCTCGAACAGGATCTGGTAGCGAAACACCTTGGCCGAACACGAGGTTGAACCGGCGCACCCGCCGATCAGCGCCAGGATGAAGAACAACGAGACGGGAAATCCGCCCCAGCGGTAGAAATCCTCTGACGCGTAGCCGGTGCCCGTCAGGATGGCCGTGACATTGAACAGCGAGGCCCGGAGCGCGGGCTCGAAGGCGCGGTTGTCGTGCTGGATCTGCCAGGCGATCATCGCTGCCGCGGCGACGCCGATGACGGCCAGAAACCCGCGGATCTGCGTGTCGCGCCAGATCGGGCCAGCCTGCCCGCGCGAAAGCTGCATCAGCCGCAGAAACGGCAGTGCCGCCAGCATCATGAAGATCACCGCGACATACTGGGCCGTGGGCTCGAACGCGCCGAAGGACGCGTCGTAGTTGCCCATGCCCCCGGTCGAGACCGTCGTCATCGCGTGGCAGATCGCGTCGAAAATCTCCATGCCCGCAGCGGAATAGCCGATGATGCAGGCGACCGTCAGCGCGACGTAGATCTGGCTGAGCTGCGTTGCCGCCTCGGCCGCGCGCGGCAGGATATCGCCGATCAGGTCGAAGCTCTCGGTGCGGAAGAACTGCATCCCGCCGATCTTCAGGACCGGCAGGAAGACCATCGCGACCACGACGATCCCGACGCCGCCGAACCATTGCAGCATGGCGCGCCAGAGCAGCATGCCGCGCGGCGCGTCGTCGAGTTCGGTCATCACCGTAGCACCCGTCGTCGTCAGGCCCGACATCGCCTCGAAGAACGCATCGGTGTAGGTTGCGTTCGGCGGACCGAAGACGAAGGGAAGCGCGCCGAAGATCGGCAGCACGACCCAGACCATGACCGTGAGCAGGACCGCCTGGCGCCGGTCGAGGCCCTCGCCGCGCCGGGTCACGCAGAGCAGCGCGAGCGCGGCCCCGCCGACCATCGTCATGGTGGCGGCGATCAGAAAACCGCGCCAGCCCGGGTCGTCATCGGACCAGTCGAGCATCGCGGGCAAAAGCATGGCGAGGCCCAGCGCGATGCTGAGCCGCCCGATGACGTGTCCGACGGGGTGAAGCGCCTGCATGGAACTTTTGCTGCCGGATGCCCGGATGGCTGTCAACCGGCCCGCCGGTTGATCAAGGCATGGTCCAGCAGCATCCCGGCGAGCGCTGCCCGGTCCGTTTCGGCCAACGCGCCCGGCAGGTCGGCGACCATGGTCCGGATCGTCAGCAGGGCGCGGAGGGCAGGCTCGGCGCGTTCGGCGAACCGCAGATGCACCGGTCCGCAGACGAGTGCGCGGACGCCTTCTTCTCCGGCTGGCGCTCCGATTTGCCAGAACAGGTCATCGCGCGGTGCGGTCTCGGTCGCATCGGTCACCGGTTTCGGTTTCAGCGCGGATGCGAGGCGGCCTTTGAACTCGGGCTGGAAGCGGGAGGCCTGACGCATCAGGAACGCCTCGACCGCCTCTGTCGCGTCTCCCGTCCATCGCTCAGAGAGGGCCGAGGCAAGCCCTTCTCGGTCTTCGTGGAAACCGATCGGTGCCAAATCGCGCAGCGCATCGTCGTCGCCCAGTGTTTCGGCCTCGACACCTGCGATGTCCGCGAAACTCGCCTCCGAGACGGTCAGCGTGACGTGAAGCGAGCCTTCGTCCGAGCTATCGCTCGCCGCTGCCGCGTGGGGAACGCCGCGCGGCAGATAGAGCATGTCTCCGGTCGCCAGAACCGCTTGCTGTGCCTCGTCAAGCCATCCGTCCGGCGCATCACGGCCGCCCTCTCCCGCCAGCGGCCGGGCAATCTGTTCGTTGCCGAACCACCACGTCTTCTGGCCCTGGACCTGCAAGATAAAGACGCCGGTGTCGTCGACATGGCCGTCAAAGCCCTGCCCGCCGGGCGGCGTCGCGTAGAGATTGCAGTGCCAGGCGTGGCCGGTCTGGGACATCAGCAGGCGGCACATCCGTCCGAGCCCCGGCAGGACGCGCTGCGCATTGTCCATGATCAGAGTCGCACCGTCTGCGACGCGCGACAGCAGGGCGTCCGTCGCGGGCCGGGCCGGATTCCCGTCGGTGAAGAGCCAGGTTCTGCCCTTGCCGTCCCGGGCATCGACGCAGGACAACTCTCCGCGCCCCGAGGCCATGGCCTGATCGACCTCGTCCATCGTCAAAAGGCCGGTGTAGAATCGCCTGAGGCGCCGGTTCAGGACCAGGGGCGTCCGGTCCCAGTGATCGCGGAGAAAGTTCGGCCGGTAACTCGGCGCGATCAGCGTGTCGAGGGTAAAGCCCGCGAGAAACCCGGCCTCGCGCGCGGGGCGGGCCGAGGGCGGCACGGGAAAACGGCGCGCCGGCATCGTGAGATTTCGATCGGGTGCGGCTTAGCGGCTGCTATTGCCCATCGCGCCCTTCGAGGCATTGAAATCGGAGCCGTGGAACCCGTTGCCAGCGTTGCCCATGGCGTTCGCCTTCACGTTCCAGCCTTCGCCATTGTTCGCGCCCTTGGCGGACTTGAAATCCGAACTCTGAAATTCCGCTACGGCGGGGTCGTCGACCTTGGAAATGATGCTGCCTGCGCCCTGAACCTCGTCGAGGTCCGCATCTTCGATGTTTTCGGGGCGCTTGTCCTGATCGCTCATGAAATCGTCCTTCCATTCCCGGCGCCTGAATGCGCGCCGCACGGCACAATCCGTCGCCCAAAGGATACCATGATCATGACCGGCTGTCACAGGGGGGGTGTCGGATGCCCCGGTCAGAGGATATCCGCGCCGTCCGAAAGCCGACGCAAGCGCACCCTCGCCGCGAAGGGATCGATGATGGTCAGCGCATCCGGTGTGCTGCCGCGCCGTGCCAGTTCGACATCGGTCAGTTCGGTGTCGTCAGAGGATTTTCTCGGGCGCCGCTTCGCGGGGCCTTGCCGGGCGACCTCGCAGGTGTCCGGGCTGTGATCGCGGGTGTTCATCATGGTTTCTCCTGTCACCGTTTGTTTTCGATGACCCGGTTTGACCATGCGGGCGCGAGTCGAAGCTGTACCAGATGCTACACTAAATATATTTTTGACATTTATTCTGGATCATGATCTCCGGCGGACCGCCTGAACGCCTTCGATCCGGTCCCTGGCCTTCATCCACATCTCGACGACGCGCAGGAACCACGGGTTTCCGCCATAGAAGGCCTGCGGCTTGAATGGCACCGGATCGAAACCGGTTTCGCCCTGATCGGTCCCGAGGATCTTCTGGGCCAGCCGCCAGCCGAGATAGGGAGACATCGCGACGCCTGACCCGTTGTAGCCGCAGGCATACCAGATCCCCTCGGCCTGCCCGACATGCGGGGCTCCGTCGAAGGTGAAGGCGACATAGCCGCGCCAGGAATGGGTGAGCGCCACGTCGCCGAGATCCGGGAACACCGACAGCATGATGTCGCGCATGCGCCGCGCCGAGAGATGCTCGTCGAGCACGTTGAGCGAGGCGCGGCCGCCGTAGAGCAGGCGCTCGCCCCATGGATCGGGCCGGAAATAGGAGTGCTGCGCGCGCGTCTCGACGATCATGCTGCCCTGCGGGATCAGCGAGCGCATCCGGTTCTCGCCGAGCGGTTCGGTCGCGATGATGTAGGACGGGATCGGGATCAGCCGCCGGGCCATCCGGTTGAACGGGCCGCCCGGACCGCCGGTATAGCCGTTGCCGGCATAGACCAGATGCTCGGCCGAAGTCGTGCCGTGCGCGTGGTGGATGGTCCAGCCCTCGGCATCGCCCTCGACCCGCACGACCGGGCAATGGTCGATCACCGCGGCGCCCTTGGCCTCGGCCGCTTCGAGAAGCCCCTTGTGGAAGAGCGCCGGATGCAGGCCACCGTGCTGCGGCAGATAGAGCCCGCCCTGGTAGAGATCGGTCGAGATGTAGCTCCCCTGCTCGGCCTTCGGGACGATAACGGCCTCCATGCCGAGCGCCGGGGCCTCCTGCTCGCTCCACTCGGCCAGACGCTCGAAATGGCGCGGCGATCCCGCGCCCAGAAACCGCCCTGTCTGGCGGTGCAGCGCGTCGACCGGCAGCGTCTTGATCAGCTCGGTCGTGAAGTCCAGCGAGACCCGCGCCTCGGTCAGCATGGCCTTGGCGCGCGCCTCGCCGTAACGCCGGGCCAGCGACGCGATCGAGGCCTTGTGGCCCCAGCCGATCATCCCGCCATTGCGCGTCGAGGCACCGGCCCCGGGCGGCCCCTTGTCGATCACCACGACGTCGCGCCCTGATTCGGCGAGCGCCAACGCGCAGGACAATCCGGTAAATCCGGAGCCGACAATCGCGATTTCGGCGCGTTCCGGACAGGTTCTATCGGAGGTGGGGCGGGGCGGGGCAGCTTCGTGCCAGAATGGTGTCGTCTTCACGGCGGCGTCCCTGCGAAGAAATGAGGAATTGAGGCAGACCGTAGCTGCGATTTCCGGCGCGGAACACCCGTCACGCCAGCGCAATCCCATGATTTTCCGGCGCGGCAATCGCTGTTTCAAAGCGAAACAGACGAGTCGCCGTATGCGCGAATTAAGGCGAGCGCCATCAATTTTTTGCCACAGATCGCGGCGAAGCGGGGATCGGGTGTGAGACTTCGAGACGGCAGTGGCTCTCGAAAAAATCGACGACGGGGACAGTATGCCGGGGACAAATGTCGCGTTCATCGCGATCGACGATCTTTTTGCGTTTGATCAGTTTCGCGACAGCTTCGGCGTGACGATCGAGACGCCGAATCTCGACCGTCTGATGGGTCAATCGGTGAATTTCGAGAACGCCTATGCGGCCGTCGCGATCTGCGCGCCGTCGCGCGCCGCGACGATGTCCGGCAAGACCGCGTTCGAGACCGGCGTGCACGACAATTTCACCGGATTGTTCGACGTGGTCGACCCGTCGGAGACCTGGCCCGCGATGATCCGCGACAACGGCTACCATGCGGTCTCGGCCGGCAAGGTGTTCCACTCGAAGGGCGGGACCGAGGGCGTCCAGCAGGCGTTCTCGGAGCCGGTCGTGATCACCCGCAACACGCTGACCGCCGAACGCACACTGACCGATGCCGGCAAGAAATGGGCCTATGAGGGTGCCGATTCCGACTTCAACGACTATGACGTGGCAGAGTTCGGGATCGATTTTCTCGACCGCGCGCCATCCGACAAGCCGTTCCTGCTGGCGCTGGGGTTCGATCATCCGCACACCTCGTACTACAATCCGGCCCGGTATTTCGATCTCTACCCGGCGGACCAGATCCAGATCCCGGAGACCTGGGTCAACGGCGACCTGAGCGACACCCCGGCCTTCGCGCAGCAGTTCATGGCGCAGCCGCGCGGCGAGGAACCCTATTCGAACCTCGATGCGTGGAAGGCGAACGTGCAGGGGTATCTCGCGTCGATCACGCACATGGACGCCGAGGTCGGGCGCTTCCTCGATGCGCTGGCCGCGTCGGAGCACGCCTCAGACACCGCCATCGTCGTCTACTCCGACCACGGCTATCAGCTCGGCGCCAAGGATCACCCGGTGAAGTTCACGCTGTGGGAGGAGTCCGCCAAGGCGCCGCTGATGATCTATCATCCGGATCTCGACGGCGGGAAGACCGTGTCGACACCGGTCTCGCTGATGGACATCATGCCGACGATGCTCGACCTCACGGGAACCGCCGTGCCCGGGGATCTGGTCGGCCAGTCGCTGATGAGCTTCGTCACCGGTAACGGCGAGGGCTATGTCGAGAAGCCCGCGCTGACGTCGATGTATGGCAGCTTCGCGATCCGCGAGGGCGACTACCGCTACATCCGGTATCAGGACGGCTCGGAGGAGCTCTACGACGTCGTTCGCGACCCCGGCCAGATCGTCAACCTCGCGACCGATCCGCGTCATGCCGAACTTGCCCTGTCGCTGCGCGAGAGCCTGCTCGACGCGGCGCGCGAGGCCGGTGCGGTGATCGACGAGACGGTCACGGTGCTGACCGGCACCGATGGCAACGACAACGGCGTGGCCTCGGCGCAGAACGCTCAGATCGCGCTGGGCGACGGTGACGACAAGTATCATGTCTTCGGCAACGGCACCGAGATCGTCGAGACGGCGACGGGCGGTTTCGACAGCGTCTATTACATGGGCTCGGAAACCTACCTGATGCCCGAGCATGTCGAGCGGTTCTACGCCACCCAGCCCGACAACACGATCGGCCAGATCTCGGTCATCGGGAACTCCGGCAACAACGTCTTCTACACGGGCTACACGTCGGGCAATTTCCGCGGCGGTGCGGGCGATGATCTCTTCGTCGGCGGCGGCTGGGTCGAGCACACGTTCCACGGCGACAGCGGAGACGACAATCTGGTCGGCGCGAAATTCGCCGACCTGCTCTATGGCGGCGATGGCAACGACTACGTCGATGGCGGCAACAAGGACGACGTGATCTATGGCGGCGCCGATCAGGACCGGCTGTTCGGCGAACGCGGCAATGACTCGGTCTTCGGTGGCGCGGGGGACGACACGCTGAGCGGTGGCGACGACAGCGATCTGGTGCGCGGCGGCGACGGTGCGGATCAGATCTTCGGCGGCTCCGGGATGGATCGGCTGGAGGGCGGTGCCGGAGACGACCGGCTCGAGAGCGGGACGGGGGACGACTCGCTGAACGGCGGCGCTGGCGATGACGTCCTGATCTCGACCGCAGGGCGGGATCTGCTGATCGGCGGCGATGGCGATGACCGCTACGAGATCGCGGCGACCGCGGGCGACCGGCTGATCGATCAGCGCGGCTCGACTGGGGTCGACGAGATCGTGCTGACGGGGTTGCTGCGAAGCGCGGCCGAGATCAGCCGTGTCGAGGACGCCCTGCTGATTTCGGACGGTGCGGGAAGGACGGTCTGGATCGAGGGTGCTGCGGCGAACCCGAATGACCGGATCGTCTTTGACGACCAGACGCTCGGTGTCGCTGAGCTTATGGCGCAGCCGGGCCTGCTCGGCGCGACCCCGGAAGGCTACGGCGACGAGACGGTCACGGGCACGGGGCTGGCCGACAATCTGCTCGGCCTGATCGGCAATGACCGCATCCAGTCGAAAGGCGGCGACGACACGGTGTTCGGCGGGCGCGGCGACGACACGCTGGAGACAAGCAGCGGTTCGGACGCGCTGTTCGGCGGGCGCGGCGACGATTCCTTGCTGGCCGGGAACGACTACGACCGGCTGGACGGCGGGTCGGGCGACGACTTTCTGGGCGGCGGCAAAGGGGCGGACACCTACATCTACCGCGTCGGTGAGGGCTCGGACATCATCGACGACAGCGGCTTCAGCCTCGGCGACCGTCTGGAGATCCACGGCGCCACCAGCGATCATGTCGAGATATCCGAGCGCGGGACCGATCTGATCCTGAGTTTTGCCGACGGGGCGACGCTGACGATCCTGCGGCATCTCGAGGATCGCGGGCGGATCGAGGACATCGCCTATGTGCCGGGCGCGAAACCCGTCGATCCGGCACCCCCGGTGCCAGCGCCGATGCCGCTGCCCGCGCCGCCGCCTGACGCGGTGACGGCGGGAACGGACGGCAACGACAAGCTCTACGGTACGTCAGGCGCCGACCTGATCTTCGACGGCGCCGGCAACGATAACCTGTTTGGGTTCGCCGGGGCTGACGTGTTCATCCTGGATGCGGACGGCGATGCGGACTCGATCCGCGACTTTCAGGTCGGCATCGACCGGATCGATCTGTCGGCCTGGGGTGTCGGGAGTTTCGGCGAACTCGAGCTTGCCACGCACAGTTCCGGCAAGACGATCCTGCGCTTCGAGAGCGAGTCGCTCAGCATCAATGACGGAACGTGGACGCTTTCGGCCGACATGCTCGGGAGCGACAGCTTCATTTTCCGCTCGCAGGGGGGCGCGACCGACCGGCTGCCGCGGATCGACGGCTCCGCCCTGGATGACAAGGTGATCGGCACCGACGATGCCGAAATCCTGTCGGACGGGAGCGGGCGGGACAACCTGTTCGGGCGCGGCGGCGTCGACATCTTCCAGATCGCGGCGGATGGCGAGACGGACTCGATCAAGGATTTCGAGGACGGTATCGACCGGATCGACCTCTCGGCCTGGGGCGACATCGACTACGGCGACCTGACGATCGCCTCCCGCGCCAACGGCAAGACGCTGATCAACTACGGCGATGAAACGCTCAGCGTGAACGACACCGAGCGCACGCTGCAGGCCGAGAGCTTCTCGGCCAGCGACTTCATCTTCGCGTGACCTCTCAGAGCGTGTTCAGCGGCACCTTCAGGTAGCGCGTGCCGTTGTCCTCGGCCGCGGGCATCTTGCCGGCGCGCATGTTCACCTGGATCGACGGGATGATCAGCTTCGGCAGGCTGAGCTGGGCGTCGCGTTCCTCGCGCATTTGCACGAAGGTCTCCTCGCACGCCTCGCCGCCGACGTGCTTGTTGCGGGCCTTCTGATCGCCGACGGTCGACTCCCACGCGAACTCGTCGCGCCCTGGCGCCTTGTAGTCGTGGCAGGTGAAGATCCGCGTGTCGTCGGGCAGGCTGAGGATCTTCTGGATCGAATTCCAGAGCTGCCGCGCCGACCCGCCGGGGAAGTCGCACCGCGCCGTGCCGAAATCCGGCATGAAGAGCGTGTCGCCGACAAAGGCCGCGTCACCGATCACGTAGGTCACGCAGGCCGGCGTGTGGCCCGGCGTGTGCAGCACCGAGGCCGAGAGCCCGCCGATGTGGAAGCGGTCCTGTTCCCGGAAGAGCTGATCGAAGTCCGAGCCGTCGCGCTCGAATTCGGTCCCGGCATTGAAGACCTTGCCGAATGTCTCCTGCACGACGGTGATCTCCGAGCCGATGCCGATCTTGCCGCCGAGGCGTTCCTGCAGATAGGGCGCGCCGGACAGATGGTCGGCGTGCACGTGGCTCTCGAGGATCCATTCGACGGAAAGCCCGTTCGACGTCACATGTTCGATGATCAGATCCGCCGCCGTCGTCTTCGTGCGCCCGGCCAGATAGTCGAGGTCGAGCACCGAATCGATGATCGCGCAGGCGGACGAATCCGGGTCGCGGACCACGTAGCTTGCCGTATTTGTCGGTTCGTCGAAGAAGGCCGTCACATCTGGTTTCATCGTTGCCTCGCGCGTCATGTTTCAATCTGGAGCAGAGTTCACACCAGTATGCCCCATTTTCCACAGTTATGATGTTGAATTAACCTTGTCATCCGTGTGATTTCAAAAAAGTCGTGATTTATCCCGGCTTTAGAGGTCGAACTTCCTTGTCTGCGTGGGCGGCCCGTGGCAAAAATGTGGCAGGATATACGATTTCTTGCCGCAGTTTTTCCGATTTTCATGTCTTAAAGTTTTGCTAGGTGGGGAATCGATAGGACTCGATGGAACGGGGGCATTTTGCCCACTATGCGACGGTTTTTGAGTTTCGTCATTGGATTGACGTGTACGGCACTCGTCGCCGTTGGACTCTTCATGTCTTTGGGTCCCAACGGCGAAGGCACCGTGCTGGATCGTCCAGGAGCGCCGGCAAGGCTTGCCAGCGGCGGAACCAGTGCGACCGCGTTCTTCGAAGTCGACGGCAACATGCTGGAACTGACCATGCTGTTCTCGGAACCTGACGATCCGGGCAGCATCTTCCGCACCCGCGTCCGGCTTTCCGACGGCCAGAGCCACACCATCGTGGTCGGCGAACCCGGCGACGATGCCGGACCCCAGCGCTACACGTTCCGGCGCAACGGCTACACGGTCGAGATGCACCGCGCGCCTGCGACCACCCTGAACGCCTCCTTCACCACCGGAGAATAAGGCGCCCGGCGACGGCCTGACGGATTTACCGGTTTCGCCGTTTTATAAAGCCGATTTTCGCGAGTGTGACAGGAATCACAGTTTCTTAAGGTGTGTGAACGTAGTCTTGCAGCATCGATCCGAAAGGAGTGATCCGATGTTGCGCGTTCTTATTCTCGTCACCGCCCTGTTCGCCGCCATTCCGGGATACGGCGCTCCGCTCCATGCCGAACCGCTGGCGCGTCTCGATCAGCCGAGCCAGACGGCGATGATCGAAGCCGGGCCGCTGCGCGTCGTGGCGTTTTACAATGTGCACGACGAGGTGCTCGATCTCACGGTGCTGATCACGGATCAGGAGGGAGAAACCCTGCGCACGCGCGTCGCTTTACGCGACCGTCAGCACCACGCGCTGACCCTGTCCGACGAGCGCGAGGACCAGACGACGTACCGGATCGAGTTTCTGCGCACTGGCGCTCAGATCGAGGTGGCGGTTCGCGACGTCGCCGAGGTGTCGGACCTCGCGGCCCGCTGACGGGCGCCGATCCGTCCGCGACCCAGGTGCGGGCGCGCACGACGCCCCCGCGTCAGACCCTGCAGAATGTGAGATAATGCGGCCTGCGCCCCTCGCGCAGCGCCTTGGCCTCGTAGCGGGTGCCCGGCCAGTCCTCCCACGGTTCTCGCCAGTCGCCGGGGCGCTCGGCCAACCAGTAAAAGCGTGCGTCGCGATCGACGACCTCCAGCGTGTGGCGCACGTAGTCAGCGATATCCGTGGCGACCCTGAGATGCGCCCCTGACGCCATCACGCGCGCCAGCATGTCCATCTGATCGGGGTTCACGAACCGCCGCTTGTGGTGGCGCGTCTTCGGCCAGGGATCGGGATAGAGCAGGAAGGCCCGCGCGATCGAGCCTTCCGGCAGGACATCCATCAAGTCGCGCGCATCAGCGCGGGTGACTGAGAGATTGGTCACGCCAGCCGTCTCGATCTTCGCGAGCAGCGCTGCAACCCCGTTGATGAACGGCTCGCAGGCAAGCAGTGCGATGTCCGGGTTCCGCTCGGCCTGCGCGATGGCGTGTTCACCCGCCCCGAAGCCGATCTCGAGCCAGATCTCCCGCTTGCCCGGAAACAGGGCGTCGAGGTCTAGGGGCTTGCGTTCAGGGTTCTCGTCCCAGCCGATCCCCGGCGGTGCCAGATCCTTGAGACGGGTCTCGAGCAGTTCCGCCTGCCCCTTGCGCAGCTTCTTGCCGTGGCGCCGGCCATAGAAGTTGCGCCAGGGCGCGCCGTCCTCGCGTTCGGGAGCGGACAAGGTCAGGCCCTCTCCGGACGGGAGAGGGCACAGCGGCGGGGTGCGCCGCCCGTCACCTCAGAGCGCGGACTTGAGCGCCCCGGCGAGGTCCGTCTTTTCCCAGGAGAAGCCGCCCTCGGCATCCGGTTCGCGGCCGAAGTGGCCATAGGCGGCCGTGCGGCGGTAGATCGGCCGGTTGAGGCCGAGATGCGTGCGAATCCCGCGCGGCGTCAGGCTGATCGAGTCGCGGATGGCCTGTTCGACCTTGGCCAGATCGGCGTGGGCCGTGCCGTAATCCTCGATGTGGATCGACAGCGGCTCCGGCACGCCGATCGCGTAGGAGAGCTGGATGCAGCACTTGTCCATGAGACCGGCGGCAACGACATTCTTGGCGACGTAGCGGGCGGCATAGGCTGCCGAGCGGTCCACCTTGGTCGGGTCCTTGCCCGAGAATGCGCCGCCGCCGTGCGGTGCCGCACCACCATAGGTGTCGACGATGATCTTGCGCCCGGTTAGCCCGGCGTCGCCGTCCGGACCGCCGATCACGAAGCGCCCGGTCGGGTTGACGTGCCAGACCGTGTCGTCATCGACGAAGCCGTCCGGCATCGCCTGCATGACGTACGGCTCGATGATCTTGCGCACGTCGGGCGACTCGAGGCCCTCGGCGTGCTGGGTCGAGACGACGATGGTGTGCGCGCGCGCCGGTTCGCCATTGCGATATTCGACGGTGACCTGGCTCTTCGAGTCCGGTCCGAGTTCCGGCGCGGCCCCCGAATGGCGCGCCTCGGCCATCAGGCGCAGGATGCGGTGCGAATACTGGATCGGTGCGGGCATCAGCTCGGGCGTCTCGTTCGTCGCGTAGCCGAACATGATGCCCTGGTCGCCTGCGCCCTCGTCCTTGTTGTCGGCGGCGTCCACGCCCTGCGCGATGTCGGCCGACTGTTCGTGGATGTAGCAGTCGATCGAGCAGGTGTTGAAGTGGAAGCCCTTCTGCATGTAGCCGATGTCCTTGATCGTCTCACGCGCGGCTTCGATGAACTCCTCGTCGCGCACCGACTTCTCGGGGCTGATCTTGACCTCACCCATCAGCACGACCTTGTTCGTCGTCGCCGCGGTCTCGACGGCCACGCGCGCTTCGGACTCGCGCGACAGGATCAGGTCGATCATCGTGTCGGAGATCTGGTCGCAGACCTTGTCGGGATGGCCTTCGGAGACGGACTCCGAAGTAAACAGGTAGTCGGTCCGGGACATGGGCAATCGCTCCTCGAGTATCAGAAAAGGTCCGCGCGGCGGTGGTTTGGCCGGAAGGCGCCCATTTGGCATGGGCTTCGCAGACGGTCAATGACCGAAAAAGGCGCAGAAGCTCAGTTTGTACCCTTAGCGATCGTGCTTACCAGATCGACGATGCGGCGCCGGGTCGGCACGTCGTCGATCTTGAGGAAAGCCATCGACAGCGCGTGACCCTCGGCCGAGGCGAGGAAGGCCTGCACGGAGGCCGTGCGCTCGGCGACATCGTCGGTGTCCTCTTCGGCGTCGGCCGTCGGCAGCCCGTCATAGAAGTACTGCACCGGGACCGAGAGGATCTGCGCGATCCTGAAGAGCCGGCCCGCGCCGATCCGGTTCTGGCCCTTCTCGTATTTCTGGACCTGCTGGAAGGTAAGGCCGAGCGCAGCGCCGAGCTGTTCCTGGCTGATCCCGAGGGTCATCCGCCGGATGCGCACGCGGCTTCCGACAAATGCGTCGACGTCGTCTGCTGATCTCACACCCGCACCCGCCTTCCGGAGCACCGCGACACATTCGTCCTGCAACAAGGTATCGTTCATGGCACGACGCTCGCACATCTCATCGCCAGCCGAACGCACGTGAACCAGGGCTTGACCATTGGCTTCGGTATTCGAACTTGGCGCGCAGTTACCCCCAACTCGCACCAGCACCCATTCTCGGACAATCGCCCGAGCGCTGATCCCTGATTAACCGTAGTAAAATAATTGAACAGATGTCAATCGAAGTGGAATAAACGATGCCGGAAAATCGTGAAAAAAACCATGCCGATGACCAGCAGGATACAAGATATATCGCCAACTATACTGTAGAGTGTAGGCGGTAATGCATCCGGCAACCTTACGTCTAATCTGTCAAAGTTGTGCATTTCTATCTTTGCAACCATACGTCCATATGAATCAATCATTGCGGATATTCCCGTGTTCGTTGCCCGCACAACGGGAAGACCCTGTTCGACCGCCCGGAATCTGGCCTGGGCAAGGTGCTGTTGCGGCCCGGCGAACGACCCGAACCACGCGTCGTTGGTGATCTGGGCGATCCAGCCCGGCCGCTCCGGTCCGACCGCTTCGTAGGGAAAAATCGCCTCGTAGCAGATGATCGGCGAGAACGACGGCAGTCCCGGCAGTTCCAGCGTCCGCGGCCCCTCCCCGCGCGAAAAGCCCACACCCTTGCTGAAATCCGGCAGGCCGAGCTGGCCGAGCAGATCGACGAGCGGCATGTATTCGCCGAACGGCACCAGATGGTGCTTGTCGTAGCGCGGCCCCAAGGTCCCACCGGGCAGGATCGTGTGAAAGGCGTTGGTCAGGAACTCGCCTTCCGCGCGCTGCTCGCGATGAAAGGCGCCGAGGATGACCGGCGCGCCGCCTGCGGCCTGGGATATACGCGCAACCTCGGCCGGATTCTCTCCAGGCACAAAGAACACCGCCATCTCGGGCCAGATCACCAGATCGGGGTCTTCGCCGGGAACGTCCGGCGGCGCCGAGGTCGCGTCGAGCGCGCGCTGATAGAACTCCTCGCGGTAGCCCGGCTCCCATTTCAGGTGCTGCGGCGCGTTCGGTTGCACCAGACGCATCAACGGCCGGTCCGGTGAGACGGTCATATCCGTCGGCGTGCGAAAGTCTCCCCAGGTCCAGAGCGCGACCAGCAGCGCCGACGGCACCAGCGCGGGCGCGATCCGCCGCTCTGCCAACGCGGTCAGCGGTAAGCTCGTCAGGAACAGGGTGATGACCGTCAACCCGAACGGCCCGGCCCAGCTCGCCGCCTGCATGACCGGCGTGTCGAGCCAGACATAGGCCGGAAGCGCCCAGGGAAAGCCGGTCAGCACGTAACCCCGCGCCAGTTCGACCGCCGATAGCATCACAGAAAGCACGAGCGCCCCGCCCCAGGCCGTGCGCGCCCAGCAGCGCTTCGCGGCCCAGAAGGCAAGCGCCCAGAAGAGCGCGAGCCCAGCCGGCAGCCCGACCACGCCGAGCGGCAACAGCAGAAGGAACTTGTCGGGATCGACGAGAAAGGCGTTCCCGATCCAGTGCAGGCCGGTCACGAAGTAGCCAAAGCCCGCGGCCCATCCGGTCCAGGCCGCACTGCGCGCGGACGGTGCCCCGTGGACCAGCCAGACCAGCACCGGCATGGCGACGAACATCAGCCAGGGAATTCCGACCGGGGGATGTCCCGCCGTCATCAGGGCGCCGCAGAGCACGGCGAGGCCGAGACGCTGCCACCGGCTCAATTCGGACATTGCCGCGACCGGCGACCACCCGGCCGGCGCACGCATCGTGAGTTATTCCGCGGCCTGGCGCAGCGGCGCGGCTCCGTTGCCGCGGCTGACACGCATGCGCTTGATCCGCCGTGCATCCGCGTCGACGATTTCGAACTCGTAGCCTTCCGGGTGCAGGATCACCTCGCCCCGCGTGGGCACGCGATTGGCGATCGTGAAGACCAGCCCGCCGAGCGTCGAGACGTCCTCGTCCCACTCCTCGGTGACCAGCGTCAGCGATGAAGCTTCCTCGAACTCCCGGATATCTGCCCGCGCGTTTACGAGATACGCACCGTCGCTTTCGGCCTGCCAGTCCTGAACCGCGGCCTCGGTGTCGTGCTCGTCCTCGATGTCGCCGACGACCTGTTCGACCAGATCCTCGATGGTGATCAACCCGTCGACACCGCCGAACTCGTCGATCACCAGCGCCATGTGAACGCGCTCGCCCTGCATCTTCTGCAGGAGTGCGGCGATCCGCATCGACGGCGGCACGAACAGCGCCGTCCGGATGTGGTCACCGACCTTGAAAGCGTTCGCGCCTGGCTGGCGCCCGAAACCGTAGGCCAGCGCGAGATCCTTCAGATGGACGAAACCGAGCGGATCGTCGAGCGTCTCGCAATAGACCGGCAGCCGGGAGAAGCCGCATTCCTCGAAGGCCGAGATCGCGTCCTCGAGCGAGGTGTCGTCCGCGATCGCCTCGATGTCGGCGCGCGGTGTCATCACGTCCTCGACCCTGAGGTCGCGCAGCCGCAGGATGTTGTGGACCATGGCAAGTTCGGCAGGCGTGCCGGACCGGAAGGCCGGGCCGAGCGCATCCGGATCGGCGGCCTCACCGTTGCCGATGATGTCGACGCCGTTGCCGCCGCGGAACAGCCATGAGAGGAAGGACGGCGCATGGCCGTTGGTCGGGGCCGCCTTGGGCGGCGATGGCGGTGGCTCCTCGATCTCTTCGGAGATCTCGAGCTTGGGATCGGGTTGCGATCCGCGACTTCGATCAGGGTCCATCGTCACTTTCTCTGCGGCGCTGCTGCACCGTGCCCCTCCTACGCATATGGATCGTCGAAACCGGCTTCAATCATCGATCTGGTCTCGAACGCTTCCATCAAACCGGCATCCTCGGGCGTCTCGTGATCATACCCCAAAAGATGCAGACATGCGTGCAAGATCAGGTGTGTAGCGTGTGTTTTCAAGGGAAGAGATGCCGCGTCCGCCTCACGCATCACGACCTGAAGCGCAATTGCGACATCGCCGAGGAAGACCGGCTCGCCCGGTACGGGTGCTGGCGGAGGCTTCGCGGGCGCGCCGCCGGGCATCGTCGGCGCCAGATCGAATGCCGGCCAGGACAGCACGTTGGTCGGGACCGGCTTGCCACGAAACTCGGCATTGAGGTCGGCGATCCGGTCATCGCCGCAGGCCATGACACAGATCTGGTAAGCCGGATCGGCATCTTCCAATGCACGCAGAGCCATCCCGGCCGCGCGCTCGGCTATGTCCGCGAGATCCGGCAGCGCCTCGAGCCACGCGGGCTCCTCGACCACGAGATCCACTGCGGTCATTTCAGACCGCGGCGTCGTCGTCGTAGGCCTGAACGATCCGTGCGACCAGCGGGTGGCGGACGACATCGACCGCCGTGAAGCGGACGAACCCGATCTCGGTCACGTTCTCGAGAATGCGCAGGGCCTGCACCAGACCCGACTGCACACCGCGCGGCAGATCGATCTGGCTCGGATCGCCGGTGATTGCCATGCGGCTGCCCTCGCCCATGCGGGTGAGGAACATCTTCATCTGCATCTCGGTGGTGTTCTGCGCCTCGTCGAGCACGACGAAAGCGTTCGACAGCGTCCGACCGCGCATGAAGGCGAGCGGCGCAATTTCGATCTTGCCCTCCTCCATCAGCTTGTTGACCTGCTTGCCCGGCAGCATGTCGCCCAGCGCGTCGTAGAGCGGACGCATGTAGGGGTCCATCTTCTCCTTCTCGGTGCCGGGAAGGAACCCGAGCCGCTCGCCTGCCTCGACCGCCGGACGGCTGAGAACGATCTTGTCGACCTGACCATCGATGAACATCGATACAGCCGCCGCGACCGCCAGATAGGTCTTGCCGGTGCCCGCGGGGCCGATGCCGAAGACCAGCTCGTTGTTGAAGAGATGCGAGACATAGGCCCGTTGGGCGGTCGTGCGCGGCTCGATCGTGCGCCTGCGCGTCCGGATCTCGACCCGCCCGCCCGGAAACATGTCGAGTTGCGCCGCAGCTGCCGCCGGTGCCGGCGCGTTTTCTGGCGCTGCATCGGGCCCCATGCGGATGATCGCCTGAATGTCGGCGGGCTCGACGCGCCGGCCGTCTTCCAGCCGGTCGTAGAGCGCCTGAAGCGCGTCCCGTGCGGCGTCTCGGGACTCAGCCGCACCGTGCAGTGCGATCACGTTGCCGCGCCGCATGATCACCACGTCGAGGCCCTGCTCGATCTGCGCGAGATTGCGGTCGAACTGGCCGCAGAGTTCGATCAGAAGACGGTTGTCGGAAAACTCGATCAGCGTCTCGTGCAGGTCGTCAGGCAAACGAACGTCCCCGGCAACGGTACTCGGCACGAGATGGTGTTCCTTTTCGCTCGATCACTACTACACGTTGACCGAGCGAAAAGGCGGACGCAAGAGAAATCACCGTGACCCTTGCGTCAGTGTATGCATGGCATCACTCGGCGGCGTAGACGGCCTTGGTTGACGGCGCGCGCTCGCTCGCCGTTGCCCAAGCGAGCACCGCTGCACCGAGCAGACCGGAGAGCAGCGAGCCGGACAGCACGCCGAGACGCACGGCGTTCTGAAGCTCGATGTCGACAAAGGCCAGCGTACCGATGAAGAGGCTCATGGTGAAGCCGATACCTGCCAGGAGCGAGACGCCGTACATCTGCATCAGCGTCGCACCTTCCGGCGGCCGCGCGAGGCCGAGCTTGATCGCACCCCACGCCATGCCGAAGACGCCGATCTGCTTGCCGATGAAAAGACCGGCGGCAATGCCCAGCGTGAGCGGTGCGCCGAGGTCCTCGAGCGAGAGACCGCCGAGCGGCACGCCGGCATTGGCGAACGCAAAGACCGGCATCACCAGGAAGCTGACCCACGGCATAAGCGCGTATTTCAGGGACAGCATGGGCGAGTACCCCGTGCTGTCGCGCTTGATCGGGATCGCGAAGCCGAGAGCGACACCTGCCAGCGTTGCGTGCACGCCGGACTTGAGCACGCAGACCCACATCACCAGGCCGATCAGGATGAACATGCCGAGATTGCGTGCACCGGCGAGGTTCATGGCACCGAGCACCGCAAGCCCGCCAAGGCCGAGGAACAGCGCCGTGGTCGACAGGTCATCGGTGTAGAACAGCGCGATGATCGCAATCGCCGCGAGATCGTCGACGATTGCCAGCGCGAGCAGGAAGATCTTGAGCGACGGCGGAACCCGGTTGCCGAAGAGCGACAGGACGCCCAGCGCGAACGCGATATCGGTCGCTGCGGGAATGGCCCAGCCGCGCGCCTCGGCGCTTTCGATGCCGACGATGCCGATGAACACGAGCGCCGGGATCGCCATCCCGCCGATGGCGCCGTACACTGGCAGCGCCGCTCTCTGCCAGTCGCTCAGCGCGCCTTCGACGATCTCTTTCTTGATCTCGAGTGCTACGAACAGGAAGAAGATCGCCATCAGGCCATCGTTGATCCACAGCAACAGCGGCTTGTCGATCGAGGCTCCTTCAATGGCGACGGTCAGCTTCGCGCCAAGCAACATGTCGTAGATCGGTGTCAGAACGGCGATGTTCTCGAACAACAGCCCCAGAAGCGCTGCTGCAGCGAGCACGAGCCCGGCTTTCGTTTCCGTCGACATGCCTTTAGCGGCGCTGTCCATGTGCCTTCCCTCCAAAAATGTGAAATCAGTCCAAAGATGTAGAACCGTGCCGATCGGGGACAATATGGTGCACTGCGAAAATCGACGTCCGAGGGCCGGAATTCCATTCCATGGACGCCATTGGCCGTCGCGCGCTTCGTGCTATGTTGCGCCGCGATGGCCCAGACCGACACGGCAGACCCGAAGACAAAGTCGAAACCGAAGGTCGAGCGCCCTCGGATGTACAAGGTCATCCTGCTGAACGACGATTTCACGCCGCGCGAGTTCGTCACGATTGTCCTGAAGGAAGTGTTCGGGATGGGACCGGAACGCGCCTATGCCGTGATGATGACCGCGCACCAGAAGGGCGCCTGCGTCGTCGCCGTCTACACCAAGGATGTCGCCGAGACGAAGGCCGAGCGCGCCATGGAGCTCGGCAAGGAACACGGGTTCCCGCTGATGTTCACGACCGAGCCCGAAGAATAGGCCGCCTCAGGCGACCTGAACGCCCTGAACCCAGGCGGCACGGACCATCGGGATGTGGTCGTTGATGGCGAAGCGCACGAAATCGGCGCGTCGCCCGACCTCCAGGACACCGCGATCTTCGAGATGCGTGGCCTTTGCAGGGGCCGCGGTCACGGTCGCCAGACCCTTCGCGATATTGCCGAGGCGCTCGCCCAGCATCACCGCCCCCATCAACAGCGCAGCCGGGACGTAATCGGACGAGAGGATGTCCAGAAGCCCTGCATCCGCAAGCTCATCTGCGGCGACATTGCCGGAGTGTGAGCCGCCGCGCACGACGTTCGGCGCGCCCATCATCACGGCGATCCCCTTGTCGTGCGACGCCCGCGCCGCCTCCATCGTCGTCGGAAACTCGGCCAGACCAACACCGTTCCGGGCCGACTGCTCGACATGCTCGACCAGCGTGTCGTCGTGGCTCGCCAGGATCGCGCCAAGCTCGCGCGCCCGGCGCGCACCGGCCTCCTCGTGTGCGGCCCCGAATTTCGCCGAGACGGCTTTCTGGGACGCGATGTGCGCTTCGACCTCGTCCTCGGACATGCTGTACTTGCCGCCCATGTAGATGCGGAACTGTGCCAGGTTCGCGAACTGGCGTTGGCCGGGCGTGTGGTCCATCAGGCTGACGATGCCGATCCGGTCCTCCGGTCCGAATTCGTCCAGTTCCTCGATCAACGTCTCGGAACAGATCTCGGCCCGGATGTGGATGAAGTGGCTGATCTTCAGCAGGTGCTTCGCGCGCAGGTCGAGGATCTCGTTGCAGGTGTCGCGCGCGTACCTGCCATAGCGCGACTTGGTCCCCGAAACGAGCGATCCGGCGCGCAAGGCGTCGAACACCGTCGTGATCCCGGTCGAGGCCAGTTCGGCATCATGCGCGACGATCGCGTTGCGCCGGGGCCACTTGACGCCGGGGCGCGGAACCAGATGGCGTTCGAGATTGTCGGTGTGCAATTCGATCAGCCCGGGCGCGAGGAAGTCGCCGCCGCAATCGACAGCCCCCGGCAGCGATGACGCGCCCGCCGACACATCGGCGATCCGTCCATCGACCACCCGGACCGACCCGGCGATCACCTCGTCGGGCAGGACCAGTTGAGCGTTCGTCAGGACGGTCTCGCCAACCGCGACCGGCGTTCCGAGCGGCGCTTCCGGGCTCGCGTCATTCATCGTGGTCTCCGTTTTCCGCGGGCGTGTCGCATGGCAACGTCGCGGATTTGTGACATAGCGGTGCAAGAAGCGCGCAGATCGCAGCGAGGGGAGCGCCGACCCGATGCCCGAATTCACCCGCCACGCCGTCTACTACGCACCGCCCAACGGTTCCGATCTCGCCCGGTTCGGCGCATCTTGGCTGGGATGGGACGCGCAGACGGCAAGGCGTGCCGCGCATCCTGACTGCGCACTGGACGTGGCACGACTGACGGCAACGCCGAGGAAGTACGGCTTCCACGGCACTCTGACCTCTCCGCTGCGGCTGAAATCCGGGGCGTCGCCGGATCAGCTCTCGGCCGCGGCGAGGGCGATCGCGATGACCGCTGTTCCGTTCGAGACGGCACCGCTGCGGCTCAAGAGGATCGGGAGTTTCCTGGCCCTCGTGCCATCCGCGCCATCCGACGATCTGAATGCGCTGCATGCCTCGCTGGTGCGCGGCCTGTTCGGATTTCGCGCCGCGCCCGGCGAAGCCGAGCTGCAAAAGCGGCGCGCCAACGGGCTGTCCGACCGGCAGGAGAAGTTGATGCGGGACTGGGGCTATCCTTACGTGCTGGATGAGTTTCGGTTTCATCTGACGCTCTCCGGTCGCCTCGAGAGCGACGAAAGCGGGGAGGCCGAAAAGATCCTGACGCCGCTGACTGCGCCCTTCTGCCAAGGTCCTTTTGCGGTGACCGAGATCGCGCTCTTCGGCGAACGCGCCAGCGATGGCCAGTTCCAGATCATCGAGCGCTACCCCCTGACCGGCTGAGGCAGCGCCGCCCGAAACGCTGCAACGGCGGTCGCGAGATCGCCGCCATTGTCGACCGCGATGACATCATCGCCGACCGGCGGGGTATAGCGTGCCCGCTCGAGACGCTCCGCGATGTCCTCGGCGGTCTCGCGCCCGCGCAAAGCGAGGCGTTCGGCGAGCACCGGCACCGGTGCTGTCACGACTATCGCGCGAAATCTGTCGAAGCGCGCGCGTCCCGCGTTGATCATGCTGCGCGAGAGATTCGCGATCACGCTGACGCCTTTCGCCAGATCACGGTCCACGCCTATCGGAATGCCGTAGCTCAGCCCATGCGCGTGCCAATGCAGCGCGAATGCACCGGCATCGCGACGGCGCGCGAATTCCTGCTCGTCCACGCTATCGAAATCCTCTGTATCGGGCGCGGGGGGGCGCGTAATCACCCGCCGCGCGAGCACCAGATCCTGGCTCCCCGCCATCGCGGCGCGGATCAGCGTATCCTTCCCGGCACCGGATGGACCGACCACGGCGATGAAGACGCCCGGTGTCATGCCGCCATCGGCGCGAAGGCCGACACGTCCACGGTTCGCGAGCAGACCCGCGCGCGTGCCTCGACATCGTGGAAGATGCCGACGATTGCGGCCCCGCGGTCGCGCGCCTCCTCGATCATCTCCAGCACCGTCTCGCGGTTGGTCTGGTCGAGCGAGGCCGTTGGCTCATCCAGCAGCAGCGCGGGATAGGGATGCGCAAAACCGCGCGCGATGTTCACGCGCTGCTGTTCGCCGCCCGAGAACGTCAGGGGCGACAGCGTCCACAGCGCCTCGGGAATGCGGACCCGCGCCAGAAGCTCCCGCGCCCGCGCGCGCGCGGCCTCCTCCGTCGTTCCGACCGCGAGCAGCGGCTCGGCGACGACGTCGATGGTCGACACGCGCGGCACGACCCGCAGGAACTGGCTGACATAGCCGAGCGTCTCGCGACGCAGCGCCAGGATCTCGCGCGGCTCGGCCCCGACGACCTCGACCCCGCCGACACGGATCGAACCCGATTGCGTCAGGTAATTGCCGTAGATCATCCGCATCAGGGTCGACTTGCCCGACCCGGACACCCCTGTCAGCCCGACGCACTCACCGGGTGCCACCGTCAGGTTACCGCCCGCGAGCACCGGAATGACCGTGCTGCCCTGCTGATGCAGCGTGAAACTCTTCGAGACATCGCGCACGTCGATCATCGTCATACCCTCAGCACCGAACTGACCAGCAACTGCGTGTAGGCGTGCTGCGGATCGTCGAGCACCTGATCGGTCAGACCGGTCTCGACCACGTGCCCGTCCTTCATCACCATCAGCCGGTCGGCCAGAAGCCGTACCACGCCCATGTCATGGGTGACGACGATGGCGCTAAGCCCGAGCGACCGCACCAGCCCGCGCAGCAGATCGAGCAGGCGCGCCTGAACCGAGACGTCCAGCCCGCCGGTCGGCTCGTCCATGAAGACCAGCCGCGGTCCCGTCACGAGGTTCCGCGCGATCTGCAACCGCTGCTGCATCCCGCCGGAGAACGCCGACGGCCGGTCGTCGACCCGGTCCTCGGCGATCTCGACCTTGCCGAGCCAGTCGATCGCCGCACCCCGGATCTGGCCGTAGTGGCGCGCGCCCACCGCCATCAGCCGCTCGCCGACGTTGCCGCCCGCGCTGACCGACATGCGCAGGCCGTCGCGCGGGTTCTGATGCACGAACGCCCAGTCAGTGCGTCCCAGCATCCGGCGTTCGGGCTCGGACATCGTCAGGGTGTCGCGCGGGCCATCGACCCGCGTGTTGAAGATCACCTTGCCCCGATCGGGTGGAAGATGCCCCGCCAGGCAATTCAGCAGGGTCGACTTGCCAGAGCCGGATTCGCCGACGACCCCGAGTACCTCGCCTTCATACAGATCGAAGGACACCCCGGTGCAGCCGACGCGCTGGCCGTAGGATCTGGAAAGCTCTTCGACGCGCAGCAGAGGCGTCATCAGATCTCCCCCAGTGCCTGCGAGTAGGCCGTCGGCTCGAGCACGAACTCCTCGATGCCGTTGACGAACGTTCCGTGCCGCGCGCCGGTGACGCGCTTGATCTCGGCCCATTCCTCATCGGCCATGAACGCCTCCCAGCACGATTGCATCTCATCCGCGTCGCGCCACGCGAGCAGATAGACGAAATAGACCTTGTCGTCCTTGCGGCTCTCCCACATCGCGAGGATGCGGAAGCCGTGGCGTTCGAAGATCGGGCAGGCCTGATCGCGGAACCGGTCGTGGAACGGCCCGGCATTGCTTTCGGGGATCTCGTAAATGCGCAACTGATTGATCATGCGGCGTCCTCCGCTTCATAGGGTGCGCCCAGTTCGCCGACATGACCATCGGCCCGGCGCTCCCGGCAGAAATCGGTGTCGGAGCAGACGAACATCCGCCCGCCTTCGTCGTCGATGATCACTTCATCGAGATAGCTGTCCTCGGCCCCGCAGAGCGCGCAGGCTTGCTCGGCCCGCATCCGTTCGAACGGGTAGTCCTCGAAATCGAGGCTGACGACCTGCGTGTAGGGCGGGATCGCATAGATCCGCTGCTCGCGACCCGCGCCGAACAGTTGCAGCGCCCCCATCTCCATCTTCGGATTGTCGAATTTCGGAATCGGCGAGGGATCCATCACGTAGCGTCCCTCGATCTTGACCGGATAGGCATAGGCCGTCGAGATCTGACCGTGCTGGCTGATGTCCTCGTAGAGCTTCACGTGCATCAGCCCGTATTCCTCCAGCGCGTGCATCTTGCGGGTCTCGGTCTCGCGCGGTTCGAGGAAGCGCAGCGGCTCAGGGATCGGCACCTGGTAGACGAGGATCTGGCCCTCGGTCAGATCGCGTTCCGGGATGCGGTGGCGGGTCTGGATGACCGTCGCCTCGGCGGTCTCCTCGGTCGTCTCGACACCCGCGGTCTTCTGGAAGAACTTGCGGATCGAGACGGCGTTGGTCGTGTCATCCGCACCCTGGTCGATCACCTTCAAAACGTCATCGGGAACCAGACAGGACGCCGTGACCTGCACCCCGCCTGTCCCCCAGCCGTACGGCATCGGCATCTCGCGGCTGGCGAACGGCACCTGATAGCCCGGGATCGCCACGGCCTTCAGAAGCGCGCGGCGGATCATCCGCTTGGTCTGCTCGTCGAGATAGGCGAAGTTGTAGTCGCTCATACCGGCAGGCCCCTCTGGCGCAGCGCGGCGCCGAGATCCTCTGGCCCGGTGAACAGGATTCCGTCGATCCCGAGGGCATTGGCAGCATCGACGTTCTTGGGGCTGTCGTCGATGAAGATGGTATCTTCCGCTGCCAGTCCATTGCGGTCGAGCAGGCACCGGTAGATCGCGGGATCGGGCTTGATCAGCCTTTCCTCGCCCGAAACGACGATGTCTCCGAGCAGGTTGAGGAAGTCGTATTGCCGCCGGGCGACCGCGAACTTCTCGGCAGGATAGTTCGTGATGCCATAGAGCGGGGTCTTGGAGGCGTGCAGCGCGTGCAGGATCTCGACCGTACCCTCGATGACATGATCGATCGAGCGGTCCCAATGGCTGTCGTACTTCGCGAGCCTCTCCGCGTGCTGGGGAAATGCCGCCGCATGAGCCGCAATCGCGTCGGCGAAAGTCCGGCCCCGGTCCTGTTCGCGGTGCCAGTCCATGAAGCCGATTTCGTCCATGAATGCCTCGACTTCCTGCATCGAGGCGAAGTCGTCAGCCCAGATCCGGCGCGGGTCCCAGAACAGGAACACCTGACCGACGTCGAAGATCACAGATTTCATGTTTTGGGACTCCGCGCAACTTGTGATAGATTCATCTTGAGATCGTCGCAGGATGCAAACAAATGCTGGACCCGGTCGTGATCGTACTCTCGCTGCTGGCAGCGCTCATCTGCCTCGCCGTATATGTCGCGAGGAACCCTGAACTCTGGGACTATGTGAGGGGCGCGCAAGACAGCGAGGAAGCTGTCGATCTGCATGACACGCCTGCGAACGGCGACTGTCGTTAAGGTCGATCCTTCCGGAGTATTTGGATGGATGTATTCCCCGCGATAGGGCTGATCCTGATCCTTGGTGTCGTGGTTCTTCTGATCCTGAATCGCGGGTCGGGCAAACGAAGCGACATTGACAACGAGCACGAAAGCATGCCTGGAGCTTGGACCGCCGGTACATTCCGAAATCGCGGAAACGATGTCGGAAGTGACCGTGGTTATGATGGTGGCGGAAGCGGCGACTGAACTCATTCTGCGGCCTCGTTCGTCGCCAGAGCTTCTGCTCTGATCTTCCGGATCAGTTCCAGTTCTGACTGGAAGTCCACGTAGTGCGGCAGCTTGATGTGCTCGACGAACCCCGTCGCCTGGATATTGTCCGCGTGGGACAGCACGAACTCCTGATCCTGCGCCGGGGCGCCGACATTGTCCTCGCCCAGCTCGTCCCAGCGCAGCGCCCGGTCGACCAGCGCCATCGAGATCGCCTTGCGCTCGGACTGGCCGAACACCAACCCGTAGCCGCGGGTGAACTGCGGCGGCTCGGTCTTCGAGCCGACGAACTGGTTCACGGTCTCGCACTCGGTGACGGTGATCTCGGCGATCTCGATTGCAAAGCCGAGTTCGGGGATCTCCATCTCGACCGCGACCTCGCCGATCCGCAATTCGCCGACGAAGGGGTGATTGCGCCCGTAGCCGCGCTGGGTCGAATAGGCCATGCCCAGCAGAAAACCCTCGTCCCCGCGCGTCAGCGATTGCAGGCGCAGCGGACGCTCTGCCGGAAGCTCCAAAGGTTCGCGCGTCAGGTCCGGCGGGGTTTCGTCCGTCTCGGGCTCGACCTGGATCAGCCCCTCCTTGCGCAGAAATTCCGTGATGTGCGGCTTCGGTTCCGGCTCGGCGGCACTCTGCTCGGGCTCCGGCAATGCGTCGCCCTCCGCCGCCAGAGCGAAGTCCAGCAGCCGGTGCGTGTAGTCGAAGGTCGGGCCGAGGATCTGGCCGCCCGGCGCATCCTTGTAGGTCGCCGAAATCCGCCGGATGCAGGTCATCTCGGCGGTATCGACCGGCTTGGACGCGCCGAACCGGGGCAGTGTCGTGCGGTAGGCGCGGATCAGGAAGATCGCCTCGATCAGGTCGCCGCGCGCCTGCTTGATCGCCAGCGCCGCGAGATCCTCGTCATAGAGCGAGCCCTCGGCCATCACGCGCGCGACCGACAGGGCAAGTTGCTCGCGGATCTGCGCCAGCGTAAGTCCGGGCACCGACGCATCGCCGCGCCGCTTCTCGGCCAGCCAGGCATGTGCCGCGTCGATGGCCTTCTCGCCGCCCTTGGTGGCCACGTACATCGATCAGGCCTCCACGCAGGTCGTCCGGGGCACGCCCGCCACCCGGTCGCCGCAGGTCAGAAAGAAATCCAGTCCCTGGGGAAACAGCGCCGCGTTCGCCCGGAAGGCAGCGGGATCGGGCACGGTCAGCCGCGCGTCGTCGCGGATACCCGGCCCCGTGAGCCGGTTTGCATCACCGAATGCCGCGACCTCGACGATCAGCGTCGCGGCGCGGTCCGGGTAGTCGGGCGTCCCGATCGGAAAGTCGTGCAGCGGCAGCATCTCGTCCCAGCACCCGAACGCAAACCGCACCGATGCCCGGTCGGAAAGCGGTGCGCCGGTGTGAAACCGGAACCAGTCCGCGACTGCTCGGTCGGACAGGGTCGGCGCCAACCAGACCGGCGTGTCGGGATCGCACAGCGTCAGGGCAAGACAGGACGCGGCGACCGAGAGCGGCGCAGGCCCCGCGGCACCGGCAACGGTATGCACCTTTCCCGGCCGCGACATCGCATCCAGCGCCGCGCGAAAAGCAAGGGCGGCATCGATCGGAGCGTCCTGAAACCCGCCCTCCATGCTTTCGGCCAGCATCAGCTCTCTCCCCGGACCATCGTGAAGAAGTCGACGCGGGTCTTCTCGGCCTCGCCCGCCGTCTCGGCCCGTCGCTTCCGGTGAGCCTCGCGCAACGGCTCCAGGACCGCGCGCCGTACCTTGTCGGCGGCCGGTCCCTGCAACAGCGCATCGCAGATCGCGGCCTTCTCGGCCCGGTCGCGGTCGCGCCCCGGCACATAGGCATGGCCGACGGAGCCGTCCGCAAGCCGCAGCGAACAGCGCGTGATCGTCATCTCACCAAGGTTGAACGGCGCGCCGGTCGCCCCGGCACGGCCGCGCACCATGACCGCACCGATCTCCGGCGGGCGCAGCCAGGTGAAGCCGGGCGTCTGCCCGAGACGCGCATAGCAGGCGCTGAGATCCGCCGCCGGCGCCTTCGCGATCACCGACATCCAGTCGCGCCGCGCCACTTCGGAGGTCTCGGAGTCCTGCATTTCGACAACTCGCCAAGTTGTATATATTACTAGACAACTATACAATTTTTGCCTATCCGTGCAATCGGAGATTTCACGATCTTTCCGTGACGGAGCATTTGATGGCGTCGCCGATCTGGCAGCAGATCCAGAGAACCCTGCACTCCGAGATCGCCGACGGACGGTTCACGCCCGGCGACAAGCTGCCGACGGAGGCCGCACTGGCGCAGCGCTTCGGCGTCAACCGCCATACCGTGCGCCGCGCCCTCGCCGAATTGAGCGACGAAGGCCTTGTCCACGCGCGCCGCGGCTCGGGCGTTTTCGTGCGCGCGGCACCGGTGTCCTACCGGGTCGGGCGGCGCTCGCGCTTCTCGCAGAACCTCAAGGCGGCGGGCTTGTCCGGCGCGCGCGAAATCCTTCGGCTGGACACGGCGCAGGCATCGCGCGCTGACGCCGAGGCGCTCACCCTGAAGAAAGGCGACCCGATCCACATCCTCGAATCCGTCGGCCTGATCGACGATGCCCCGGCGCTGTTCGGCCTCTCGCTGTTTCCCGCAGCCGGGCTCGACGAATTCCCCGACGCACTGCGGCAGACCGGCTCGATCACAGCCGCCCTGCAGGCCTGCGGGATCGGGAACTACCGCCGCGCCTGGACCCGCCTGACCGCCGAGAGGGCCACGGGCAACACCGCACGGCATCTGCGGATCTCGGAGGGTGCCCCGATCATCCGCGCGAAATCGCTGAACCTGACCGATGACGCGCGCCCGATCGAGTACGCCCACACCAGCTTCTGTGCCGACAGGGTCGAACTGCTGATCGAGGAAGGCGCCTGAGCGATTCTCTCAGGCGACCAGATGACCCTTCGGGTCAATCCCGGAGACGCTTGCGTCGACAATCGCACCGACCGGCTGATCGCACGCGAAGGCGACCTCGGCGAAGGTCTCGGTCCGGCCCATGCGCGGACGCTCCACGAGAACCCGCTGCGCGCGACCGATCTGGCTCTGAACATAGTCAGTCCTGGCCCGCGCACCCGCCGCCCGCAGCCGCGCCGCCCGCGCCTTGATCTCGGACTTCTGCACCTGTGGCATCCGCGCCGCCGGCGTGCCCTTGCGCGGCGAATACGGGAAGACGTGCAGCCATGTCAGCCCGCATTCCTCGACCAGCCGCAGCGTGTTCTCGAACATCGCCTCGGTCTCGGTCGGGAACCCCGCGATCAGATCGGCGCCATAGACAATGTCGGGCCGGGCCGCGCGGAGTTCCTGACAGAACCGGATTGCATCGTCGCGCAGGTGGCGCCGCTTCATCCGCTTCAGGATCATGTCGTCACCGGCCTGCAGCGACAGGTGCAGGTGCGGCATCAACCGTGTATCCCCGGCGACCGCATCGATCAGCGCCGCATCGGCCTCGATCGAATCGATCGACGAAATCCGCAGCCGCCGCAGATCGGGCACCAGCCGCAGGATCCGCTGCACCAGATCGCCCAGCTTCGGCGTGCCCGGCAGATCGGCACCCCACGAGGTCATGTCAACGCCGGTCAGCACCACCTCGTTGAAGCCGTTCCCGACGAGCCGCCGGATCTGCTCGACCACGACCCCGGCGGGCACGGATCGCGAATTTCCCCGGCCATAGGGAATGATGCAGAACGTACAGCGGTGATCGCAGCCGTTCTGGACCTGCACATAGGCGCGCGCGCGCGTTCCGAAGCCGTCGATCAGGTGACCTGCGGTCTCGGTCGCCGACATGATGTCATTGACGCGGATCTTCTCGGTATCGCCGATCAGCGCCTGCCCCGGCAGCGGGGCCGGGTCGACCTCCGACCAGGTCTTCGGCTGCATCTTTTCGAGATTGCCGAGCACCAGATCGACTTCGGGCATGTCGGCGAAGGTCTCGGGCTCGGTCTGCGCCGCACAGCCCGTCACGATCAGGCGCGCCTCTGGGTTCTCGGCGCGCAGCTTGCGGATGCGCTGGCGGGCCTGACGCACCGCCTCGGCCGTGACGGCACAGGTGTTGACGACGACCGCGTTCTCCAGCCCCGCGGCACCGGCCAGACCGCGCATCGCCTCGGTCTCGTAGGCGTTCAGGCGGCAGCCGAAAGTCTCGAAGACGGGCGCGTTCATGTCATCACGAAGCGCGGGTCGAACACGCCCTCGAACACGTAGGAAACCGGTCCTTCCATCAGGACATGATCATCCGCGCCCCAGGTGATCCGGATGTCGCCGCCATCCAGATGCAGAAGCGCCGAGCGGTCCATCAATCCCTTGCGCACGGCATTCACGACGACGGCGCACGAGGACGACCCCGAGGCCAGCGTCACACCGACCCCGCGCTCCCAGACGCGCACGCGCGCCTCGGTTCGCGACAGCACCCGGACGAACTGCACATTGGTCCGCTGCGGGAACAGCGGATCGGTCTCGACCTCGGCTCCCCGGCCCGCAAGATCGACCGCGTCCACGTCGTCGACGAAGAAAGTGCAGTGCGGATTGCCCATCGAGCAAGCGGCGGGCGATCCGTCGAGCGGCAGAGAAACTGTATCCACGGACCGCGCCAAAGGCACATCGGCCCAGTCGAGCGAGGGCTGCCCCATGTCGACCGAAATCGTCCCGGCTTCGGTGCGCGAACAGGGCAGCACCCCGCGCTCGGTGCGCAGCGAGAGCGCATCGGCGCCGCTTTCGCTCATCAACAGATCGGCGACGCACCGGGTCGCATTTCCGCACGCTGCGGCAACCGACCCGTCCGAGTTCCAGAAGACCAGATCGGCGGCCACGTTGCCGCCCGGCCGGATCTCGGTCAGCTGGTCGAAGCCAACACCGCGATGCCGGTCCCCGATTGCGCGCACCAGATCGACCGTCAGCGGCCAGTCGCTGGCCCGCTGATCGATGATGACAAAGTCATTGCCCAGACCGTGCATCTTGCGAAATTGCAGCGGCGGCGGCATCTCGGCCTGTCCGGTCATGCGCGCGCATATAGAGGGGTGAGCCGCAATGCGCCAGTCCCGTCACGCCGCGTCGGCACCCTGATCGAGCACCTCGACACCGGCGTCGATCTCGGTCTGCAGCACATCGTTGAAGCGGTTGAACGCGCCGCAGAGCGCGATGCGCCAGGTCAGCTCGACGATCTGGGCGTCGTCGAAATGCGCGCGAAGCCGGTCCATCATCGCGTCCCGCACCCGGTGAAAATCGGTCGTCACGGCGACGGAGTACTCGATCACCAGCTTGTCGACCGCGTCGAACTCGTCGATCTCGGCATAGTTCAGGATGTTCTCGGCAGCCGTCAGACTGATGCCCGACGCATTCAGCCGCGGCGTATGGTTCGAGACGCAGAACGTGCATTCATTCAGCTTCGACACCGTCACCAGCGCCAGCTCGAGATAGCGCGCGGGCAGCACGCCCTCGGCCTTCAGCTGCATCAGCAGCCCGAACGTGTGTTCCAGTACCGGCGGCCGGTTCGCCATCACGCCAACCAGCGACGAGAACGAGCCGTAGGTTCCGGCCTTGTCATAGACCTCGCGGGCCTTGCCGGTGACCTCCTCGGCGGGAACTGTGCGCACGCGGGGCATCTGAACACTCCTGTTTTCGTTGATCCGGTCGGCGGCGGCTCGCACATCGCGCCCGCCAGTGCCTTGACCACCCTACGCCAAGGGTGCCGCGTTCAGCCAGCGTTCATATCGCGATTCGTACCTCTTGCAGCGTCGGCAAGTCTGGCAGCGCGCGACGATGGAGGAACGTTGTGTCGCACGCGTCAGGTCTCGCTCCCATCGCTCACGATTTCGTGAGAAACTGCGCGGATTGGAACCGAAACCGCAAGGCAACTTCGCCCAGCCCGCCTGAAACGATCAGGAGAAAACAATGTCAAGTCAACGACTTGGGCAGGGCCCGACCCTGCGCTCCGAAACCCTTATGCCCAGCCTGCGCTGGCGCGATCTCTTTGTCACCGGAAGCAGACGGGACGACGCCCTGACGATCGAGGAGCCGGTGATATCCGTCCGGACATTCCGCGGCGACGACGATGTCGACGTGAATGGCTGGGTCAACTTCATCGACCTCGGGCGCGGCGACGACACCTTGCTTGCCGCAGAGCCGGTGGGCCATGTGCGGGCGGGCCGCGGCAATGACACGGTCGCGCTTGAGGCCGATGCGAAATCGGTCGACATGGGGCGTGGCGACGACCAGCTCACCCTGAACGAACTGATCGCGCGCGCGGATGGCGGCAGGGGTCAGGACACGTTGACGCTGAACTTCAACACCGGCGATGTCGATCTGGCGTGGCAGGGCAACCGGCTGATCCTGACGCACCGGTTCTCCGGCGAGGAGATGGTCGTCCGCCGTTTCGAGACCGTCGAGTTCATCGACCGATCTTTCACCAAGGCCGAGTTGCGGGAGGCCTTCGGGCCGGACGCGGAAGCCCCCTTCATCAGCGTCGCCGACGGCACGCAGGCGCTGACTGTCAACGATGCCAATGCCACGATCAGCGTCGTCTGGGACCGCGTCGTCCAGCAGGCAGTGATCGAAACCGAGAGCTTCGTCGGTCCGACCATCGCCTCGCGCGCCTATGCAATGATGCACACGGCGATGTACGACGCCTGGGCCTCGTACGATCCGACGGCCCTGCGCGTCTCGTTCGATCAGGAAGGCGACAACATCGCAGGCAGCGGCGGCGACGCCGAGAAAGCCAAGGCGATGAGCTTCGCCGCCATCACCATCCTGCGCGATCTCTTCCCGGACATGGAGGAACTTTACATCCAGGTCATGCAGGAGCGCCTCGGCTATGCAATGGAAGACGACGGCAGCAAGGCCGCGCAGATCGGGATCGACGCCGCCGAGGATCTGCTCGCACTGCGCGGCGATGACGGCTCCAACCAGGCCAACGGCTATGCCGACACGACCGGCTACACGCCGGTCAATCCTGATCCGACCGAGATCAACGACATCACCCGGTGGACGCCGGAGAACGTGCCCATCGATCCCGAGGATGACAGCCCCGAGCAGAACTTCCTGACGGCGCAGTGGCTCGAGGTTGAGGGCTTCGGACTGGCGCACAATCCGGACGGCTCGACCGATTTCTCGCAGACCCTGCCGGACGCGCCGCAACCCTTCTTCACGGATGCCTTCGCGGATGCGGTCCTGAACTTCGCGGACAAGACGATCACGCTGAGCTCGGACGCGACCATCGGCGGCGTGTCCTATCTGGCGGGCGACACGATCGCGGTCAGCCAGGATCTGATCGGCGAGGTCATCAACCAGGGCTTCATCGACCAGGCCCAGCACGTGATCGACATCTCGGCCAACCTCACGGACGAGCAGAAGATCATCGCGGAGTTCTGGGAGGACGGCGGCGGCACCGCCTTCCCGCCGGGCACGTTCATGTCCTTCGCGCAGTTCGTCTCGGCGCGCGACGGCAACACGCTCGACCAGGATGCGCAGCTTTTCTTCGCGATGAGCAACGCGGTCATGGATGCCGGCATCGCGACCTGGCAGGCGAAGGTCGAGTACGACTATGTCCGGCCGGTGCGGGCGATCCGCGATCTCGGCGAACTCGGTCTTCTGGGCGAGATCGGCGTCGACGAAAACACCGGCGAGACCGGCTACGTCATCACCGCGTTCGGCGGGTTCAACGAGGACGGCAGCGGGCGCGGCACCCAGACGATCCTCGCCGAGAATTTCGTCACCTTCCAGCGGCCGGGCGCCGACCCCTCGCCGCCGTTCGCCGAGTACACTTCTGGGCACTCGGCCTTTTCGGCGGCAGGCGCCGAGGTGCTGCGGCTGTTCACGGGCTCGGATGAGTTCGGCGGGGAAGTGACCTTCGCGCCCGACTCGATCCAGTTCGAGGCGGGCGTTCCCGCGAACGAGGTCACCCTGTCATGGGACACCTTCACCGAAGCGGCGGACGAAGCCGGGTTCTCGCGGCTTTACGGCGGCATCCATTTCACCGAGGGCGACCTGAACGGGCGGACGCTCGGCACCGAAGTCGGCGCCTCGGCCTACGAGCTGGCACAGGCTTTCATCGAAGGCACCGCGACCGACGAGGATCGCCCGTTCTACTTCGACGGGCTGTTCGCCTGATCGCGGCGGCGTTCCGCACGCCATTGCCTGACGCGCTCCGGCGTGTCAGGTTTTCGCCATGAGCATCGATAGCGGCCCGAGCGCCTGGCGCCAGCAGACCAACCAGAACCGGATGATCGGCTTTCAACGCGGCCCGGGTGCCGGGGACGGGCCAGTCAAGCTGGCCTTCTTCGGATCCTCGGCCTTCCGGGTGACGACACCCTCCGGCATGACGGTAATGATCGATCCGTGGCGCAACCTGCCGACACGCAAGTGGGACTGGTATTTCCACGATTTCCCGATGACCGCGGTCGACATCGGGGTCTCGACCCATGCGCATTTCGACCATGACGCGCTGCATCGGCTGGACGCCTCGGTGCTGCTCGACCGGCTGATCGGGACGTACACGATCGGGGATGTGACGATCACCGGCATCGCCGACAAGCACGCGATCGATCCGACCTACGCGATGTACGACTTCAACCGGATCAACAGCTATTTCGGCGGGCAGAAGCTGACCCCGCCGGACAATGCGCGGTCCTGGGACAACATCCTGATCACGGTCGAGACCGGCGGCATCCGCATCCTCCACTGGGGCGACAACCGGCACAATCCGCCCGAGGACGTATGGGAGCGCCTCGGCCGCACCGACATCCTGCTGATGCCGGTGGACGACAGCCAGCACGTCATGGGCAACCCGATGGTCGCCGAGGTGATCGAGCGCGTCGCCCCGAAGATCGTCGTCCCGCACCACTATTACACGTGGAACGTCGTCCAGCGTCAGAGCACGCTGCTGCCGGTCGAGGACTGGCTGGCGCGGCAATCGCAGGTCGAGGTCCGGCGCCTCGAAAGCGCCGAAACCGCTTACACGCCGGAAACCCTGCCCGACGCCATGACCATCGACTATTTCGGCGATCACGTCGCCTTCGACGTCGATGCCTGGCACCGGGAGAACGGGTTAAATCTGGAGTGAGCGGCAGACGCCCCGGCTAACGGACTCTCGGCCCTTCTGACACGCCGCACGGCTGCGACGCGCACCCGCTTCCAAGGTCAGTAGAACTGTTGCGGCAGGTAGAGCGCGATCTCCGGGAACGCCAGCAGCAGGACGACCATCGCGATCATCATCAGCACGAAGGGCAGCGCGCCCCAGGCCACATCGTTGAACTTGCCCCCGCGCGAGCGGATGCCGTGCACGACATAGAGGTTCACCCCGATCGGCGGCGTGATCAGCGCTGTCTCCATCAGCACGATCACGAGGATGCCGAACCAGACCGGATCGTAACCCATTCCAACGACCAATGGGAACACAACGGGAACGGTCGTGAGCATCATGGAAAGCGTTTCCATAAACATCCCGAGGATCAGGTAGAAGATCACCAGAGCGATCATCGTCTGCAGCGGAGTCCACCCCAGTTCGCCGATGAAGTTGATCAGCGCCTGGGTCACCCCGATGAAGCCGAGGATGAAGTTCAGGAACACCGCTGCGAGGATGATCAGCATGATCATGGCCGTGGTGCGCATGGTGCCCTCGAACGCGCCTTTCAGCATCTCGATGGACAGCGTGCGCGTCCAGACCGCCAGCGCCAGCGCCAGAACCACGCCGACCGACGCGGCCTCGGTCGGGGTCGCGAACCCGCCATAGATCGAGCCCATGACGCCGATGATCAGCAAGAGCGGTGGCAGCAGATCGACGAGGCTTCGGAACCGCTCGCTCCAGCTCACGCTCGGCTGTTCGCCGCCCCAGCTCGGCTTGATCAGGCAGGCGATCACGATGATCACGATGAACAGGCCCGACAGTGCGAGCCCGGGCAGGATGCCCGCCATAAAGAGCTCCGGCACCGAGGTGTCGGTGATGAACCCGTAGAGGATCAGGTTGATCGAGGGCGGGATCAGGATGCCCAGCGTGCCGCCCGCCGCGATCGAGCCGAGGAACAGGCTCTCGCTGTATTTGCGTGCCTCGATCTCGGGATAGGCGACCGTGCCGATGGTCGCGGCGGTCGCGACCGAGGACCCGGACGTCGCAGAGAAGATCGTGCAGGACGCGATGTTGGCGTGCATCAGGCCGCCCGGCAGCCAGCTCAGCCAGCCCGCGACGGCTTCGTACATCTTGCGCGCGATGCCTGCGCGCAAAATGATCTCGCCCATCAGGATGAACATCGGGATGGCGATCAGCAGGAACTCTTTCTGCTTGTCCCACAGGAACTCGCCCATGGCGCGCGACAGGCGCCCGCCCATATAGGCCTCGTCCAGCCCCATCGACAGCAGGCCGAGCACGGCGGCCACCGGCACGGCGGCCAGCACCAGGATGATCAGGGCGACGACGATCCAGAGGGCCATGTCAGCGCGTTCCCGTTAGACCGAAGAAAATTGGGGCCGCTCAGGACCGCGACGGTGCGCAATACCCGACCGAGGGTGGGCGCGCGGCCGTCCGAGCGTGACCAGTTTATGGTGGCAACGCCTCCCGGCATCCGGGCTTTGGACAAACGGACGCCAATTCGCCCTCCCCAAGGACGGTCGGGCGAGGCCCGGCGGCGCTGCGCGCCTTGACTCCGGGCCGGGCGCCTGGTGGGACGAGCACTCCAGGGCTGCACTTTCGGCGCAGGTGGCGACGGCTGTTGTGCGGATCGAAAGAGTCGGCCCGCTCACCGGCCCATCTCCATGACGCCGCGGGTCTCCTCCTCGACCTCCTCCGAAACCGACATGGTGCCGGCAACCGCCTGCACGGCGCCCGCCCCCTGCTTGAAGAACGCCGTGATCGTGTAGACGATCATGAAGATCAGGGTGAGATTGAAGAAGATCAGGCCGGTCACCCAGACGACCTGCGGAATCCAGAGCGGCGTGAGCTGCGGCGTGACCGAGACCGAATTCAGCTCCCAGCTTTCGACGAAGACCGGCCAGGCCTTGGACGTGAAGAACGCCATGTATCCGAACAGCGCGAGCAGCGCGAAGATGTCGAAGATCGCGCGCACCACCCTGGGCAGGATGTTGTAAAGCGCATCGATCCGGATGTGGCTGCGGTGCAGCAGACAGTAGGAGTAGGCCCAGGTCGTCGCGCCCGCGAAGACATAGCCGGAATATTCGTCCGAGCCCGGTATGCGGAACTGCGGGAAGGTCACCCCCGCGAAGATCTCGACCCCGCCGAGCTTCCGGCCGAAGACCTCGATCGTCACCATGAAGGCCGACAGCAGCAAGGCGACGCCGCCGACCCAGACGGCCAAAGCGGCGAGGCGTCCGAACAGACGATGAATGGCGTCGAGTTGCGTCACGAGGTCAGGGATCCATAGGGAAAGCCCCGCACCGGGCGGCGCGGGGCATCACTTGTCGTCAGGACGCTCAGAGCGGCGCCTGGAACCCGGCGATGTCGCCCATGGTCTCGTTCCACGTCTGGGCGCATTCCTTGCCGCAGCGGTCGGCGAAGCGCTTCAGGACGAAGTTCTCGACCACGTTCTTGATGATCGCGTTGTCTTCATCGCCCATCTCGACCGGCACCAGGTTGCCCGTCTCGCCCCAGTCGCACGGACCGTTGGTGTTGCAGGTCAGCGCCATCGCGTCGGTTGCCTCGATCGAGTCCCAGATCTCGTTCTCGACCTTGGCCGCGTTCTCCTTGATCAGCGCCTGCGTCTCCGGGCTCAGCGCGTCCCAGGCATCGCCGTTGAAGGCCATGAAGGTTGCGGCATAGCCGAGACGGACGCGGACATTGTGCGTCGTGACCTGGTACCACTTGGCGTTATAGGCCGGTGCCGTGCCGGTCGTGCCGCAATCGGCCACGCCCTTCTGCAGGGCCGGGACCGCTTCCGAGAACGCGATCGTCACCGACGAGGCGCCGAGGCCTTCGATGAAGTCGGCCAGCGAGGTCGAGTAGGTCCGGATCTTCTTGCCGGACAGCGAGGCCAGCGATCCCGACTCGCCGTCGCCCAGCTTGCAGAACAGCTGCTGCGACGGGAAGGTGTAGAGCATCACCAGCTCGGCATTGTACTTGTCGCGCAGCTCGCGCTGGATGATCGGCTTATAGGCGTTCAGTGCCTTGCGGTAGGTGCCGAAGTCCTGGAACACGCCGGCGAGGTCGATGCCCTCGAGCGCGGGGCTGTCCTGCGACGTGTAGGTCGTCAGCGCGTGCACGGCATCATAGGTGCCGAGCTTCAGCAGCTTGACGACCTCGTAGCCCGACAGTCCGAGCTCGGTATAGGGCTTGGCATTCGCGGTCAGCTTGCCGCCGGACGCCGATGGCAGCACGTCGCCCCACAGGCGGCTTTCGTGCTCACGCCAGTTGAAAAGGTTCCCCCAGGTGCCGACGACGGCGAACTCCTTGGTGTCGACCTCGTCCGCCACGACAGGCGTTGCAAGCAGTGCCGCTCCCATCGCGGCTGCAATGATCCGTTTCATGTTGACCCTCTCTGTCATCCGAGCGGGCTTCCGCCGCCCTCGGGTAATGACGATAGCCACCGGAGAACAAAAGAAAACCCACAAATTCGGGATCGTCGCGCATTGCACAGGAAACCCGAACGCGGCATCCTGCGCCCGGACGGAGGACGATAATGACCGATCAGCACTACGATGCGATGCGCGCTCAGCCGATTTCGGAGATCCGCAGGGAAATTAGGGCAAGCCGGTATCGCGGTCAGACAGCAGGCTTCGCACCGGGCAACCTGCAGGCCAATCTGGCGATCCTGGGCGACGGTTTCGCCGACGAGTTCCACGAGTTCTGCCGGATCAATGCGCAGCCCTGCCCGCTGGTCGGCGTCTCGGGACGCGGCGATCCGAGGATGCCGATGCTCGGCGACATCGACATCCGCACCGACATTCCCAGCTACAACATCTACCGCCACGGCACGCTGGAGGGCAGCGTCCCGGATATCTCGGAGCTCTGGACCGACGACATGGTCGCCTTTGCGCTGGGCTGTTCGTTCACCTTCGAACGCGCGCTCGCGGACGCCGGCATCCGCATGAAGCACATCGAACAGAACCGCACGGTCCCGATGTACAAGACCAATATCGCGCTGAAATCGGTCGGTCCGTTCTCGGGCGGCATGGTCGTCTCGATGCGGCCGATCCCGCGCGATCAGGTCGATCTGGCGATCTCGGTGACCTCGCAATACCCCCACGCGCACGGCGCGCCGGTCCATGTCGGCGAGGGCGACGCGATCGGCGTCGGCGACATCGGCGCGCCGGACTGGGGCGAGACCGCCGAGTTCGGCGAGGGCGATGTGGCGGTGTTCTGGGCCTGCGGCGTGACCCCGCAAAACGTGCTGACCGAGGCGCGGCCGCCGATCTGCATCACGCACACGCCGGGGCGCATGCTGGTCACCGACATCACCGAGGACGAGGCGAAGGCCCGCGCCGCCGCCTGATCGCGGATTATTCGACGCGCCGGGTCTCGACCCGCCGGTTGCCTGGATCTTCAGGATCAGACAGCAGCGGGCGGGTCTCGCCGTACCCTTTCGCCGACAGACGCTTCTCCTGCACGCCCAAGCTCGTCAGGAACGTGACGACCGAGGCCGCGCGGCGCTCGCTGAGCTTGAGGTTCTTCTCGGCCGAGCCGGAGGCGTCGGTGTGGCCCTCGACCGCGAACTTGAACCCGGCCAGTGCCGGCGTCTGCAGCGCGATGGCGAATTCGCGCAGATTGCGCTGGGCCTGATCGGTCAGGGTGTCCGAGGCAAGCTCGAACGTGACCAGCAGATCGTATCCGGCATCGCCCGCGGGCTGCTGGGCCGGCGCTTCGGTCGAGGCGACGGCAACGGAGGTCTTCTGGCCCGCCGACCGATTCGCGCCCGTCAGGGGGATGACCAGACCGTCGGACAGCACCTTGGTGCCGCCGGGGTTCACCACCGATCCGAATTGCGGTTTGTCGACTGTCGAGGTCTCGCCCTTGATGACCACCCCGGAACTCGGCGCCGGAGCCGATCGCTGCGTTTGCTTGGCAAAATGAGCGACGATGTCGTCCGCGGTAAATTGCGGATCTGCACCCGCCACAGCCGGCAGCAGGAGAATAACCAAAGGAAGCCCTATGCGTTTCATGTGCATGTCAAACTCTTCTTCGGTAAAATGAATATCCTGCGAGAATGATGCGCGGCGGCGCGGTCGTCAATACCTTGTTGTGCGTTTTGATCTTCAATTTGGCATTTTTTATCTCAAATTGCATCTGTACCGCACCAGTCGGCGATGAAGAGCGCGATCGTCTTGGTCACACGGCGCAGGCTGTCGAGGCTGACGCGCTCGTCGAATCCGTGGATGTTCTCCGAGCGCGGACCGAACACCAGACACGGACAGTCGCCGTATAGCACGAAGACACGGCTATCGAGATAGGCGGTCGACGTCTCCGCCTGCAGGGTCTGGCCCGGATAGGCCACCTCGAAGGCGTCGGCGAGCACCCGCTCGGCCTCGCTGCCTTCGTCCAGCACGTACCCGCGCGTGTGGAAACCGTTGAAGCTGACCCGGGGCGGGTTGTTCGAAAGATAGGGGTCTGCGGCGGCGGCCCGGCGCACCCGGTCTTCGATCGCCGCCGCAGCCACGGCGGGATCGTCGCCGGGAAAGATCGAGATCCTGCAGTCCAGCCTGCACCATGCGGGAACCGAGGACGCCCAGTCTCCGCCCGAGATCTTGCCCAGATTGAAGTTGATCGGATGGTCGAGATGCTCGAAATGCGGCACGTCCGTGCGCCGTGCGTTCCACTCCGCCTCCAGAGCCTTGAGCGCGTCGATCACTCCGTAGGCACTGGTGATCGCGTTCGAGCCTGCACCTGCTTCCCGCACGTGGACCGGTTTGCCGCGCAATTCGACCACGAACCAGAGAACGCCGACATTCGCCCGGATCAGGCGATCGTCCATCGGCTCGGGGATCAGGGCCGCATCCGCCTTGTATCCCCGCACCAGCGCCGAGAGCGCACCGTTGCCGGTGCTCTCCTCCTCGGTCACGCTTTGCAGATAGACCGTGGCCGCGGGCTGCAGCCCGATCCGGCGCAGCGCGTCCATGGCGAAGATGTTGGCCGCGACCCCGGCCTTCATGTCGGCCCCGCCGCGCCCGTAAAGCCAGTCGCCCTCGACATGGGGATCGAACGGGTTGCGCGACCACATGTCGTGCGGGCCCTCGGGCACCACGTCGACATGCCCGTTCAGGATCAGAGACCTGCCCGTCGCCTGCCTCGGCATGTGCGTGCCGACCACGTTGATCGCGTTGTCGTACGGCACCGCGACCGGCGAGAAGCCTGGATGATCGCGGATCGCGTCCTCGTCGATCGCCCAGCGGTCCATCGCATAGCCGCGCCCGCGCAGGGCTTCGAATATGAACTCCTGTACCGTGTGCTCCTGCCCGCGCAGCGACGGATACCGGATCAGATCGCGCGTGAACGCCAACTGTTCGTCCCAGCCTGCATCGACTGCGTCGAGAATTCGCTGCTCAAGATCCGACATCCGTCCCTCCCCGAAACTGCGCCATCCTTGCCATTGACGCGCTACGGCGCAAGCCGCAGTCTGGCCTGCGATCTGGCCCCATCTGGTGCCAGCGCACAGCGAAGCGCGGATGCAGGAACGCCGTGGAGCCGTGCGAGTTTCAGGAGAGAAGACGATGTCGCTTGCCCATCCCTATCTGCTGTTCCTGGGCGACGCCCCGGACGCGCTGGCAGCCAAGGTCGCACAGGGGATCAAGGACTGGCGCCCGGATGCCAGCGTCGGCCAGTTGCGCCTGCCGGGTTGCAATGCCGACATGGGCCTGCCGGACATGACCATCGCCGAGGCGCAGGCGGCCGGGGCGAAGACGCTGGTGATCGGGGTCGCCAATCGCGGCGGCGTCATCTCGGATGCCTGGAAGGCCGTTCTGGTCGACGCGATGGAAGCCGGGATGGACATCGCCGCCGGGCTGCACACGCTCCTGAACAAGCAGGACGATCTGGTTGCCGCCGCTCAGCGCACCGGGCGCACGCTGCACGATGTCCGCGTCCCGACAATTCAGTACCCGATCGGCGACGGCAAGCGCCGCGCCGGCAAGCGCGTGCTGGCCGTCGGGACCGATTGCTCGTGCGGAAAGATGTACACGGCACTCGCCATGGAAAAGGAAATGCGCGCGCGCAGCATGAACGCCGATTTCCGCGCGACCGGCCAGACCGGCATCCTGATCACCGGCGACGGCGTTCCGCTGGATGCGGTGATCGCCGATTTCATGGGCGGCGCCGTCGAGCACCTGACGCCCGACAACGAGGCTGACCACTGGGACCTGATCGAGGGCCAGGGCTCGCTGTTCCACGCGTCCTATTCCGGCGTGACCATGGCGCTGATCCACGGTGGCCAGCCGGATTATCTGGTGCTCTGCCACGAGCCGACGCGCACGCACATGCGCGGCCTGCCGCACTTCCCGGTGCCCTCGATGGCAGATCTGCGGCCGCTGGCGCTGCAACTGGCGCATGTCGTCAACCCGGACTGCAAGGTGATCGGCTGTGCCGTAAACACGGCGGCGCTCTCGGAGGCGGCGGCGAACGACTACCTCGCCGAGCAGGAGGAAACCCTCGGGCTGCCCTGCGTCGACCCGTTCCGCCACGGTGCCGGTCGCCTCGTGGATGCTCTGGCGTAGGATGGGTCCGGACCCATCCTACTCGTAGGTGGCATATGAAACTCTCCGTCCGCGAAGACGTCTTCCCGATCGCCGGGGCGTTCACGATCAGCCGCGGCACGCGGACCGAAAGCCGCGTCGTCACGGTGGAACTGGAACGCGACGGCGTGCGCGGCTGGGCCGAGTGCTATCCCTACGCACGCTACGGCGAGACCGTCGAAAGCGTGGTAAAGCAGATCGAGGCTCAGGCGGCCGCACTGGCGGACGGCATGGACCGGATGGCGCTGCAGGCAGCGATGCCGCCGGGCGCGGCGCGCAACGGGCTCGACTGCGCGCTCTGGGATTTCGAGGCCAAGGCCGCGGGTGTGCGCATGTGGGAGCTGGCCGGTCTGCCCGCGCCGGGACCGGAGATCACCGCCTACACCCTCTCGCTGGAGGACCCCGATGTGATGCGCAGCCGCGCCGCCGAGAACGCGCACCGGCCCGTGCTGAAGATCAAGCTCGGCGGTGCCGGGGATATCGAGCGCCTGCAGGCCGTGCGCGAAGGAGCACCGAACGCGAAGATCGTCGTCGACGCCAATGAAGGCTGGGACGCCGAGATCTACTCCAGGATGGCGCCGGTCGTGCTCGACCTCGGCGTCGCGATGGTCGAGCAGCCGCTGCCCGCGACGGAAGATGCGGCCCTGACCGTCATGGACCGGCCCCTGCCCGTCTGCGCCGACGAAGCCTGCCACGACCGCGCGTCGCTGCCCGCGCTCGCGGGCAAGTACGACATGATCAACATCAAGCTCGACAAGACCGGCGGCCTGACCGAGGCGCTCGCGCTGAAAGCCGAGGCCGAGGCCCAGGGCTATCAGATCATGGTCGGCTGCATGATCGGCTCTTCGCTCGGCATGGCACCCGCCACGCTGGTCGCCCAGGGCTGCGCCGTGGTCGATCTGGACGGGCCGCTGCTGCTGGCGACGGACCGCGAGAACCCTTTGACGTATGATGCTGACGGCGTGCACCCGCCGAGCGCTGACCTGTGGGGATGAGATGAGCAGAATTGTCTATGTGAACGGCGAGTTCCTGCCCGAGGAAGACGCCAAGATCTCGGTCTTCGATCGCGGCTTCCTGATGGCCGATGCGGTCTACGAGGTCACCTCGGTCCTCGACGGCAAGCTCTGCGACTATGCTGCCCATGTCGCGCGCCTGCACCGCTCGCTCGACGCGTTGGAGATGGCGGCTCCCTGCAGCGATGACGAACTGCTGGAGATCCACCGCGATCTCGTCGCGAAGAACGATCTGACCGAGGGCACGATCTATCTGCAGGTCACGCGCGGTGCCGCCGACCGCGATTTCGCCTGGCCCGAGGACCCGACGCCGGGCCTCGTCCTGTTCAGCCAGGACAAGCCGCTGGTCGACACCGCCACCGCCAAGCGCGGCATCAAGGTCGCGGCGGTCGAGGATCTGCGCTGGGGACGGCGCGACATCAAGACGACGCAGCTTCTGTTTCCGTCCTGGGCGAAAATGCAGGCCAAGGCCAAGGGTGCCGACGATGCCTGGATGACCGATCCGGAGGGGCTGGTGAACGAGGGCACCTCGAACAACGCCTACATCGTCACGAAAGATGGCACGATCGTCACCCGCCACCTGTCGAACGATATCCTGCACGGGATCACGCGCGCCTCGGTTCTCAAGCTCGCCGCCGAGGCGCAGTTGAAGGTCGAGGAACGCCCGTTCTCGATTGCCGAGGCGCAGGGCGCGGCGGAGGCGTTCTACACCGCAGCATCCTCGTTCGTGACGCCGGTGGTCGAGATCGAGGGCGTATCGCTCGGCAACGGCGCACCGGGACCGGTGACGAACCGCTTGCGCGAGATCTACATCGACGCGGCGCGGTCGGGCGCGGTTTAGGGCACCTCCCGATCTGGTTAGGAAAATCGGCCCGAGTCCGGTCCGGGTCTCGTCGCGTCGCGTCGCGTCTGACGATCTCAGTTAAGCCGACATCGCACGACCGCCCTGGCTGCACCGAGATCTACTCGCACCCGGCAATCGACGGCGCGCGACCGGCTTCTCAGCGCGCAGGCGCAGCGACGATCCCCGGCCGGTTCACCAGCAGAACCCCGAGCGCGGCCAAGGCCATGCCGCCGATCTCGACCCAGCCGAGCACCTCGCCGAACAGCGGCCAGGCGATGATCGCCGTGCATGGCGGGACGAGGAAGAACAGGCTCGCGACCGTCGCGGCCGCTCCGCGCTGGATCAGCCAGTAGAGGATCGCAACCGCCCCGATCGACAGCACGACGACCGACCAGCTCAGCGCGATGATGAACTCCGGCGCCCAGCGCACCTGCATCGTCTCGAAGAGCAGCGCCGTCAGCCCGCAGGCCAGAGCGGCCACGAAGAACTGCACGGCATTGCCGGCCCGCATCGGCGTGTCCGCGGACAGGCGTTTCTGCAGGATCGCCCCGACCGAGATACCGACAAGCGCCACGGCGCAGAGCATGATGCCGACGGGCGTCCCGATCCCGGCCTCGAGCTTGCGCAAGACGACGAGCGTCACGCCGCCCAGACCCAGAACCATCCCGATCCACTGAACCGGCACCAGACGCTCGCCCAGCAGATAGCGCGCCAGCACCGCCATCCCGAGCGGTTGCAGCCCGACGATCATCGCGGCCACGCCTGCCTCGACGCCCTGTTCAATCCCGGCGAAGACGCCGCCGAGATAGATGAAATGCACCAGCCCGCCGATCAGCGCCTGATCGCGGAGCTGCCGGGTTGTCAGCCAGCGGGCGCGCGAGATTGCCACCCAGGCCAGCAGCACTGCGGCAACAAGGGCGAACCTAAGCGCCAGGAACGTCATTGACTCCGCATGCGGCAGACCCAGTTTCGCGCCAATGAAACCAGTGCTCCAGAGCACGACGAATGATGCGGGAACGGCGATGCCGGAGGGCATTCGGACCCTCCAAAGGGATGGGTTGCGGTGCGGGTGTGACACGTTTAGGTATTGGCGCCAATGAAAAAGCCGCCCCCGCGCGGCTGAAAACACGAGCCGGATAACAAGAAGAAGATTGGGGGCCAGAGATGGCTGAAGACCTAGCAGAGATCGGCGAAGACAACTCGCTGCTGATCGTTGACGATGACGCGCCGTTCCGGACGCGCCTGTCGAGAGCTATGGAGAAGCGCGGTTTTGCACCGGTCATGGCGGAGTCCGTGGCCGAAGGACTGGCGATCGCCAAGTCGAACCCGCCCGCCTACGGCGTGGTCGACCTGCGGCTGGAGGACGGCAACGGGCTGGAAGTGGTCGAGGCGCTGCGCGACTCGCGTCCGGACAGCCGGGTGATCGTGCTGACCGGCTACGGTGCCATCGCGACCGCGGTCGCAGCGGTGAAGATCGGTGCGATCGACTACCTCTCGAAGCCCGCCGACGCCAACGATGTCGAGAAGGCGCTGCTGACGCCGCAGGGCGCGAAACCGCCGCCGCCGGAGAACCCGATGTCGGCGGACCGGGTGCGTTGGGAGCATATCCAGCGGGTGTTCGAGCTTTGCGACCGCAATGTCTCCGAGACCGCGCGCCGTCTCAACATGCACCGCCGCACGCTGCAGCGCATCCTCGCCAAGCGCAGCCCGCGCTGATCCGGACCGACTGCAGGCAGGAGCGTTGCCTGGGTCAGGCGAACGCCCCGCTGCGCACCACGGTCGCGAGGTTTTCGATGTCGGCCGACAGCGACCGGTCCGCAGTGACCGGCGCGACCGTCTGCCGGACCCGCACCATCGTGGCCTGAAGCCGCGGGGCAACCTTCTCCAACGCGCGCAACTCGACCGCCTGCGTGCCGATCATCAGTTCCATCGCCGACAGAAACGCCAGCCGGTCGCAGATCTCGTGCAGTGCCTTGGCCGGGACGGCGGAGTGGGTGACCACGTCCTCGACGCCGTCCGCCGCACCGGACGGATAGACCGGCGAGGGCTGGGCAAGCTGGACGATCTCGGAGAACAGCGCCTCGGAGGTCTTGGTCGCGGGCGCGATCCCGGCGCTGTCGACATCGGCCGAGGCCAGCCCGACCGGCAACTCGGTGAAGCGCGGCATCAGCGTCTTCGCGATCCGGGCGACCTGCGCCGAGGCGGCGTGCACGATCGCCTGGTTGAGCGTCGTCAGGGCGACCGTCAGGTGCGGCGTGAGATAGCCACCGGAGGACAGGATCTCGTCGCGCTCGGGCAGAACGACGGGATTATCGGAGGCACCGTTGATCTCGGTCTCGACGGCGTCGCGGGCGAACTCAAGGGCCGCCAGAACCGCGCCGTGGATCTGCGGGATGTTGCGCATCGACAGCGGATCCTGCACCCGCCGCGCGTGGCCGGGCGTCGTCAGCAAGGACCCCTGCAGCCTCTCCCGTATCCCGGCCGCTGCGATCTCCTGCCCGGGCTGCGGGCGGGTCGCCAGCACGTCCGGATCGAACGGCGTGAGATTGCCGCGGAAGCCTTCCAGCGACAGCGCCGCCGCCGTCTGCAAGGTCTCGAAGGCGAGCCGAAACCGCGCGAGACCCATCGCCGCGACACCGGCGACCGTGGCCGAGTGCGAAACCATCGCGAGCCCTTCGCGCGGTCCGGGCGCATAGGGTTGCAGACCCGCCCCGGCCAGCGCCTGCGCCGACGGCACGCGGCCCGACGGCGTGTCCATCTCGCCCTCGCCGATCAGCGCAAGCCCCATCATGCCGCCCCACATCAGATCGGCCGCGCCGATCGACCCGGTCGCGCCGATGACCGGCGTCAGCCCGGCGTTCAGGCACCCGGCCATCAGATCGGCCAGTGCCGGATCGGACCCCGAGGCCCCGGTCAGGAAACCGTTGATCCGGATCGCCATGGCAGCGCGCACCACCCCGACCGGCAGAGCTTCGCCGACCGCGTGGGCGCGTCCTCGGATCGTGTTCAGCGACATGCGCACCTGCGCCTCGGGCGAAAGTCGCTCGACCACCCGCGGGCCGAGCCCCGTGGTGATGCCGTACATCGGCCGGTCCTCGGCAATCGCTGCCATCAGGACATCGCGCGCGGCCTGCATCCGCGCGCGGCCCGCGCGGGTGACGGTGACCGGCGCGCCCCCGGCAATGGTTTCGAGCGCGTCGATGGTCAGCCCGGCGCCGGACAGCTCTACGGGGTCGGTCAATTCTCGCTCCGTCCAAAGGGTCAGCCCGACCGTTTCGCAGAACCGGACGTCGCGTCAATGGCGCACGGTTTACTCTTTCTGAATTTCGCGCCACGTAGGTAGGTGTTCTGACGGAGGTTCCCCCCATGTGGCAATTCTGGGTCGATCGCGGCGGCACGTTCACCGACATCGTCGGGCGCAAGCCGGATGGCGGGATCGTTCTGCACAAGCTGCTGTCGGAGAACCCGGAACAGTACCGCGATGCGGCCGTGCAGGGCATCCGCGAGCTGCTCGGGCTCGAGACCGGGGCGGCGATCCCACCCGGCACGATCGAGGCCGTGAAGATGGGCACGACCGTCGCGACCAACGCGCTGCTCGAGCGCAAGGGCGACCGCACGCTGTTGCTGATCACCGAGGGTTTCGGCGACCTGCTGCGGATCGGTTATCAGGCCCGGCCGAAACTGTTCGATCTGCACATCCGCCTGCCAGAGTTGCTCTACGAGCGCGTTGCCGAGGTGCCCGGCCGGTTCGATGCCCAGGGCGAAGTCATCACGGAACTCGACGAATCCGTAGCCGTCGAGGCGCTTGCGCAGGCCAAGGCGGACGAGATCGACAGCGTCGCCATCGCGTTCATGCACGGCTATCTCAACCCGGATCACGAGGCCCGCGTCGCGGCGCTGGCAGCGGAAGCCGGGTTCGGCCAGATCTCGACCTCGCATCAGACCTCGCCCCTGATGAAGCTGGTCTCGCGCGGCGACACGACGGTGGTCGACGCCTATCTCTCGCCGATCCTGCGGCGCTACGTGAATCAGGTCTCGGACGAGCTTGGCGCGACCGACGGCACCCGGCTGATGTTCATGCAGTCGAATGGCGGCCTGACCGATGCGCAGCTTTTCCAGGGCAAGGACGCGATCCTGTCCGGTCCCGCAGGCGGCGTCGTCGGCATGGTCAAGACGGGCGCGCTGGCCGGGCATGACCGGCTGATCGGCTTCGACATGGGCGGCACATCGACCGATGTCTGCCACTACGCCGGTCAGTACGAGCGCAGCTTCGAGACCGAGGTCGCGGGCGTGCGCATGCGCGCGCCGATGATGAACATCCACACGGTCGCTGCGGGCGGCGGCTCGATCCTGTTCTTCCGCGACGGCCGTTTCCAGGTCGGTCCGGACAGCGCCGGCGCCAATCCGGGACCGGCCTGCTACCGCCGGGGCGGGCCGCTGACCGTGACCGATTGCAACGTCATGCTGGGCAAGCTCAATCCGGCGCACTTCCCTGCCGTGTTCGGGCCGAACGCCGACGAGCCGCTGGACGAACTGGTCGTGCGCGACAAGTTCGAGGCGCTGGCAGCCGAGATCGCCGAGGCTACGGGCGAGCCCGAACGCACGGCCGAGGATCTGGCCGACGGCTTCCTGCGCATCGCCGTCGAGAACATGGCGAACGCGATCAAGAAGATCAGCGTGCAGCGGGGTTACGATGTGACCCAGTACGCGCTGCAATGCTTCGGCGGGGCGGGCGGGCAACACGCCTGTCTGGTGGCCGACGCGCTCGGCATGGAGACGGTGTTTATCCACCCCTATGCCGGTGTCCTGTCGGCCTACGGCATGGGTCTGGCCGAGATCCGCAGCCTGCGCGAACGCCAGTACGAGGCGCCGGTGGCGCGGATGGAGGGCGCGCAGGCGATGCTCGAGACGCTGGCCGCCGAGGCCCGGCAGGAGGTCGTCGATCAGGGCGTCGACCCCGAGGCGATCCGCATCGAACAGCGCGCGCACCTGCGCTATCGCGGCTCGCACCAGGCGCTGGAGGTCGATTTCGGCTCGCAGGCAGAGCTGCGCGAACGCTTCGACGCCGCGCACAAGGCGCGCTTCGGCTTCACGGCGGGCGACCGCGAGCTGGTGTTCGAAGCGCTGGCTGTCGAGGCCATCGGCGGCGCGTCCGATGTCGCTGATCGCAAGGCGCCGCGGAGCGACAGCACACCCGATCCCGTGGCGAATATCCCGGCTTTCTTCGGCGGCAAGTATCTCGGTATCCCGCTTTACGACCGCGAACTGATGCAGCCCGGCCAGAGCGTGACCGGACCGGCGATCATCAAGGAACCGACCGGCACCAACGTGATCGAGCCGGACTGGCAGGGGACGATCAACGACTGGGGACACCTGATCCTGACGCGCCTCGTCCCGCTCGAACGGCAGGAAGCGGTCGGGACCCAGGCCGATCCGGTGATGCTCGAGGTCTTCAACAACCTCTTCATGTCGATCGCCGAGCAGATGGGCGCGACGCTCGCCAACACCGCCTATTCGGTCAACATCAAGGAGCGTCTCGATTTCTCGTGTGCGCTGTTCGATCCGACCGGCGGTCTGGTCGCCAACGCGCCGCACGTGCCGGTGCATCTCGGCTCGATGTCGGAGTCGATCCGCACGGTGATCCGGCTGAACCCGGACATGGTGCCGGGCGATGTCTTCGTGCTGAACGCGCCGTTCAACGGCGGCACGCACCTGCCGGACGTCACCGTCATCACCCCGGTCTTCGACGAGGAAACCGGCGTCGTGCAGTTCTACGTCGCCTCGCGCGGGCACCATGCCGATATCGGCGGCAAGACGCCGGGCTCGGCGCCGCCCGACTCGCGGCACATCGAGGAAGAGGGCGTCCTGATCGACAACTTCAAGATGGTCGATGCCGGGGTATTCCGCGAGGCCGAGACGCGGGCGCTGCTCGCCTCGGGCAAGTATCCGTGCCGCAACATCGACGAGAACATGGCCGATCTCGCCGCCCAGGTCGCAGCGAACGAGACCGGCGTGCGCGAAGTGCGCAAGATGATCCGGCAGTTCGGTCTGCCGGTGGTCCACGCCTACATGCAGCACGTCCAGGACAATGCCGAGGAATGCGTGCGCCGGGTGATCACCGCGCTGACCGACGGGTCCTACGATTACGAACTGGACAACGGCGAGCACATCCGTGTCGCCGTCCGGGTCGACAAGGAGAACCGGCAGGCCGAGATCGACTTTTCCGGCACCGCCGACAAGAACCCGTTCAACTACAACGCGCCCCTCGCGGTCTGCCACGCGGTGGTGCTCTACGTGTTCCGCGCGCTGGTCGGCAACGAGATCCCGCTCAACGAGGGCTGCTTCAAGCCGCTCAAGATTATCGCGCCCGCGGGCAGCATGATCAACGCGCAGTACCCCTCGGCGGTGATCGCCGGCAACACCGAGGTCAGCCAGCTGATGTGCAATGCGCTGATCGCCTCGCTGAAGGTGATGGCGGGCTCGCAGGCGACGATGAACAACTATGTCTGGGGCAATGACCGCATTCAGAACTACGAGACGATCTGCGGCGGCACCGGCGCCGGGCCGGATTTCGATGGCTGCTCGGCGATCCAGACGCACATGACGAACACCCGCGGCACCGATCCCGAGATGCTCGAATTCCGCTTTCCGGTCCGGCTGGAGGAATGGTCGATCCGGCGCGGCTCGGGCGGCGTGGGCGCGCACACGGGCGGCGACGGGATCACCCGCAAGATGCGGTTCCTCGAGCAGATGACCGTCACCACGCTGTGCTCTCACCGCCGGGTACCGCCGTTCGGGGTCGACGGCGGCGCGCCGGGCGAGATCGGCATCGAGTGGATCGAACGCGCCGACGGGACGCGGATCGAACACGGCGGCAATGACCAGAACGAGGTCTATCCGGGCGATGTGTTCGTGATGCAGACGCCGTCCGGGGGCGGGTATGGACGCGCCTGAGCGTTTCGACGCGACGGCACGGCTGACCGGACAGGCACCCTACACTTCGGACTTCCGGCGGTCGGGCCAGTTGCACATGGTCGTCCTGCGCTCGCCCGTGGCGCACGGTGTGATCGCCGCGATCGATGTTGCCGATGCCGCCGCGATGCCGGGCGTCCGCATGATCCTGACCGCGCGCGATCTGGTGCGCGAGGGCGTGCAGCCGATGACCCTTCGCGCGCCGCCGACCGGGACCGATGGTCCGTTCTTCGAGCCGCGCCGCCCGGTTCTGGCCGAGGCCAAGGTGGCCTATGCGGGTCAGCCGGTCGCCGCGATCATCGCCGAGACGGCCGAGCAGGCGCAGGACGCGGCCGAGGCGGTCGGGCTGGAAATCGACGAAATCGATGCCGTGCACGATGTCACGCGCGCGCATCAGGGCGCGTTGATCTGGCCGGAGATCCCCGAGAACCGGTCCTTTCGCTGGACCGGCGGCAATGCCGACGAGAGCGACGAGCTGTTCGAGAGCGCGGCTCACATCGTCGAGGCGGAGTTCGTTCACCCGCGCATCGCGATCTCGCCGATCGAGACCCGCGCCGCACTCGCCGCGTTCGAGGATGGCCAGTACACGCTCGTCACCCCGTCGCAGGGCGTGGTCGGGATCCGGGCTGCGATGGCGGCCTGCCTCGGCGCAGATCCCCAGACGATCCGCGTCCAGACCCCGAATGTCGGCGGCAGTTTTGCCGTCAAGATCTGGCCCTATCCCGAGCAGGTTCTCGTGCTGCTGGCCGCGCGGCTGACCGGGCGGCCCGTCGCCTGGGAGGGCTCGCGATCCGAGGCGTTCACGGCGGATATCGGCGGGCGCGCGCGGGCGGATGTGGCCCGGCTCGCGCTCGACAAGGCCGGGCGTTTCCTCGCCTTCGAGATCCGCGCCAAGGCGGACATGGGCGCGTTTCTCAACACGGCGGCGCCGAACATCGTCTCGGCCAACACGATCCGCCCGTTCAATCAGGTCTACAGGATTCCCGGCCTGTGCTACCGCGTCGAGGCGATGCTGACCAATGCCGTGCCGACCGACGCCTATCGCGGTGCGGGCAAGCCGGAATGCGCCCATGTGCTCGAACGGCTGATCGATCTGGCGGCGGACCGGATGGGGCGCGACCGCGTCGAACTGCGCCGCCAGAACCTGATCCGGCCCGAGGACCTGCCCTATCGCACGCCGGTCGGCGAGACCTTCGACGGCGGCGACTTTCCGACGATCCTCGACCGGCTGCTCGACGCCGCCGACTGGGAGGGCGTGACCGATCGCAAGGAGGCCTCGGCCGCCGAGGGACGCATACGCGGTGCCTCGGTGGGGTTCACGCTGCACGCCACCGGCGGCTCGGCCGCCGAGCGGTCCGAGGTCCGGGCGATGCCGGACGGCACCGTGATCGTGCGCACGTCGAGCCAGGATTCCGGGCAGAGCCACCGCGAAACGCTGGCCATCGTCGCGAGCGAGACGCTGGAGATCCCGGTCGGGCGGATTCGCGTCGAACAGGGTGACAGTGCGTTTCTGGAGACCGGCGGCGGCACCGGCGGCTCGAACCTGATGCCGGTCGCCGCCAACACGGTTCACCGCACCGCCCTGGCGATGCTGGATCAGGCGCGCGACCAGGCCGCGGAGATGCTGGAGGCCGCGCGCGTCGACGTCGAATACGGTGCAGGCAGTTTCCAGGTGATCGGCACCGACCGCAAGGTCTCGCTGGCCGCGGTCGCCGCGGCCCTGCCATCGGAGGAGGACGAACCGGGTTGCGTCGCGCAGCTCAATTTCGAGGGCACGCACACGACGTTCCCGAACGGCGCCATGGCCTGCGAGGTCGAACTGGACCCGGAGACCGGAAACGTGCGGCTTGACCGGCTGATCTGCGTCAACGATCTGGGCCAAGTCTTCAATGAACCGGCCGCCGAGGGACAGGTCCACGGCGCACTGGCCCAAGGGATCGGCGAAGCGCTGCTCGAGGGCATGGCCTTCGACACTGCGGGCCAGCCGCTGACCGGCTCGCTGATGGACTATGCCCTGCCGCGCGCCGACGACGTTCCGTTCTTCGGCAATTCGTGGATGCCGACGGCGAGCCCGAACTCGATGATCGGTGCCAAGGGCGTCGGCGAAATGCCCTCGATCGGCACGCCCGGCCTGGTGGTCAACGCCGTCATGGACGCGTTGCGCCCGCTCGGCGTGACACATCTCGACAAGCCGATGACGCCAGGGCGGATCTGGCAGGCGATCAGGGCCGCCAGCGCGACCCGGTAACCGCGCGCGCGAAAGCGCCGCTCCGGAAAACATGCCGGTCGGGACGCTGTGCGGAAGGTCTCGCGGAAGGAGGAAGGCATGGCGCCGATCCTCGGGGATCTCGATGGATCGCGCGGTGCGATCCGGAGAGGTGTGGCAGGCCCGCCACGGATAGTCCGACACAAGACCACGACATCGGGAGCTGCCGTCCTGCCGTGGCCGAGTGCTCGTTCGATCGAACTTCGGGGCTTGATGGACCCCGGCTATAGCGGGGCCGGTTATCGGACAGTTTGATTAAAATTTTGTGTATCTTCGCGGGGGCCAAGGGGCTTTTCGACCCTTGGTCATGCCTGCTCGCGAACCCGCTGCCGGTGCAGGGTGTAGAGACCGCTCGCGACGATGATGGCGGCACCGGCCAGCGTCAGCGCATCGGGAATGTCGCCGAAGATCGCGAAACCGAGGATGATCGCCCAGACGAGGTTCGTGTAGCGGAAGGGGGAGACCGAGCCGACCTCGCCGATCCGCATCGCCTCGACCCCGGCATAGTAGCCGACGAGCAGGAAGCACGAACTCGCGGCCAGCACCGTGACATGCGCAAGTTCGACCGGCACAGAGTTGCCAACCGCCGTGCCGAACCCGCCCAGCGTCGTGATGGTCAGGCTGGTGAGGACCGTGACGGCCAGCCCCGGAACGGCGCGCGAGACCTGCCGGGTCACCAGATCGCGCAGCGTGATCGTGGCGACTGCGGCAAGGGCCGCGAGCGCGTAGATGTTGAAGCCCTCGCCGCCGGGGCGCACGATCATCAGGACGCCGACGAACCCGATGGCGATGGCGGTGTAGCGCCGCCAGCCGACCTGATCGCCGAGGAAGAGTGCCGCGGACAGGGGGACCACGAAGGTCGCTGCCTGGATGATCGCGACGGCGTTGGCCAGCGGCATGTTGAACAGCGCCGACAGGAAGAAGCACGTCGTGAGCACTTCGCTGAGCATCCGCCAGCCGACCAGTTTCCTGTCACGCGGCGCGAACCCGAAGCGGAGCGAGCCGCGGACCCAGGCGAACGCGATGATCAGCGTCGAAGCAAAGAGGCCGCGCACGAAGATCGCCTGGAACAGCGGGACCTCGCCGGACAGCGATTTCATCAGCGCGTCGTTCACCACGAAGCCGGCCATGGACGCCGACATCCAGAGCGCGCCCTTGGCGTTGTCGGTCAGCCTCACGCAGGTGCGGGATCGCAGGGCATCGGCGGCGCACCGGCGGCTTCGATGATCCGGCCGGCGTCGAGCAGCACGTCCTCGCGGTAGCGCCCGCCGACAAGTTGCACGCCGACCGGGACCGTGCCGACCATGCCGGTGGACACCGTCAGACCCGGCAGGCCCATGAACGGCGTGGCAACCTGCAGAAGCTGCGCCTCGAAACAGCGCCGGAAGCTCTCGGCGCTCTCGACATCCAGCAGGTCCGGAAACGGCAGCTCGCCAGAGACCGGACAGAGCAGCAGCGTGTGATCGGCCAGGAACATCTGCCAGTCGCGCACAAGACCGGCCCGGACATGCAGCGTGTCGAGCAGACCGTTGACATCGGGCGGATCGGCGATCTGGGACAGCATCGCGTAGACGTGGTTTGCGTCGGGATCGTCCTCTTCGAGAATCACCTTGCCCGCGCCGCGCTGGTACTCGGCCATCCAAAGCTCGACATTGCGCCGCGCGGCCTCGCGCAGCGGCGGCGTTGCGTCGAGCTCGGTGACCATCCAACCGGCGTCCGTGAGCGCACGGGCCGCATCGCGCAGCGCGGTCTCGACCTCGGGTGCGGTCTTCATTCCCTCGGGCGCGACGCACAGCGCTGCGCGTTTCGGCAGCTCCGGCAGGTGCAGCGGGGCCGGAACCCACCACGGATCGCGCAGATCCTCGGCCGCCATGGCGTGGAAGCCCATTTCGACATCGTCGATCGTGCGGGCGAGCGGACCGGAGACCGCCATGACCTGCGCGCCAATCTGCCGGTCGCCGGAGGTGAAATTGACCGCAGGGACGCGGCCGAGCGTCGGGCGCAGGCCGTGGACGCCGCAGGCATAGGCCGGATACCGCACCGAACCGGCGATGTCCGTGCCGTGGGCAATCGCTCCGATCCCGGCCGCCACCGCCGAGGCCGCCCCGCCGGACGAGCCGCCCGGAGTGCGCCCGGGATCGCGCGGGTTCTTCGTGTGCCCGTGCAGCGAGTTGCGGCAGAACCAGCGCAGGCTGAAGGCCGGCGTGTTCGTGCGCCCGACGATCACCGCGCCTGCCTTGCGCATGTTGGCGACAACGGGATTGTCCTGCTCCGCGATCAGGTCTTTCAGGCTGCGCGCGCCGTTCGTCGTCGCCATGCCCTCCTGATCGACGTTGACCTTGATGGTGACGGGAACGCCTGCGAGCGGGCCGGGATCGTCGCCCTGCCCCAGCATGGCGTCGACGCGGTCGGCCTCGGCGAGCGCCTGCTCGGGCAGGTGCTGAACGACGGCATTGATCGCCGGATTGACGGCATCGAGCCGGGCGAGCGCGTCCTCGGCGACCTCGCGGGCGGATGTCTCTCGCGCCTTGACCAGCCCCGCGATCTCGGCCGCGGACTTGCGGAAATGCTCTGTCATCGGGTCCTCCCTTGGCGCGCACCAGACCATGCCGCAGCGGCCCGCACAAGCATCAGGATCGCACCGCGATGATGACGCCCGAGAGCGCGATCAGAGCGATCCCGGCGAGGGCCAGTGCGTTCGGCAGTTCGCCCCAGATCATGTAGCCGACCGCCGCCGAGGTGCCGAGTGCTGCGTAGTTGAACGGCACGATGACGCTGGCCTCGCCCGCCGAGAGCGAGGCGATCTGCAGGATGTAGATCAGGAGCGCGAAGAGCCCGGTCAGGATGATCATGCCCCAGGCGAACGTGTCGGGATCACGCCAGACCTGCCAGCCGATCACGCCGAGCAGCGTGAACGCCCCGAGCGACGTCCAGAAGAGCTGCCCGAGCTGCGTGGACTGGCCCGACATGCGCCGCGTCATCAGGATGTAGACCGAGAAGCAGAGCGGCGCGCCGAGCGCCAGCATCTCGCCCCGGCCGACGCCCTGAAGCGAGGGCTGGACAACGAGCATCGCGCCGATGAAGCCGATGCCGACCATGGAATAGCGGATCACGCCGACCCTTTCGCCGAGGACGAAAGGCGACAGTGCCGTCACTATCAGGGGGAACAGCATCGATATCGCGGTCGTCGTCGCGAGCGGCAGGTAGGCCAGCGACGAGACGTAGAACATCGATGCCGCCGCGATCAGCAGTCCGCGTACGAGCAGAAGCCCCCGGTTGGCCGGGCGCAGGATCACGGGCGCGGGCAGGAACAGGCCGGGCAACCCGAGCAGCATCGCGAGGAAGGCGAAGCGGATCGCCAGGAGCTGCCCGGCATCGTAGTCGACGATCAGGATCTTGGTGATCGCGTCGTTGAACGGCAGCACCACCGTGAAGAGCAGCATCAGCAGAATGCCGCGGGCGTTGGCGCTCATGCCGAGGCCGCGCGGCAAGTCAGCGCCGACGATCGGCCAAGGTCGCGTCGCTTGGGGGGCTCGATAGGGATGGCGTTGCGGCCTCTGACTGTCGCCGCGCCTGACGTCCCAAATTGACTCGCCCGAACGGGCGCTCACGCGGCCTGCTGTGGGCGCAACATGGAGGGGGACCGGAGAGGGCGCAATGCGGCCGCGAAGGCCGCATCACCGGAAGCCCCGTTTATCGCATACCTGCTTCGCAGGCCTGGAGATCAGGCCGCTGCTGCATCGCGTCGGCGGCGCCAGCCGATTAATCCGAAGACCGCAAGCCCGCTCAGAACCAGAGGCAGCCCAGCCGCGGCGTCTCAGCAATCGAGCGTGTGGTCGCGCTCCCATTGCGTCAGGTGGCGGGCGTAGTCGTTCCACTCGTCGGTCTTGAGCTTGATGAAGGCATTCGCCGCAGGACCGAGGGCGGTTTTCAGAACGCGGTTCTTGTCGAGCTCGCGCAGTGCGTCGAGCAGGTTCAGCGGCAGCTTCTTGGCACCCCGGACCTTGTGGCCCTCGGCATACATGTCGATGTCGAGGCGCTTGCCAGGATCGAGTTCCCGGGTCATGCCGTCGAGACCTGCCGCCAGAACCGCCGCGGGATAGAGGTACGGGTTGGCAGCGCCGTCAGCGAGGCGCAGCTCGAACCGTCCGGCATCGGGGATGCGGATCATGTGAGTGCGGTTGTTGCCGCCATAGGTCAGCGTGTTCGGCGACCACGTGGCGCCCGAGGTCGTGCGCGGCGCGTTGATCCGCTTGTAGCTGTTCACGGTCGGGTTGGAGATCGCGGTCAGCGCCGTGCCGTGCGCCATCAGCCCGCCCATGAAGTTGTAGCCGAGCTTTGAGACGCCCAGTTCGCCCTTCTTGTCGGCAAACAGGTTCTTCGGTTTGGACTTCGCAGTGCCGCCCGTCCCCCAGATCGAGACATGGGCGTGGCAGCCGTTCCCGGTCAGGTTGGCGAAGGGCTTGGGCATGAAGGTCGCGCGCAGACCGTGCTTCTCGGCGACCGACTTGACCATGTACTTGAAGAACGCGTGCCGGTCGGCGGTGACCAGCGCGTCGGCGAAGTCCCAGTTCATCTCGAACTGACCGTTCGCGTCCTCGTGGTCGTTCTGGTACGGCCCCCAGCCGAGCGCCTGCATCGCGTCGCAGATCTCGCGGATCACGTCATAGCGGCGCATCAGCGCCTGCACGTCGTAGCAGGGCTTTTCCTGGATATCGCGCTCGTCCGCGATGGCCGAGCCGTCGGGGGCCACGATGTGATACTCGCACTCGACCCCGTGCTTCATGTTCCAGCCGGACTTCGCCGCCTCGGCCAGAACGCGCTTCAACGTGTTGCGCGGCGCCTGGGCGACCTCCTCGCCGTCCATGTAGAGATCGGCGGCAAGCCAGCCGACCTCGGGCTTCCACGGAAGCTGGATCAGGCTGTCGGGGTCGGGCACCGCGAACATGTCGGCGTGCGCCGGGGTCATGTCGAGCCAGGCGGCAAAGCCAGCGAAACCCGCCCCTTCCTTGGCCATGTCCTTGATCGCCGAGGCCGGAACAAGCTTGGCGCGCATCACGCCGAACAGATCCGTGAACGAGATCAGGAAATAGTCGATGCCGCGCGCCTTGGCTTCCTTGGCGAGATCCGTTGCCATGTGATGCTCCCTGGATGGTCAGTCGTTGGCGCCATCGGAGAGCAATGGTCCGCGCCGGTCAAGAGCAGGGGCGCAGGAAATCGCAGTCAGAACCAGCGTTTGCGGTTTGTCTTGCGCACCGCACCGCCCTGCGGCGGGACCGGGTCCTCCGGCGCGGGCGCGGTGCTCGCCAAAGCGCGGTTCAGCGGCTTGAGGAAGAGATTGACGCCGAGCTGCATCTTCTTGAACTGGGCGCGCTCCATCGGCTTGTTGACCAGCACCAGAAAGCCGTCCTCCAGCTTGCGCGCGTAGATCGCGTGATGCTCGAATTCGAGGAACATCTGGTCGAAGGGCGCGTGTTCGGTCTCGAGCCCATCGGTCAGCGCGAACATGTTCTGGACCTGCTCGACGACCTCGGCGGTGTCGACCAGCCCGTACATCTCCGGCAGGTTCTGATGGACAGCCTCGTCGTGCCCGGCGATGCAGCCGAGCACGTCGGCGTTGTGCCCGCTGATCTTGTCGAGAACGGCCTCAACTGACACTGCGCAGCCCCTCGGCGACGCGGCGCGGCTTGCGCTTGATGATGACGGCACGGGCCGAGGTCAGGAGCAGCCCCGCGACCTCGAAATCGGGGCTCTCGAAGAACAGGACCGGGCTGCGCTCCTCCTCGCCGAAATGATCGCCCATGCGGTCGGCGAGATCGAAGACATTGGCGAAGACCGGCGCGATCTGCGACGCCCACGCGCCGCTCGCCTCGATCTGGTTGCCGTCGAGATCCAGAACCGCGTACCCGATGACCGAAGGATCGCGCTGGATCCGCGCCAGTTCAACCGTTTCGGCGGATGTCAAATGCCGCCCGACAGTCTGGCCATCCTGCTGCGTTGCCACGACATTCCCCGCTTTGACAGACCGCATTCAGCGGCACGCTTTCACACACCCGAATCTGTCATCGTCCTGAAATGTGGCAGAGATCGGGCAAGCTGTCCCGTTTTGCGTCAACCAGCGGCCGTCGCACTTTCGGGAGGCAGGAACCGTGTCGGAAACGCATCGGTCAGGTGCTGGCCATAGGTCTTGGTGTGTGAACCGCCGGGGGGCAGAACCTCGGCCATGAACTCCGGTTCGATGAAATAGCCGATCGAGAAGCGCTCGCCCGACGTGCCGAGGACCCGGTGCGGCGTCGCCTCCAGTGCGGCCCCTCCGATGGTCGAGAGCAGGTCGCCGCAATGGATCGAGAGCAGGCCGTCGCCCGTCGGCACATCGCGCCAGACATCGTCGCGGCCCTTCATCTGCAGGCCGCCCCGATCGTCCTGCCACAGGATCGTCAGCCCGCCCGTATCGATGTGCTCGCGCGTGATCGTGGGCCGACCGTCGACCAGTTGCGACTTCGCCGTGCCGTCCTTGTTGAGCAGTTCGAACCCGTCCGGCATGACGGGATAGTGCAGCAGGCGCAGGGTGCTGTTGCGGCTTTCGCAGATCACATCGAACGCGGATGGATCGACCCCGAGGCCGCGCGCCGCCGAGCGGATCACCGTCGCCGCCAGCGCCCGGCAATCGGCGACATAAGCCAGCACGGCATCGCGCCAGCCCGGCATGTCAGTGTCCGACGGCCAGACGTTCGGCTCGGTGAACGCGGCGTGGCTGGGCAGGTCGGGCGCGGCCAGCGGCGGCTCGGGACCGACATCGAAGGTCTCGTTATAGGACCAGTGCGCCTTGCGCGGCGGCGGGTTGTAACCGCGATAGAGGTTCGGGTTGCCCGATTCGTGCCGGCGCGTGGCGAGACTGCGGCGGACCGGATCGGACATCGCGAAGAAGGACCGGAGGTGCGCGACCCGGGCTTCCAGCGTGTCGGCCCCGGGAAAGCCCGCGACGACGACAGCGGCCTGCGTTGCGAACTGGTCCGCGATGGCTTTGTCGATGGCGGGATCAGGGACTTCTCCGAACAGGCTGGCGATATCGACGACAGCAACTTCGGACATGGCGATCGCTCCCTACCGGCCGGGTATCCAGTTCGTCCCGGCCAAGGGTACACCCGCCATCGCCGCGGCTTCAACCGTCAGCGCGGCGAGATCATCCGGCTCGAGATTGCGCACATGCGACTTCCCGTTGGCGCGCGCGAGCGTCTGCAGTTCCATCGTCATCACGGCGAGGTAGTTCGCCAGCCGGTGCCCGGCCTTCACCGGATCGAGCCGCGACGCCAGATGCGGCTCCTGCGTGGTGATGCCCGCCGGGTCCTGGCCTTCGTGCCAGTCGTCATAGGCACCGGCGGTCGAGCCAAGCTTCTGGTATTCCTCTTCATAGGCCGGGTCCTGATCGCCGAGCGCGATCAGCGCCGCCGAGCCGATCGACACCGCATCGGCGCCCATCGCCAACGCCTTCGCCACGTCAGCACCCGAGCGGATGCCGCCCGAGACGACGAGTTGCACCTTGCGGTGAGCGTCAAGGTCCTTGAGTGCGCGAACCGCCTCCCGCACCGCCGGCAACGTCGGGATGCCGACATGTTCGATGAAGACTTCCTGCGTCGCCGCCGTCCCGCCCTGCATCCCGTCGACCACGACCACGTCGGCGCCCGCCTTCACGGACAGAGCCGTGTCGTAATACGGCCGCGCCGCGCCGACCTTGATGTAGACCGGCTTCTCCCAGGACGTGATCTCGCGCAGTTCCTGGATCTTGATCTCGAGATCGTCCGGCCCGGTCCAGTCCGGATGCCGGCAGGCCGAACGCTGATCGACGCCCTGCGGCAGCGTTCGCATCTCGGCCACGCGCTCGTTGATCTTCTGGCCCAGCAACATGCCGCCGCCGCCCGGCTTCGCACCCTGCCCGACCACGACCTCGATCGCGTCGGCCTTGCGCAGATCGTCGGGGTTCATGCCATAGCGGCTGGGCAGGTACTGGTAGACGAGCAGATCGGAATGCCCGCGCTCTTCCGGCG
>JBCDAV010000026.1:0-74644 GCA_039184865.1 Pseudomonadota bacterium | reverse complement strand
CGCCCGCCCCCTCCTCCCCCCCTGCCGAAGCGACGTCGGCACCTGCACCCGCCGAAGTGGCGGCAGCGCCCGTGGCAGCCGAGCCGGAACCGGACTATCCGGACGGCACGCCGCTGAAGTCGCAGACCGTGCGCGAGGCCCTGCGCGATGCGATGGCCGAGGAGATGCGCAGCGAGGACGACGTCTACCTGATGGGCGAAGAGGTCGCCGAGTATCAGGGCGCCTACAAGATCAGCCAGGGCCTGCTGGATGAATTCGGCGCGCGGCGCGTCATCGACACCCCGATCACTGAGCACGGTTTCACCGGTATCGCGGTCGGGGCGGCCTTCGCCGGACTGCGTCCGATCGTCGAGTTCATGACCTTCAACTTCGCCATGCAGGCGATTGACCAGATCATCAATTCGGCGGCGAAGACACTCTACATGTCGGGCGGGCAGATGGGTTGTCCCATCGTGTTCCGCGGCCCGAACGGTGCCGCCGCGCGCGTGGCGGCCCAGCATTCGCAGGACTATGCCGCGTGGTATTCGCACGTGCCCGGCCTCAAGGTCGTCCAGCCCTACACGGCCGCGGACGCCAAGGGGCTGCTGAAATCGGCGATCCGCGATCCGAACCCGGTGATCGTGCTGGAGAACGAGATCCTCTACGGGCGCTCGTTCGATGTGCCGGATCTCGAGGACTATACCGTCCCGCTTGGCAAGGCCCGGATCGCACGGGCCGGGACGGACCTGACGATCGTCAGTTTTGGCATCGGCATGACCTACGCGATGGAGGCCGCCGCAGCTCTCGCCGAGGACGGCATCTCGGCCGAGGTGATCGATCTGAGAAGCCTGCGCCCGATGGACACGGCCACCGTGGTCGGGTCGGTCATGAAGACCAACCGTTGCATCACGGTCGAGGAAGGCTTCCCGGTCTGCTCGATCGGCAATCACATCTCGGCCGTGCTGATGCAGGAGGCGTTCGACTATCTCGACGCGCCGGTGATCAATTGTACCGGCAAGGATGTGCCGATGCCGTACGCGGCGAACCTGGAAAAACTGGCGCTGGTCACCACGCCTGAGGTCATCGAGGCGGCAAAGACCGTCTGCTACCGCTGAGGGAGGGGGACCCATGCCAATCAATGTGACCATGCCCGCGCTGTCCCCGACCATGGAGGACGGGACGCTGGCGAAGTGGCTGGTGAAGGAGGGCGACACGGTGTCCTCCGGAGACATCATCGCCGAGATCGAAACCGACAAGGCGACGATGGAGTTCGAAGCTGTCGACGAGGGAACGGTCGGCAAGATCGTCGTGCCCGAAGGCACCGAGGGCGTGAAGGTCAACGAGCTGATCATGGTTCTGCTCGAAGAGGGCGAGAGTGCCGCGGATATCGCCGACGGCGGTGCCCCGGCATCCGAGCCTGCGCCTGCAGCGGCCGCAGCCGAAGCGACCGCAGCACCCGCGCCCGCCGCCGCAGCGCCCGCACCGGCTCCGGCAGCGCCCATTGCCGCGTCCGGGGGACGGATCTTCGCCTCGCCGCTGGCGCGTCGGATCGCGGCCGACAAAAACATCGATCTCGGCCAGGTAAAGGGCACAGGGCCGAAGGGACGGATCGTCAAGGCCGATGTCGAGGGCTTCACCCCGAGTGCCGCTGCCCCGCAACCCTCGGCCGCCGCTCCTGCTCCCGCCCCGGCTTCGTCTGGGCCATCGGCCGATGCTGTGGCGAAGATGTTCGAGGGACGAGCCTACGAGGAGATCAAGCTCGACGGCATGCGCAAGACCATCGCGGCGCGGCTGTCCGAGGCCAAGTCGACGATCCCGCATTTCTATCTGCGCAGGGACATCGAACTCGACACGCTGCTCGGTTTGCGCAAGTCGATGAACGCCAACCTCGAGAAACAGGGCGTCAAGCTCAGCGTCAACGACTTCGTCATCAAGGCCTGCGCCGCCGGGTTGCAGCGCGTGCCTGATGCCAACGCCGTCTGGGCCGGAGATCGCATCCTGCGCATGGAGGCCTCGGATGTCGCGGTCGCCGTCGCCATCGAAGGCGGTCTGCTGACGCCCGTGATCAAGGACGCGCACGCCAAGGGGCTCGCCCAGATCTCGACCGAGATGAAGGACCTCGCCACCCGGGCGCGCGACCGCAAGCTGGCGCCGCACGAGTACCAGGGCGGATCGTTCTCGATCTCGAACCTCGGGATGTTCGGCATCGACAACTTCGATGCGGTGATAAACCCGCCGCATGGCTCGATCCTCGCGGTCGGCGCCGGCGTGCAGAAGCCGTTGGTCAGGTCGGGCGAACTCGGCATTGCAACGGTCATGTCGGTCACGCTCTCGGTCGACCACCGGGTGATCGACGGGGCGTTGGGGGCGCAGTTCCTCGAGGCGATCAAGCAGAACCTCGAAGATCCGACGATGATGCTGATCTGATTTCCGCGCGGTCGGCGGGCTGGGCGTTCAGACGCCCCATGCCTGCCAGCTTGCCGGGAAAGCATGTCCGAGCGCCCTCCAGTGCAGCAGCAACTGGCCGTGGTGCAGCGTTTCATGACTGATCAGCCGCACCAGATGCATGTCGAGCGAAACCGGCTTGCCGAACCAGTCGACCGGACGGCCGCGCGGCGCATCCGCGAACGCCGCAGCGTGGTGATCGGCGAGCTCGGCGAAGTATCCCGTCAATGCCGAGCGCGAGGCCCCTTCGCGATAGGTGCGCGTTGCAGGATCGAATGCCATCGCGCCCCGCGCAATCGCGGCGAGGTAGTTTTCGTGGATGCCGCCGATATGCCGGAATTGCTTCCAGAGCGCCCCGGCGCCCTCGGGTGTGAACTCCAGATCCGTGTCCGAGCACGCGGCGAGCAGGTCCGTTGTGAGGGCGCGCATCTCGGACCATTCGTCTTGCAGATCGTCGAGCGAGAGGCTCACGCGGGGCTCCTTTCAATCGGTTCGGTATCGGGCGTGACCGGGCGGATCGCTGCAGTCCACCAAAAATCTGTGAAATAGAAAACCCACAATTGTGAACGGGAAATCTCATTACTGTCTGCAATCCGGGTCGCGCGCGCATATATCACGCCCCAACGACCCCTCCCGTGAAGGAACAACATCATGAGCGATTCCGGATACACGCCCCCCGAAGTCTGGACCTGGGATGCCGAGAACGGCGGCAAGTTCGCGTCGATCAACCGGCCGATCTCCGGCGCGACGCACGAAAAGGACCTGCCGAAGGGCGAGCATCCGCACCAGCTCTACTCGCTGGCCACGCCGAACGGCGTCAAGGTCACGCTGATGTTCGAGGAGTTGCTGCAGGCCGGTCATGCCGATGCCGAATATGACGCCTGGCTGATCAAGATCGGTGACGGCGACCAGTTCGGTTCGGGCTTTGTCGCGGCCAATCCGAACTCGAAGATCCCCGCGCTGATCGATTATTCGACGCCGAAGCCGACGCGGGTGTTCGAATCCGGCGCGATCCTGCTCTATCTCGCCGAGAAGTTCGGCGCATTCCTGCCGTCGGACCCGGCCAACCGGGCCGAGATGCTGAGCTGGCTCTTCTGGCAGATGGGCTCGGCACCGTATCTGGGCGGCGGTTTCGGCCACTTCTACGCTTATGCGCCGTTCCCGCAGGAGTACCCGATCAACCGCTTTGCCATGGAGGTCAAGCGCCAGATGCACGTGCTCGACACGCGTCTGGGAGACGCGAAGTACGTCTCGGGCGACGACTACACCATCGCCGACATGGCCACCGCACCGTGGTACGGCCTTCTGACAACCGGCAAGATCTACTCCGGCGACGGCTTCGACTCGGCCAAGTTCCTGTCGGTGCACGAATACGCCAATGTCGCGCGCTGGTACGAGGAAGTCTCGAACCGCCCGGCCTATCAGCGCGGTCGCATGGTCAACCGCGTGAACGGCCCGCTCGAAGAGCAATTGCACGAGCGCCACTCCGCCGCCGATTTCGACACGCGGACCGAAGACAAGCTTCAGGCAAGCGCTGCGGAATAGTCTGAGCGCTCACGGGATCACTCCGGAGTAGTGGAAACCGCTCCGGAGATGCCGTCACCGAAATTACCGCTGGGTCGGCGATTTAAACTCAGCACGCGACCGAGCGCCGCGATCTTGATCGCACAAATCTGTGGCTATCAGCGTCGCTGACGGGTGATGGCCGGAAACCGCGGGATCGCAGAAGAGCTGCTGCTCGCCCGTTGTCCGGCCTGCACCGTGCCATGAGATGCCGACCCTCGGCGCTCAGGTCCGCCCGCTTGATTAGAAAGTCCAGCGCGAGACCGCCGAGCCCCGCACCCCAGAGCGACGGCACGACTGCAAACACCGGTTCGATCTCGCCTTCCCGCAGATAGAGCGCCGCGTAGCCGACAATGCTGCCATCGATCCGCAGCACATAGGCTTCGCACTCACCGCGTGAATGCTCGGAGAGCCGGGCGGACACGAAAACCTCCGCCGCACGGAAGTCGTCAAAGGGCAGGTTGGAGGGGCCTGTCACCTCAGGATCGCCGAGCGCCAGAACCAGACCGGTGCCGTCGCCTTCGGTCAGGCGATGAAACTCCAGCGCCCTGGTCACGTCCTCACCTGCACGAACTCCGCGATGGTGCGCCCCCCGGAACCAAGGACAGGACGGTCGCACCTAGTCAGCGCAGCCTGATTCTTCCGCACACTGCGAGGCGGTCGCCCGGCTTTCGCGTCACGCCGATCGCTCACTGGTTGTTATTGTTATTATTATTATTATTGTTGTTATTGTCGTCGCTGGCACCTTTTCCCGACAGCGCTCTTTCCTTCCAATTGTTGAGGCCGGTCTTCAGCCATCCGATGTTCAGCGGCTTTTTCAGGGTGATCGAGTAGTCTTTCGGATCGATCTTCGCGAGACCCTCCTGCTCCAGCGAGAGCGCGCCCCGGTGAACGCCCGACCTGTCGGCGGCGTAGACCTCGGTGATCGCGATCTCCTCGAACTTCTTGGCCGCGCTCCAGCCGGTGTCGGTGCTCAGGTGGAAGTAGATCTCCTTGACCTCCCCGCTCCGCTTGCGCTCCCATAGGACCGGCAGTTCATCGTTCCAGAACATGCTGCCCATGGTCACGCCTTTCGGCAGATAGACGTGCACATCGCCCTTCAGGCATTCGGCATAGGCCGCCGACACGGCACCCCAGAACATCAGCGCCGCCCGATTGCGCTTGGCGAAGGCGTCAACCGTCTCGTTGTCCCTGATGTTCGAACCCTGCGGCGCGATGTTGGTTTTCGCCGCCGCCTTGCCGAGATAGGTGTCGGCCAGCACGAGGCCCGACTGGTTCTGCTTCAGGAACTGGCGTGCTGCGACCTGGCCCGTGTCCTTGCCGGACCAGAACGCTCCGGTCGCGGGCATCTCGAAGCCGATATCGTCCTTCAGCTTCGTAATGAACGTGCGCATCTCGCTTTGGTTCTCGTGGGCGATCGCGTTGCAGATCAGTTCGGCCATCTCGTCGACCCACTGCGAACCTTTCCCGCCATTGAGGAAATTCTTCGCATTGTTCATCGCCGTTCCCACGCCCTGACGGTGCTGCTTCATCGAATTTGCAAGTTGCTGGCCCTGGGGCGTCTGGTCCTTCAACTGCGTCTTCAGGGGTGGACCAAGCGCTTTGAACGACTGGCTCAATTCTGCCACGAGTGCGTTCAGCGCCTTGTTGATCTCCTTTTTCATGCGGGTGAGTTCGCCCTGCTCGACGGTCTGCACGATCGTCGGGACGCTGCTGCCGACAGGCGGCGGCGCTGACTTGCTCTGGACCGCGACGGTGCTCTTGAGCTGTTGCGGTTCGCTTCCGGTTGTTTGGGTGTCGTCCATAAGATCATTCCTCAATCTATGCGTTGGCGAAATTCAGCGGCGCAGGCAAAAGGTGCCGCCGGGGCTCAGCAATTAATCGTCGTTCAAATGCACTGTTCTGGAGCATGCCGGACTCGCGCATTCAATTCAACGTTGAAACAGGCGCGGTGGTTGCTCCGCGATGCGCTCGGCGTCATGCTCGGATCTCGGACCCCGGATGGGAAGGATGCGGCGCAGGCGGAGAACGGCTTTGACGAACGATACGGCTCAATTCCTGGAACTCGAGCGTGACGAAGCCGCCATTGAGGCCTTCGTTGCGACCGAAAACGCCCGGACTGAGGCGGCCCTCTGCGATGACGCCTATGCGCGCGACGTAGAGACTGCGACGCGTATTCTCGAGAGCCCCGACACGCTGCCGGGCCTCGCGCGGCGCGGCGCGTGGCTCTACACATTCCGTCAGACCGCCGCCAATCCGCGCGGGCGGTGGCTGCGGCTGCCGGAAACCGAGCGGGCCGAACCGGACGCGGACTGGCAGGTCGTCTTTGACCTCGATGATTTCTGCGCCGAGTCGGGCGAGATCTGGCACTGGCGTGGTGCTGCGACCGCGTGGTTCGACCCGGATCGCGTGCTGCTCTGCCTCTCGCTCAACGGCTCCGATCATTGCCGGTTCGTCGAGTTCGACTGCAAGTCGCGGAGCATGGTCGACGGCGGCTTCGATCTCGGTCCCGAGAAGGGCGGTGCAGAATGGCTTGATCCCGATACGCTGCTCTGGGCGACGGCGAAGGGCGATGCGGCGACCTCCTCCGGTTGGGCCGGCCAGATCCGGCGGCTTCCCCGCGGCACATCCCCGGACGACGCGCCCGTGCTGTTCGAGGCTGAACGCGACGATCTGCTTGTCCGTCCCTATGTCGTCCTGACGGCCGACCGCACGCCAGTCGCCTGCGTATCGCGCTATACGGATATCGGGCAGGAGCGTGTGACTCTGCTCGACGGCCCGTTCGGGCGCCTGACGCTGCCGGCTCCAGCGGACACGCTGGTCTGGAACACGGCGGACCACTACGCTTACATCGTTCAGCGCAGCGGCGGTGCGCCGGGCGCGCTGATGCTCGGGCGTATCGGCGAGACGGACGAGCGCTGCATCTTCACGCCTGAGCCGCGCCGTTCGGTCGATCCCTACAGCCTCGTCTTCTCGGGTCAATGGATGCTTTGGATCGTCTCCGACGAGTTGCGCCGCTCGGTGCAGGCGCTCGATCTGAGCGACCCCGAGGCCGAGCCCGTGACGCTCGATCTGCCAGACGGGGCCGAGTCCATCTACGTCGGGTATCACGACGCCATTGGTCCGGCGGCGGACGGGACTTTGCAACTCCGCTCGTCCGGGTTCCTGCAGCCGTCGACGACGCGGCTGTTCAACCTGAAGGCCGGCTCCGACGGGATCGAGTGGCGCCTCTTGCGCGAGGAGCCCGAGGCCTTCGATGCTTCCGGCCTGGCCGTCAGGTTGGTGCACGCCGTCTCGGATGACGGCACGCGCATCCCCTATCACCTCGTCTTGCCGGACGGCGCCGATACGGGCGGCGACCTACCAGTCCTGCTCTACGGCTATGGCGGCTTCGGCGCCTCCGTGGCGCCCGGCTACGACCGTTTGAACGGTGCACTCTGGCTCAGCCGCGGCGGCGCCTATGCGCTGGCGCACATTCGGGGCGGCGGCGAGTTCGGCCCCGACTGGCACCTCGCGGCCAAGGCGAAAGGCCGCGACCTCGCCTTTCAGGATTTCGCGGCGGTGGCCTCCGATCTCGCAACGCGCGGCCTCACGCGCCCGGATCGCATAGCCTGTCACGGCGCGAGCAATGGCGGCCTGCTCTGCGGCGTCATGCTGACGCGTTACCCCGAGCGGTTCGGCGCGGTCTGGTCCTCGGTCGGCGTTTTCGACATGGTGCGGTTCCATGTCTTCGCCGCGGGCATGGCCTGGCGGGACGAATACGGCGATCCCGACGTGCCGGATGAGCATGCGTACCTGCAGTCCTACTCACCGCTCCACAACGTTCCTGCCGCTGGAGCTACCTTGCCGCCAACGCTGATCGACACGTCGAGCCATGACGACCGGGTTGACGCCTCGCACGCCCGTCGCTTCGCAGCGGCCCTTCGCGCATCCGGCCACGTGCCCTGGTTCTTCGAGCACGGCGATGGCGGCCACGGCGGCGGCGGCGCGACGACCGCGCGCGCCCGCGAGCTTGCGCTGGGCTATGCGTTCCTGCGCCACGCCCTCGGCCTGCCCGCGCCCGGCGCGCAGTAGCGCTGTTTCGTCCGGTTGAACTTCGCCGTCTGCGCGATAGTTCCAAGGCTAGCAAAGCAAGCCGAGGTCTGTATGTTCGATCAAAGTGCCGCCCCAATGCCCGGTCGTGGCCGTTTGACCCATGCTGGATCCGATCATCCGCCGGTGCCGCAGGCACGGGTCGGGATCGTGCTTGCCAACCTCGGTACGCCGGACGGGCACGACTACTGGTCGATGCGTCGATACCTCAACGAGTTTCTCTCGGACCGGCGCGTGATCGAATGGTCGCCCTGGCTCTGGCAGCCGATCCTCAAGCTGATAGTGCTGACCAAGCGCCCGTTCTCGTCGGGCGAGGCGTACCGCGGCATCTGGAACGAGGATCTCGACGAAAGCCCGCTGCTTACGATCACCCGCTCGCAGACCGACAAGCTGCGCTCCCGCCTCAGCGCACAATACGGCGACGGCGTGATGGTCGATTTCGCCATGCGCTATGGCAACCCGTCGACCGACAGTGTGATCCGCCGCATGGTGCAGCAGGGCTGCGAACGCATCCTGTTCTTCCCGCTCTATCCGCAGTACGCCGCGGCGACCACGGGCACGGCGAACGATCAGGCCTTCCGCGCGCTGCAGGGCCTGCGCTGGCAACCGTCAATCCGCACGGCACCGGCTTATCACGATCATCCGGCATACATCGACGCGTTGGCGAAGTCGGTCGAGACCGCCTATGCGGGCTTCGAGGAGAAACCGACGGCGCTCGTGACCTCGTATCACGGGTTGCCCAAGAGCTACTTCATGAAGGGCGACCCGTATCACTGCCACTGCCAGAAGACCTCGCGCCTGATGCTGGAGCGCCTCGGTTGGGCCAAGGGCGATATCCACACCACCTTCCAGTCGCGCTTCGGGCCGGAGGAATGGCTGACGCCGTACACGGTCGAGTATGTCGCGAAGCTGGCGCAGGAAGGCCACAAGCGCATCGCAATCATGGCGCCCGGTTTCTCCTCGGATTGCGTCGAGACGCTCGAGGAGATCAACGAGGAAATCCATGAAGCGTTTGAGGAAGCCGGCGGCGAGCACTTTCACTACATTCCGTGCCTGAACGACGACGACGCCCATATCGACATGATCCAGGCCGTCGTGCGCAACGAGACGCAGGGCTGGCTCTGATCAGACAGAGGAGCGGGCTGAACCCCGCCCTACGCCTTCCGTAACGTAGGCTATACTTTAACCCAGCGCCTGCTTCGAAAGGGCATCACTCCACACTTTGACACAAAGAGTCTCGTCTGGAGCCATCTTACTTCGCGTCGCGCAGCGATGCGGCGCCCGACCCTCCCCCCGGAAGGCGCTTTGCGAAACCGAACTGACCCCGGAAGTGTTCCTATCGCTGCGCGTCGCCCTGGCATCGCGATGCGCCCTCCAAGTCGACCGCTGCCACGCGCGCCGGATCGAAATTTTGTACGTACAGAAGCCATACTCGTGCCATACGCATGACGTACGCCTGTTTTCTCAGCGCCGATACCGCGTGGTCATCTCGTAATCCGAGCCTGGTCCGAGCATCTTCCAGCGGCTCAGCCATGTACTCGGCTCGAAATCATAGCTGATCTCGTAGCGCGCATCCGGGGCGATCTGCAGGGCAATCGGGCGTTGCGTCAGAAAATCGTGGAACGGCCGCCCGTCCTCGTACTGCACGTCGACCTTTCCGCCCGCGCGGAACCGCCACAACGACACGCGCCCGGTGTGATAATCGGTCCCCTGAAACCGCAAGACGCCGTTCTCGACGCAGGTAAGTCCCTCTCCGTCAAAGACAAATTCGGCTTCACCCCAGACCTCGCCGATCACGCCCTCGCGCACGTTCTCGATGATGCGGATCATGTGCCACGGGCCTTCGAGGTAGCTCTGCGTTGCGCGGATCATGGCGCCGTGCTACCCGGCGCGCGCTGATATGACAACGACCGAGGCGCGCCATGATCCCCCGCTATTCCCGCCCCGCAATGGCAGCGATCTGGTCGCCGGAGACGAAGTTCCGCATCTGGTTCGAGATCGAGGCGCATGCCTGCGACGCTCAGGCCGAGCTCGGCGTGATCCCCAAATCTGCCGCTGAGGCCGTCTGGAAAGCTCGAGATGTTGAGTTCGACGTGGCGCGCATCGACGAGATCGAGGCCGAGGTCAAGCACGACGTCATCGCCTTCCTGACCCATCTCGCAGAGCATGTCGGCGAGGATGCGCGCTTCGTCCATCAGGGCATGACCTCGTCGGACGTGCTCGACACCTGCTTCAATGTACAGCTTTTCCGGGCGACCGACATCCTGCTGACGGATCTGGACAAGCTGTTGACAGCGTTGAAGAAACGCGCGTTCGAGCACAAGGACACGGTGACCATCGGGCGCTCGCACGGCATCCACGCCGAGCCTGTGACGTTCGGTCTGAAACTCGCTCAAGCCTATGCCGAGTTCGACCGCAACCGGGCGCGCCTCGTCGCGGCACGTGAGGAGATAGCGAGCTGCGCGATATCCGGTGCCGTCGGCACGTTCGCCAATATCGACCCGGCAGTCGAGGCGCATGTCTCTGAAAAGCTTGGGCTTTCGGCTGAGCCGATCTCGACGCAGGTGATCCCGCGGGATCGCCACGCGATGTTCTTCGCGGTGCTGGGCGTCATCGCCTCCTCGGTCGAGCGCCTGTCGACCGAGATCCGCCATCTCCAGCGCACGGAACTGCGCGAGGCGGAAGAGTTCTTCTCGGCGGGGCAGAAGGGCTCGTCGGCGATGCCGCACAAGCGTAACCCGGTCCTGACCGAGAACCTGACGGGCCTTGCGCGCCTGGTCCGCTCGATGGCGCTGCCTGCGATGGAGAACGTGGCGCTCTGGCACGAGCGCGATATCAGCCATTCCTCCGTCGAGCGAAACATCGGCCCGGACGCCACTGTTACGCTAGACTTTGCGCTGGCACGCCTGACTGGTGTGATCGAAAAACTCGTGATCTACCCGGACCGCATGCGCGCGGTTCTCGATCAGACCGGCGGGCTGGTGCATTCGCAGCGCGTGCTGCTGGCCCTGACCCAGGCAGGTGTCGACCGCGAAAGCGCGTATCGGCTGGTTCAGCGCAACGCCATGAAAACATGGGAAAACGGCGCCGATTTTCTGACTGAACTGAAAGCAGACACCGAAGTTCGTGCGGCGCTCGACGATACCGAACTCGAAGCGCTATTCGATCTCGGCTACCACACCAAGCATGTCGACACGATCTTCCGGAGGGTGTTTGGCGAAAACTAGATTCAATTTGCGATTCGCGTTATGCACAGGCACATTTGACCGAAAGTAAGATCTTTGGAGTAAGCTATGAAATATCTTGGACTTTTTGCTGTTGCTGCCGTTTTGTCCGCATGCGGAACCATGGAAGGCGGGACCAGCCAAGACATCACATTGCGAAGTAATGCCGACAACGCAAGTTGTTCGATCGCGCAGAATGGCGCTGAAATCGTCCCGGCAACGGCACTGGGCGAGAGCAAGACGATCACGCACTCGATCCCGCGCACATCGGGCAACCTGTTCGTGACGTGCTCGGCACCGGGCCACAATTCCGAGACGGTCGCACTGATGGCCGGCAAACATCCGCGCACGGTCGCCGGCGTGCTGCTGACCGGGGCGTTGATCAACGCCGGGACCGACATCGCTCTGGGCGGCTGGGACGAGTACCAGAACGAAGCCTACATCCACCTGACGCGCACCGCGTCCGGAAGCTGACCACTCCGGTTCAACCGGATCGAGATCGCGCGGCCCGTCATTCTCGTGGCGGGCCGCGTTTCTTTAGGACGGTGTAAATCTCTGAATTCTATTTTGCCTCGTTGAGTGTAGTCGGAGGCAGGGTCATGGCAGCGGAAAGTCCAAAGGCCGTGGCAGGCGAGGCGCAACGCCGTCGGCGCCCGAGGATGGTTCGGGCGCTGTCGCCCAAGGCGTTCATGCAGATTGCGGGAGACGAGGTCGATCGCGCGCTCCGCTATGATCGTCCGCTGTCGATCCTGATGATCCAGATCGGCGGGGCGCTTCGCATCCGCAAGGAAGAAGGCGTCGACACGGCGGAGGAGATCATTGCCGCCGCTGCCGAGGTCATCGGTCATACCTTGCGACGGATCGATCGGCTCGCACGGCTCGGTCCGGCAGAATTCGGGATCCTGCTGCCAGAGACGCGTCTGGGCAACGCAGAGATTGTCGCCGTGCGGCTGCGCGACTACTTCGCCGAGGTGCCCCTGGACATTCGCTCCGGGCGTCGGAGCGTGTCGCTGAATGTCGGGATCAGCACCGTCAATCCGAGAATGCGCAACGCCCGGACGTTTCTTCTGATGGCGTGCGCCGAGTTGCGCCGGGCTCGCATGGAAGGTGCCGGGACGATCCACACCGCGCCGCCCGATCTCGTCCGCGTCAGCGTCGCGCGCAACGCCAGCATTCACTGAGGCGCCACGCGCAAAAAAAATGGCGGCCCGAAGGCCGCCCTATAGCACCCGTTCTGACGCGGGTTATTTGATTTTGCCTTCCTTGTACTCGACATGCTTGCGCGCGACCGGATCGTATTTTCGCACGACCATCTTGTCGGTCATCGTCCGCGAGTTCTTCTTGGTCACATAGAAGTGGCCGGTTCCGGCGGTCGAGTTAAGGCGAATTTTGACGGTGGTTGGCTTGGCCATCCCAGTTCTCCATGTTTCGGGCGCAGGCCCGGCGCGCGCAAAAGCGGCGCGGAAATTCGAGAACCGCTACCTACCCATTTCGCCGCTGGAGTCAACCCCGGCGGGGCGTCGTCGGCGCAGTCGGACGATCGCGAGCATCAGGTAGGCCAGCGCAGCAGCCGCAGCGGCCCACAGAACGCCGTCCGGCGGTATGGCGTCCATCGCGACCCCGAATGCCCCGGGCGAGACCAGGGCGCCGATGCCGTAGGCGAGGACCAATGCGGCGTTTCCGCGGGCCAGCATCTCTCCGCGATAGCGCGCGCCAAGCTCGGTGAGGCCCAGTGAATAGAAGGCGACGGCCATGCCGCCCCAGACGAAGATCGCGGCAGCTGCGAGGGAAGGGTTCGCGCCGAACTCGATGACGACGAAGGGCATGACGACAGATACGATCGCAGCGGCGACGAGCAGTTTGCGGCGGTCGAACCGGTCGGCGGCCCAGCCCATCGGCAACTGGAACGCCAGCGAACCGAAGGCCAGCCAGAAGACCATCTGAACCGCCGTCGTTTCCTCGTAGCCCGTGCGCATGGCCCAGACGCTGATCAGGCCCATGGCTCCGAACTCGATCACGCCGAACAGCACCACCGCCCACAGCACCATCGGGTCGCTGCGGAAGAAAGTCAGGATTGCCAGAACGGGCGCGCGCTCCTCGGAGCGGGACGGCGGCGCCTCGCGACGGCCGAGGACGATCGGCAGGCTCGATATCAGGACGAAGGCTGCGGGGGCGATGAAAGTCAGGGCGCCGTTCACGCCGGTGGCCGTGAGCATGAGCGGCCCGACCATGTAGCTCGCCGACAGGACAACCGCGTAGATGCCGACGAGCCGCCCGCGCAACTCGTCGGGGGCTGTGCTCATCAGCCAGAACTCCGAGGTGAAGAACAGGGCGGTTGCAGCGGTGCCGAAAACCAAGCGCAACGCACCCCACCAAATCTGCGACGACCAGAGCGGGATGACGAGGAAGACGACCGCCAGCGCTGCCACCGAAACCAGCATGAGCGGAACGATCCCCGTGCGCGCGAGGATGCGCGGCAACAGCGGCGCGCTTGCCACCATCGCGACGGCGGCCATGGTGTGGTTGAGGCCGATCTCGGCGCCGCTCGCGCCCTGACGCTCCATCAACAGCGCGAAGAGCGGAACGGACATCGACAGTCCGACCGAGACGACGGCCATCGCCGAGATCGGCGCAGACCAGTTCAGCACATCGCGTCGCGTGATCTGCACCTTGGGCGGACCTCAGATCTGATCGATGTGGGAATTGCCCTCGGCGTGGTAGAAAAACGGGATCGGGCGCGGATCGGGCGAGGAAAGCCGCGCCTCGACCTCTGCCAGCACCACTTCAGTGATGAACGGCAGATCGAGCCCGCGCGCCTCGGAGAGCGTCAACCAACTCAGATGGCTCAGTTCGTCCTCCGCGCCCGAGAAGTCGTCGGGATCTCCGTGCAGGGCGGCGCCATCTGCCAGAAAGAATCTAGCATCGAACCGGCGTGGGCGGCCCGGCGGTGTAATTGCACGAAAAACGAAATCGAGCGCGCCCGCGTTCGGTCTGTGACCCGCGTCGTAGAATCCGGCCCATTCGCTGGGCGGTGCTTCGGGCGCGTCGCCCTCGGTCACGGCAAGCGCCTGACCGGTTTCTTCCCAGAGCTCTCGGATCGCCGTCATCGGCAGCGCATCGGCCAGCTCTGCATCGGCCCGGACACCGAGCTTGTCGCGAACCCGGTCCGAAGCCGGCACTTGCGGTGTGACTAGTGCGTCCTGTGGGTCGACGGCACCGCCCGGAAAGACGAACTTGTTCGGCATGAAGGCGGCGGCTTTCCCACGTTGCCCCATGAGGACGCGCGGCGCTCCGCTGTCCCGGCGCACCAGAACGATCGTCGCGGCATTGCGGATTGCATCCTTGCGAGGCTGGTCTGTCATGAGGGGATCCCGTTGCTCCAAGCCGCGGGACTATGGTGAAACCGCCAGCGCGTGTCCAGACGCAGACGTCAGGGATCAGATCTGTGCGTGTCGTTGTCGGCACCGAAGCCGTGCATGCGCCATGCCCACTGCATCCCAACGATCATGCCTTTCAGGCGCGGCAGCATCAGGAGTGTCAGCGCGATCGCGAGGACGGGCCAGACCGCCATCTGGATCCACATTGGCGGCGCCCATGCGAGTTCGGTCGCGTACATGCCGCCGACCACGAGCTTGCCGACGATGAAGATCGTTGCATAGGCGGGCAGATCGTCGGCGCGATGATGATGCAGTTTCTCGCCGCAGGATGCGCAGGTCCGGCGCACCTTCAGATATCCGTCCATCATCGGTCCGCCACCGCAATGCGGGCAGCGCCGACGCCAACCACGGCTCAGCGCCCGACGCAGGTTGCGCGGCTCCGGTTCTTCAATCGGACGGATGTCAGACTCATACAACATGGCAAAACCATATGGCGCGAGTTCTCGACCGCGCACGTAGGCACGATGACTTGCGGCACCATGTCGCTTGAATTCGGATGGTCTGCAAAAAGCCGAGTCGCACGGCGACGGAACGCAGGTGCGCTCGCGTTCATCAGATCAACAAACCAATGAGAAATGCTGTCGAGCCAAGGAGATAAACATGCGGAAACTTTTGATGTCGGCCGGACTTGTCGCAATCGGATGCGGTATTGCCCTGGCTCAGGTGGGCAAGGGCCCCGAGCGGATGTTCGAGCGGGTCGACACCGATGCGGATGGCCGGATCTCGATCGAGGAGTCGCGCGCTTTTCGGGAAGCCCGCTTCCTGCGGATGGACGTCAACCAGGACGGCGCTGTGACGCTGGACGAGATGAAAGCCATGCGCGGCAATCGCGGCTCGGATGAGCGGATGTCGAAGCGCTTCGCCCGAGTGGACGTCAATGGCAATGGCGCGATAGAGCGGACCGAGTTCGAGGATATGGCCGAGAGCCGCTTCGAGCGGACGGATGTCAACGGTGACGGCGCATTGACGCTGGACGAGATCCGAGAACACCGGCAGAAACGCCAGAGAACAAAGTCGGGCGGGTGATCCGTTCGACCAAGGGGGAAGGGTTTCTTGCCGATGGCGGTGACGCCGGATGCAGACGGCGCCGAACGCGATGCCGAACTGCTCGCCCGCTTTGCCGGCGGCGATCAGAGTGCCGCGCGCGAGCTGACCGACCGGTTGCTGCCCGGAGCGCTGAGGCAGGCGTGGCGCATGCTCGGCGATCAGGTCGAGGCAGAGGACGTTGCACAGGATGCGATGCTGAAGCTCTGGAAACAGGCGTCGACCTGGCGGGCGGGCGAGGCCAAGGCTTCGACCTGGCTCTACCGGGTCGTGCACAACCTCTGCATCGACCGGATGCGCCGGCGGCGGCCTCAGGTACCGGTCGAGGACGCGCCGGAGCCGGTCGACCCGGATCTGTCGGTCTTGGAGCGCATGGCGCAGAGCGAAACCAGCGTTGCGGTCTCGCGTGCGATCGGGACGCTGCCGGAACGCCAACGCCAGGCGCTGATCCTGCGCCATTTCGAGGGCTGGTCAAACCCGGAGATCGGTGCAGAACTCGAATGTTCGGTCGAGGCGGTGGAGAGCCTGCTGGCCCGCGCGCGGCGTCAGCTCGCCGCAATCATGTCGGAAGAGAAAGAAGCATTGGGTTATGACTGACGCAACGCAACACAACCCCGAGTTTGATCTCGATGGCGCGCTGGAGACGCTCGCGCGCGAGGCTGAACAAGGGTCGCCACGACCGGGACCGGATCTGGTCGCCCGGGTGCTCGCCGATGCTGCGGCCCAAGCGCCGCGCGTCGATGAGGTTCCGGCAGCAGGAGGCTCGGTTCGGAGCCACCGCGCGCCGGGCATCTTCGAGACGCTCTTTGGCTGGACCAGCGGTGCCGTGGCGGCGATGGCTCTGTCGCTTGCGATCGGCGTCGGCCTCGGGATGGAACTCGACCCAGGCGATCTGCCGATGACCGAGCGGCCGGTGACGGAGCAGTTCGAGATGGCCGACGGGAGCCTGTTCAACGAGGATTTCCTGTGATCATCGCGGGGGAAGGGGGCACCTCATGAGCATCAGCGAGACCGGACCGGGCGCGAGCGGCGGCGCGCCCTGGATGAAGATCCTGCTGATCCTGTCGCTGGCTGCGAACCTCGTGGTCGCGGGGCTGTACGCAGGGCACGTGATGAACCGCGACGAGCCGCGCCGGGGCGCTGACAATCAGATCCGCTGGATCATCAAGCTTGTGCCTGAGGCCCGCCGCGACTTCACCAAGGAGCACTTCCGCGGGATTCGGGACGACGTGCGCGCCGCGCGCATGAAGCGGGTCGATCATATGGCGGCGATTGTCGAGGCGATCCGCGTACAGCCCTATTCGGCGGATGTGCTGGAGGTTGCGCTGCAAGCAAGGCGCGACGGTTCACAATCGCGCCAGACCATCGTTCAAAAGCATCTCGTCTCGCTGCTGACCGAGTTCTCCGACGCGGAGAGGGCTGAATTTGCCGCCAATCTCGAGATGTATCTGCAGAAGCTGCGCGATCGTCAGGGCGAGCGGGCAGGCGGATAGAAGTCTGATTGCATTCGATCCGGGTGCGCCGGCGTTTCTTGATCGAGGTTAGCGCAGACCCGCAAAAGGCAGATAGCGCACGGGCGTGCCCGGACTGACATCGATTGCACCGTCCGGCAATTCGACCAGTCCGTCCGACCAGGACAGCCCGCCGATCAGACCCGACCCTTCGGAACGAAAGACCTCGGCCGCGCCTTCGGGTGTAAGGCGTGCGCGAAGATACTCCCGCCGCCCCGGTTTCTTTGCCTTGCTGAATGCGGCTGGAACGGTCACGGCCAAAGGTTCCTGCCAGTCCTGACCCGCCATGGCCGCCAGTGCCGGGCGCGCGAAGATCAGCGCGCAAACGAAGGCGGCCACAGGATTGCCCGGCAGGCCGAACACCGGCACGCCGCGCCAGAGACCCAGCGCCAGCGGCCGTCCGGGTTTCACCGCAATCCGCCATGTCGTCACCGTACCTTCGGTGCGCAGCAGCTGTGAGATATGGTCTTCGTCGCCCGCCGATGCACCACCGGTTGTCAGAATAGCGTCGGATTCAGCGGCACCCTTGTTGAGCGCCGCGCGGATCGCGTCGGCATGGTCGCTCTGGGCGCCGAGATCGACTGTCTCGAACCCGAAGCGTTGGACCAGAGCCGACAGCATCGGGCGGTTCGCGTCGTAGATCGCACCCTGCGGGGCTTCGTCTCCGGCCTGGATGAGTTCATCCCCAGTCGACAGCACGGCCACCCGCAAGGCACGGCGCACCGGCACCTGGGAAACGCCGACTGCCACGAGCCGGGCAATGTCCTCGGGTTCCAGTCGTCGGCCCGAAGATAGGGCGATCTCACCTGACCCTGCATCCTCGCCGCGCCCCCGGGCGTTCGCACCGGACTTGCGTGGCGGCCGGAAGCGCACGCGCCCGGCACCGACGCTGGCATCCTCCTGCAGGACGACCGTATCTGTTCCCGCCGGAAGCTCCGCGCCTGTCAGGATGCGCAAAGCGTGTCCGTCCGGCACGGTTCCACGAAAGGGATGGCCAGCCGCTGCGCGCCCGGTCTGCAGCGGAAGATTGGCCTCGGCGTCCGTGTCCGGACCAAGCGATGACCATGCGAATGCGTAGCCGTCGATCGCGGAGTTGGCTGCCGGAGGGTTATCGCGCGCCGCAAAAACGTCCGCGGCGAGTATCCTGTCCAGTGCTGCTGAAATCGGAACGGTCTCGACGTCTGTCACGCAGGTCAGGCTGCCCCGCAAGCGCGCGAGGGCCTCGTCAACCGGCGTCCAGTCAACGCCCGGTGGGAGCGCGAAGCAATCGTCCCGCAGCCGCGCCTTCATGCCGATTTCCTGAGAGAAAGACCGAGATCCCCGAGGATGAAATCGGCGATGGCGGGGATATCGTCCAAGCCGATCACGGGCTTCTCCGTGGCAGGATCGTCGTTTGACGCGACCGCGCGGACGGTCGGATCATCGACCGCGATCAAGGGCTGGCCGGTTTCCGCACGCCACGCTTCGATCTTGCGGTGTTCATCGCGCTTGTAGCCCTCGACGATCACCAGATCGACGGGTGCGAGATGGGTCAGAAGGTCGTCCAGCGCAGTCTCAGGTGCACCGCGCAATTCCGTCATGATCGCCCAGCGCGAGGACGAGGACAGGATCACCTGATGCGCGCCCGCCTGGCGATGGCGGTGGCTGTCCTTGCCGGGTTTGTCGACGTCGACCATGTGGTGCGTGTGCTTGACCGTCGAGACCGTGAAGCCGCGACCACTGATCTCAGCCACCAACCGCTCGACCAGCGTGGTCTTGCCCGCGTTTTTCCAGCCGACGACGCCGTAGACGTTCATGGGGTTCCTCCCGGCTGAAGCCGCTCGATCAGCGCCGCGCGTGTCCCGGGTGTGAAATGATAAGCCTGCCAACCGGCGTCAATGGCGGCATCGACATTGTCCGATCTGTCATCGATGAAGAAGAACGACTCCGGCGCGGCGTCTAGAGACTCCTCGATGTGCCGAAAATAACGAGCGTCCGGCTTGGCGACCCCCATCGGCCCGGATGCGAACACGCGCTCCATCCGCGCCGCCATGCCCATCTGCCCCGAGATGTAGGCCGCGCGGAGCGCCTCGTTGTTGGTGGCGATGATCTGGCGGGCTCCGGCCTGCTTTAGGTCGTCGACGAGGCTCAGCATCTCCGTGTCAGGGCGCGCATCCTGTTCCAGCCAGTAGTCCAGGATCGCGCGAGCATCCATTCGGCATTCGACCGTCGAGGTCCATTCCTCGAGCCGGTCCAGAATATCGATCTCGCCAGTGATGACATGCGGGCTTTGTCCAAAGACAAAGGCGCCAAAAGCCGACGCGCTCTGGCCGACTTCGCGCTCGAAATCCGCCTCCCACACATAGCGCCCGGCGTCCTGGTTCCGGTTCAGAACCCCGTCGAAATCCCATGCGATGATCATCCCGCTGCGATCCGTTCCGCCTCGGCCAGGTCCTCCGGCGTGTTGACGTTGAAGAACGGCATTCCGCCGCCTTCGAAAACCGCCCGGGCGCAACCGTGGCGCGAGGTCCAGACGATCACCTTGCGCATATTGCCCTTGGTCAGCGCGTACTCGAGATCGTCGGCCAGATTGACGGGCCAGAGCGCGAAGGTCGGATGTTCGGTCAGACCGCGCTCGGGGTCGTCCGTCGCCGCCATGGAAATCGGCTGGTTGCCCTTCGCCGCGTGCAGGTGCGTGACCAGATCCGACGGGAAGAACGGCGTGTCCGCAGCCGCCGAGGCGATGTGGCTGTGTCCGCGTTCCTCCGCCCAGCGCATCCCCGCGAGGACGCCGCCAAGCGGGCCGACGAACCCGTCGACAGTGTCGGCGATGACCGGGAGGCCGAAGCTCGCGAACCGGTCCGGATCGCCGTTGGCATTGATCGCGATCTCGGTCACCTGAGGGGCAAGCCGGTCAATGACGTGTTGCAGCAACGGTTTGCCGTTTGCCTGCAGCAACGCCTTGTCGCCACCGCCCATGCGACGGGCCAGCCCCCCTGCGAGAACGACGCCCGCGACAGTCATTCCGTCTTCGATGCCTCTGTTTCGCTCGATGCCGCCTCTTCTGCACCGTCCTCCTTTGCAGCGGCCTTCAACTCCGCCGCGGCGCGGGCCTCTTCGCGTTTCTTCCTTCGTGCGGCTTGCTGCTTTGCTTCCTCCGCTCGGACCGCTTTTTGCTCCTCGGCGCTGAGAACGGGACAGGACTTCCGCAATTTTGCTTCGACCTCGGCAGCTCGTTTGGCGCGCTGTTTTTCCGAAGGGGGGTCTTCCAGGACCGTCGCAGCCTGATAACGGATCTCGACCATCATTTGAGAGAGGATGCCTCCGATGCATTCGCGAACCTCGTCGCGGTTCTTGCGCGTGTAACTCGTCCAGTTGGCGCCCTGTCCACCGCAGTTGTTGCCCTGTTGGATCAGTGACCTGTCATGCGGATGCGGAAAATCCGATCGATAGGAAAAGTCATAGGCAGATGTCAGGCACCAGTCAGCAGCGCCGAAACGCGAGAGGATCGTGTATTCGACTGCTCTCTCGAATATCGATTGCTCGTCCTCCAGATATTCCTGTCGGATGTTGGTCAGGGTTCGCAGGTTCTTGAGCCGCGGGAAAAGCTCGATGTTCCATTGGGTGTAGACCTCGTCATACGCGGCCTTTCGGGCGATCGCCTCGTCCTTGTTGCCGCGAATGATTTCCGAGCGCACCAGATCGGACCGAACCTGTCGTTCGAAGGCAAGCTCGACGAAGTTGCGCAGGTCGGACAGAGCCTCCTCCTCGCGCTCTTTGGCCTTATGCAGAATGCGCTCCTGCTCGATCCGCAGCTTGTCGCGCTCGGCAAAGCGCGACTCCAGGGTGTTTCCGATCAGAGCCGTGCAGATGAATCCGGCGACCGTGATGACGAGCGGGTGGCGCCCCCAGTTGATCTTTTTCTTTTCCGGCTCCTCCAGAACCTCGCGAAGCTGGTTCCGGGTGACTTCTTCCCGGATGACTTGTCTGATTTCATCAGCCTGCATCGCGCCCCCCCTTGCGTCGGTGCTTGCGGTCTTCTTCCGGCACGCTCAGGGCGTCGGCATCGTAGATCAGGCGTTCGTCGCCCGAGAGGCACAGGAACCGCTGCCCGCGCATCCGGCCGATCAGGGTCAGCCCGACCTGCCGGGCCAATTCTACACCCCAGGCCGTGAACCCCGATCGCGATGCCAGCACCGGAATGCCCATCAGCGCCGTCTTGATCACCATCTCCGAGGTCAGGCGCCCGGTCGTGTAGAGGATGTGGCCATCGCCCGTGACGCCCTCGGCAAACATCCAGCCCGCGATCTTGTCGACGGCGTTGTGGCGGCCGACATCCTCCATGAAGATCAGCGGCGAATCCTCGCGGCAGAGAACCGTTCCGTGGATCGCTCCTGCTTCCAGATAGAGCGAAGGTGCCGTGTTGATCTTGCGGGCCAGCTCATAGAGCCACGAGGTCCGGACCTCGCCCGGCCCGAACGACACGCCGTCAAGCTGCTCCATCATGTCGCCGAAAACCGTCCCGACCGCACAGCCGGACGTCCGGGTCTTCTTTTTCAACTTCTCCTCGTAATCCGTTTGGCGTTCGGTTCGGACGATGACGACCTCGAGATCCTCGTCATATTCGACGCCCGTCACGCGGTCGTCCGCCAGGAGCATCCCCTGGTTCAGCAGATAGCCGGTCGCGAGGTATTCCGGATAATCGCCGATCGTCATGGCCGTGACGATTTCCTGACCGTTGAGGTAGATCGTCAGCGCACGTTCCTCGACCACGCGCGACTCCGACACGGCACCGGTCTGATCGACGCCCTTGACCGCCCGGGTCAGACGTGGCGCGGCGGGATCCGGCGAAATCAGAAACTCGTCCATGTCATTCACTTCACGCGTCGGTCCCGGCAGGTCAAGGCAAAGGCTGTCCTCTGGCGGGGCCATCTGCCCGATACTGGGGCTATCGCGACGTTAACGCCGATCGCATAGCGCCCGGTGTAAGGTCGCTGTCTGCCAACCGGGAGGTCCTCATGCGCATCGGCTGCCCCAGAGAAATCAAGGCTCAGGAATTTCGCGTCGGCATGACGCCTGCAACTTGCCGCGAGGCGATTGCCCATGGCCATCAGGTCATGGTCGAGAGCGGTGCCGGCCTTGGTGCAGGATTCCCGGACGAAGACTATACGGCGATCGGCGCGGAGGTACGCGCGACTGCGGCCGAGATCTTCGCCGAGGCGGATATGATCGTGAAGGTCAAGGAGCCGCAGGCGGGCGAACGTGCCATGCTGCGCGACGGGCAGGTCCTGTTCACGTATCTGCACCTCGCGCCGGATCCGGACCAGACGAGAGATCTCCTCGCGTCCGGCTGCACAGCGATCGCCTACGAGACGGTGACGGATGATGTCGGCGGCTTACCGCTCCTCGCCCCGATGTCCGAGGTCGCCGGTCGGCTTTCGCCGCAGGTCGGGGCCTGGGCTCTGCAGAAGGCGAATGGCGGACGCGGTGTGCTGCTGGGCGGGGTGCCCGGCGTCGGACCGGCCCAGGTGACGGTGATCGGGGGCGGTGTCGTCGGCGCGCATGCGGCCCGGATCGCGGCAGGCATGGGCGCGGATGTCACTGTTCTGGACCGCTCGCTGCCGCGTCTGAAATATCTCGACGATGTCTTCGGCGGTGTTTTCAAGACGCGCTATTCCTCGGCGGATTCGACTGAGGAACTCGTTCTGCAATCCGACTTGGTCGTGGGCGCCGTGCTGATCCCTGGTGCCGCGGCGCCCAAACTGGTGCGCCGAGAGCAGCTTTCGCGGATGAAGCCGGGTGCGGTGCTGGTCGATGTTGCGATCGATCAGGGCGGTTGTTTCGAGACGTCGAAGGCGACGACGCACGAGGATCCGATCTACGAGGTCGACGGCGTAATCCACTACTGCGTCGCGAACATGCCCGGCGCCGTCGCGCGCTCATCGACCATTGCCCTGACGAATGCGACGATGCCTCACCTGCTTGCTCTGGCTGACAAGGGCTGGGCGCAGGCCTGCCGAGACGATGAACACCTCGCCAACGGCCTGAACGTGCACGCCGGGAAGCTGACCTATTACGCGGTCGGTCAGGCGCTGGGGATCGACGTTTACTCGACCAAGTTGGTGCTCGGTAGCGCCTGAGGCTCAACGGTCCGCGGCGGTCGCAGGATCTGGCGGCCGCAGGAAGTGTGCTGTGTGATGCGCGACGCCGAGCGATAAAGGCAGCAAAGTGTGAATTTGTGCGACATGGGCGCGTCGTGCCGCCCCTGCCCAGGCTGATCGCGCGGAAACTGCACCGTCATGCGGTCCGGCCAGACCGCCGTATTCCCCGAAACCGCCGACCCCTGCGATTGCCGCGATCCGGTCATCGACCTGTATAGGCCCCGCGCGCGGGCGGATGTCGGCGACCGCAGGTCCGCAGGCCCGACGAACCGGCCAAAGCGAGCCGAGCCTGTCGGCAAGTGGTGATCCGAGATTTGGCGCGCCGATCTGGATGACCCGGCGGATGTTCAAGCCATGGTCTTCGACGCAAAGACTTCTCGCGATGATCCCGCCCATCGAATGGCCGACGAGGGCGATCTCTGTCTGACCGAGCCGCGCAATCAGATCCGACCGAACCAAGTCGAGCGATCCGGCCAGATCATAACGTGTCGACGGATAATCGAGCGTTGAGGCATCAAAGCCGTGCCGACGCAGGCGCATGGCCAGCGGTTTCATCGACGCTGAAGTGCGCCCGAGCCCATGCAGCATCACGACCGGAATATCTGACCCCTCGACCGGGCGTTTGTCTTCGCGCGCTGCTGGCATGAGCGCCGTTGTCAGGCCTTGGCGAGCAGGTCCCGGATCTCGGTCAGCAGCTTCTCTTCTGCGCTCGGCTCGGGATCGGCGGGCGGCTCCGGTGCCTCCTCCTCTTCCTTCTTGAGCTTGTTCACGGAACGAACGACCAGAAACAGGATCCAGGCGACGATCAGGAACGCGATGACGGCGTTGATGAAGTTGCCGTAGGTGATCACGGCAAGTCCCTGTTCCTGCGCCTCGCTGAGGTTGGTGATGTCCTGACCCGACAGATTGATGAACAGGTTCGAGAAATCGATCCCGCCGGTGAACAGGCCGATGATCGGGTTGACGATATCGCTGACGAAGCTTTTCACGATCGTTGTGAACGCCGCTCCGATCACGATGCCGACGCCCATGTCCATCACGTTGCCCTTGACGGCAAACTCCTTGAATTCGTTCAGCATAAGGGTTCCCTCCGTTCTCGCCCCCGGCCGGGCCATAACCTTCGCAGATCGCGAATAGAAGCCGAAAATGGTGACTTAACGGCCTCTGTCGGCGGAAAAGTGGAGAGATTGTGCCGGCTTCGGCGCCTAGCCGCCGCGCAGCTCCGCGCCTGTTGCCTTTGCGACGCTTGCGACGATCTTCTGCCCGATCGCCTCGATTTCTGCGTCCGTCAGCGTGTCGTTCACCGGTTGCAAACGCACGGAGATAGCGACCGACTTCTTCGCGACGCCGAGCTGCTCGGCTGCCTTCTTGCCCTCGAAGATGTCAAAGACATCGACACCCGCGATCAGCTTCTTGTCACCGCCCATGGCGGCGCGAACGATCTGCTGAGCCTCGACACTGCTGTCGACGACAAAGGCGAAGTCGCGCTCGACCATTTGAAGGTTCGACACTTGCAGCGCGGGCCGCGTCGTGCCCTTGGCCTTCGCAGCGGGCAGGTTCTCGAGCATGATGCTGACGGCGACGGCGGGGCCGCGCAGATCCATTGCCTTGACGACCTTCGGGTGCAGTTCGCCGAAAACGGCGAGCGTGTTCTTAGGGCCGAGTTTCAGGGCTGCCGACCGGCCCGGGTGAAACCACCCTGGCGCTTCGCGTGCGATCATCAGCTTTGCCGTGGGCGCGCCAAGTGCCGACAACACGGCCTCGGCGTCTGCCTTGGCATCGTGCAGGTCGACCGGGCGCCGCGCCCCTGACCAGTGACGCGCAGTGGTGGAGCCGACCCGAATTGCATCCGCAGTGGTGATCTGCTCGCCCGGTTCGCCGCCCTGATAGCCTGCACCGACCTCGAAGAGGCCGAGATCCATCGTGCCTTGCGCCTGGTTCTTCGCGGCAGCCGAGAGCAGGCCCGGCAGGGCCGATGGGCGCATGTGGCTCATTTCTGAGCTGATCGGATTGTCGAGGCGCACGGCATCGCCGCGGCCGCCGAACAGCGCCGCGTGTTCCTCTGCGATGAACGAGTAGGTCACGCATTCATTCAGCCCGAGAGCGGCAAGCGTGCGTCGTGTCGTGCGTTCGCGCGCCTGCATCGGTGTCAGCGTCTTGCGACCGACGCCGGTTGCGCGCGGCAGCGGCTGGCTCTGCAGCTTGGTGAGCGACGCGACGCGGGCAATTTCCTCGACCAGATCAGCCTCGCCGAGGACGTCGGGGCGCCATGACGGAACCGAGGCGACGATCTTGTCTTCATCGTCGGAGCAGCCGAAGCCGAGATCGGTCAGAATCCGCACCTGTTCGTCCCGCGCGATTTCCATCCCGACAAGCGAGACGACGCGCTCCGGCCGCAAGGCATAGGATCGCGAGGTATCGGGCACAGCTCCAGCAGTGACCAGTTTGGAGGCTTCGCCGCCGCAAAGCTCCATGATCATGGCCGCGCCCATGTCGGCCCCGACAGGACAGGAAGCCGGATCGATCCCGCGCTCGAACCGGTAGCGTGCATCGGAATGGATCTTCAAGCGACGGCCTGTCGATGCGGTGGTGACGGGATCCCAGTAGGCGCTTTCGATGAACACGTTGACCGTTTCCATCGAGCAGCCGGTCGGGTTTCCGCCCATGACACCGGCAATGGCCTCAGGGCCATGCTCGTCCGAGATCATGATCATGTCCGGCTCGAAGGTGTACTCCTTGTCGTCCAGCGCCTCGAGCGTCGAGCCTTTCTCGGCCCAATGCACGCGCAGGCCCGAGCCCTTCACCTTGTCCGCGTCAAAGACGTGCAGCGGCCGGTTCATGTCGTAGGTCAGATAGTTTGTGATATCGACGAGCGCCGAGATCGGCCGCAGACCGATTGCGCGCAGCCGCTGCTGTAGCCACGCCGGGGACGGGCCGTTCTTCACGCCGCGGATCAGACGGCCGCAGAAAACGGGAGCCTTGTCGAGCACGTCGTCATCAATTCTCACAGTGAACGGGCTGTCGAACTTCGCGTCGATGCGTGGTGTTTTGCGCGGTACCACAGTGCCGAGACCTCGTGCCGCGAGATCTCGCGCGATGCCCGCAATCCCGAGCGCATCGGGCCGGTTTGGGGTGATCGCGATCTCGATCATCGGGTCGTTTGCCCCGGAATAATCGATATAGCGCTGACCGAGTGGCGCATCCGCGGGAAGATCGATGATGCCGTCATGGTCGTCGGACAGCTCAAGCTCCCGTTCCGAGCACAACATTCCGTTCGACTCGACGCCCCTGATGACCCCGGGCTTCAGGTCGACCCCGGTCCCAGGGATATGAGTCCCTGCCGCCGCGAACACGCCGACCATACCTGTCCGCGCATTCGGCGCGCCGCAGACGACCTGTACCTCCTGGGAGGGTGCATCCGGCCCGTTCGGCCACGCTTCGACGCGGCATAGCCTGAGCCTGTCGGCATTCGGATGCTGGACGGCTTCGATGACACGGCAGATCGTGAAGGCGCCGAGGCGTTCGGCCGGGTCTTCCACGCCTTCCAGTTCAAGGCCCAGATCCGTCAGGGCCTCGGTGATCTCGGTCAAGGTCGCCTCGGTGTCGAGGTGCTCCTTCAGCCAGGACAGGGTGAATTTCATGCGTCTCTCGCGGCTCGTCTCTCAGGGTCGGCGGGTGCTTAGCGGATTGAGCGGCCGATCTAAAGTGTGTGTTTTACCGTAGGTCAGGGCAGCGCCCAACCTGCCGATAGATAGCTTATCCCGTGAACACCACCAGCAGATCCTTGGCGTCTACCTGCGTGCCGGTAGGTGCCGCGATGCGAGCGATCTCTCCATCCCGGTCCGCATGGATCGCAGTCTCCATTTTCATCGCCTCTAGCGTCAACAGAACTTCGCCTGCGCGCACGACCTGTCCCTCATGCACCGCGACCGTCGCAACGGAGCCGGGCATCGGCGCGCCGACATGATTGGGATTGCCTGGGTCGGCTTTCTCAGCGCGGCCAGCGGCCTTCGAGGCGAGCCGATCCGGCACGCGGATCACCCGCGGCTGGCCGTTCAGCTCGAAGAACAGCTTGACCTCGCCCTGTTCGTTGACGTCCGAAATGGCTTGCAGCCGGACGACCAGCGTCTTGCCTGGTTCGAGATCGAAACTCACCTCCTCGCCCGGTTCCATGCCGTAGAAGAAGGTCGGCGTCGGCAGTTGTCGCACCGGGCCGTACTCGCGGCGTCGGCCCATGTAGTCGAGGTAAACTTGACGGTACATCAGGAAGGAACAGAGGTCCTCGTCATCGACGGTGATGCCGGGCATTTCGGTCTGTGCTTCGGTCCGAGCGGCCTCCAGATCAACCGGCTCCAGAACCGAACCTGGCCGAATGGTAAGCGGGGTATCGCCCTTCAGGATTTTCGCCTGCAGGACTTCCGGGAAGCCGCCATGCGGCTGGCCGACTTCGCCCTTGAAGAAGGTCACGACCGAATCCGGCACGGAAACCTCGGTATCGGGATCGAGCAGGTCCTCGACCGAGAGGCCCGCCGCGACGAGCGAAAGCGCCATGTCGCCGACCGTCTTGGCAATCGGCGTCACCTTGATGACGTCACCGAAGGCCTGGTTCACGTCGGCATAGGTCTTGGCGATTTCCGGCCACCGCGTCTCAAGACCCATCGACCTCGCCTGAGCACGCAGGTTGGTCACCTGACCGCCCGGCATCTCGTGCAGATAAACCTCGGACGACGGATGGCGCATGTCGGCCTCGAAGCCCGCATACATGTGGCGCACGCCTTCCCAATAGTTCGACAGCTCGCGCACGGAATGGATGTTCAGCCCGGTGTCGCGCGGCTGGCCTTTCAGAGCTTCCACGATCGAGCCCATCGGCGCCTGGCTGGTCAGACCCGAGAGGGCATCCATCGCGCAGTCGACCGCGTCGACACCCGCTTCTGCTGCCGCCAGCATCGACGCGCCGGACAGGCCGGAGGTATCATGTGTGTGGAAATGGATCGGGATCGAAATCTCGCCTTTCAGCGTTTCGATCAGCTTCTTCGCGGCCGCCGGTTTGACCAGCCCACCCATGTCCTTGATGCACAGGATGTGCGCGCCGGCGGCTTCGAGTTCGCGTGCGATTTCGACGTAGTACTTCAGCGAGTACTTCGCCCGGTCGGGATCGTTGATGTCGCCGGTGTAGCAGACTGCCGCTTCGAGCAGGCGATCGGTTTCCAAGACGGCGTCGCAGGCCACGCGCATCGATTCCACCCAGTTCAGCGGATCAAAGACCCGGAAGACGTCCATTCCGGTGTCGGCGGCCTGCCGGATGAAGAGCCGGACGACATTGTCGGGCAGGTTAGTGTAGCCGACGCCGTTCGAGGCGCGCACCAGCATCTGGGTGAGCAGGTTCGGCATAGCCGCGCGCAGGTTGCGCAGTCGCTGCCAGGGACATTCCTGCAGGAAGCGATAGGCCACGTCGAAGGTGGCGCCGCCCCAGCATTCCATCGAGAACAGATTCGGCAAGTAAGACGCGTAACTGGGCGCGATCCGCACCATGTCGATGCCGCGCATCCGGGTTGCGAGCAGGGACTGATGCGCATCGCGCATCGTCGTGTCGGTGATCAGCAGGCGGTCCTCGGACAGCATCCAGTCGGCCACGGCCTTCGGACCCTCGGAGCCGAGCTTCTGTTTCAGGCCCGGCGGCGGATTGTGGCTGAGCGGCTTCGGCGGCTCCGGCGGATGCGCATCGGCGGGCGGGCGCGCGCGGCCCGCGACCTCCGGGTTCCCGTTCACCGTTATGTCGCCGACGAAGGTCAGCAGCTTTGTCGCGCGGTCGCGGCGGCGCTTGAAGTCGAACAGTTCCGCCGTTTCGTCGATGAACTTCGTATGGTAGCTGTGGTCGAGGAAGCTCGGGTGTTTCAGAAGATTCTCGACGAACGCGATGTTGGTCGCGACGCCGCGAATCCGGAACTCGCGCAGGGCCCGGTCGATGCGCGCGATGGCCTCGTCGGGCGTCGGCGCCCAGGCTGTGACCTTCTCCAACAGGGAGTCATAGTAGCGGGTGATCACGGCGCCGGAATAAGCCGTGCCGCCGTCTAGACGAATCCCGAAGCCGGTCGCGCCACGATAGGCGGTGATACGGCCGTAATCGGGAATGAAGTTGTTCAGCGGGTCTTCGGTGGTGATCCGGCACTGGATCGCATGCCCGTTCAGCCAGATGTCCTCCTGGCCTTTGTGCCCGGTCGCCTCCGCTATGGTGGCACCTTCGGTGATGCGGATCTGGGCGCGGACGATGTCGATTCCGGTGACCTCTTCGGTGACCGTGTGCTCGACCTGAACGCGCGGATTGACCTCGATGAAGTAAAAGGCGCCCGATGCCATATCCATGAGGAACTCGATCGTCCCGGCGCACTGGTAGTCCGCGTAGCGCGCAATCTTGAGGCCGAGTTGGTTTATTTCGGCGCGTTCATCGGCCGATAAGTAAGGGGCCGGTGCTCGCTCGACCACTTTCTGATTTCGCCGCTGCACCGAGCAGTCACGCTCGAACAGGTGCACCAGCTCGCCGTGGTGATCGCCGAGGACCTGAACCTCGACATGGCGCGCCTTTTCGATGAGCTTTTCGAGATAGCCCTCGCCGTTGCCGAACGCCGCCTCAGCCTCGCGCCGACCTTCCTTGACCTTGTCCTCCAGTTCCTCAGGGCCGTGGATCGGGCGCATACCGCGACCACCTCCGCCCCAAGAGGCCTTGAGCATCAGCGGATAGCCAATCTCGGCCGCCATGGTGTGTATCCGGTCCATGGCGCCGGGTTCCGTCGGGTCGGGCAGGACTTCCGTCGCGGGTACGACCGGTACGCCGGCCGCGATCGCGGCCTTGCGTGCCGAGGCCTTGTCGCCGAGCATCCGCATAGTTTCGGCCTTCGGACCGATGAAGGCGATCCCGTTCTTGGTGCAGGCATCGACGAAATCCGGGTTCTCCGAAAGCAATCCGTAGCCCGGGTGGATCGCGTCTGCACTTGACTTTACTGCAACGCGGATGACCTCATCTATCGATAGATAGGCCTCAACTGGTCCCTTGCCGTGGCCGATCTGATAGGCCTCGTCGGTCTTGAAGCGGTGCAGACCGAGTTTGTCCTCTTCGGCATAGACGGCGACTGTCGCCTTGCCCATCTCGTTGGCAGCGCGGCTCACGCGGATGGCGATCTCGCCGCGGTTGGCGATGAGGATTTTCTTGAAGTCGCGCATCTTTTACCCCGAGGACGCGCTGCCAAGCGCAGATTTTGTGGTCCCCTGCCATAGCCGCACCGCTGGCAGGCGACAAGCGTCGAGGCAATGGAAGAACTCGAGGATAGTTCTATTCCTGCCAGCATTCGAATCATGTAGACTCTATCTCGTCCGAGTAAGCTTGTTTTCACTTACCTTAGGAGTTCTCGATGCGCGTGAGATTCTGGTTAAACGCATTCATTCCACGTGACGTTGCTAGTTACACCAGAGTGATTCCCGGAAGAGGTAAACACTCAGGAAAGTCTGCGATCCCTTTGCCTCTGCCGGCGAGGTTGCATCCGGGCAACGCGATAAAGAACCGGCACGCCGGATATCTGAGCGATCAGCGCAGCTTTGACAAAAGCGCCACGGCTAGCGTCCGGATGCGATCGTGGATTGAAGTTGACTTGGGGAGGTCCATAACAGTCACGGCTTCGGATCACGAAAGCTCAGGCACAACCGAGGTGGATCTCTCGAACGGAAATGAACTGGGTTTTGCGATCGCTGATATGAGCCGGTGCAGTTGGACCACACCAACGCGCCCCGGCGGCCGATACCGCACCTGGCCACTGGGTGTGCCATTCCAAGTTCAGTACCCGGGCGGCTCGAATTCTGCCAACGTTCTGCGCCAGAGATTGGTCGGCCAGGCCGGTGATCCGTTGGTCTATGCGGCGGCTGATATTGACTATGAGGGGATTGTTAGCTTCGTGATTACTCGGCGCAACCCATTGAACGTAATGGTTGATTTTGTGGGCAAGCTCGATCGATTTCCAGCCTTTGAATGCTATGCGCGAAGCGGCGACAAAACTAAGTGCCTGTTTCGTGAGCCTCCGCCCGCTGGCAACACCGTGATGAGCTTGCCGGGCAAAGCCAGCCGGCCAATAAGCGGCCGGGTACAATTTCCGTAAAGGCTGAACGCGTGTTGCCCTGAGCATGAACAAAATTCGTCGAGACAGTCTGCGCGGCGCTAATGACCTTGGAAGTCCGGGACACGCTTCTCGCGAAACGACGACACTGCCTCTTTGTGGTCGTCTGTAGCGGAACATGTGACGGTGCGCTCTGCTTCCCAGTCGAGGCAGGTGCGAAGATCGGCGGCCGATGCCCGGTCGATGTTCTGTTTCATGTAGCGGATCGCGATTGGCGGGCCGCTGGCAATCTGGGTTGCAAGCTCATGCGTGCGGTTCGCAAGATCATCGAAGGGCACGACCTCGTTGAACAGGCCCAGCGCGAGGGCTTCGTCCGACTGCACCCGGCGGCCGGTGAAGAAAAGCTCCTTGGCTTCGGCCGGACCGACGAGCCGGTTGAGAAACCAGCTTGCGCCGTAGTCGCCGCTGAGGCCGACCCGCGCGAAGCCCGGTGCCAGAAAGGCGGTTTCCGAGGCGATTCTGAGATCGCAGGCGAGCGCGATCGACATGCCGGCGCCGGCCGCAGCCCCCGGCAGGGAGGCGATTGTCGGCATCGACATTTCGTGCAGGCGCAGCGTCAGCTCATACTGTTTCTGTTGGAGCCCGCGAACCTTGTCCTGATGCGAGCGCGCCGGTCCATCGGTCGTGCTGCCCATGCCCGAAACATCGCCACCCGAGCAGAACGCCTGACCCGCGCCGGTAATCACCAGCACCCGCACGTCCGGATCCTCGTCTACCTCTCGCAGCATGCGTCGCAGGGCTGGCGTGACAATATCGCCGAGCGCATTGCGCTTCTCTGGCCGGTTGAAGGTCAGCGTGGCAACGTGATCCCGGACTGACCCGAGAAGCTGCTCGGTACCGGTCTCAAGCGTTCTTTCGTTCACAGTGCGAAGGCTTTTTGCAGGGCCGGTCGGGCCTCGAGCCGATCCATGTAGGCTGTGAGATTGTCCATGCCGTCCATGTTCGCACCCAACCGGCGGCACATCAGAACGGCGTGGCCCGTGATCGTGTCCGCCGCCGAGAAGTCTCCGGCCAGATACTCGCGACCGTCCATGTGCGCTTCGACGGCGACCAGCATCCGGCCGAGCAGTTTGGTGGCGCGCTTCGCGTGTTCCTCGGACCGGCGTTCCGGCGGAAGAAGGATTGTCTCGACCACGATCTGCCCCATCGGCATCATGATCATGCCCTCGGCGTAATGCAGCCACTGGAGGTAGACCGGGAACTCCGGACTGTCCGGGGTTGGCGCGAAACGTCCTTCCCCGTAGAGGGCGACCAGATACTGCGCGATGGCGGTCGACTCGGTGATGCGCACGTCGCCGTCTTCCAGCACCGGGACACGCCCGTTCGGGTTCTTCGCGAGATACTCCGGGTCGCGCATCGCCTTGTCGCCGAGCGTGAAACGTTCGAGCTCGTAGTCGAGACCGATCTCCTCGAGCAGCCATGCTGTCCGCACGGCGCGGGAATTCTGTGCGAAGTAGAGTTTCATGGCGGTCGCTCCCGTTTCTCGTTCGGCGGTGGTCCCACATTACCGGAACGGACGTCCGCCGCCATCAGCATCGGGATAGACGCCGCGCGTCTTCGGTCCAGATATTGGCGTGCTGGCTGGTTTCATGGCACATCCGTGCCGCAGCAGGGCTGGAGGGGCAGATGCCGGACGGACAGGCGGATACGCAACGGCAAGGCCGGACGACGGTTCCGGCGCGGGTCGATGTCGTCATCGTCGGCGCGGGCTTTGCCGGAATGTACCTGCTCAAGCTGATGCGCGACAACGGGTTCGATGCGGTCGCCCTAGACGCGGCCTCGGGCGTAGGTGGGACCTGGTACTGGAACCGGTATCCCGGTGCGCGGGTCGACATCGAGTCGATGCAGTACTCGATGCAGTTCGACAAGGAACTGCAACAGGAGTGGAACTGGTCCGAGCGCTATGCGCCGCAGGGTGAACTTCTGCGCTATGCCAACCACATCGCGGACCGGCACGACCTGCGCCGTGACATCTGCTTCGACACGCGCGTGGTGTCGGCCCGTTTCGACGATGCGGCGAAGGAGTGGACGCTGACGACCGAGGCGGGAGCCGTAGTCACGGCTCCGCGCTGCATCATGGCGACCGGATGTTTATCTGCGCCGAACAAGACCAAGTTCCCGGGCGAGGAAAGCTTCAAGGGCCGGATCCTCCGAACCTCTCTCTGGCCACATGAGGAAGTCCGCTTCGACGGGGAGAAGGTCGCTGTTGTCGGGACAGGCTCCTCGGCAATCCAGTCGATCCCGATCATCGCAGAGCAATGTGATCAGCTGACCGTGTTCCAGCGCACGCCGAACTATTCGGTACCCGCAAAGAACGCGCCAATGGATCCCGGCTTCATGGCGGACATCAAGGCGCATTACGACGACCTGAGAGCCTTGCAGAAGCGCATGCCATCGGCGGCAGATTTCGATATCGACTTCGATGCGGTCGCGAGGGAGGTCGGGCGCGAGGAGCAGTGGGCCGAATTCCAGCGAAGATGGGACAAGGGCGGTCTGGCGTTCATGGCGGCCTTCGTCGATCTGATGTTCGATGCCGATGCGAACGCCAGCGCTGCCGAGTTCGTCCGCTCGAAGATCCGCGAGATCGTTGACGATCCTGAAACGGCCGAGACACTTTGCCCGTCGAACACGATAGGCTGCAAACGCCTGTGCGTCGATACGGACTACTACAAGACCTACAACCTACCGCACGTGACGCTCGTCGATGTATCGAAGAACCCGGTCTCGATCAGCGAAAATGCCGTGCATTCCGGCGATCGGTCTTTCGACGCGGACACCATCGTTCTTGCCATCGGTTTCGACGCGATGACCGGGGCCTTGCTGCGCATGAACATTCAGGGTCGGCAGGGGCGCAAGCTCTCGGAACACTGGGTCGACGGGCCGAAGTGTTATCTTGGCCTCGCGGTGTCGGGTTTCCCCAATCTGTTCACCGTGACCGGGCCTGGCTCCCCGTCGGTCTTCACCAACATGCTGCCGTCGATCGAGCAGCACTGCGAATGGATTGCAGAGTGTCTGGTATGGATGCGTGATCAGGGCCTGGAGAGCCTCGAGGCTGAGGAAGACGCCGAGGCAGATTGGGTCGCGCACAATCTCGATGTTGCGGGCGAGCATCTGAGGTCGTCGTGTTCGTCCTGGTACACGGGCGAGAACATCGCCGGCAAGCCGAAGGTCTTCATGCCGTATATCGGCGGTTTCCCGCGCTACGTTGAAAAGTGCGAGGCTGTGGTCGCGAACGGCTATGAGGGCTTCCGGCGCGGCTGAATGAGTCTCGGACCGGCTTGCGCCTGAAGTTTTTCCAGTTTGCGAACGGCATCGGGGTTCTGGCGCTCGCCAGACCCCGGCTGCTGAACGAGAACCGGCTCGACCTGACGATCCGCCGCTGTGCTTAGGCAGGGATCAGACCGGCCCGCCGACGAATATCGTCCTCGCGCAGCTTGACCTCCTCGCCGATGAACTCGTCGGCATCCGGTCCGCACATCCAGAGGATCGCGCGCGCAGGCCAGTCGGCCGGGATGTGCGCCGACCAGTCGAGCTTGGACACGGGATTGATGCCCGATGCGCTGATCGCCTCCTGCATGTACGTCGCAACGGTGCCGGGGCTCAGGCCCATAACCCGGACGCCCGCCTCGCGACACTCCTTGTCGGCGCAGCGTGTCAGCATGGCGTCTGCCGCCTTGGCCGAGCAGTAGTGCGACCAGCCCTCCATTGGGCCGTGCGCAGCGCCGGAGGAAACGTTCACGATGGTTCCCGAACCCTGTGCCGTCATGATCGGCAGGGCATGGCGCAAACCATTGTAGACGGAGAAGTAGTTGATCGTCGCCGCGCGGGTCCACTCTGCCGGATCGGAGTCCGACAGGTGGCCGATCGGGTCGATGACGCCGGCATTGTTGACCAGAACGTCGAGCGACCCGGTCATGTCCTTTGCCGCTTCGATGGCCTTTCCGAATTCTGCGTAGTCCGAGACATCGCAGGCAACGGCCTTCGCGTTGCCTCCTGCGTCCGAGATTTCGGCGGCGAGCGTTTCGATCTGAGTTGCGGTGCGGGCGGCAAGCACCACCGATGCCCCGGCCTTGGCGAGCACCTTGGCTGTCTCGGCGCCAATGCCCCGGCTTGCGCCTGTAACCACGGCGCTTTTTCCGGAAAGATCCGTCATGAGGAGACTCCCTGTTGATAGGTAGGTGATCGTCAGGCGACGACCTACAGGTAGGTAGATACGCCGGCCCAGATCAGTCTGAGGGAAAGCAGGACCAGCATCGTGTTGAGTGCGAGTTTGAAGCGCTTCTCGTCGATCTTCATCAGGACCTTGCGGCCCACAACCGTCCCGGCAAAGCCAAACGCGATCATCCCGACGATCAGGGGTATATAGGGTCCGAAGGCGAAGCCGAGAAGCCCGAAGGCGAAAACTTTGAGACCGTGTTGCAGAGTCATGCAGGCTGCGTGCGTGCCGGTATGGGTCGTCCGCTCGAAACCCTGGGTCTTGATATAGGCGGCAACGAAGGGCCCCGTGGCGCCGAAGAACATCGTCAGGAACGAGGAAAACCCGCCGGCGAGCCAGGCGGCGCGGCGCAGGAACGCCGGCGGACGCGCAACGATGCTCCAGAGAATGAACAGGCCGACGGCGATCTGAATGATGTGCGGCGGCAGATCGACGACGACGACACCGCCGATCGCGACACCGATGAGCGCACCGATGACAAAGGGAACGAACACCGCGCGCGAAATGTGCTCGCGCATGATCAGCGCGCGCCCGGCATTGGAGCCGAGTTGGACGACGCCGTGCACCGGAATGAGTGCCGCCGGAGCCAGCAGGCTCGCGAAGACAGCGAGGACGACGACACCCCCGCCAATGCCGAAGGCCGCGGTGATGAATGACCCGAGAAAGCTGACGCCGAGAAGCGCAGTGGCCGTCAGGGGGCCGAGTTCGGAGGGAAGGAACGCCTCGATCATCCGCTCAGTCCACGCGAACCACCTTGGGGCCATAAGGGAAGTACGGTGGATGGGCTCCGATCGTGGTCATATCGACTTCGACAATCACCGGGCCGTCGCGAGAGACGGCCTCCGCCACGGTCGGGCCGAGCGTTTCGGGATCGGTCACTGAATAGAACGGCAGGCCGGCGGTCGCTGCGAGTGTGCTGAGATCGGGCAGGTTGAGCGTCTCGAAGGCTCGGCCTGCGCCGGTCGCATCCTGGATGTGCCGGATCACGCCGTAACCGGCGTCGTTCATCACCATGATCACGATGTTCGGGCGTTCCTGTACGGCCGTCCAGAGTTCTCCCAGATTGAGCATGAGACCTCCGTCGCCGGTCATGCAAAGCGTCTTCCGCCCGGTTTCGGTTTGCTCTGCGCCGATGGCGGCTCCTATGGCGAGGCTGAGACCCTGTCCGATCCCGGCGCCGACCGGATAGATGTTGCTGCGCGCGTCGTGCAGCGGGAAAAGCCGGTTGCCCCAGGTCGAGTGGTTGATCGTCACGTCGCGGGCGAAGATTGCGTCACGAGGCAGGGCAGTCCGCAGTTGGCTCGCGAAAGTCTCGTATGGGCCGAGAGTCGCCGCAAATGCCTTGCGGGCACCGGACCTCATCGTCGCAAACTCGTCCGCGAACGCTGCGTCCGGCGTCCAGCCGTTTAGGCGATCAGCCAAGCCGTCGAGCACCTGCGCCAAATCGCCCAACACAAAGAGATCGTTCGGGTAGGTTCTGCCATCGGCGGCGGGGTCGATATCGATCTGAACGAGCGGCGCCGGAAGCCCGATTGAAAAGTCTATGGTCTCGTGCCCGCGCAACCGCGACCCGCAGACCAGCAGCAGATCGCATGAGGCGTAGAATTCCTCGATCATCGGCACGCCGCCGCCGTTCAGGCCGCCGAGGTTCATCGGATGGTCTTCCGAGACCACGCCGCGCCCGTTCCAGGAGCAGACCATGCCAAAACCAAGATCGAGCATGCGACGGACCTGAGCGCCCGCACCGCCTGCACCGTTTCCCACCCAGAGCATCGGCCGCCGCGCGGCCCGGACGCGGTCCGCGAGGGCCTCCAGCATGCTATCTGACGCTTGGGGCAGATCCGGGATCGGCAATTGCAGATGATCGAGCGCTTCGGGCCTTTCGATCGCCGTGCGCTGAACGTCGATCGGGATCTCCACGCTGACCGGCCCGCAGGGCGCGGACAGGGCCCCGGTCGCCGCGCGCGTCAATGTTCCGAGCGCCTCCCGGGCCGAGGAGACGCGGAATGCCGCTTTTCCGGACGCGGCCAGCATTCCGAGTTGATCGTCCACGTCGTGGGTCGTCCCCATTCCGCGCCCGAGATGGGCCGTGCGGCTTTGCCCCGTGATGTGGAGCAGGGGTGTCGCTGCGAACCTTGCCTCCACCAGCCCGCCGACGGCGTTGGCCGCACCCGGCCCGGTCGATGTGATCAGCACGCCCAAACGTCCTGTCACCCGCGCGTAGCCATCGGCCATGTGCGCCCCGCCGGCTTCGCCGCGCGTCGGGATCATCCGGATACGGTTGCGCGTCCGGATCGCATCCATCATCGGGATGTTGTGAACAGAGATGATACCGAAGGAGGTGTCCACGCCGATCCGGTCGAGAAACTCGGCCACGAGATCTGCGACGGTGTAGTCAGACATGGAAAGGTCTCCGGCGCGGTGGACGTATCGGAGGTTCCGCCGCGCGCGAAGTCAGGTCAATCGTACCTGTGATGGCTGTGTGGCTAGGATGGGCGAAACCCATCCCGATCTTCAGGTCAGGCCTTGTAACCCTGCCGGGCGGCGTTGGCCTCGGCATCTTTCTTCTTGGTGTAGCCCTCCGAGGACGCGCCGATGATGTTTCCGTTCACGGCCTTGCGGCGCCAGCGGTACTCGCCACGCTTGTCCTTGTAGAACTCCCACTTGTCCTTTTCGTTGTAGCCGCGGTTCATGTTGGCCTCGGCGTCTTTCTTCTTGTTGTAGCCTTCCGAGGACGCGCCGACGATCTTGCCGTTCGACGCCTTGCGCCGCCAGCGAAACTCGCCGCGTTTGTCTTTGTAGACCTCGAAAGTGTCCTTATCTCCCGCCATGATATCTCCCCCGTGTGGTGTGCGGTGCCCTTTTGGTTCTCCGGACCGCCGCCCCCGCTCGGCCCGGTTGTAGAAATGTCACCATGGCCAATGCTTTTGGGCGCCGCAAGGGCGAAGACACGGCAACGTCGCGGCAAGTTGTCGAAAGGCGACAGAATCAACCTGCGGGACGTTGCACCACGAAGACATAGCCGTTCACGTCCGCACCGAGTTCCTTGCGGAGGACCTTGGGCTCGGCCGAGATGAAGTCGAGCCCCGCGCCTTCCGCCGTCTGGCGCAGATAGGCCTCGGAATGGCTGTAGCGACCGGACTGATCAATCACGTAGCCGGGGCCTGCGGTGTCATCGCAGCGCTCAACCGTGGCCACCAGGATGCCGCCGGGACGCAGGGCCGGAGCCAGCGCGCCCATCATCTCATCGAGCGGGCCGAAGTAGCAAAGCGTGTCGACGCAGGTCGCCATACCGAAACAGTCGCGCGGCGCCTCGCTGAGGAACGTCACGAGTTCGGCTTGAACCAGATGGTCGTAGACGCGGTTTCCATCGTCCTGCTTGAGCACCGCAGCCTTGCGCAACATGCCCTCGGACAGATCCATGCCGGTGAGCACCTTGCAGTGCCGCCGGATCAAAGGTCCGCAGAGGCCGGTCCCGCAACCTAGATCGACCACGTCGCCAATCGGCTCGCGTCCCTCCATGAGCTGATCGACTACGCCGCCGACGATCTGCGGCGCCTGATAATCGAGCCGTGCGAGAACCTCGTCGAAGCTTTCGGCGAAACTGTCGAAGTGCTTCATCACGTATCCGTCCGAGGCGCGATCGACTTCCTCGCCCTTCAGCGCCGCAAGCTGGTGCAGAGCCACGGGGTCCTCGGGATTGCGTTCGAGATAAAGCTCCATCTGCTCGAGCGCGCGGTCGCGCCGCCCGATGGCACAGAGCACGCGGGCGTGCCATACTGGGTCGCCCCATTTCTTGGTGCCGAGGTCAAGGCAGGTCTCGAAGGCATCTCCGGCGGGCTCGAGATGGCCGGTCAGCAGATACAGCAGGCCGAGATTATGCCACGCCTCTGCGTGTTTGGGATCGACTGCGACGGCGCTTTGCAAGGCGCGCTCGGCCTCCTCATAGCGCTCAGATACCCGCAGAAGAACGCCGAAATTGTTCCAGGTATCGGCGTGCCGTTGGTCGATGCCGAGTGCGGCGTGGTAGCAATCGATTGCCTCGCCGACCTGTCCGGCCCGCTTGTAGATATTGCCGAGATTATTGTGCGCGCCTGCGTTGCCCGGATGGATCTCGAGTGAGCGTTTGATCAATGTCACGCCCTGCTCGTCATCCCCGGCCTGATGCGCCAGAAGACCCGCGAAATGCAACGCGTCGGCCTGCTCGGGATCGTGGTTCAATATTTCCTTGTAGATCGGTCCGGCTGCCTCGAGATCGCCATTCTGATGCGCGGCGATTGCCTCCTGCAATCTGGCCTGTACGTCCATCTTTAAATTCCTTGTCACCTATTCGCCCTGCCTATCGTGGTCGCAAGCTGTCTCCGGTTCAAGAGGGCGGATGCATGGCACTTGCGTTGCGGTACTCCGCCAGCGCATACAACCGCGACAGACCGACCGCAGGGAGCCCGACGTGTCCAACTCGCCCAAGTTTCATTTCATCTCAGGCCTGCCGAGGTCCGGGTCGACGCTGACGGCTGGAATTCTCAAGCAGAATCCGCGGTTTCATGCAGGCATGTCCTCGCCGATCGCCGGTTTGTTCGACGGGATCATCGCGCAGGTATCTGCCGGGTCCGAGCTTTCGACGATGGTCAGTCAGGAGCAGCGCGCGCGCTTTTTGCGCGGCCTGTTCGACAGCTATTACGCCGACTACGAAAACGAGGTGATCTTCGATACCAACCGGGCGTGGACGGCGCAGTTGCCGGCGCTGACGCAGGTGTTCCCGGATGCGAAAGTAATCTGTCTGGTGCGCGATGTCGCGTGGATCATGGACTCGATGGAGCGCCAGTTCCGCCAGAACGCGTTCGAGCACACGCGCCTGTTCAACAACCCCGGCGAGCGCTCCACGGTCTATACCCGGGTTGAGGCGCTCGCCGGCGCGAACCGGCTGGTCGGCTATCCCTGGCACGCGCTGCGCGAGGCTTGCTATTCGGAGTTCGCCGAACGGATCGTGATCGTCGAATACGACCTGATCGCGCATCGGCCGCAGGAAGTCTTCAAATTGATCTACGAGTTCCTCGAGGAGCCGTGGTTTGACCATGACTTTGGAGAGGTCGACTACGACGCGCCGCAATTCGACGCGCAGCTCGGGCTGGACGGTCTGCATCGGGTCCACAAGAAGGTCGAACCGCGGCCGCGCGAGACGGTGCTTCCGCCGGATCTGTTCGAGAAATATTCAAAGCTCGCGTTCTGGCGCGATCTGCCGAAGTCGAAGGCCTTCCGGATCGTGGCGCAGCAGCCGGAAGGACAGGTTCCACAGCAAGAAATGCCGGGCAACGTCGCGCCTGTTGGAAGCTAAACCAAGTTTTTGTGATTTGAATGATTGAAAAACTGATCGGGTCTCCTTAGGTCTACTTCGTCAATTTTAGACAAGCTTTTTATTGAAGGAGATCAATTATGATCGGACATTATGCACCAATGGTCGTCTTGCATCCTGAAGACGTGTATCGCCCGACCTCCGTTGAGGAATATCTCACCGGGGTGCGGTTGGTGAACGGGGACAATCCCTCCGACACTATCTCGCATGTCACGGCCGAGACCCTCGCTCAACACAGCGGTGACGCGTACAAGAATTGGTATCTGGAGCAGACGAATCCGGCTGTCAAATTCGGTATGCCAGTCGAAAAACGGGGTGCGAAAGCCTACAGCCCCGCTCCGATGTACTATCACCAGTATTTCGATGCGACTGCGCGTGCGACGTTCATCGTCTACGCGATGTTCTACGGTTTCAATGGTTCGCAAAGCGGTTATTCGCGGATCCAGGAAAACGAGATCTTCAAGACGCATCACAAGGACCGGTGGTGGACGTGGGCGGACTTCGCACAGCACGAGTCGGATTGGGAGCATGTCGTCGTGCGCATTCCCGAAGGCCAGAGCGAACCGGACTGGCTGAGACTGGGGCGGCATCACAGTGCGGATGGCGAATGGGTGCGGTGGAGCGAGATTCCCAAATGGAACGGGCATCCGTTTGTCTACTCGGCCCTGCACTCCCACGGCGTCTACAAGGATCAGCGCGGGTTCGGCAACGACAAGAGCGGGAAGTATCAGCCGTCGGGATCCTACAGGCTCAGCAAGTGGTTGGTGGCGCTGGTCAATTCGATGCCGGGCAATGGGCCGGTCGACTACTTCTTCGAGGAGATCGTTTTTGGCGACCAGACGGTAGAACATCTGCCTGACCTCACATCTGTGTACTGGACTCCATGGAACACGCCGAATGGCCTCGTCGAAATTGACCCTAACGGGTGGGCGGCGTTCGAAGGGATGTGGGCACCCTCGCGCAACGATGCTGCGGACATTCATGATCCGACCCCGCACCTGCCGGGCCACTTGCACATGAAGATGTCCCAGGCGGCGAAGCTCGCGAAGTTCCTGAACGCGCTGCCCGAGAAGTACCGCAAAGGTGGGCGGCCGGTTTCCCCGTTGCATCAGGACTGGTGGAGCAAGCAACCGCCGCTGCCGGCCGAAGCCGCGTAACTCTCGTTATCATCGAAATCGGCACGGGCAGCGATGCCCGTGCTCGCCGTTGATTTGGGACGTACGGTCTTGCCGCGGTCAGAACGGGACGTCGTCGACCGAAGCCGTCTCGGCTTCCGTCAGATACGATGCGACGACCCGTTTCTCTCCGGCCTTGTCGAACTCAACCACGACCTTGTCGCCCTCGATATCCATGATCTCGCCGTAGCCGAACTTCTGGTGGAAAACGCGCGTGCCGATCTCGAAAGCGCTGATCGCCTCGGCGTCGATGACGAGGTTTTTGGCCTCGGACGGCGAGCGTATCCCTTTCTGACCACGGCGTTCGTTCATCCGCCGCCAACCGGGCGAGTTATACGTTGAAGCCGCTGCCGCGCGCTCCTCCAGCACCGATCCTTGCGTTGTCGTCGTCGCCGCCCCGTAGGACCCACCGTAGAGGCCCGGCGGCGTCAGGACTTCGACATGATCCGGCGGCAGTTCGTCGATGAACCGGCTGGGCATCGAGTTCTGCCAGCGCCCGTACATGTGACGGTTCGCGGCGAAGGTCACGGTGAGAAACTCTTCAGCACGCGTGAGTCCGACGTAGGCGAGACGACGTTCTTCCTCGACCCCTTTTTGGCCGTTCTCATCCATCGAGCGCTGCGACGGGAAAAGCCCGTCCTCCCAGCCCGGCAGAAACACAACCGGGAACTCCAACCCTTTGGCGGCGTGCAGGGTCATGATCGAGATCTTCTCACTTCCATCCTCGGTCTCGTTGTCCATCACCAGCGAGACATGCTCAAGGAAGCCCTGCAGGTTTTCGAACTCCTCGAGCGCTTGAACCAGTTCCTTGAGGTTCTCCAGACGCCCGGGCGCCTCAGGCGACTTGTCGTTCAGCCACATCTCGGTGTAGCCGGACTCGTCGAGGATCATCTCCGTGATCTCGGTATGTGCAGCACCTTCGGGAGCAAGCATCGTGCGCCAGCGATCGAAGTTGGAAACGAGTTCGCCCAGTGCCTTGTTCGCGCGCTTTGACAGTGCCTGCTCTTCGACGGCGATCCGGCACGCGTCGAGCAGGCCGATGCCGTGTTCGCGCGCAATGAAGTTCAGCGTCTGAAGGGCCTTGTCGCCGATCCCGCGTTTCGGCGTGTTGATAATCCGCTCCAGCGCCAGCCCGTCATCGGGCGAAACCGCGACGCGGAGATACGCCATCGCGTCACGGATCTCCATGCGCTCGTAGAAGCGCGGGCCGCCAATCACCCGATAGGGCAGGCCGATGGTCAGGAACCGGTCCTCAAAGGCGCGCATCTGGAAGCCGGCGCGGACGAGAATCGCGACTTCGTCTAGTGAAAATCTGTCGGGTGCGTTTCTTCCTCGTCGGTATTCTTCTTCAAGGTTTAGTTTCTTTAAGATCAGATTTCGAGAATGAAAGTCGTTCCAAGCTTTACCGGCCGCTAGGTCTTCTCGAAAGTCTGGCAATTCATTTTTTGCGCGCCTTTCAAATTCTTGCCTAAACGTTGTCGACCGCGGATTGTTTCGATGTATCGCCGCTCGGTGTGTACCAGAATGCAAGCCTTCGATTTCTTCCGCGATCCAGCGCGCTTCCTCGTCACCGTCCCAGTGCCCGATCAGGCGGACCTTCTCGCCGTCCGCTTCCTCGGTCCAGAGCGTCTTGCCGAGACGATCCTGGTTGGCGGCGATCACACCCGAGGCCGCAGCCAGGATGTGCAGGGTCGAGCGGTAGTTCTGTTCGAGTCGGACGACCTGAGCGCCCTCGAAATCCTTCTCGAAGCGCAGGATGTTTCCGACCTCCGCCCCGCGCCAGCCATAGATCGACTGATCATCATCGCCGACGCAGCAGATATTCCGATGCTCCTTCGCGAGCAGCTTCAGGAACAGATACTGAGCGACATTGGTATCCTGATACTCGTCAACGAGGATGTATTTGAACCGCGACTGGTAGTCCGAGAGGATATCCGCATGGTCCGGGTTCTTAAGGATCCCGACCACATGGAGCAGCAGGTCGCCGAAATCGACCGCGTTCAACGTCTGCAGGCGTCGCTGATAAGCCTTGTAGAGCTCGGCGCCGCGTCCGTTGGCAAACCCCTGCTCCTCGGGCGGCACTGCGCCGGGACCGAGCGCCTTGTTCTTCCAGTGATCGAGCATCGAGGCGAACATGCGCGGCGGCCAGCGCTTGGTGTCGATCTCCTCGGCGTCGAGAAGCTGCTTGATCAGCCGAAGCTGGTCGTCGGTGTCGAGGATCGTGAAGTTGCTCTTCAGATCGACGAGTTCCGCATGGCGGCGCAGGATCTTGACGCAGATCGAGTGAAACGTGCCGAGCCAGGGCATCCCCTCGACCGCACCGCCAATCAGGTTGCCGACGCGGTGCTTCATTTCGCGCGCGGCCTTGTTGGTGAAGGTCACGGCGAGGATCTGGCTCGGCCAGGCGCGGCGAGTGTGGATCAGGTGGGCGAGGCGGGTCGTCAGGACGCGCGTCTTGCCGGTCCCGGCGCCGGCCAGCACCAGCACCGGACCGTCGAGCGCCTCTACCGCTTGATGCTGCGGCTCGTTCAGCCCCTGCATGTAGGGCACGGGTGCTGCGGCCTGCTGCGAGAGCGGCCGGTCAAAGGTTTCGAACGCGTCGTCTTCAGAAAAGGATCCCTGCATGGCGGCACCTTAACGCGTGGCCGGTTGGAAGGGAAGCCGCGTTCGCGGAATGTTCGTCAGGTTCGATGACGGCTGAACCGCGGCGCAATCTATCGCTTCGAACGAAGTTTCATCGAAGAAACCGACGGTCGCCGTGCCGACTTTCTGAAGTTGCCAAGATATCTCGGAACGAACCTAATAGGGCCGGCTGGTGATGTTCTCGAACGCCGTGTCCTCGTCGCAGATGTTCTGTAGCGCGAGCCAATCGCGGTCGACCAGCACCGGAATGAAAGTGCCCTTGCCGATCCGGTCGGCCGCCAGTGCGCGTGCGGCCCGGCCAGACAGGTCCGGGTGGCTGGAGAGGTAGCGGAACGGGCCGGTCGCGTCGCCGTGCTCTTCGCGCAACCGGTCGAAGAAGTCGGACAGCGGCGTTGCCGGCAGACCGGCATTGCCGAGCAGGCGATAAGCCATCTCGTCGGCCTGTGTTTCCGCGTCACGCTGGTGGCTCGCGTTCAGCACGGCGTCGGACGCGGCAGCAATCACGGTCGCGCCGAAAATATCGCCCAGCAGCAGGCCGATGATGCCTGCGGTGCCGGCGGCGCGCAGGACGCCACGGGTCGGGTCGCGATTGACGACATGGCCGATTTCGTGCGCGAGCACGCCCGCGACCTCCTCCGGGCTCTTGGCGTTCTCGATCAGACCACGAAAGATCAGGATTCGCCCGCCGGGCAGCGCGACGGCGTTGACCAGCTTGTGGTCGATGACATTCACGCGCAGCGGATACGGCAGTTCGTCCTCGGGCGTGACCCGCCGCGTCATCCGTGTCAGCGCGGCGGTCCCCGCAGGTTCCGTGCACAGTGCCGGTCGTTCCGAAGTCTGAAGCGCAAGCAGGTCGCCAAGCTGTTCGGCCACTGCGTCGCCCAGCGCCTGTTCGCGCTCCGGCGGGATATACTCCGCGAGCTGATTGGCGAGCGTCGGGATCAGGACCAACAGCATGAGCAGGACCGAGCCGATGGCTCCAACGGTCCAGAACGCGGCGCGGCGCAGGACCGGTTTGTCGACCGGGCGGCGATAGAGCTTGGGACAGACCTTGGAGATGGCCTGGATCATCTCGCGGTCCTGCAGCACCACACGCTCGTCGCTCCCGTGATCGGGCACCAGTTGCACTGTCGTCTCGACCGGGTCGGCGAGCGATCGGAGCGTCGCAAGCGGCCAGTGCGCGATCGGGCGGTCGTCCAGTCCGACGATCACCAGCGATCTGCCGCCGAAGCTCAGCACGACGTCGACCGGCGCCGCCGATTGTCCGTCGAAGTACCGGGCTTCAGCCTCGAGTTTCGTGTAATCGGCGAGCGCCGTCATCAGAACCCGGCGCCGACATCCACGCCGAGGGCATCGGCAAATCCACCCGCATCGGTTGCGTCATCGTGCGCCCGCTGACGGCTCTCGGCCAGTGCCGCGACATTGAAGATCTGCATGCCCTCCGCCTTGCGCCGCAGGATCGGCCGGGTGATGAAGATCTGCGCAAAGGCGAAAGCGGCCGCGCCGATCACGATGTAGCTGACCAACAAGGTTGCGACGGCGACCCAGGAAGCGCCGGCTTCTCCAAGCTCGCCACCGGAAAGCCACGGGCCGAGCGCTTCCATGGGATCCGCCGAGCCGTGGACCAGCAGGCCAATCACGTAGGCAATCGCGGTCAGAGCGGCGACCATGATCGCTCCGAGCAGCGCCCCGCAAATCCCGGTAGCGAGCGACCCGCCGATGTAGACGCCGATCACCTCGCCGGTGTCTATGTCGTTCGAGAAACGGGCACCGCCCAGCGTCCGATTGTTCCAGAGGTACCGGAATGCCGCCACCTGGTAGCGCATTCCGACAATGAAGATCGCGATGTAGCCGAAGATCATCGCAACGATCGCCAAGGTGCGGGCCGACGCGCTTTCGGGCGATGCAGCCATCCCGCCGACCGCGGCGATGATGATGCCGATGATCACGTAAAACCAAATCCAGTACCGGAAGAGCTGCCCCCAGCCTCCGCCCTGCTCGAATCTGAGATCGCCGAACCACGTACGGTCGGTCTTGAACTTTTCGAGCTTGAAGTGCTGGTAGGGGTACGTCAGCCCGAGCGTCAGGGTGCTGAGAAGGGTCAGCAGAAGTGCGCGGCCCGTGTAGCCCCATGCTGCCTGGTCCATGCCGAACCTGATGCCGCGCCAGCGGGTGCGCGCGAGGATGTAGCGCCGTGCGCGGTAGGTCGCGAAATAGATCAGTGGCAGCGACACAAGGAACGAGAGGGACGTGAGGATCTGAAGCTCGATCGGATCTTCGAGGCTGAGCAGCCCGCCGAAGGTCAATGCGAGATTGAAGATGCCGAGATAGACGGCGAGGATGATCACCGCGATCAGGAAACCGAGCAGTTTTTCCAGCCCGGTGCCCGAATACTCGAACGGATCTCCCAGAACGCGGATCGCACGCCAGTAGTGCCGACGCAGATGCGTCGTCATCCAGAACCGATAGATGCCGAGCGTCAGCACCGTCAGGCAGGCCATGCGTAGAGACAGCCAGAACAGAGACTGACCGCCCGCATCGTAGTCGCCCCGGGTTGCATCCAGCGCATGTCCGGCAGGCATGCGGCTTGTGTCTGACAGGCCCGGCCCTGTCGCTGTGGCGTCGGTCATGTCAACGCGTCCCCTCGATCCACGTAATGCGTGTGCACCGTCTGTTTGGCACAATCATGATACCTTTGAACGCGATTGTCACTGAGGCGATGTGGGCATTGCCACTGGACTGGCGGCTTAATGGCCGATGCTGTAACCTCGCAGCGAGGGGGCGTCCGCTGTTATGCCACAGTTTGCTGGTAGGGGTGCCGAATGACGATACTGCCCAGACTTGCCGGTCTCGCTGTCGCGACCTTGGTCGTCGCGGCGTGCACAACTCTCGATCCCGAGGAGCGTGCACGGGCATGCGCAGCAACGGATTGGGAGCGCTACGGGCTCAATGACGGCAAACTTGGCGTCACGACGTCGTCGCGCGCCGACGAGTTCGAAACCTGCGCGAATGTCGGACATCCGATCGATCTCGCCGCGTATCAGCGTGGGCGGATCGAAGGGCTCGTAGACTACTGCACGACCGAAAGCGGCTACAGGGTCGGCTACGAAGGGCGCGTGTACGGCAAGGTCTGCCCGCCGACGCTCGAGCCAGACTTCCTGCAGGGCTTCAATCAGGGGCGAAAAGACAGACCGGCCCTCGCGCTCTATCCAAGCATTGGGATCGGCATCGGGTCGCGCAACGGCCATGTCCGGAGCGGGATCGGAATCGGAATTGGGATCGGGTCTTTCTTTGGGTGCAATCGATACGGTCCACACCGGCGCCGTTACGGGCACTGCTGGTAACGGTTTCTGACGTTCAGCAATTTGACGATTTGCTTCGCTCGAACCGCGGCGCAGATCGTTGGTTTTCGTCGCGTTGAGGTGTCCAGCGCGTCACGGCACATCGCGAGATCCTTCACGCCAAGAGAGCCCCAGCATCAAACAAAAAAACGGTTGGCCCACGGGTATCCTCTGTCGCTCACGCCGCTTCCGGCTTCTTCGCGATCCAGGTCAGGACGGTCACCGGCATGTATGCGCGCGAGAGGTAGGCGGATGTGTTCAGTTTCTTGAGTAGATCCTGATTGGCTGGTTGCGGCAATAGCAGTTGGAAGACCTGAGCCTCGAGTTTCAGCGCCTCGACGTCGACCGCAGGATTGCCATCGCGGGTGATGCGATAGCACACATCTGACGAGCCCCCGGAATACCACGCATCTGTCGTAACAAGATCACCGAACAAGATCTGAAGGCCAGAAAAAGAGATCCGCCAGAAATCGTCCGGGAAATCGTGGAACGCCTGTACCCACGGCACTTGAATGAACGCAGTGCCGCCGGGAAGCAGAAGATTCGTGATGTTCCGTGCGGCGCGAAACGGATCGCGCACATGCTCGAGGACATGGGCGCAGATGATAGTGTCGAACGCCTTCGGGCCGGGGAGCGCCTCGTGGATCCGGGCCAGATCCCATGTGATGTCGAATTGCGCGTCGACGTTCTCGCCCGCTTCGAGATCCGCACCGGTGAACGTGTCGGCGGGCAAGCGATCACGCCATGTGATGTGGTTTCCCGCCTTCCGGTCGATCACCTGCGTGCGGGAGCCGATCTGCAGGGAGGGGCCGCCGAGGTCCTGTGCAATTCTCGCAAGCTCGTCCTTGTAGGAACGCTGCTGGATATCGAACATCGGTTAAACCGATGGACCGCTATTCGGCAGCCTGCGCGATACCGGACCCGTGCTCGGCGAGGAATTTTTCCGCTTCGAGCGCGGCCATGCAGCCCATGCCAGCCGACGTCACGGCCTGTCGGTAGACATGATCAGTCACGTCGCCTGCCGCGTAAACGCCCGGGATCGATGTCGCCGTCGAGTCCGGTGCTGTAACCACGTACCCGCCCATGTGCGTTTCCAACTGGTCTTTCACGAGTTCCGATGCCGGAGCATGGCCGATCGCGACGAAGATTCCGGCCGCACCGATCTCTCGGGTCTCTCCGGTTTGCGCATGTGCGAGGCGGGCGCCGGTTACGCCGTCATCATCCGAGCCCAGAACCTCGTCCAGCGTGTGGTCCCAGAGGATCTCGACCTTGGGATGCTCGAACAGGCGTTTCTGCAGGATTGCCTCCGCCCGAAGCGAATCGCGTCGATGGATCAGCGTGACCTTTGAAGCGAGGTTGGCGAGATAGAGCGCCTCTTCGACCGCCGTGTTGCCACCGCCGATGACGAGCACGTCCTTGCCGCGATAGAAGAATCCGTCGCAGGTCGCGCAGGCCGAGACACCGAAGCCCTTGAACTTTTCCTCTGACGGCAAGCCCAGCCACTTCGCCTGTGCGCCGGTCGCGAGGATCACCGAGCCGGCCTTCCAGATCGTGCCGGAGTCGCAGGTCGCAGTGAACGGGCGTGCCGACAGATCGAGTGCGTTGACATGGTCGAAGACGATCTCGGTCCCTACCGCCTTTGCATGGGCTTCGAACGCCTGCATCAGGTCGGGACCCTGGGTTTCGATCACGCTCGGCCAGTTCTCGACCTCGGTCGTAATGGTAAGCTGTCCGCCCGGTTGGATTCCCTGGAGCAGGACCGGATCCAGCAAGGCCCGCGAGGCATAGACCGCTGCCGTGTACCCGGCCGGGCCTGAGCCAACAATCAACAGACGGGTCGTGCGGGTCTCGGACATCACTGGCTCTCCTTGCGACATGAGCGCCCTAGATACGGGCTTGGGTGGGCTGCGCCAAGAGGCTAGGATCGCACATCGAAATCTTGTGACCCGGGAAGACGCGGATGCGGAGACTTCTGATCGGATTGGTCTGTCTCATCTGGGCTGGAATCGCGATGGCAAAGGACACATTGACAGCCGACGAAGCGCGGCGCGCGGCGCTCGCCGGGGAGATCACCCTGGTCGACATCCGCACGCCTGAGGAATGGGCCAAGACCGGCGTGCCAGATGTCGCACATGCTCTCGATATGAAGTCCGATGGTTTCGTCCGGGACCTCCTCGAGCTTTATAATCGCCATCCTGATCGCGGTCTGGCCGTGATCTGCGCCTCCGGCGGGCGCTCCGGCTACGTCGCATCGGCGCTCGCTCAGCGCGGCATGCATCGGATCGTCAATGTGCCGGAAGGCATGTTCGGTGCGGAGGGCGCCCCTGGCTGGCTGGCCCGTTCCCTGCCCGTGCGCGCGGCAGGCACACCGCCGCTCACGGAATAGTGGTCTTCGGGCGCCGATCGACGGGTCAACCAAGCCCCTTAAATCTCTGGCAATGTTCACGTGCGACATTCGGTACGTTCATGTTCGGAGGGATTTTCATGGGATCGGTCGGTCGCGACGGCGACGAGACGTTCGACGATGCCTCATCGGGCGCGCACTTTGCGGCACCCACGGTCGATCTCTCGCGCCGTTCTGTGGAACGCAATGTCGTCTCCTATTTCGGGATCGTGCGGGACATGGAAGGCGACGCGGTTCAGGTCGATCTCGTGGACCTCTCCGCAAATGGCGCACGCATGATCGCGCCGCGCGGTTACCACCCGCCGGAAAAACTCAACCTGCGTGTGCCGGAGACCGGGGCCTGCTTTCAGGCGGAGATCGCCTGGCAGCGCGGTCAGACCTTCGGCTTGAGGTTCCTGAGTCCGCCGAACGACTGAACCCATCGCGCACCAACGGTCGCATGCCGGGTGCTTGTCGCCCAAACGCTCTCCTGCTAACGGCCCGTCATGGCCACGCAGCTCGACTATCACCGGATGCGCGAGATCTTTTCGCGCTTTGCCATGGCCGAACCCGAGCCAAAGGGCGAGCTCGATCACGTGAATGCCTACACGTTGGTCGTCGCCGTGGCACTTTCCGCGCAGGCGACCGACAAGGGCGTCAACAAGGCCACTGCCGAGCTCTTCAAGATTGCCGAGACGCCGGAAAAGATGCTCGCGCTTGGCGAGGAACGGCTGATCGAGCACATCCGCACGATCGGCCTCTATCGCAACAAGGCCAAGAACGTCATCAAACTGAGCAGAATCCTCGTCGACGACTATGGCGGCGAGGTGCCGTCGTCGCGCGCCGCGCTTTCATCGCTTCCGGGTGTCGGGCGCAAGACGGCAAACGTCGTCCTGAATATGTGGTGGGGTCATCCTGCCCAGGCTGTCGACACGCATATATTTCGCATCGGCAACCGCACCGGCATCTGTCCAGGCAAGGATGTCAACGTTGTCGAAAGAGCGATTGAGGACAACGTGCCCGCCGAGTACCAACGCCACGCGCACCACTGGCTGATCCTGCACGGCCGCTATATCTGCAAGGCGCGCAAGCCTGACTGTCCCAACTGTCCCATCGAGGACCTCTGTGAATTCGAGGAGAAGACCCTGTGAGCAACCGTTTGGACGTTGTCGCCATCGGCAACGCGATTGTCGATGTCGTCGCTCAGATCGACGATGCGTTCCTCGGATCGAACGAGGTCGAGAAGGGCATCATGACCCTGATCGACCAGGATCGGGCGCAGTCACTCTACGGTGCCATGCCCGCAGCGACCGAGATCTCGGGCGGCTCGGCTGCAAACACGGCCGCAGGTGCGGCGGCGCTCGGTGCGACGACCGGATTTCTCGGCAAGGTCCGGGACGATCAGCTTGGCCAGATCTTCGGCCATGACCTTAGGGCGCAGGGCGTCGAGTACTCCGGCCCGGTCGCGCCGGAAGACAGCGAGGCCGAGACATCGCGCTGCCTCGTTCTGGTCACGCCGGATGGCGAGCGGTCGATGAGCACGTTTCTCGGTGCCTCGGTCGGTCTGGTCGCAGACGATATAGATGTCGATCTGATGGGCCGCGCCGACTGGCTATATCTAGAAGGGTATCTGTTCGACACACCTGAAGCGAAGGCCGCCTATGCACGCGCGATCTGGGCGACCAAGAAGAACGGCGGTAACACGTCGATCACGCTTTCGGACCCTTTCTGCGTCGATCGCCACAGGGATGACTTCCGGCGCCTGATCCGGGACGAGATGGATCTGCTGTTCGCCAATCAGGCCGAGCTTATGTCGCTCTACCAGACGGACGATCTCGACCATGCGCTGTCCCAGGTTTCGGCCGATTGCTCCATCGCTGCTGTGACCATGTCGGCTGAGGGTGCTGTCATCGTCCGGGGCGATCAAAGAACCCGTGTCCCGGCGCAGGCAACCGATGTGGTCGATACCACCGGGGCAGGCGATCTCTTTGCCGCCGGTTTTCTTGCGGGGCTCGCTCAAGGTGCCGATGATGCGCGCGCCGCCGCCATGGGATGTGCTGCCGCGGGCGAGATTATCAGCCATATCGGAGCCCGTCCGCAGGCCGATCTCAAGGCGTTGATTGCCGGTCTCTGAGGGGTCGCGCACCTTCAGGTTGATAGATCGGCATACGTGTTCCGAGCCGTGGAAAGCGCGCCTCCAATGTGAAAAAGTGGGCGCGCACCAGACCTGCCACCCTATGTCAAGCCCTTTTACTGCTTTGCACTTTCAGATCGAGGTAGTACCCTTCCTCCCAGCAACGTGACATTTCGAGCCTGCGACCGGGGGGCGCAGAGGAGAAAGACGCAGCTGGAGGGGAACATTGAATGCGCTTGCGGTGACGGCACTAGCCGTCTCAATTTTAACATTGACGCTGAGTGGGGCAGCGGTAGCGGGGTCGATCAAGGACCCGCACACTTACAATGGCGCGGCGAGCTGCACGCAGGCCGGTTGCCATGAGCTTACTGCCCCCGCAGTCGATTCGAATGTCGATCGCAACGAGTATGCGATCTGGTCCCAAGGGCCGCATTCGAAGAGCTATCTCGTATTGCTCAGCGACCAGGCGAACAGGATCGCCCGCAACATGGGCGTCGGCACGCCGACCTCCGCAGGTCTTTGTCTCGACTGCCACACGACGAACGCGCCCGCTGGTCAGCACGGCGCGCTCTACAATGTCGAAGAGGGTGTAAGCTGCGAATCCTGTCACGGTGCGTCCGGCATCTGGCTCGACACCCATCACGATCTTGACGTGACGATCGAGGAGCTGCGCGACCAGGGTCTGCGCCCCACGCACGATCCGATCCGCCGGGCGGCCATCTGTCTCGACTGTCATTTCGGCGCCTCGGACCAGTTCGCCGGGCACCGTCTGCTCGCGGCCGGTCATCCGCGCGTCAGTTTCGAACTGGACAGCTACACCGAGATCAACGCCCACCACACGGTCGACGAAGACTACGTGGAGCGGAAATCGAACATAGACGGCGTTCGGGTCTGGGCCGTCGGTCAGGCCATGGCCACCGAGCGCCGCATGTCCCTGCTGGCCGACCCGCAGACGGGCACTTTGGGCTTCTTCCCCGAGATGGCATTTTTCGATTGCCATGGCTGTCACGCGCCGATGAGCGTCAAGCGCAAGGCGTCGGTCAACAAGCGCGGCCAGCCGAAGTTCGACGATGCGCACATGAAGATGCTGCGGATCGCGATGAGCTTCGCCGAGCCGGGTCTTGGCGATCAGATCAGCGGGGATATCCGCCGGCTGCACGCAGCGGCGAGCCAGAACCGCGGCGCAGTCGTTGCCGCGGCCAAGCAGATGCAGGCGACTGCCCAGCGGGCTGTCGAAAGCCTGGCGACACGTTCCTTCGACGGCGCCGAAATGCGCGAGATCCTGGGGGTTCTCGCGAACAACGGCGCGTCCGGTCAGTTCTCGGACTACGCGACAGCGGAACAGACGGCGCTGGTGATCGACTCGACGTTGGCGGCGCTGATCAACGGCGAGCACATTTCTGACGCCGATTACGACCGCCTGAGCGCGGTTCTCGATGAAGTGTTTTCGACGGTCGAGAGTGATGACCGTTACAGCGCCGGCCAGTTCACGTCGGCTATGCGTTCGTTCCAGGCGTCCCTTCCGTAAGCGTAGTTCCTGCGTTGCCGAGGCATTCGTGCCGGTAAGATTATGAGCGAGAGGGTGATACTGACCCGTGACGACTTATAAGGTAGCCATTGTCGGTTCTGGCCCTGCCGGAATCAGCGCAGCCACCAGAGCGGCCTCGATGGGCATGAGCCATGTCCTGTTGGAGCGCGCGCAGCAACTGTCCAATACGATCTTCAAATACCAGAAGGGTAAGTACATCATGGCGACACCCGACGCGTTGCCGGTGCGCGCAGGTGTCGAATTCCAGGCCGACTCGCGGGAGAACCTGCTCGCAAACTGGACCGCGCGGGTGAACGAACTCGGCGTGAACGTCCGCTACGGCGCCGATGTCACTGGCGTCGAAGGCGAGGCCGGGAACTTCTCGGTGCAGCTTGCCTCGGGCGAAACGGTCCAGGCCGAAACCGTCGTCATCGCCATCGGCCTGCAGGGCAACCTGCGCAAGATGGGCGTCGATGGCGAGGACAACGGGTTGGTCGAGTACCAACTCGACGATCCGAAGGATTACTGGGACAAGGATGTCGTGGTCGTCGGTGCGGGCGACGCGGCGATCGAGAACGCGGTCGCACTCGCGCAGAACGAAAACCGGGTAACGATCGTCAATCGAAAGCGGGAGTTCGCACGCGCCAAGCCTGGCAACATTTCGCTGATCATGGGCGCGATCAAGGACGAGCTGATCGAGTGCGCCTACAACACCAGCCCGGTCCGGGTCGAAGACAACGCGATTGTCCTGAAGAGCCCCGAAGGCGAGCAGATCGTCCGCGCAGATCGGGTGATCGCGCGCATAGGGGCCATCGCCCCGAGAAAGTTCGTCGAGGCGATCGGCGGTGTGTTCGAGGAAGGCGCCGATTTCCCGCGTGTCTCGGAGAGCTATGAGAGCGACCGCACCGGGATCTACTTCGTTGGCGCGCTGGCGGGCTATCCGCTGATCAAGCACTGCCTCAACCAGGGTTACGAGGTGATCCAGACGATCGCCGGCGATCCGGTCGACGGCGCCGACATCCCGATGCTGTCCGAAAAGTTCGGCGCGTTGTTGCAGGGGCGCTCGGTCCACGATCTGCTCAACGAGGTGCGCGACAGCGTCGATCTCTTCAACGGTCTGACGATCCTGCAATTACGCGAATTCCTGCTCGAGGCGGAAATTCAGGTCCATCCGCATGGCAGCACGATCATTCGCAAGGGCGACGCGGGTGACAGTCTGTTCGTCATCGTCCGCGGCGAGGTCGAGATCCCGATCAACGAGACGACGTCCTTCGATGTCCAGAAGGGGTCGTTCTTCGGCGAGATGGGTCTCGTGATGGGGCGGCGCCGCAACTCCGACGCGGTCGGCGGGATGGCCGGGGCGACCGTGATCGAGATCCCGCGTAATGCAGCACTGAAGCTGATCGCCTCCTCGGCCACTGCGCGCAAGACGCTGATGGACACCATCGTCCTGCGCAAGATGCAGACCTTCCTGTCGCCGCAGCTGACCCAGTTCGACCTCAAGGAGGTCATGGACACCTACGAGGTCATCAACTTCTCGCGCGGCGAGGCATTGATGAAGGAGGGTGGCGAGGCCGACGCGGTGTTCGTCATCCAGTCGGGCTCAACGGCTGTGACCCGCGAGTTCGGCGGCAAGGATGTTGTGCTCGCCTATCTGCCCGCGGGCAGCATGGTCGGCGAGACGGCGCTACTGAACGACGCCCCGCGCAACGCGACGGTGCGGGCAGCCGTCGGCGTCGAGGCGCTCAAGATCCAGAAGGACGTTTTCGTCCGACTGCTCGAAAAGAACCCGAAGGTTCGTCAGATCGTCCAGAAGGTCTCTGCCGACCGGGCGGCCAGCACGGGCGCGCGCGCCTCGGGCAACGCGGCCAAGAGCAAGATCGTCGACTTCCTGATGCAGAACGGGATCGGCGAGGCAACGAATGCCATCGCCATCGACAACAAGCTCTGCGTGCGCTGCGACTTCTGCGAGAAGGCCTGTGCCGAGACGCATGACGGCATCCCGCGGCTCAGCCGCGCTGCCGGTCCGACCTATTCCGCGCGCGACGCCCAGGCCCAGGTGCACATTCCGATCTCGTGCCGCCATTGCGAGCATCCGCACTGCATGGCCGACTGCCCGCCGAACGCGCTCTACCGTTCGTCCGGCGGCGCGGTCCAGATCAACGACACCTGCATCGGATGCGGCAACTGCGCCCGGAACTGTCCCTACGACGCCATTCAGTTGAGTGCGACGCCCAAGAAGCGCGGCTTCCTGCTGACCTGGCTTCTGTTCGGCGCCGGGGATCGGCCAGGTGAGCGACGTGCCGCCGTGAAATCCAAGGAAAACAAGGAGTTGGCGCGCAAGTGCGATCTTTGTGAGGACGTGCGCGGCGGACCCGCCTGCGTGCGCGCCTGTCCCACCGGAGCAATAATTCGGATCGGCCCCGAGGGTCTGATCAAGAAGATACAGGACGCAGCCTGATGTACGTTCAGACAGGTTTTCTCGCCAGCAGACTTTGGCTCTGGATCGGTATCATCATCTCGATCGCGGCGCTTGCTGCCTACATCGCTCACAATCCGCCGCAGGGACGCGACGGCTCGACGATCGTCGGCTACGGGCTCGGCGGTCTTTCCGCGCTGATCGTCGTCTATCTGTCGTGGCTCGGCGTGCGCAAACGCAGGTTCGCGTCTTCGACCGGGCGGCGGCGCAATGTCGTCTCGGCGCACGTCTTCCTCGGCCTGACCCTGATCGTCACCGCCTCGCTGCACACGGGCTTCGAGTTCGAGTGGTCGGTCCACACGCTGAGTTACGTGCTCCTGATGATCGTCATCCTCTCCGGGATCTGGGGGATCACCGCCTATTCCGGGCTTCCGGACAAGATGGGGCGCAACATCTCCGAGATGGTGATCGAGAAGAAGCGCCATGACATGTCCGAGCTGGAACAACTCGAAGAGGACATGGACGATCTCGACCGCAAGCTCGAGCGGTCGCTGCAGTTCCTGCCAGATGCGTTCCGCGCGCCGATCCAGTTGTCGCTGGAGAAGACCAAGATCGGCGGTGGCCTGTTCTCGATCCTCTCCGGCTCGTCCAAGCGCTGCGGAACCGCGAAGGCGTACGATCAGGTGCGCGAGATGGTCGATCAGGGCGACTGGAACGAGGAGCAGCGCAAGCGCGTCTCGGAACTGGTCGCAGACCTGTCGCGCAAACGCGAACTGGCCGCCTGTCTGCGCCGTGACGGCCGTTATCGCGGGTTGCTCACCCTCTGGCTTTGGTTCCACGTGCCGCTCACCGTCGCCTTGCTGGTGACGCTGATCATCCACGTCGTTCTCGTCTTCTTCTACTGGTGACGCCATGAAGCTCTTATTGGTCACCATCAAGAAGCGCGCGGGATCGGACGAGATCTCGAAGCGGGAAACGATCCTCAACGGTGCCGAGATCCACATCGGGCGCGCGGTTTCGATGGAAATCTGCCTGCCGGATATCGGGGTCGACTATCAGCACGCCACGGTCGAGATGCGCGACGGGCGGCTGATCATGAAGGCCGCGGGCGCAGGCGGCATCAAGGTCGACGGAAAGGATCAGGACGAGACAGATCTCGGCTCGAACACGGTCACGATCGGCCGGTTCACGTTCCGGGGCGAACCGGCGCGGGACGGCGCCGATGCGGTGATGGTGATGGAAGAGGCGGCAGCCTCTGAAGCGCCGACCCATGTGCGGCGCGGAAAGCGCCAGCTCGAGGACGTTCTGCCGTCGCGCAGGCTGCTCTCGTGGGTTTTCTCGCTCGTGATCATCGGCGTCTTCATGGGCTGGCCGATGTACGACGTGCTGCAGCGCGAGGCTCCCGCCAATGCGGCGGTCGTCGTGGAAGGGATGGCGCGCGTAGACGTTCCGCCGCCGACGGCGATGGAAATCGCGTGGTCGTCCGGTCCGATTTCGCGTGCGCATTCGATGATCGAGAACGACTGCGCGGCCTGTCACCAGCGCCCGTTCGAGATGACCACGAACAATGCCTGCCTGGCCTGCCATGCCACCACGCAGAACCATGCCGACACTGCCCAGCACCCGGTCCTCTCGCTGGAGAACTCACGTTGTGCATCCTGCCACAAGGAGCACAATGGCGGGCCGGAACCGACGGCCGTGGCCGAAACCGCTTGCTTCCAGTGCCATTCGGACATCAAGACCGTCGCGCCGAACTCGAAGTTCCCCAACATCACGGACTTCGACGTCGATCACCCGCAGTTCAAGCTCGCGCTCGTGACCCTGGTCGAGGAAGGCGAGGGGGCGCTTCAGCCGAAGATCCAGCGCGTCACCTACGATCCGAACGTCCCGCTGATCGAGAAGTCGGGTCTGAAGTTCCCGCATTCGAAGCACCTGCAGGCGGGCGGGGTCCGGTCGCCGCGCGGTCTCGAACAGCTTGAATGTGCGAGCTGTCACGAGATCCTGCCGGGCGGCAAGCTGATGCGCACCGTCGAGATGGAGCGCGACTGCGCGCGCTGTCACCAGATGACGTTCAACGCCGCGGGGATCGAGCGGAACCTGCCGCATGCGAACGAGGACGAGGTCGCCCGAATCCTCGAAAACTACTTCATCGCGGCGGCTCTCGAAGGCGGCGTGACAGCGGAGTCAGCCCCCAAGCCGGTCAAGCGCAAGCGCAAGCGCCGGATCGCCGGACAGAACACGAACGAGGAACGTGCCGCCGCATTGAGCGACAGCGATCGCGGCATCGCCATCGAATGGGCAAAGAAGGAAGCGCTGGTCCAGATGGACGCCATCTTCGGCGTCCGACTGTGCGGAACCTGCCACGAGGCCCAGAAGTTCCCGGATGCATCGGGGGTAGAGCGCTGGAAAGTCCAGCCCGCGCTGATCCAGCGCCAGTGGATGATCAAGGGCGGCTTCGCCCACGAGCCCCACACGGCGATGGAATGCACCTCGTGCCACGACGCGCCCACTTCTGCGCGCTCGAACGACGTTCTGATGCCGGGGCTCGCGTCCTGCCAAGACTGCCACAAGGGCTCTGACGAGCCTGATGGCGCCAGGGCCGAGTGCGTGACCTGCCACGAATATCACATCGACGACCGCCCGCCGATGTCGCCGGAGCATGCCGAGATCTTCCATGCCCGTGCGTCGCAACGGCAGCAGGCGCCGAAACAGAACTGAGGGGTCTTCCGGGTGATGATCGCATGGGGAAGAACATGACTGGACGGATCGGCAGGATCGGATTGGCGGTGGGCTTCGCGCTCGGTCTGTTCTCAACCGGCGTGTCGGCGCACGACGTCAAGGCGCTGGGCGCGACGACCTGCGGGCAGGCGACGTGTCATTCAGCCGAAACGCCTTGGCCCAACTCTTCGGTCACGCAACGCGAATACGTGACCTGGAATGCGCGCGATCCGCACGCGAAGTCGTTCCAGACCCTGCAGACCAAGAAGGCAAACGCCATTGCCCGCGATCTGGGGTACCGCTCGGCGACCTCGGCCAAGCTCTGCCTCGACTGCCACACGTTCAACATCAGCCCGGATCACCGCGAAGAGACGTTCAATCAGGCCGAGGGCGTGACCTGTGAAGCCTGTCACGGACCCGCGTCAGGATGGCTCGGCGTCCATCAGGCCGGCCTCTACTTCTACCAGCGCAATGTCGAAGAGGGCATGTATCCGACGACGCACCCGACGAAGCGCGCCGAGCTTTGCCTGAGCTGCCACATGGGCACCTCGGAGAAATTCGTGAGCCACCGGATGTTCGTGGCGGGCCATCCGCGCCTGCCGTTCGAGCTAGGGTTCTATAGCTGGTTCTCCGAGGCGACGCCGGGCCGACGGGCCGGGTACTCGCACTTCAAGGTCGATGACGACTACCTTCAGCGCAAGCCCTGGCCGTTCGGCGTGAAAGTCTGGGCGGTCGGTCAGGCCATGCAGATGAAGAAGTTCGTCGAACTGATGACCGATCCGGAAGTCGGGCAGGAGGGGCTGTTCCCCGAGTTCGCGTTCTTCGAGTGCCACTCATGTCACAACGCGACGCTGGACGGAAAATCGGCGACCAGCCGCACGGGCGTGCCGCGGATCAACGATGCGAACGCCTATTTCGTGCAGCTCGCCGCCAGCATGGTCGACAAGCGGCTGGCGGGTCGCCTGCAGGGCGACATCGCGGGCGTTCGCGCCGCGGCGGGCGGGTCGTGGGGCGGGATGCGGTCCGCGGCCAACCAGTTGAGGGCGAGCCTGGATACGCTGGTGCGCAAGCTCGAGGCCCGCAAGTTCTCTGACAGCGATACGCGTTACGCTCTTAACCAGATTGCGGCTGCGTCCCGGCGCGGCGTGTTCACCGGATATTACGAGGCTGAACAGGCTGTGCTCGCCGCGGGCTCTCTAGTCGATGAACTCGACAAGCTGGAGGTCCTGGGACCGGGTCAGGCAATCGCCGCCCAGAAGGCAATCGCGACCGGTATGGCAGCTTTTAAATCGATCGATAGCCACAACGCCGGTCAAGTCCGCGCTGCACTCAATGAGGCAGCGCGATTGGCCAAATGATTTGAGACGGACTGGAGTAGCAACGATGATCTATTCGAAGCCGATCCGAACCTTGATCGCGAGCGCCGTGGTGCTGCTCGCCGGACCCGCACTGGCTCAGGTGGGCCCTGCGTGGGAGAAACCCGCATACACCGGAGAAGGTACGCTGACGGTCGCCGAGCAGTCCGAACTGGTTGCGCCGCGCGATCCCCATTCCGACGCCTTCAAGGAAAGCCCCTTCCCCTCGGCCGTTCAATGCGCCGAGTGTCACCAGAAGATCTTCTGGGAATGGGCCTCGTCGAACCACGCCTACGCCTCGATCTCGCCGATGTTCCACAAGTTCGAGCAACGCATCAACGATCTGGCATCGGGCACGATCAATACCTTCTGCGTCCGCTGCCACCAGCAAATCGGCACGCAGTTGGACGAGCCGCGCTGGCAGGCGTTGTGGGAGCGCAGCCAGATCGCGCGCGAGGGCATCACCTGCGTGACGTGTCACCGCGTGTCCGAGGAGTTCAACAAGGTCAATGGTCAGCGCCACGTCCAGCCGGGCACGATTTACGAGCCGATGTACAATGCCGGGAACGCGCCGGGCGTCGCCGATGTCCTTCAGGACCGCGACCGCTACAAGGTTTCGTCCAAGCCCGGCGAGGACGGCTCGCCGATCCACACGGGCGCGATCGAGTTCCCGCAGATCAAGCGCTCGGACTTCTGCGTGTCCTGCCACCAGGTCGCCGTCCATCCGGGCATCAAGCTCGAGGTCGTCTGGGAGCAATACCGCGCCTCGCCTGCCGCCGAGCATGGTATTACCTGCCAGCAGTGCCACATGGGCCGCGTGCCCGGCGTGCCGTCCTATGACGGGCTGCCGGACAGCGATCCGAAGTCCTACCCGAAGTGGCCGGTGGCCATCGTCAACGGACGCCCGGTCGGCGATCCGAACCGCGATCACCACAACCACGCCTTTTATGGGCCGGGATACCCGATCGCTCACCCCGGCATTTTCCCGTTCAACCCGCGCGGCCTGCGCTGGCCGATCACGACTTGGCTGAAGTTCGACCACCGAGCGCCCTGGGGCAGGCCAGACTGGGAAGATCAGGTCGAGGCTGGCGAGGTCCAGGCGACCTTCCCGCCGGAATGGTCGGATCGGCAGGAGCGTGAGACCGCCCGCTACGTGGTCGATCAGAACATCCGTCTGCTCGAGCTGAAGCGGAAGGACCGGATCGCCGTGATGGAGAACTCGAGCCGGATCGACGGGCCGTTCTTCGATGGCGAGACGCCGCGCGTCGGCGAAAGCCTGAACGTGCGTTATCGGATCACGAACATCGACGAAGGCCATAACCTTCCGTCGGGTTCGTTGGGTGCCCAGCCGGAAATCTGGTTCAATGTCGCCCTGATCGATCCGGACGGAGAGGTCGCGTGGGAGTCGGGATACGTCGATAAGTACGGCGACATGGTCGACCTGCACTCGATCGAATTGGCCGAGGGCACGATCGAGCACGACGACCAGCTCGTGAACCTCCAGACGAAGTTCCTCGTGACCGGCGTCAAGGGCCCGGATCGCGAGATGTATCTGCCGGTGAACTTCGACATCGACCAGATCCCGCACATCCGGCCGTCGGGTGTTCCCTCCTCGGTCTTGAACCACCCCGCGTTCATCCGGATGGAGGGCCGCTCAATCCCGCCGCTCGGCTGGCGCGATGCCGATTACAATATCCCGGCCGAAGCGTTTTCGAAGCCAGGCACATACCGGCTGCAGAGTCGTCTGCGCAGCCGGGCCGAGCCGATTTATTTCATGAAGTTCGTTTTCGCCACGGACGAGATGATCCGGACCATGAACGAGTGGATGGTCGATATTCATCCGTCCGCGGTTGAATTTGAAGTCCAGTAAGGAGGACTGCACCATGAGGGGGACACTGACGGGCCTGGCCATCGTGGGGGCGATGGCCGCGGCTCCGGCGTACACCGCCGAATGGAAACCGGCCGAACGTGATCCGTCCGTCAAGGAAGTGCCGTTCGACAAGGAGCTTTTCAAGAAAGACCCGGAGTACACGGTCACCTATGATCCCGAAGCTCAGATCGAGATCTATGGCGGCAAGAAGCCGGTCGACAATGCCAAGCCCCCGATCGAGATCGGCCGCGGCCTCTACGACCCTGGCGAGATTGGCGACGGTATCGAGATCTTCGGGCCTAAGAACAAGCTTTTCCCGGCGTTCTCGGTGTTTGGCGATCTTCGTGCTGCGGTCGCCTTCAACGACAACGGCCAGCAGGAAAAGGCGATCATCGGCGTCGCCACGAACCTGAACTTCAACCTGGAGCTGACCGGCACCGAGCGCATCCACATGTTCTGGCAGCCGCTCGATGACATCTCGGGTCTCGAATTCGCCGGCAATGACGAAAGCGATTTCGTCTTCAATGAGCAGAACGAGCCGACGACGCTGTTCTTCGAGGGCGATCTCGGTGCTATCTGGTCATCGATTTCGGACGAATACACCTCGTGGGACATGCCTTTCGCCTTCGGCCGCGTGCCGCTCCTGTTCCAGAACGGTGTCTGGTTCGACGACGCGTTCCTGGGCGCCGCGATCACGCCGCTTGTGGCGCAGAACTCCTCAACACTCGACATCACCAACTTCGACATCACGCTCTTCGCGGGCTGGGACGAGATCACGTCTGACGCCTTCACGAACAACGCCGGACAGCAGGCGGATCACGAGGCCGACATTTACGGCTTCGCGGGCTTCTTCGATGTACAGGAGGGATATCTCGAGATCGGCTACGCCTATCTGCTTGACACCGATGACAGCTCCGGCGGCGATCAGAGCTATCACAACCTCACAGTCGCCTTCTCCAAGCGCTACTACGGCAAGGTTGCGAACGCGACACGATTGATCGTGAATGTCGGCCAGCAGAAGACGAACGGCGTCAACACCGCCGATGGCTTCCTGCTGATCTCCGAGAACGCGTTCATCACGCCGTCGATCACCCTGATCCCCTACGCGAACTTCTTCATCGGCAAGGACACGCCGCAGAAGGCCGCGGGCAACGGCAACCTGAAGCAGATAGGTCTCAGCTTCGAGACCGATGCGCTGACCGGGTTCCCGAAGCTGGACGACACCGGTCACGACGCCATCGGCGGTGCGATCGGGATCGAGTACCTGTTCGGGCTCGAGCAACAGGTTGTCGCCGAGATCGCGTTCCAGACGCCCTGGGACGACAAGGAAGGCATCCAGGACCCCGAAGTCGGCTTCGGCGTCCGCTATCAGCGCCCGCTGTCCAACCGGCTGATCTTCCGGGCCGACGCGATGTATGGCCTGCGCTTCGACGACAATAACGAAGATCTGTTCGGCATTCGCGCCGAATTGCGTGTAAAGCTGTAAGACACGCCAGCCGTTGCAGCGCCAGCAGATACCCGTCCGGATCCGGGCGGGTGGGGGATGGGCCGCGGCCCACAATCAAGAACAAGGACAAGGCTGATGACGGATAAACTCGACCTGCAGGAGTTCATGGACTGGGTCGTGGCGCGCAACCCGGCAGAGGAGGTCTTTCACCAGGCCGTGCACGAGGTCGCCGAGACGGTCATCCCCTTCATCAACGACAATCCCGTCTACGCGAAGATCAAGGTCCTGCACCGGATGGCCGAACCCGACCGGATCGTGTCGTTCCGGGTGTCCTGGGCGGACGACAACGGCGACGTGCAGGTCAACCGCGGTTACCGGGTGCAGTTCAACAACTCGATCGGACCGTACAAGGGCGGAATCCGCTTTCATCCGTCGGTCACGCAGGGCGTCCTGAAGTTCCTCGGTTTCGAGCAGACTTTCAAGAACTCGCTGACGGGGCTGCCGATGGGCGGCGGAAAGGGCGGCGCCGACTTCAATCCCAAGGGCCGGTCGCAGCACGAGATCATGCGCTTCTGCCAGAGCTTCATGACGGAGCTTTACCGGCATATAGGCGCGGACATCGACGTGCCCGCAGGCGATATCGGCGTTGGCGGCAAGGAAATCGGCTACATGTTCGGGCAGTTCAAGCGCCTGACGAACTCGTTCGAAGGCGTGCTGACCGGCAAGGGCCTTGAATACGGCGGCTCGCTGATGCGGCCCGAGGCGACGGGGTACGGCGCGGTCTATTTCCTCGAGAACATGCTGCACCACAAAGGCGATGCGATCGACGGCAAGACGGCGGTGGTCTCGGGCTCAGGCAATGTCGCCACCCACGCTGCCGAGAAGATCCTGCACCGCGGTGGCAGGGCGATTACGCTGTCCGATTCCGGTGGGTTCATTCACGATCCGGACGGGTTCGATCAGGAGAAGATCGACTGGGTCAAGAACCACAAGAAGGTGCGCGGCAACCGGATCTCGGCCTACGCGGATCACTTCACTGGCTCGACCTTCCACGCCAATGCCCGGCCCTGGGACGTGCCCTGCGATGTCGCGCTGCCTTGCGCCACGCAGAATGAACTGAACGGGTCCGACGCAAAGAACCTGCTGACGAACGGCTGCAAGGCCGTGTCGGAAGGCGCGAACATGCCGTGCGACCTCGACGCGATCGCGGCTTTCGGTGACGCGAAGATCTGCTATGCGCCCGGCAAGGCATCCAATGCCGGGGGCGTCGCCATGTCGGGTCTCGAGATGAGCCAGAATTCGGCGCGTCTGCATCGCGACGAGGAAGATCTGCGGTCAGCGCTCAAGAAGATCATGTCGGATATTCACGGCGCCTGCGTCGAGCAGGGCGATCATGGCGATCACGTCGACTATGTGCGCGGCGCGAACGTGGCGGGCTTCAAGAAGGTCGCCGACGCGATGCTTGCCTTCGGCGTCGTCTGACCGGTTCTTTGGGCGCGTCGGCGTGAGCTACGCCGCCGCGTCGATGTTCCCGATGTCGGCGGCGTTGAACGGCGTCGTCTGGTAGACCTGATTGATCCAGTTGCCGAACAGCAGATGCGCGTGGCTGCGCCAGCGGTTCTCCGGCGTCCGGGTCGGATCGTCATCCGGGTAGTAGTTCTTCGGGATCTCGATGGGTGAGCCGCTCGCGACATCGCGGTCGTACTCGTCCTTGAGCGTGGTCGAGTCGTATTCGAGATGGTTGAACATGTAGAGTGCCCGGTGCGCCGGATCGTCGATCAGGCAGGGGCCGACCTCGGGAGACTGCATCAGCACGGTCAGACGGCTTTCGCCCGGCAGATCCTCGGCGCGTACTTCGGTCCAGCGGCTGACCGGCACGCTGAAATCGTCGGAAAATCCCCGCAGGAACGGCGATGCCGGAGCCAGGTTCTTGTGCCGGAAGCAGCCGAACGCCTTCTTCGGCAGGTCATGCTTCGGCACCCCGTGGAAATGATGCAGCATCGCCTGTCCGCCCCAGCAGATCGCAAAGGTCGAATGCACGTTCGTCTGCGTCCACTGAAAGACCGAACACAGCTCTTCCCAGTACGTCACCTCTTCGAAAGGCAGATGCTCGATCGGGGCACCGGTGATGATGATGCCGTCGAACTTGCGCGCCCGCGCCTCGGAGAACGGCTGATAGAAAGCCTCCATGTGCTCGGCCGAGGTATTGCGCGAGCGGTGGTCCGACATGCGGATCAGCGTCAGATCGATCTGTAGCGGGGTCGCGCCGATCAGCCGGCCCAGTTGCGTTTCCGTCTGCACCTTCTTGGGCATCAGGTTGACCAGCCCGATCTGCAGCGGACGGATGTCCTGCCGCTCCGCCGTGTTCGAAGACATCACCATCACACCCTCGTCGCGCAGAACGTCGTGGGCGGGCAGTCCTTCGGGAATCCGGATCGGCATGTCTCTTGCGGGCTCCTGTCGCGTAGGCCGTCGAGATAAGCTCTCGGCGACCTCTGGTAAAGCCGCATTGATTGTAACACTCGGGTCGCTCTGATAGAATTTTCGTCATTGAGGGAGAGCTTCATGCGAAGAATTCGCGCGGCGGCGGCTGCCGTTACGATGATTGCGTTGGCCGGATGCGGTGCACAGGTCTTCGAGAAGGAAACGGCCAGTTTCGCCAGTTCCGCCAGCGGAGTGGAGCAGGTCTGGGTCCAGTTGTATGACCGGATCGATGCCTCGGCCCAGGCCGAGCGCGACCGCGTGCGCATCCGCGAGGGCTGGGATTTCAACCTGTCGCCTCGGTGCGGGCGGCTGTCCCGCGATCTGACAGAACCGCTGCCGGACGCGACCGACAAGGACGCCCGGAAAGCCGAAATCGAACGCCGCAACCAGTTGCTCGAAAGCTGTGCGCTGACCGAGCGCCGCGCCGGGCTGGCACCGGCAGACGCGCGGCCCGTAAGCGTGAAGAAGTTCGACCGCAGCCTGCTGACCTATGCCTCGTCCATCACGGCCTACGGATCGGCGCTGGCGAACCTGACCGAGGCCGAAGATCAGGATGCCCTGCGCACGGCGGCCTCGGACATGGCGGACTCTCTCACCAAGGCCGGGGAAAAGCTGCGCGACCGCGCCGAGCTTGACATTGACGTCGCCGGACCGATCTCGGCGCTCGCGTCGCTCTACGCCGAAGCCCGGATTGCGTCGTTCGAACGGGCGAAATACCGGACGCTGGTCGACGTGGTCGAGGGCAGCAACGGTGCGATCCAGCGGATGACACAACGCCTTGCAGAGGTCGAGCCTGAGTTGCGGGCCGATCTGCTGGACGCCCAGTCCGATGCAGTGCGGCAGGCGGTGCGCGACTTGCGCAACCTGCCCAGAAACGCGTCGCGCGCCGAGCGCGAGCGCCGCCAGAGTGCCGCGATCGCGCGCATGGCGGAGTACAAGGCCTATGCATCGACCCTGGTCGGCGGAGGTGCAAGCTACGCGGATGTCGGGCGCGCCCATCAGGCATTGGCCGATGCCATCGCCGATCCTGACAATTTCGAACTGGCCAAGAACGCCGCCGAAAACCTCAAGGGCCTCGGTGAGGCTGTCAAGGACGCCGCAAACGCCTTCGGTGCCAATCTCTAGACGGAGGTCGAGATGTCCACGCAGAAGCTGAAAAACGATCAAGGCACGCTGCTCGACTCCCTGTTCGACGGGCGCTTTGAGCTTGAGGAGGAGTTGCTGACGGCATCGGATCAGAACCGCATCGATGCACTGGACGCCGAGATCGACCGGATCACCAAGCAGATCCGTCGAATTCGCGGGAAACGCATCAAGGACCTGACCGACTCAATGCTGAACGACCCGCAGGTCAAGGCGGATTTCGAGACGATCCGCAAGGGCACCGTCGATGTACGCAAAGAGGCCGACCGGATCCAACAGGCAGCCGATCGCCTGAAGTCGGTCAAGAAGATGGTCGACAAGGCGATCAAGCCGATCGACAAGATCATCGGCTTTCTGACCTGACGGCGCGGTGCCTCAGTTAGCGGCTTGCTCCGAGAGCGCTCGAGAGATCAGCGCATCGAAGTCATCGGCGTTCTGAACCGCTGAAATATCTGCGGCCGAGACCGACAGTCCCCAGTTCCGCGCAATCGCGTCATAGCGCGGCAGCCGATGCGTCAGCAGACGGCGGAAACCGTACCGGATGAACTCATCGGGATCGACGGCATCGTCCGACGTCGACTTTTCCGAGAGATACGCATCCCAGGACGCGCGCAGAAAGGCTTCCGGGTAGTACATCGGCTTCGGCGCCTTGACGAAGCGGCGCACCAGTTCGTCGGCGTCTGCCTCGGTGCCCCGGATCTGCACCAGCAGCACATGGTCGACGAGCCGTGAGAGGATCGGATCGTTCGGATCCTCGGGGTCGACCACCTCGCAAAGCGATCCCGATGTATCGCAGAGGAAGTGCGGATAGCCGTAGATCTGTTCGGCTCGGTCGATGAAGTGCACCGTGTCCTGCATTGCCGCTTCCTCGGCGGTCCGGTGCTGGCGCTGCCGATTGACATATTCATCGAATGGAATACCGCCCTTGGCAGGGTCCCCCGGTTTGCCGAGATAGGTGCTGAGAGGGGCGAGGTTCTCGAAGGTCAGGTTCGACTTGATCGAGACCGAGTCGGTCATCAGCAACTCGCGCAGGAACGGGGTCTGCATCGCCGCGCGCTTGAAATTGTCGGCAATGTGCTCGCCCATGTAGCGGGTGCCGATCCGGTAATCGACCGAGTAGTGGAACCAGTTGCCGTTGCTGCGCAGCACATTGGCGATCCGCGTCTTGCCGAGCCCTGACATCCCGAAAAGCGCCACCGCCTTGCGCGGCGCGGACAGGTAAGCATCGGGCGATTGGTAGATCATGGTTGGGCCTCGGCGTCTCGTTCGGCCCTCCTAGCAGAAATGCTCATCAAGCCAAGCCGCGAGATTTGGTCAGCGCGCCTGGTGCTGCGCGATCGGCTCCGATGCGGTTTCGAAACGTCCCGCTGCAACACCGGCCCTGATCATTCACTCTGGCCCCAAGCCTGCGACGGCTGACCCAAACGTTCGCATATCTGGTTTGAGGCCCTTTCGTCTCGATGGTATGACTTTGCCAAGGAGGAAGCCGTGACACCGGGAAAAGACGTTTTCACCACGCAGGAAATCCGGGCCCTGGCGCGCCGGTCCGACTGGATGGGCGCCGCACTCGTGCTGCACTGCTGGGGTGTCATCCTTGCGGCGGTTTTGCTTTTCGCGTGGTATCCCTCGGTCCTGACCTTCGTGCTGGCGGTGATGCTGATCGGGTCGCGACAGCTCGGCTTTGCCATCCTGATGCACGAGGGCGCGCATGTCGCTCTCTTCAAGACGCGCCGGATCAACGAGTGGGTGTCGCAATGGCTCTGCGCGAGACCGATCCTGGCCGAGATGACCTCCTACCGGACCTATCACCTGACCCACCACAGGTTCACCCAGACCGAGAAGGATCCCGACCTTCCGCTTTCCGCGAAGTTTCCGACGACACGGGACAGTCTGAAGCGGAAGTTCACCCGCGATCTGACCGGGCAGACCGGCTACAAGCTGCGTCTCGCGCAGTTTCGCCGGGCGCTGCAACTCGGTTTCGATGAGGACGCGATCGAAGGCGCAAAGATGGCTCAGACCTTCCAGTCCGAAGACCTGCGGCCGGGCGTATTCTGCAACTTCATCATCTTTGCCGTTTTCTGGGCAATCGGCGACTGGTGGTACTGGTTCGCCTTCTGGGCGCTGCCCCTGCTCACCTGGAATCAGTTCGTGATCCGCGTGCGCAATATCGCCGAGCACGCGATGGTGCCCGACAAGGACGATCCGTTCGGCAACGTGCGCACGACCTATGCCGATCCGGTCACGGCGCTTTTCTTCGCGCCGTACTGGGTGAACTATCACCTTGAACATCACCTGCTGATGCATGTGCCGTGCTGGCAACTCCCGAAGATGCATCGGCTGCTGATCGAGAAGGGCTACAAGGACCGGATGACCCTGGCGCCGAACTATTGGCACGTCATCAGGATGGTTGGCTGGGATCGCCTGGCAAGGGCCACGGCCTGATACCCGAACTTTGGCAAGATCCTGGAACCGGACTGAACTCGCGGCGGGCGGGCTACTTATCTCGCGCAGGTGACCAGAACCGGCCGCTGGCACAGAAGACAGGTTGCCTGTTCCGGATCCGCCCCTCGAACCGCCGCATTGAAGCTGCCGACAGACGTTTGCAGATCGGGCAGGTTTAGCCCCATCAGCGTGGGGCATTTCTGCGCTGCGTCCGAGAGCTTGCATTCGGCGACATCCAGCAGGCGAAGCGCGGCTGTTGGGTGCTCCATCGCGATCTTGAGGCAGGCATTGGTCAACTGGATCAGACCCTGTAGGAGCAGACGTTCGCGGCTGTTCCCCGCAGCGCGCATCCAGACCGGCTCCCAGACCTCCTGCGCTTCCCAGAAAAAGCCGGCGTTGTAGATTTCGATGCCGTAGAGATAGGTCTCGTTCTCTGACCACATCCGGTCGACCGTGTAGACGGGCGCATCGGCGGTCGCGTCATAGGCGGGGGACTCGGTCGGACGTGGCGTCCGGCCCGGAATATGCGCATCCTTCGGATGGGGCCAGCGACTCACGGTGCAACCTCTGCGCCGGACGCAGGATCAAGACTTCGGACGAAATCGGCGATCAGCGCCAAGGTGCGCTCGGATTGCTCGCGATGCGGGCTGTGCTCGCAGTCGTCGAGCAGATGGATCGCAACGGGTGAGGGGCTGCGCTCCTCAATGATCTTCACCTGAGCCGCGGTGCCGTACGGGTCCTGATGTCCCTGAATGGCCAGGCAGGGCACCCGAAGCTCTGCGAGCGCATCGCGGATATCCCAGGCGCGAAATCCCGGGTTCAGCCAGGCATTGTTCCAGCCGCGAAAGGCGATCTCGGGTCTTGTATGGTACTTGCCAAGCCGGACGGGCAGATCGGTTTCGCGCCAGGCCGCGCGGGCGCGCTCGATCGCATGGATCGAGACATCCTCGACGAAGAAGTGCGGTGCCATCAGGACAATGCCGCGGACCCTTGGGTCGGGTTTGAAGCCCGCGTAAAGGGCCGCGATCGAGCCCCCGTCGGAATGCCCGAACAGGACCGCTTGCCGAACCCCGGAAGCATCAAGAACGGGCCCGAGCACATCGCGTGCCTCCCGCTCCATGTAGTCCAAAGGCCGTGGCAGGGCGCACGCATCGGACGCGCCGTATCCCTGGCGCGAGTACGCGAGTACTCCGCAATCTGTCCGGTCGGCGAGTGCCTGCGGAAAATCGCGCCACATCGCGACGCTGCCGAGCCCCTCGTGCAGCAGGATTATCGTGCAGGCGGCTGACGGTGGCGGACCCCACGCACGCGCTTCGAGCGCAACGCCGTCGATCTTCAGGAACTGATGACCGGAGCCATGCCAATCGAAGCCAACCATCCCGTCCCCGTACACACTCCGAACCGCAACCCGATGGCGGCGCGCAGGCCTTCTCACAAGCCAAACGCAAGAATCCGGGAAATCGCCGAGTACGTCAACAACCAATACGTGAATTACGCGCAAGATCTCCGATCACGCATGTTCACGAGACGATTTTGATGGAATGCGTGAATTATCCGCAAAGAAATTTTTTGCGCAAGACTGTGTTGTTAAGGAAATTCTGGCACCGTAACTGGGCCGGAGTTCCGTGGGACAGTGCCGAAACGCGCGTCGCGGTAGCTGCGCAAAACAAAAAGGAGATTTGTCGAGGCGTTGAATGACCAAGGTCGATGCAGACTTTCGCCGCCAGTTGGATGGATATTCGCTGGCAACCGCAGAGATCACCTATCGCATGCCGGACGCGCTCAGCGTGCTCCAGACCTTCATCTGGCAGAATTACGATCTCGCGCCCGAATTCCCCGAACTTAAAAAATTCCTCGACTTCTGGGGCCGGGAACTCGACGGGCCGCTCCACTCCGTCAGGGTGGCGCATTGCGGGCTGATCCGTCCGACGGAGTTCAGATTTACCGATCACGAGATCACGGTGCATTGATGCCTCTGACGCACTGACCCGCGGATGTTCTTCTGCAGAGGATGATGGCCCTACCGCCGCGTCCCCGCCATCTTAATCCGGGGTTAGCTGTTCGCGATTAACGATATCTCTCCGTCGAAAGCCATGGATGGCGGGAACCGTTCCGCGCCGATCCGCTGCGGCGGCAGGAGAGCGTCAGTGCCCTATAGCCTGATATATTGCAGCCGCCCGGCGCGCGAGATCTCGGACTATGATCTCGTCCGCATCTGGGAGATCTCCGCGCGCAACAACGAGGCGCTCGACATCACCGGCGCACTCTTCTTCAGCGGCGAGCTGTTCTTTCACGTCCTCGAGGGCGACGCGCTGCTGATCGACTCGCTGTTCGAAATCATCAAGACCGACGGTCGTCATCGCGATGTCGAGGTTCTTGCCGAGAACGACATTCCCAGCCCCGCCTTTCGCGGTTGGCCGATGAAGTTCATCGATGGCCGCCGATCCGATGGCCTGCGAACGCGCTTTGATCCCGAGGTTCTGGCCGAGTGTCCGGTGGCGCATGTCAACGCGCTGACCCTGCAACTCCTGACGATCTGAAAACGTGCCTTCCGGCGCGTTTACGACGACTTAGGAAAGCGCGCCTATAGTAACTCGGCACCAGCGCAAGAACCGTGCGTCGAAGCGGACCGAACGTCGGCATCGGTTGCATCGGGGGAAATGCAATGTTCACGAGCCTGGTTTATGTCAGCTCCGCAACGCAGCGAATGTCGGACCACGACCTCGTGGAGCTTTGGGAAGCTTCCGTAAAGCGCAACGAGGCGCAGAAGGTCACCGGGGCTCTCTATTACGGCGGCGACACCTTCTTTCAGGTCATCGAGGGCCCGGACGAGACGATCCAATCGCTCTTTGAAACGATTTCCCGGGATGACCGGCACACGGATGTCGAGGTTCTCGCCGAGAACGATCTCGCCAGCCCGGCATTCCGGATCTGGCCGATGAAGTTCATCGACGGCCGCAGCTCTACATCGCTTCAAAAGAAGTTCGATCATCGAAAGCTGCGCGATCTGCCGCCAGCCCGGCTGAGCCGCTTGTCATTCCATCTCGCGACGCTCTGACACTCCGGCTTGGCGCGTCGCGCCAGTCGGTTGCTCCCAGCAATTATTTCCAGCCCAGTCAGTTGACAGCGCCGCGCGCTCCTACTAAGTGCGCTGTCGCCGGGTGACTGGCACTCTTTTCTCTTGAGTGCTAACAGCCTCCCCCGGAAAGTTCGGAACAACTGGAAAACGCAAATAGGGAGCGCTTCCATGAATTTCACCCCTCTGCACGACCGCGTGCTGGTCCGCCGCACCGAGAGCGACGAAAAAACCTCCGGCGGTCTGATCATCCCCGACAGCGCAAAGGAGAAGCCGCAGGAAGGCGAAGTCGTCTCCGCTGGCGAGGGCGCGCGCAAGGATTCGGGCGAACTGATCCCGATGTCGGTCAAGGCCGGCGACAAGATCCTGTTCGGCAAATGGTCGGGCACCGAAGTCAAGATCGACGGCGAAGACCTGTTGATCATGAAAGAGAGCGACATCCTGGGCACGATGGCCTGAGCCGTCGCCGGATACCTCTCCAACGAAACTCTACTGACAGGAGCACCACACTATGGCTGCTAAAGACGTCAAGTTCGAAACCGATGCCCGCAACCGCATGATCGCAGGCGTCAACACGCTGGCGAACGCGGTGAAGGTGACGCTCGGCCCGAAAGGCCGCAACGTCGTTCTCGACAAATCGTTCGGCGCACCGCGCATCACCAAGGACGGCGTGACCGTTGCCAAGGAAATCGAACTGGAAGACAAGTTCGAGAACATGGGCGCCCAGATGGTCCGCGAAGTCGCATCGCGCACCAACGACGAAGCCGGTGACGGCACGACGACCGCCACGGTCCTGGCCCAGGCAATCGTCAGCGAAGGCATGAAGTCGGTCGCTGCTGGCATGAACCCGATGGACCTGAAGCGCGGCATCGACAAGGCTGTCGCCAAGATCGTCGAAGACATCAAGGCAGGCTCTCGCCCGGTCGCAGACAGTGACGAAGTCGCGAAGGTCGGCTCGATCTCGGCAAACGGCGAGACCGAAATCGGCACGCAGATCGCGGACGCGATGCAGAAGGTCGGCAACGAGGGTGTGATCACCGTCGAGGAGAACAAGGGACTCGAGACCGAGACCGAGGTCGTCGAAGGCATGCAGTTCGACCGCGGCTACCTGAGCCCGTACTTTATCACCAACGCTGACAAGATGGTCGCGGAACTCGAGGACTGCCTCGTTCTGCTGCACGAGAAGAAGCTCTCCTCGCTCCAGCCGATGGTCCCGCTGCTCGAGACCGTCATCCTGTCGGGCAAGCCGCTCCTGATCATCGCCGAAGACGTCGACGGCGAGGCTCTGGCCACGCTCGTCGTCAACAAGCTGCGTGGCGG
>JBCDAV010000025.1:0-78494 GCA_039184865.1 Pseudomonadota bacterium | reverse complement strand
TGGATATAGCGGAACACCGCCCAGTCCGACGCGCCGTCGATCTTCGCCGCGCGGTAGTAATTCTCGTCGATCGACTGCAGCCCGGCATAGGCCAGCAGCACCACCAGCGAGGTCCAGTGCCAGACATCCATCAGGATCACGACGAACCACGCGCTGATCGGCTGTTGGGTGTAGTTGAAATCGATCCCGAGCCAGTTGATCGAGAACCCGAGCAGCCCGATATCCGGCAGCGCGAAGATGTTCCACATCGCACCCACCACGTTCCACGGGATCAGGAGCGGCAGCGCCATCAGCACCAGACAGACCGACGCCCAGACACCGGAGCGCGGCATCGAAAGCGCGATCAGAACGCCCAGCGGGATCTCGATGGCGAGGATCGTGAAGGTGAACAGCAGTTGCCGTCCGAGCGCCGCGTGGAAGCGGTCGGACGCTAGCGTATCAGCATACCAGCGCTCGCCGACGAACGAGTAGACGCCGTAGAACACCTCCTGCACCGAGTAGTTCACTACCGTCATGAGCGGGATGATCGCGTTCATGGCGACGAGCAACAGGACGGGGAGAACCATCCACCACGCTCGGTTGTTGAGGGTCTTCGTCATACCGAGACGCCCTCCAGCCGCCAGCTGTCCTTGAAGACATGCGTGCTGTTCGGGTCGAACACCATGCGATTGGCGTCGGCCGGGATTTCCTCGCCTTCAGCGACCAGCGCGCAGATCGGCTGTTCGTTGTGGCGGGCCCTGACGATCTTGTGGCGTCCGATATCCTCGATCCGTTCGATCTGCACCGGCACGCCGATGTCGCCGGAGGCGAGGCGAATGTCCTCGGGCCGGATCCCGACCTCGACGGGCGCGCGCTCCAGTTCGTGGTAGGCGCGACTGAGCGGAACGAGGGTTTCACCGACATGTGCTGCCGGCCCCGATACCGTGGCTGGCAGGACGTTCATGCCGGGCGACCCGATGAAGTAGCCGACAAAAGTGTGCGCGGGGGCATTGAAGAGATCGGCGGGCGTGCCGAGTTGCAGCACCTCTCCATCGAGCATCACGACCACCTTGTCGGCGAACGACAATGCCTCGGTCTGATCGTGCGTGACGTAGATCATCGTGTGGCCGAACTCGCGGTGAAGCCGCTTAAGCTGGGTGCGAAGCTCCCACTTCATGTGCGGATCGATCACCGTCAGCGGTTCGTCGAACAGGATCGCCGCCACGTCCTCGCGCACCATGCCGCGCCCGAGGCTGATCTTCTGCTTCGCGTCCGCCGTCAGACCCTGTGCGCGCCTTTGCAGCAGTTCGGACAGTCCCGTCATCTCCGCGATCTCGGTCACCCGGCGCGCCACGTACGCCTCGTCACGTCCCCGGTTTCTCAGCGGAAACGCCAAATTGTCGTACACCGTCATCGTGTCGTAGACGACGGGGAACTGGAAAACCTGAGCGATGTTCCGGTTCGCCGTCGGCGCATGCGTCATGTCCTGGTCATCGAACAGAATGCGCCCGTGGCTCGGCGTCACGAGGCCTGAGATGATGTTCAGGAGCGTCGTCTTTCCGCAGCCAGACGGTCCGAGCAGCGCATAGGCCTCACCGTCCTCCCAAAGGTGGTCGATGGACTGGCGAAGCGCGAAATCCTCGGCGGATTGCGGGTTCGGCCCGTAAGCGTGTGCCAGTTCGTCAAGCTTGATCGCGACCATCGCTCAGGCCGCCTCTGCATAGGATGCAACAGATACCAGCCGGTCGTCGGTGCCGAAGATGTACATGTGCGCCGGATCGACATGCGTCTCGACAGCCTCTCCCGCGGGCACGTCGAGCACGCCGTGGCGCAGCGCGACCCAGTTCCGCCCGGCGTGGCGCAGATGCACGAAACTCTCGGACCCGGTGATCTCGGTGCCGATGCTCTCGCATGAGAACACGACACCGTCCGCGCCGAGCTGATCGAGCGAAAGGTGGTTGGCCTGGAAACCGGCGTTGTAGGTTCCATCGGCGAGCGACGAGAACGTCGCCGGCGTGGCGTGGTCCTGACCGTCGTAACGCAACGTCTCGCCGCGCTTCTCGAAGGACAGGAAGTTCATCGGCGGATCGGAGAACACGCGCGCCGTGGTAACGTCGCAAGGTTGGCGATAGACTTTCGCTGTCGGGCCGAACTGCGTGACCTGTCCTTCCCAGAGGCAGGCAGTGTTGCCACCCAACAAGAGCGCTTCGTGCGGTTCGGTTGTCGCATAAACGAAGATCGCGCCCGAGGCCTCGAAGATCTTCGGAATCTCTACGCGCAGCTCCTCGCGCAGCTTGAAGTCGAGATTGGCGAGCGGCTCGTCCAGCAGGACCAGTCCGGCCTCCTTCACCAGTGCCCGTGCAAGCGCACAGCGCTGCTGCTGCCCGCCGGAGAGCTCGAGCGGTTTGCGCTCCAGTTGCTGCGTGCTGAGGCGCATCAGGTCCGTCGCCGCCCGCACGCGGCGGTCGATTTCGTCATGCGCAAGCCCCCTCAGCCTGAGGGGAGATGCAACATTGTCGTAAACCGTCATCGAGGGGTAGTTGATGAACTGCTGGTAGACCATGGCGACATCGCGGTCCTGCACGCGGCGCCCGGTGACATCCTCGCCATCCCACCAGACACTCCCGCCCGTCGGCACATCGAGACCGGCCATGATCCGCAGCAGCGTGGTCTTGCCCGACAGGGTTCGGCCGAGCAGATTGTTCATCGTGCCGCGCTCCAGGCGCAGGGTCGTCTCGTGGATGTGAGTCTCGGCGCCGACGCTTTTTGATACGGACCTGAGTTCAAGGGTCATGATCGATCACTCCGCCGCGACGTCGCGCTTGTCGGAGGCTGCGGCTTGCATCCACCGGTTGAGGCCGTCCACCTCGTCTGGGCTGAACAGAAGGCCGAGCTTGCTGCGGCGCCAGAGCACGTCCTCGGACGTCATGGCCCATTCCTCGGCCATCAAATGCCGGACTTCGGCGTGCGTCAGGCCGTGGCCGAAACTCGCCTCCCCGTCGTCGTTGCCGGCGATCTCGGACAGGATGCCCTCGGCTTCGGTGCCATAGGCGCGCACGAGACGGCGCACCTGTTCGCGGGGAATGTCCGGGTTTGCGGCGGCAAACTTGTCGCAAAGCGCTTCGTAGCCCTCGACCGGAAAATCTCCGCCGGGCAGCGCTACGCCTGCGGTCCAGGTCCCTGCCATTTTCGGCATCACCGCGGACAACTCTGCGAGCGCTTCCTCGGCCAGTTTGCGATAAGTCGTGATCTTGCCGCCGAAGATGTTGAGGAGCGGCGCGCCCTGCGCGGTCTCCAGCTTCAGCGTGTAATCTCGCGTGGTTTTCGAGGCCGCTTCGGCACCGTCGTCCATCAAAGGACGGACCCCGGCATAGGACCAGACGATGTCTTCGGACGTAATGGGGCGCTCGAAATACTCCGAAGCGAGCGTCCGTAGATACTCCGCTTCGTCCGGCGTGCAGACTGCCGTGGATGGATCGCCGTCGTGCTCGACATCCGTCGTCCCGATCAGCGTGAAGTCGTTTTCGTACGGGATCGCGAAGACGATGCGCCCGTCCGTGTTCTGGAATATATAGGCGCGGTCGTGATCGTAGAGCTTGCGCACCACGATGTGGCTGCCGCGCACGAGACGCAGGCGTTCGCTCACGTTCTGCCGCGCCCGGTTCCGGGCGACTTCCTCGGCCCACGGACCGGCGGCATTGACCAGAGCTGCCGCTTTAATCGTCTCGGTCGTACCATCCGGCCCCTGAACGATGACGTGCCAATGACCGTCGCGCACCTCGGCTGACGTGCAGCGCGTCCGCGTCGCGATCGTTGCGCCGCGTGCTGCTGCATCCCTCGCATTCAGGACGACGAGGCGTGCATCATCAACCCAGCAGTCCGAATATTCGAATGCCTTGACGAAGTCCGCCCGAAGCGGTGCTCCGACCGCGTCGTTCTTCAGATCGACCGTGCGGGTGCCCGGCAGGATCTTCCGCCCACCGAGGTTGTCGTAGATGAACAGGCCAAGGCGAAGCAGCCATGCAGGGCGCAGGCCCTTGTGATGCGGCAGCACGAACCGGAGAGGCCAAGAGATGTGCGGCATCGCCTGGAGCAGGACTTCGCGCTCGATGAGCGACTCGCGCACCATGCGGAATTCGTAGTTCTCGAGATAACGCAGACCGCCGTGGAAAAGCTTGGTCGATGCGGATGAGGTCGCCTGCGCAAGATCGTTCATCTCGCAAAGAAAGACGGAAAGACCCCGACCGGCGGCGTCGCGGGCAATCCCACAACCGTTCACGCCTCCTCCGACGATGCAGAGATCGTATGTCCGGGTCGCGTCGATACGCGCCTCCCTTCGATTTTTTTCGTTTGTGTTCTATTTCTTTCGAAGTTGTCAACGAGGAATGAAAGTCCTACGATTATTCAACTCGGAGCGGATTTGTAGTTTTCGTGTGCAACCGTTTGATATGATTGCAGTGTTGTGTGTTGAGCGACAGCCACGAGCAGGGGCGAATTGATGGGGCAGACGTTTCGACAGCAGGAAATTCTCGCCGTGGCGCGCGAAACCGGACGCGTCACGGTGGACGGTCTGGCCGAGCAGTTCGATGTCACGCCACAGACGATTCGGCGCGATCTGGGGGAATTATGTGATTCCGGCGTCCTGAGCCGGGTTCATGGCGGGGCGGTCCTGTCATCGGGCCGCACGAACATCGGGTATGTGACGCGGCGCACCCTGGCCGAGACCGAGAAAGACGCGATCGGGCGTCTCTGCAGCGCGTCGATCCCCGAGGATTGCTCGCTCTTCATCAATATCGGCACGACGACCGAAGCGGTTGCCCGCCATTTGCGCGATCACCGCAACATCATGGTGGTCACAAACAACATGAACGTCGCCAACATCATGGCCGAGAACGAGAACTGCGAAGTGATCGTGGCGGGTGGCGTGCTGCGCCGCTCCGATGGCGGTCTGGTCGGTGAGGCCACGGGCGCGTTCATCAGCCAGTTCAAGGTCGACTATGCAATCATCGGCGCCTCGGCGATCGATGAGGACGGTGCGCTGCTCGACTACGATTACCGCGAGGTCCACGTCTCGCAGGCCATCATCCGCAATGCGCGCAGCAGCTACCTCGTGGCCGACGCGACGAAATTCACGCGCTCAGCACCGGTGCGGATCGCCCACCTGTCCGATCTGGCGGGCTTCTTCACCGACCAGCCGCCGCCGGATGCGATCCGGGAGGTGTGCGAAAGATCCGACGTAGCACTGTCGGTCGCACCTGCGGGAGAGCTGTAGGGAGTCTGGCTGGTACCCGGAGTCGGACTCGAACCGACAAGAGTGTTACCTCGGCGGATTTTGAATCCGCTGCGTCTACCAATTCCGCCATCCGGGCACGCGCGGCGCACAATAGTCAGCACCGACACCGCGTCAACGGCAAAGGCCCGACAGTTGACGCATCCGCGTTGCGTTGACAGAGCTACCACCGGATCCCCGCGGGCTTTCGTTTCTCAAGATGCTGGCCGACAGATCATCGCATAGACAGCCCCGAGCCATGCTGATAGGGCCGCGCGATGATCAGGCGGCTCTACGACTGGACCCTGGAGATGGCGACGCGCCCGTGGGCGCTCTGGGCCATGGCGGCGGTCAGTTTCATGGAAAGCTCGATCTTTCCGATCACGCCGCTGGTGATGGTGATTCCGATGGTGCTCGCGCGCCCGGATCGGGCCTGGCTGATCGCGGGCGTCTGCACGCTCGCCTCGACAGCGGGCGGGGTGTTCGGCTGGGTCATCGGCGCGACGCTCTATCAGGAGGTCGGCCTGCCGGTTCTCGAATTCTACGGCAAGGCAGACCGGTTCGACGAGGCCGCTGCAATGTTCCGCGATAACGGCTTCATCGCCGTTTTCCTCGCCGCGTTCACGCCCTTCCCCTACAAGGTCATCACCATCGCATCGGGCGTGGCCGGCCTGTCGATCTGGACACTGATCGCGGCGTCACTGGTCGGGCGTGGGCTCCAGTTCTTCCTCGTTGCCGGCGTGCTGCGCGTCATGGGCGAGCCGGCCAAGGCGCTGATCGATCGCTATTTCGGCATCATCGCAACCGTGGGCGCAATTCTCTTGATCGGCGGCTTCCTTCTGGTCAAGGTCGTCGCCTGATGAGTGTATACGGCAGAATTCTACTCGCCTGTTTCGGATCGTTCCTGCTCTTGGCTGGAGCCTTCGGTTTTCAGCATCTCGCAGGCCTCGCACCGTGCCCGATGTGCATCTGGCAGCGCTGGCCGCACGCGGTGGCCATCGTGATCGGGCTGGTCGCGATGACCGCACTCTGGCGCTTCCGCCGGCCGCTTTCACTCGCCGGGTTTGCGGTGATGACCGTCAGCGCAGGGCTGGGCGTGTTCCATGCGGGCGTCGAGCAGCGGTGGTGGGAGGGGCCGTCGACCTGCGTCGGTGCCGATCCAACCGCACTTAATGCGGACGAATTGCTGACGCACCTGATGGAGGCACCGCTCGTGCGTTGCGACGAGATCGTCTGGGACCTCTGGGGCGTGACCATGGCCGGGTGGAATGCGATCCTCTCGGCCGGGCTGGCGCTTCTGTGGCTGTTCGCGGCGCTGCCGAAGACACCGACGCGCCACGTCGTCCCAGGATAGGCATCGTTGACCCGCTCGCGGTGCTCAGCGGATCGCAAAGAAGTTGCATTTGCCGGAAAATCCACCTAACTCCGCTGAGACCGTTGGGGAGCCCCGTGGGCTGAGATGCGCAAGCGAACCCATCGAACCTGATCCGGGCGGAACCGGCGTAGGGAACGGGCTTCATTCGTGAGACCAGACCGCGCAGCTGCCCTTTGCGGAGGACGGCGTGACAGCGATCGCATTGACCATTGCCGGTTCGGACAGCGGCGGCGGCGCGGGCATCCAGGCCGACCTCAAGGCGTTCTCGGCGCTCGGTGTCTACGGTGCCTCGGTGATCACCGCGATCACCGCTCAGAACACACAGGCCGTCACCGCGGTCCACGAGGTGCCAGCCGGGATCGTCGGGGCTCAGATAGATGCCGTGCTCAGCGATATCGACGTGAACGCAGTCAAACTCGGGATGCTGTTCTCGCCGGCAATCATCGAGCGCACGGCGGAGGCATTGGCCGGGCACGATATTCCGGTCGTGCTCGATCCGGTGATGATCGCGAAGTCGGGCGATGCGCTGTTGCAGGACGATGCGGTGGGCGCGCTGACGAATCACTTGTTGCCGCGCGCAGCGCTCCTGACGCCGAACTTGCCGGAGGCAGCCCGGTTGCTGAACGAGAATGTCGCGGACACGCCGCAGGACGCCGAACGGCAGGGCAAGGCGCTGATCGCGCGCGGTGCCCGGGCTGTCCTGATGAAGGGCGGTCACGGGCGGGGCGAGACCTGCCTCGATCTGCTGGTGACGGAGGACGGTTCGGTTCAGTTCACGGCCCCGCGCCGCGCCACGAAGAACACGCATGGCACCGGATGCACCTTGTCGTCCGCGATTGCCGCGGGATTGGCGAAGGGCGACGAGTTGGAGCACGCTGTGCGTTCGGCGCATGAATACCTGCAACGCGCGATCATCGCCGGGGACGACTTGCAAATCGGTCAGGGTCATGGCCCGGTGCATCACTTCGCGGGGGTCTGGGCCTGATGGAGACCATTTCGATCATCGGTGCCGGCGTCGCCGGGCTCTGCGTGGCAACGGAACTCTGCGATCGCGGCGTCGCGGTGCGCCTTCATGATCGCCATGCCGATCCCGGCGCGCATGCCTGTTCGTGGTGGGCAGGCGGGATGCTCGCCCCGTTCTGCGAGGGCGAAAGCGCCGAGGAACCCATCGTCCGGTTGGGGCAGGGCGCTGCCGACTGGTGGGAACGCCACGACGTGCCGGTGACCCGCGCCGGTTCGCTTGTGGTGGCGCTGGGCCGAGACACCCGCGAACTCGACCGTTTCGCGCGCCGCACCACGGATCACGAGATGATCGGGCGCGACCGCATCGCCGAACTGGAACCGGACCTGGCGGAACAGACAACGCGCGCGCTGTTCTTCGCCTCGGAAGCCCATCTCGATCCACGAAGCGCGCTGATCACGTTGCGCGATGGTCTCGCGGAGCGTGACATCCCGATTGACACAGGATCGCCGTCGCTCGGCGGATCGACAGTGGACTGCCGCGGTCTCGCCGCGCGTGATGCAATGGCCGACCTGCGCGGCGTCAAGGGCGAGATGCTGGTCATCCGCTGCCCGGATGTCGAGCTCTCACGCCCGGTCCGGCTGCTCCATCCGCGCATCCCGCTTTACATCGTGCCGCGCGGCGACGGCGTCTACATGCTCGGTGCCACGGTGATCGAGGCGACAGAGCGCACGCGCATCACGGCGCGCTCGATGCTGGAGATGCTTTCGGCCGCCTATGCGCTCCACCCGGCCTTCGGCGAGGCCGAGATCCTGGAGATCGGCGTCGACGCCCGCCCGGCCTTTGCCGACAACCTGCCGCGGATCCGACGCCGGGACAGGACCGTTTTCGCCAACGGGCTTTATCGCCACGGATTTCTGATGGGACCGGCCGTCGCGACGCAGGTCGCCGATCTGATTGTCGACGGTATCCGACCGGAGTTTATGGATGAGGATCACCCTGAACGGGGAGCCGCGTGACGTGACCGCCGCGCGCCTGACCGACCTGCTGACGGAACTCGGCTATGGCGAGGCGCGCGTGGCGACCGCCGTCAATGAGGAGTTCGTGGCTGTGGGCAACCGCCCGGAGGTGACCCTGGCCGAAGGCGACCGGCTGGAGATCGTCGCACCGATGCAGGGAGGATGACGGTGCGCACGTTCTACGGCACGGAACTCGCGAACCCGTTGATGCTGGGAACGGCAGGCTATCCTTCGCCCGCGATCCTCTCCGAGGCATTCCGGGCCTCGGGCGCCGGGGTCTGCACCGTGTCCCTGCGCCGCGAGGCTGCGGGAGGTGCGGGACAGGATTTCTGGGCGCTGATCCGCGAATTGGGTCTGCCTGTTCTGCCCAACACAGCCGGGTGCCATACGGTCAAGGAGGCGGTGACGACGGCCCACATGGCCCGCGAGGTGTTCGACACGCTTTGGATCAAGCTCGAGGTCATCGGCCATACCGACACGCTGCAACCGGATGTCTTCGCGCTGGTCGAGGCCGCGCGCGTGCTGTCCGAGGACGGGTTCCAGGTCTTTCCCTACACCACCGACGATCTGATCGTCGGCGAGCGGCTTATTGCCGCCGGGTGCGAGGTGCTGATGCCCTGGGGCGCGCCGATCGGATCGGGCCTGGGCCTGAACAATGAATATGCCCTGCGCGCGATGCGCGCTGAGTTTCCTGAAGTACCGCTGGTCGTCGATGCCGGCGTCGGCGTGCCAAGTCACGCAGCCCGGGCCATGGAGCTTGGCTATGACGCGGTGCTGCTGAACACCGCCGTCGCCCAGGCCGGTGATCCTGTGCAGATGGCGCGCGCCATGGCGCTGGCGGTCGAGGCAGGCCGGGCCGCGTTCGAGGCCGACCCGATGGAGCCGCGCGACATGGCCGAACCATCGACGCCCGTGATCGGAAAGGCGTTCCTGTCATGACCCAGCCGCTCGACCGGTTCTACCCGATCTTCGATTCGACCGAATGGCTCGAGCTGTCGCTGCCGCTCGGCGTGCAACTCGTGCAGCTGCGCATCAAGTCGGACGACGAGGACCTGCTGTCCGAGGAGATCGCCACCGCCAAGGCGATGTGCGCGGACCACGGAGCGACCCTGATCGTCAACGACCACTGGCAGATCGCCATCGAGGAGGGGTGCGACTACATCCATCTCGGTCAGGAGGATCTGGACGACGCCGATCTCGAAGCGATCCGTGCAGCGGGCCTGCGCCTCGGCGTCTCGACCCATGACCATGCGGAACTGGAACGCGCGCTGTCGATCGACCCCGACTACATCGCGCTCGGACCGGTCTGGCCGACGATCCTCAAGAAGATGCCGTGGACCGAGCAGGGGCTCGAGCGCGTTACAGAGTGGAAAGAGATGATTGGCACCATTCCGCTTTGCGCGATTGGCGGGTTGACGCCGCAGCGCGCCCTGATGGCTTTCGATGCGGGCGCGGATTTCGCCGCCGTTGTTACCGATATCACCCTGAACACCGACCCCGAAGCGCGTGTGCGCGAGTGGATCGAGACCACCCGATAATCCGAGACACGAAAAACAAAGAAAGACGGAGTTCCCATGCGCCTTCTCGCTTTCTGTGCGGCCCTGTTGCTGGCCGCACCCGTCCATGCGGCGGACAAGATGACCCTGCTGCTCGACTGGTTCGTCAATCCCGATCACGGGCCGATCCTGATCGCCGAGGAGAAGGGCTACTTTGCCGAGCAGAACCTCGAGGTCGAGGTGATCGCGCCCGCGGATCCGGCCGAGCCGCCCAAACAAGTCGCCGCAGGCAATGCCGAGCTTGCGATTTCGTACCAGCCGCAGCTGCACCTGCAGGTGCATGAAGGGCTACCGCTCATTCGCGTCGGCACGCTCGTCGCGACGCCGCTGAACTGCCTGCTGGTGCTGGCCGACGGGCCCGTTCAGACCATCGCCGATCTGAAGGGACGCAAGGTCGGCTTCTCGGTCGCCGGTGTCGAGGAGGCGCTGCTGGTGGCGATCCTCGGGCGCGCGGGTCTGACCGTCGACGATATCGAACTGATCAATGTCAACTGGTCGCTTTCGCCCTCGCTGATGTCCGGACAGGTCGATGCCGTCATCGGCGCTTTCCGCAATTTCGAGCTGAACCAGATGGAGATCGAGGACGTGCCCGGCCGCTGCTTCTATCTCGAGGAAGAGGGTCTGCCGTCCTATGACGAGCTGATTTACGTCGCCAACAAGGAGACCATGAATGCCGACATGATCCGGCGTTTCCTGGCGGCGACCGAGAAGGCGACGCAGTACATCATCAATCACCCGCAGGAGAGCTGGGAGATCTTTGCCGGAACCTCGGCGGATCTGCGCGACGAACTCAACGAAAAGGCCTGGGTCGATACGCTGCCGCGGTTTGCGCTGCGCCCCGCGGCGGTGGACGCAGGTCGCTACGCGCGGTTCGAGGCCTTCCTGCAGGAAGCCGGTCTCGTGCCAGTGATCAAGCCGGTCTCGGAGTTCATCGTCGACGTGACCGCACAATGAGCGAACAGGACTACGGCGCTGCCTTCAGCGCGTGGCGCGCGGCGGCACCCGATTGGCAAGCCTACACGCATCATGCGTTCGTCGAAGGTTTGCGCGACGGGACGTTGCCGCGCGCGGCATTCCTGCACTACCTCGTGCAGGACTATGTCTTCCTCGTGCACTTCTCGCGGGCCTGGGCGCTCGGCGTCGTCAAGGCCGAGACGCTTGACGAGATGAAGACCTGTGCCGCGACCGTCGACGGTCTGGTTAATCACGAGATGCAGCTCCACGTGAGCACCTGCGCCGAGGCCGGTATTGATGAGGCAGCCCTGTTCAACGCGACCGAGGAACAGCCCAATCTCGCCTACACGCGCTACGTGCTGGATGCCGGGTTCTCCGGCGATTTTCTCGATCTGATGGCAGCGCTGGCGCCGTGCGTGATGGGTTATGGCGAGATCGGCGCGCGGTTGAAGTCCGAGGCAACCTCGGACGCGTACCGGCCGTGGATCAAGACCTATGCGGGCGACGAATACCAGGAGGTGTGCCGCAATGTCGGCCGGATGATCGACGACGCGCTGCGCCGTCGCGTCGCCGAGGACTTTCAGGCGTCTCCCCGCTGGACCGCTCTGACGGAGCGGTTCGCGACCGCGACCCGGCTCGAGGTCGGCTTCTGGGGAATGGGGCTCGCCGGGGCGTGATGCCGCCGTCGCTCAGGCTGGAAGGGTCGGCGTCCTATCGTGGGCGCGCCGTCTTCCGGCCCCTGAGCCTCGAAATCGGTTCAGCGCAATGGACCTGCCTGCTCGGGCCGTCCGGCGTCGGAAAGACCACGATCCTGCGGCTGATCGCGGGGCTGGAAGACGAGTGCGAATTCGATGGGCGCATCGATGCCTCCGATGGGCAGCCTCTGCCCGGACGCGTTGCCTACATGGCGCAGACGGATCTGCTGTTCCCGTGGCTCGACGTGCTTGGAAATACGCTGCTCGGTGCCCGGTTGCGCCGCGAGCGATCGGACACGTCCCGGGCCGAAGCGCTGATCGAGCGGGTCGGGCTGGCCGATCACATCGCCAAGCGGCCGCATCAGCTTTCGGGCGGGATGCGCCAGCGCGCGGCACTGGCCCGCACGCTGATGGAGGACCGTCCGGTGATCTTGCTGGACGAGCCCTTTTCGGCGCTGGACGCCCGCACGCGCGTCGAAATGCAGGATCTCGCGGCGGAACTGCTGGCAGACCGGACGGTTCTGCTCGTGACCCATGATCCGGCGGAGGCCGCGCGGTTGGGCCATCGCATCCACCTGATGCTTGCGGATGGGCTGCGCGAAGTCGCTCCGCCGCCGATCGCGCCGATCAGGGCTTATGACGACCCGACCGTCTTCGCCTGCCAGTCCGAGTTGATGGCATTGCTGCGTGCACCCGATGCGCATGCAGGTGCCGTCCGATGAGATCGGCCGGTCTGGTGAGCTTGCGCGGCCTCGGCTCGGTTCTCGCCTCGATCCTGATTTTTCTCGTCGTTTGGGAAGCCGTGGTGCAACTGACGGGGCTGAAGCCTTTTCTCCTGCCCGGGCCGTTGCGCGTCGCGCAGGCGTTGGCGGCAAACATCACGAGCATCGGCTGGCACGCGCTGGTGACCTCGACCGAGATCCTCGTCGGTCTGGTTTGCGGGCTCGGGATCGGCGTGATCACCGCGATCCAGCTTGCCATGTCACCGGCAGCCCGGGTGCACGTCCGGCCGATTCTGGTGTTCCTGCAGGCGGTGCCGTTCTTCGCGCTCGCACCGATCCTGACCTTCTGGATGGGCTACGGGATGGCACCGAAGATCGTCATGGCCATGCTGATCATCTATTTCCCGGTCACTTCTGCCTTCTTCGACGGGCTGATGCGCACGCCGCCGGGATATCTCGATCTTGCGCGCACCATGGGAGCCTCGCGCTGGACGGTGCTCTGGCGGGTGCGCATTCCTGCCGCCGTGCCTGCACTTGCCTCGGGCCTGAAGCTCGGCGCTGTGTTCACGCCGATTGGCGCTGTGATCGGCGAATGGGTCGGCGGCAGCGGCGAAGGTCTCGGCTATCTGATGCTTCTCGCCAACGGGCGCGCGAAGATCGACCTGATGTTCGCCTGCGTTGTCATCCTCGCGGTAATCACCGTGCTGCTCTACTGGATCGCCGACTGGCTGGGCGAGCGGATGACCCGCCGGTTCAGCTGAGACGGAACTGCGTCGCGGCGTTCTCGATCTGACGGCGCCGTCCCGAAATGACGGCGAGACAGACGAGCGACGAGATCAGATAGAATGCCAGCGCCGGGATCGGCAGCGAGTCCTCGAACTGGCCGATCAAGTCAGGCACAAGCACGTCCGCTTCGCCGCTTGCATCCGATAAGCCGGCTTCGGCAAAATCGGTATCAAGCGATGACCGTTCGGCTGCGCTGTCTTTGTGCGTTTGCGAGGTGGAATGCCGGGTGGCGCGGAGTTCGATGTTTGCGAACGGCTCGCCTGCTGTCGGGTGACGCGACGCAGATGCGGCTTGCGCGTCTGACGCCGGTGCCGCGCTTGCTTGCAACGGCGCTGCTGCGACCAGACAAAGGCCCAAGGTCGCAAGAAACATTCGAATCGAAGGCTGCATCGGAGACTCCCGAAACCGTGTTCGGGAGCCAACATTTCATTCTGTGGTTACCAGAGGATTGACCGGGGCGCGCAACCGGAGCGGCGTCCGGCCAAGCGCTCTCGCGCTTCAGGCCCTCAATTGTCGAAGCCGACTTCCTCGACCAGCTTCACCGATGCCGCCCGGTTGGCGGCGATCTCGGTCAGACCGATATTGTCGCGGTCGAACTCGCCCCAGCTTTCAACCAGATCCGAAGACTTCACCGAAGCCAGCACCGGGTACTCGGCATTGATCTCGGCATAGATCTTCTGTCCTTCCTCGGACGCGAGGAATTCCATCAGCTTGAGGGCGTTTTCCTTGTTTGGCGCGGCCTTGGTCATCGCCATGCCCGAGATGTTCATGTGGGTGCCGCCGCCGGTGAACTTCGGGAAGACGATGCGCACGCTTTCCGCCCACGCCTTCTGCTCGTCCTTTTTCAGCATCGCCGCCATGTAGTAGGTGTTGCCGATCGAGATGTCGCACTCACCGGCCCAGATCGCCTTGACCTGCGCCCGGTCATTGCCCTGCGGCTTGCGCGCCAGATTGCTTTTGACGCCGGTCAGCCAGGTCTTCGCGGTTTCTTCGCCGTGGTGGGCGATCACGGCCGAGGTCAGCGCGAGATTGTAGCCGTTCAGGCCCGAACGGGTGCAGATCCGGCCTTTCCATTTCGGATCGGCGAGATCCTCGTAGGTGGTGACTTCGCCATCGGCCACGCGGTCCTTCGATGCGTAGACGATGCGGGCGCGGGCCGTGAGCCCGAACCAGTGACTGTTCGTGTCGCGCATCTCGGCGGGGATGTTCGCGTTCAGCACGTCCGAGTCGACGGCCTGCGTGACGCCAGCGTTGACCACGCCGGCCAGCCGCGAAATGTCGACCGTGAAGATCAGATCGGCCGGCGAGCGCGAGCCCTCGGCCTTCAGCCGCTCGATCATGCCCTTCTTCAGGAAGACCGTGTTGACCTGAATGCCAGTCTTCTCTGTGAAGGCATCGGTCAGCGGTTTGATGAGTTCTGGTTGACGGTAGGAGTAGACGTTGACCTCGTCCGCAATGGCGGGAAATGCAATCAATGCGGCCATCGCCGCGAGCGTGAGCCTGAAGGGCATTCGAACCTCCGAGTAGCTTTGTCAGGTATAGCTGCTAGGTATCCGCTGGCCCCTTTATGTCAAGCCTTCCGATCGACAGAACCTCCGATCTGCCGCTCTGACAGGAATCGCAGGATGGAGGTGGTGAAGGCTCCAGGATCTTCCATAAGCCCGAGGTGCTGCAGCTTCGGCACGATCTCGCGGGTTGCGCCGTCGATCTCTGCCGAGATTGCCTCCGACATCGCAGGGGTCGAACCCGAGTCGTTCTCGCAGGTCATCACCAGCGTCGGCGCGGAGATCGGCGGGGTCGGTCGGATCAGCTCACGCACGCCATTTGCCAGAACCCAGGTCGCCTGAGCGTAACTCTCCGCATCGGCTTTCAGACGCCAGTCGCGCACCAATTGCAGCGTGTTTGGCGCTTTGGCGCGGTAGTCTGGCGTGAACCAGCGGGCGAGGGCGGCGTCCATGGTCGACAATGCACCTTGTTCGCGGACACTGCGCGCGCGCTCCTCGACCTGACGCTGGGCATCGTCTCCCCGGTCATGCGGGGAATTCAGGATGGCCAGCGCCTCAAGGCGATCCCGATGATCCAGCCCAAACTTGCGGTTGATCATGCCGCCGATCGAGAAGCCGATGACCGACGCGCGGGAGATACCGATATGGTCTATCAACCGGGCCAACTGGTCGGAAAAGACGGTGAGCGATGCTTCCGACGGTGGCGGCGAGCTGTCGCCGTGACCGTAGAGGTCGTAGGTCAGAACCTGGTGGTTCTGCGCAAGCGCCGGTATGTGCGGCACCCAGAGGTGGCGGCAAAGTCCCAGCCCGTGGATCAGCGCCAGAACCGGCGCATCCGCTGGCCCGTACACTTCATAGGCCGTGCCGTCCGGTGCCTGCATCATCCGCGTCCGGGCTGACCGATCAGGCGAACTCAGGCATCACGCGGTCGATGAACAATTCCAGCGACCGTTGCTGGCGCTCGAGATCGAGACCCATCGAGGCGTAGTAGATGAACCCATCGACCCCGAGATCCTCATAGGCCTTCAGTTTGGAGATCACCGTGTCCGGCGACCCGAACATCAGGTTCTCCTCCAGCATCGCCGGGTCCACGCGGACATTGCCGTCGAGCTCCTCCAGCGGCACCTGATCAGGGAAGCCGTTGCGGACCTCGCCCTTCTTCATCATCAGGTTGCCGAACTGGCCGAGCACGTGGCGGATCGAGGAAATCGCGGCCGTGCGGTCGTCCTCGTTGTCATAGACAGCAGCGTGGCGCATCAGCACGAAGCGGCCAGACCAGTCGCCGCCGGCCTTGTCGATGGCGTCATCCAGTTGGCCGCGGTACTTCTCCGCCTCGGCCATCGGAAGGGTCAGCGGCCAGCAGATCACGTTGCAATCGTTGGCGACGGCGTAGTCGAACGTGATCGGCGAGCGCGCTGCGACCCACATCGGCACAGAGTTCTGCACCGGTTTCGGGCAGGATGTAGACGAGGGGAATTGCCAGAACGTCCCATCGTGCTCGACGTCACCTTCCCAGAGGCGCTGGACCACCGGCAGCATTTCTTGCATGTACTGCCAGCTGTCCTTCTGGCTGAGCCCCGGTTTCATCCGATCGAACTCGCGTTGGTAGGCGCCGGAGCCGAGACCCAGTTCGAGCCTACCATCCGAGATCACGTCCAGCAGCGCGGCCTCGCCTGCCAGATTGACCGGGTGCCAGTAAGCGGCATTGGCCACGCCGACGCCGAGGCGGATGTTAGAGGTCTCACCCGCCCACCATGTCAGGATCTGGAACGGGTTCGGGGCGATCGTCATCTCAAGCGCGTGGTGCTCGCCGGCCCAGGCGACTTCGAAGCCTGCACGGTCGGCCATCCGGACCATCTCGATGGTATGATCGCGAACGGCCATGATGTCCTCGTCCGGCGACATGCGTTCGAGATTGATGGCGATATGAAACTTCATGTGCGTCGTCCTCAGGCTGTCGCTTCGGGGCTGGTGCGCGGGGCGTTCCGGGAGCATTCCCCGACGCCTCCCCGCTGTCCGGTACAGCCGCGACGGTATGCGTCGTTTTCGCGATCGACAATCGATTTGTTGGTGTCGTCGGAACGGCGCGTCACGTCGGATCGGCAGGCGCGTAATCGACGAAGAAGTTGGCCGTCAGGCGGCCCTGCGCGGGATCAGCCGAGAGGACCTCGGGATTTTCGATGATCCCGCTGTGGAGCGAGAAGCTGCGATAGGCGACGACGCGGTTGAACCGGGCCTCGACGAACCCGGTGCGCTCATAGCCCGGCGTGTCGGCATCAGGATACTGATGCGAGGTCTCAAGGCGTCGCAACCCCTCAGCGCGCTCTGCCAGGTAGCGTTCGCGCTCGGCCGGGCCGATCTGCTCGAAACCGGTGCGATCTTGGCGGAAGAACGCTGTGCCGCCGAACCCCGAACCGCAGAGGTAGTGCAGGACCGCGACGCGCGTGCCGCGGGCGATATCGATATGCGGCACCCGTTGAAGGGCTGTGAGTTCGTCCGGCGCCCGTGTGACCATCGAGAACGAGCAGTCGAAGCGATCCAGCTTTGTCTGCTCCGACAGCAACTGCCGCCGGATCGGCCCGTCCATCCGACGCAGAAGCGTCTGAACGTAAGTCCGGGGCAGGGCCGCGCGCCGCCCGGGATAGCCGCCCGGTGGCAGGTCGCGCCAATCGGAGGCATGGGCGGCGGCCGAGACAATCGCATCCGGATCGGTCAGAAAGTTATCGATAACAATTACCGGTTCGCCGGACTTTCCCAGGCGCGTGACCTCGATTGTCAGTTCCGGATTCGCGGCCACGGGTCCCATGCGGTCATTCTGACCCACTTGCGCCGAGGATGCGAGCGCGTCACGCTTGCTGCTATGGAAAACCATGCGGCAGTCAGTGCGAGCACACCCGAGCGGGATCCGATGCGCGTCGTGATCGTCGGCGGCGGCACGGCTGGCTGGATGGCCGCCGCCGCCCTGTCGAAATACTTCGCCCACCGGCTGGCGATCACTCTGATCGAATCCGAGGCGATCGGGACGGTCGGCGTCGGCGAGGCGACGATCCCGCAGATCAAGCTCTTCAACAACGGTCTGGGCATCGACGAACGCGAATTTCTGCGCCAGACTTCCGGCACGCTGAAACTCGGGATCGAGTTCATCGACTGGTTCCGCCAAGGCCATCGATACTTTCACGGCTTCGGCGATGTCGGACGTACGATCGGGCTGGTGCCGTTCTACCATTACTGGCTGCGCTATCGGGCCGAGGGCGGCAATACCGATCTCGAGGAGTTCAGCGAGAATGCCGTCGCGGCGCGCGAGTCGCGGTACGGACCGGTCAATGGATCGACGAACGCGCGGATGCCCGCCACGGCCTACCACCTCGATGCCATCCGGTTCGCGGCCTATCTGCGCCGCTTTGCCGAGGCGCGCGGGGTCACGCGTATCGAAGGCATCGTCGAGACCTGTAACCTGCATGGCGAGACCGGCTTCATCGAGACACTCGATTTGTCAGGCGGTGCAACGATTTCGGGCGATCTTTTCATCGACTGCAGCGGGTTCCGCGGCGTCCTGATCGAACAGGCCCTGCAGAGCGGGTACGAGAACTGGTCGCACTGGCTGCCCTGTGACCGGGCCTTCGCCGTTCCAAGCGAGGGCAACGGCAAGCTCGATCCGTTCACCCGCTCGACCGCCCGCATGGCAGGCTGGCAATGGCAGATCCCGCTGCAACACCGTATCGGCAACGGGCATGTCTACTCGAGCAGCTTCATCGACGATGATACGGCGCAGACGACGCTGATGGATCATCTGCCGAGCGCCGGCATGGCAGAGCCGCGTCAACTGCGCTTCGTCACGGGCAAACGGCGCCAGATCTGGAAGAAGAACTGCGTGGCGCTCGGTCTCTCCAGCGGATTTCTGGAACCGCTGGAGTCCACCAGCATCCACCTCATTCAGGTCGGCATCGCCAAGCTGCTGGCGTTCTTCCCAGACGAAGGTTTCTCGCAATCGCTGATCGACGCATTCAACAAGGATCTCGATTTCGAATATGCCGCGGTTCGGGATTTCCTGATCCTGCATTACCACGTGACCGAACGGGACGGCTCCGAGTTCTGGCGGTATTGCCGCAACATGAGCATTCCCGACAGCCTGGCCGGAAAACTCGATCTGTTCCGGGAGGACGGCCGCATCGTCCGCTTCAACACCGAACTGTTCGATATCCCGAGCTGGCTGCAGGTGATGTACGGGCAGGGCCTGCGCCCCCGGCGCCATCACCCGATGGTCGAGGCGGCGTCCGAACCCGATCTGACCCGCTACATCGACATGAACGCCCGGGAGGTACGCCAGCAGGTCGACGCGCTTGCCGACCATGCCGAGTACATTTCGCGCATTCTCTCGGATGACGGATCGCAGGCCAAGGCTTCGCGACAGGCCTGACTGCGCGCTTAAGCCTGCTCGCCGTCAGACGTCTTGCGGGCGCCCATCTTCTCGAGGACATCGGGTTCGACCATACGGGCCACGACCGGGTGCAGGCGCAGTTCTCCGCCCTTAACGACCTGGCGGAAGTTCGCGATCACGGTCGCGGTGGTCTTGCGATCCGGCGCAATGACATCCAGCAGCCAGTTGATTTCGCCGCTGTTCCACTCCTCCGGCTTCAGGCGCACCGGGAAGACGCCGTTCGCGACCTGCTCGCGGACCTTGGCGTCGACCTCCTCGGAGACGCTTGCCCAGATCGCGAAGCCGGTCATGTCCGGCCCGGACTTATCGTCGGCCTTTCCGGGATAGGCGATGGCGATCCGGTCCTGCAGCATCGGATCGAGCAGCAGGTGGTTGAGATCGGCGAGCGTCTGGGCGCGGTAGCGCGGCACCATCATCATCGCCATCGCGACCTTGCCGAAGTTCTCGCGGATCGTGGAGCGGAGCTGAGTGATCTTCTTCGCGATTTCCGGATCGATCTGCGGCGTATGCTTCTCGTCTCCGGCCTCGGCCGCGTTCTCACCGTCCGCCATTTCAGAATCCCCCAACTCTTGCTTGTCCCATTGCCAATCCATCGGCGCGTAAATCGTACCTCGATTCCCGGCAAGCGCCGAGTCGGTTCATCGATGGCGCAAGATAGTTGCGCCCGATGCAGAACGCGCTTTGCGAACAGCAGTTAACAACTGTATAATGTGACTCGGCAGGCTGTCGTGGGGACGACGTTCTGCTACCGGGGATATTTTATCAGCACTTTTTTGCACGCGAATTTTCGGGAACGGCGGGTCCGGAGCTAAAAGCCACACGGGTATCCCTCCCACCGGCCCGATCCGAGGGACCGAGCGGACATGACCGTCAAAAGAGAACTCTACCTCGCGATCCTCGCGATGGATTCCTACAATCGTGAGTACGATCAGCACGTCGCGCTGACGGGCAACCAGATCGGGACCGTCACGATCAGGGACCGGTCCGGTCTGGACGAGGATCTGGTCGATTTCGGCGACTGGGTGTCCTCGGGCTTCTACGCGATCGAGTACGATACCAGCGGCACCTCGATCGGCGACTCCACGGTCATCTCGTTCCGCGGCACCAACCCCGAGCCCGGTCCGGAATTCCTGTCGTCGCCGATCTGGCTGGACATGATCAACGGCTGGACCGTCGGCGTCGGCCTGCTCGACGGGCAGTTGGTGGTCGACTGGCTCAACGACCAGTTCGAGGACCTGAACAACGAGTTCGACTTTGATCTGCCGGAATTGCCCGACGCCAGCACCAGCCAGGCGCTGCTGGCGATGGACTTCTTTGCGGCGGTCACAGAGGCGCGCAGCCTCGAGACAGGCGCGATCACGACGACCGGCCACTCGCTCGGCGGCGGTCTGGCCGGCCTGACCGCGGCGGTGCACGGCGAGGACGCCGTCCTGTTCGATCACATGACCTACGAGATCGCGGCGGCGGAGATCAGCTTCCTCGGCAATGTCTTCGATTCGGCGCAGGATCGCTGGTTCGGCGGCGAAGACCCGGGATCGACCTCGACCGCCGGCATCTCCGCCTATTCGGTCGAGTTCGAGATCCTCGCGGCGCTGCGCAGCACCTTCGGCAGCCCGTACCAGCCGCTCGAGAGCTTCAGCGGGTTCCGCGATCCGATCACGCTGCACTCGCAGGCCATGCTGGCGATGCTGCTGTGGGCGCGCGACAATCGAAAGACCGACTGGCAGGAAGTCGGCGACGAGATGTGGGATGCGTTCTTCGACGGCGACATTGCCGCGATCATCCCGAAGGTCACCGACAAGGCCGGACCGCTCGGCTCGGCCTCGACCGTCATGCAGACCGGCATTGCCTATTCCGCGCTGGAAGAGGGCGTCCTGCCGTTCGGCAACACCGCGATCTGGTCGCTGTTCGACGACATGGACGAGATGGGCAAGGTCATCTCGAACAATCCGGACGACTTCTTCGACAACTTCGTCGAATGGGACATCGGCCTCTCGTCCGGCGGCATCACGATCTACAAGGAGATCAAGCAATCGCTTGCCGATTTCGCCGTCCAGTACGCCGGCGGGCTGGCCGTTGCCGCGATCACCGGGAATGAGACCGTCAAGAACGGGGTGCTCAAGCTCGAGGAGGGCGACGAGACGATCCTGACCTTCGATGCCTCTGAGGAGGTCTGGAAGGATCCGTTCACGGGCGAACACGAGATGACGCCCGCCAATATCGAGAACTTCCGCGAGACGTTCTTCGCCCAGACCGACGAGAACTGGTTCGACACGCTGCTGCGCTGGACCGGGCTGAACAGCCTGGAAGACATCGCCAAGGTCGGCTGGGATGCCGACGACCTGAAGATCTTCGACCGGTTCCACATCCGCACCCGCAGCGACACCACGACCTACGTGCTGCCCGAGCGCGTCAACGGCCCGATCACCGCGACCGGCAATGATGCAAGCGTCGATCTGTTCGTCGGCGCGGCACTGGACGAGAGCATCACCGGCACCACGGGCAACGATCTGATCTTCGGCTCCGGCGGAGCCGACACGATCGAGGGCGAGGACGGCGACGATTTCATCAATGCCGGGACCGGCGACGACACGTTCACCGGCGGCGACGGCCGCAATATCCTGATCGGCGGCGATGGCGACGATCAGGTCTACTACGATGACGGAACGGACGGAAACACGCTGACCATCACGATCTCGCCCGACATCGCGGGCGAGGGCTTCGGTCTGATCGACCAGTTGACCGTGCAATTGCGGGTCGAGGGCACCGACGCCGAAGGCGACCAGGTCGAGGATCTGATCTTCTCCACGGAAACGCTCTTCGCCAGCGACCAGTACGACGAGATCACCATCAACAAGGATTTCGAGCTCGATTTCTTCCGTGAGACGATCACGATCGATTTCGGCGAAGGCGGCGACAGCGAGACCGGCGACAAGCTGATCTTCGGCGAACGCGATGTGCCGTTCTTCTCGGATCAGGGCGTGTTCTATCACAACGGCACGGTGCAGGTGACCGTGCCCGGTTTCACCGAGCTCTACCGCGCGACCAATTTCCTGGGCGGGGCGCAACCTGCAGCGATTGCGGCATTGCTGTTCACCGAAGACCTGATCGTCTTCGACGACAAGGTGAAATTCGAGAATGTCGACAGCATTCAACTGACCGACAAGGACGACCGGTTCGCGATGACCAGCGCGGACACTGGCACGCATTCGGGCACCGGCGAGATCGACGCTGGCGAGGGCCGCGACGTCATCTTCATCACGTCGATCCCCGATGGCGACCTTTCGGTCACCGGCGGGGCGGACGATGACATCATCATCGTCACCGGCGGCAATGCCGTGCGCACCGGCGGTGGCCTCGGCCGCGACGTGATCATCAACACCACGCCCGGCGGCGAGCTTTACGGCGACCTGTTCACGGGGCAGGTCGAGGGCGCGGACGGCACGCTCGGCGGCGTAGAGGACTCCAGCGACAACTCGGACCATTTCTGGTTCGCACCGAACACGACGATCCTCGACCCGCAGAAGAACGACATCATCAGCTTCTACGGTGTCCCGCTGACCGGCGGCGATGCCAGCGGCACCTCGGTCTCTTTCCTGCTCGGCGCGCAGACCGGCAGCAAGGACGTGCTCGACGCCGTCCAGAACGGCTTCACGTTCTTCGCGCTCCTGAGCACGGCCGCGACCAACGGCCTGTCGAGGACGTTCTTCGACACCTGGTTGCCGAATATCGTCTACATCGCCGTCCGCAGCGAAGAGAGCGACTCCAACACGCTCGTCCTCGCGAACATGACGGATCTGCTGTTCCGCATCGCCACCGGGCAGTCGGTGGCGCAGGAATTCGACCTTGGCGACGGAACGGTCAACTTCGTCGGCTTCCAGACGATCCCGGATTTCAACTTCGCCACGACGGACACGTTCGACGGCCCGTGGTGGGAGGATCTGGGCGGCATCAACAGTATCCCGGCCAGCGTCAACGACGATGTCGGCGACTTTGGGATGCTGTTCAACTTCCCGAACGTGTTCTCGACCATCATGGGCGGGATCGGGGCCGTCGCCGAACAGATCATCAAGCTCTCGCCCGTCACGAACTTCCTGTTCACGGCCTATGACGCGCTGATGCTGGCCGATGCGGCCTCGTGGCTGGCCGGGGCCGCGATCCGCCTGGCCAAGGCCAATCTCTGGGCGGCAGGCGCCGATCCGCTGGTGATCGATCTGGACGGCGACGGCATCGAGACGCTGACCGTCGACGGCGCGCGGGTCTACTTCGACATGGACCTCGATCTCTTCGCCGAGCTGACGAGCTGGCTGAAGGGCGATGACGGCTTCCTCGTTCGCGACCTGAACAACAACGACCGGATCGACGATATCAGCGAGATGTTCGGCGGTCAGTTCGGCGGCGGTTTCGCGCATCTCGCGCAGTTCGATCTGGTCGAGAACGGTGGCGACGGCGACGGCAAGATCACGGTCGCCGATCTCGTCTGGGCCGAGCTGCGGGTCTGGCGCGACCGCAACGAGGACGGCCGCACCGACGCAGGCGAGTTGCTGACGCTGGACGAGCTCGGCATCGTCGCGTTCGATCTCGCCACCCAGGAACTGGACATCACGACGCCGCAGGGCACCGACCTGCTGGCGACCAGCTTCGTCGAATTCGCCGACGGCACGACCACGCGCAGCTTCGACGCGATCTTCGAGACGCTGGAGAGCTACACGATCTACGCCGGTGAGGCCGGCGCCGCCGCATGGCAGCAGGACCTGCAGATCGAGAGCAAGGGCTACGGCTCGATGACCGATCTCAGCGTCGCGATGGCGAACGACATCGAGCTCGGCCTGATCGTCGAGCAGGTCGCGGCCTCGATGACCGAGCCGAACTACTACCAGATCCGCGATCAGGTCGGCCCGGTCCTGAGCTACTGGGGCCAGACCATGGAGACGACGCGGGAGCTGATCCCGGTCCTCCTGACCGACGATGGTACCGGTAACATCACGCTGACCGATCGCGGCGTCTATGTCGAAGACGGAACGGGTGGTTTCTGGACGCTGGCCAGCGGCAACCCGATCACCGACGCGGGCGGCACGCCGATCGATCGCCCGACGCTCGAGGATCTGCTCGCGCAGGCGACCGCGTCGGGCCAGACATGGCAGCTCGAACAGGCGTGGTCTCCGGCGAGCCGCGGCGAAGAGGTCCAGTTCCGCGAGAACGCGCCCTATCTGCTGCGCCTCGTCGATGACCGCGCGGTGATCGACGATTACGGGATCCAGAATGCCGATGGCAGTTGGCGTCTGGCGAGCGGGCGCCCGATCACCGACGATCTGGGCAATCCGATCGCGCTGCCGACCGTCGAAGATATCCTCGCGCTGTCGCGCAATCCCGGGCAGGAGTGGCGCGTCGAGAACATCAGCTTCAACCCGTACGCGGCGATCGAGGTCGAGAACATCGCCGTTCGCGTCACCGACGGTATCCCGGTCGACTACACCGTCGAGGTCACCGATCAGGATGGCGAGTTCTACGTCTGGGCACGCAACCTCGACCGCGCGCTGGAGCTGCAGTTCAAGACCGGCGACAGCCGCGAGTTCAACCTGCGCAATTTCGCGGTCGACCTGGAGACCCTCGACGAGGTCGGCGTCAGCGACGACAGCACCTTCCGGGTCGAACTGCTCACGCCGGGCCAGTTCCACTTCGCGACCAGCCTTGCCGGTGTCGAGTTCCGCGAGGAGATGCTCACGGCGACGCTCGACAACTCCACCGGCCTGATCGACTACAAGACCATCGAAGGCGGCAGCTTCTCCGCTTCGGACGACGAATTCATTTCGGTGATCCAGCCGATGATCGAACTCGTCGGCCTCTCGATGCAGCAATACTTCCTGACGAGCCGCCGCCTTGCAGTGCGTCTGGCGATTCAGGACGGGTTGTCCGACTACGCGCAGGGCATCGAGTACGATATCGAGGACGATGCCTACCGTCCGACGACGGATCGCGAACTCGCACCGATGTTCGAGGCGATCTTCGAGCGCGCGCCCGCGACCAACGCGGACGACGCGGTCGTGGATTACCTGATCGAGTGGAATGCGATCCTCGGGCAGCTGTTCCCGGATTACCGCCCGCAGGACAAGAAGTTCTTCTTCGATCCCGAAGTCGGCGTGAACCAGCCCTTCATCTTCCAGATGCTCATCGCGGCGTTCGAGAATGTCGGCATCGATCTGGACATCTTCGCGATTGCCAACGCCTTCGCGATCGATGAACGGCGCATCGTCACGCACGAGGTCACGGACACCGAAGTGCGCGGCCATGACGGCACGAACTTCTTCTACCTGACCGGCGGCGACCAGACGATCATCGGCAGCTTCGAGGAAGACGCGCAGGAGTTCGACACGACCCAGAACCAGGTCGACGTCTACTTCGTCGGCCAGGACTCCGGCGACGATTTCATCTACGACCGCGATCTCGGCGACAAGGACCAGTTGCGCTTCGTCGCCATCCGCTCGGACGAGGTGAAGGCCGTCCGCGACGGCGAGGACATGATCCTCTTCTACAATGACGGCGCCAACTTCGTCCGGCTGACCGACCAGTTCCTCGGCGAACTGAACATCATCCTGCAGGACGGCACGCGGATGCAGACCGGTGTCGACGAGATCGTCTTCGCCGACGGCGTGGTCTGGGACCGCTACCGCATGTCGTTCGCCGTGGTCGATTTCGAACGCGCGGCACTGGACGAGGCCGATGCCTATTTCGGCTCGGGCTCGGGCGACATCCTGTTCGGCGGCAGGGGCAACGACTTCATGTCGGGCGGCGCCGGCGGCGACACCTACATCATCGAGGTCGGCGACGGCCACGACGTAATCGACGATCTCGGCAACTTCTCGTTCGGTCCGGTCCAGGCGGGCATGGACTTCCTGATGTTCCGCGGAGACATCACGCAGGACACGATCCGCCTGACGCGCGACGGCGACAGCGAGAACCTGCTGATCACCATTCTCGACATCGACGGCAACGAGACCGGCGACAGCGTCGAGCTTGTCGGCCAGTTCGGCGGCGTGCGCCTGAACCTCGGCTTCTTCAGCGAGCTGATCGGCGCAGATGACGGGCTGGATTACGTGGCGCCGAACCTGATCGAGAAGATCATCTTCGAGAAGGGCACGACGCTCGACTACACCGACATCGTCGATCAGGTGCTCAAGAACGCCAAGACCGACGGTGACGACGCGATCTTCGGGCTTCTGAACGACAACACGCTGGACGGCGGCGCGGGCGACGACTTCCTGACCGGCGAGTCCGGCTTCGACACCTATATCTACGGCCGGAACTACGGCAAGGACGTGGTTCTGGACGCCGACTTCGCCTCGGCCCTGTTCGGGCCGAAGGACGATCTGCTGCAGTTCACCGATGATCTGCGCTGGACCGATTTCACCTACCTGCGCGACGGACCGGGCGATACGCTGACCCTGCAGGTGACGGGCACCGAGGACGAGCTGATCCTGACCGACTTCCTGGAAGAGATCTTCCTGGTCGGCTACCTGAACGTGATCGAGGAGTTCGCCTTCGCCGACGGCACGGTGTGGGACTACCTCAAGCTGCTCCAGCACTATGTCGACATCGCCAAGACCGATGGCAACGACCTGATCTACGGGTTCGAGACCATCAACGACCGCATCGATGGCGGGCTGGGCGACGACCGTCTCGAGGGTCAGAGCGGCAACGACGTCTACATCTTCGAACTCGGCTATGGTACCGATACCATTCTCGACAGCGACGGGTCGGAGACCATCGAGTTCTCCGGCATCCAGACCGGCGATATCGAGTTTTCACGCACCGCGCTCGACCTGATCATGACGGTCACGGCGACGGGCGATCAGGTGATCCTCGAGAACCAGTACGTCCGTGCCGGGCGGCAGCAGTTCGCCGTCGAGTTCTTCCAGTTCGACGACAGCACGCTGGTTTTCACCGACTTCAATCCGGAAGACATCGATCTCGTCGGGACCAACGCGGGCGAGACGATCACCGGGTCGAACTTCGCTGAGGTTCTGGACAGCCGCGCGGGCAACGACCTGCTGCAGGGCGGCGACGGCGGCGACACCTACCTGTTCGATGTCGGTTACGGCGAGGATGTCATCGTCGACACCCGCGTCCGCGCTGCGTGGTCGGATCGCGAAGGCATCTTCGTACCGGTCGACGACGTGGTGGTCTTCGGCGACGACATCACCCAGGCCAACGTGGTCTTCACCAAGGACGGCAATGACCTTGTGATCTCGGTGCTGGAGCGCCCGGACACGCTGCGCATCCGCAACCAGTTCCTCGATCTCGACAACGGCGTCGAGCGCTTCGAGTTTACCGACGGCTCGTTCCTGTCGATTGCCGATGTCGAGGAACAGCTCAACATCGAGGGCGGGAACCGCGGCGACAACGAGATCATCGGTAATCTCGACAATCCGAACGTTCTGGACGGGCGTCAGGGCGATGACACGCTGATTGGCGGCAATGCCGAAGACACCTATGCCTTCGGCGCCGATTACGATTTCGACCGCGTGATCGAGCAGACCGACGTGGACGGTGTGATCGATCAGGTCGTCTTCGGTGCGTCGGTCCGGCGCGAGGATCTGATGGTCAGCCGCAACGGCGACGATCTGGTCATCGACCTCGGCAACGGCGCGGACGTGCTGACAATCGTCGGTGGCCTCGGCACGACGCAGGTCGAGGAATTCCGCTTCGGCGACGGCAGCACGCTGACGCTGGACGAGATCATCGACCGGATGCTGACCGGCACCGAGGCCGACGAAGAACTGATCGGCATCGATGGCCGCGACGACACGATCTCGGGCGGCGCGGGCTCGGACGCCATGCTGGGCGGCAGCGGCAACGACACCTACGAGTTCGGCTACGGCGACGGCAGCGACAGCATTCAGGACAGCGCCGGGATCGACCGGCTGGTCTTCGGCACCGGCATCACGCAGGAGGTGCTGCGCTTCCAGAACATCGACGGCGACCTGCTGATCCGCATCGCCCCGACCGACGAGCGCATCGTCGTGCTCGGCGGCTACATCGACAATCCGGTCGAGATCTTCGAGTTCGCCGACGGGTCGGAACTGACGATCCAGCAGGTCCGCGCGATCCTTCTCGGCGCGGAGACGAATACCAGCCAGGATATTCTGGACACGCGCGGCTTCGAGGCCGGGCTCGCCCTGTCGCCGGGTGCCGGGCACGACCGGGTCATCCTCGCGCAGGATTCTCAGGTCTTTTTCCGGACCGGCGACGAGATCGACCGGTTCGAGATGGCGCCGGGCGTCAACACCGCCAGCATCATCCTGCCGGATCTGACCACATTCCAGGCAGTGGTCCGCTTCGCCGACGGTGCGAGCAACGATCTGATCGTCTCGTTCCCGACCACGGGCGACCAGTTGGTGATTGTCGGTGCGCTTGGCTCGGGTGCAGTGCCGACGCTGTTCTTCTCGGATGGCAGCGCCTGGGGCGCTGACGAACTCGTGCAGGCCGCGGTCGAGGCTCAGACCACCAACGCAGACGACATCGTGCGCGGCAGCGATCGGGCCGACATCATCGACGCAGGTCTCGGCGACGACCAGATCAACGGTGACCGCGGCAACGACATCTACCGCTTTACCTTCGGCGACGGTCAGGACGTCGTCGAGGACGGCGGCGGCTTCGACCGGCTCGAACTCTTCGGCTATGTGCCGGACGATGTCCGTGTCGAGCGGCTGGCCTCGGACCGCAACGACCTGATCCTGACCTTCCTCGACTCCGATGACACGATCATCATCCGCAACGCGGTGATCGACTCGGTCGACTTCTCGAACGGTGTGAGCTGGTCGCGCGACACGCTGCTGGATTTCGCCAATGCAATCGGGTCGGACGGCGACGATCTTCTGACCGGCACGAACGGCGCCGAGGTGTTCTTCCCGGGCTTCGGCAACGACGTGATCGTCGACGGCAACGGCGCGGATGTCTACACGTTCTCGCGCGGCGACGGTCAGGACCGGATCCAGACGAACAACGCGGCAGACGGTTTTGGCACGGTCCTGTTCAGCGACGACATCGCGCTCGAGGACATCTCGGCCAAGCGCGACGCCGACGGCAACCTGATCCTACTGATCTCCGGCGGGGATGACCGCCTGACCCTGATCGACCCGGTCAACGATCCCGATGCCATCATCGGCACGCTGCAGTTCTCGGACGGCCGCACGCTGTCGATCCCGGCGATCTCGCGCAGCATCACCGCGACCGACGGCGACGACCACATCATCATCCCCTCGGGCGCGACCGTGTCTGCGACGGACGTCTTCGGACGCGAGGGCAATGACCGGCTGGAAACCGGGCGCGGCGAGGACCTACTTTTCGGCGGCCTCGGCGACGACCTGCTGCAGGGCCATTCCGGCGGCGACACCTACTTCTTCGCGCTGGGCGACGGTCAGGACGTCATCCACGATGTCGAGCTGATCGCAAATGGCGTGATCGACCGGATTCGCTTCGAGGCGGGCATTCTGCCGGGCGATCTGCAGGTGCTCTCGACTGGGCCGGTCGATCTGGTGATCGGGATTGCCGGCACCCAGGACCGCCTGACCATCCGGGGCATGTTTGACAACGAGGGGCGCAGCAGCTCGATCGAGGAGTTCGAGTTCTCGACCGGGGAAACCCTGGACCTCGCCGACATCGTCGCACTCGCCTCGACCGGCACGGACGGCGATGACGACATCGACCTTGGCACGCGCCTCGACTTCACGGCGACGCTCGCCGGCAACGAGGGCAATGACCGTCTCGCCGGCGGGTTCGGCGACACGACCTATCTGTTCAATCCGGGCGACGGGCGGGACACGATCGACGAGGTCGTCAATTCCTCGCAGTCGATCGACACGCTGCGGTTCGGCGCCGGGATCGATCCGGCGAACGTGCTCGCGGTCCAGACGGGCGACCATCTGCTGCTGCGCTTTGTCGGCAGTCAGGACGAGGTCCTGATCCTGAACCAATTCCGCTTCTCCCGGACGCCGATCGACACCTTCCTGTTCGATGAAGGGACCACCCTGAGCGCCGCGGACATGGCGGCGACGCTGATAAGCGAGGTCGAGGCGCAACGGCTGCTCGACCCGAGCGTTGCCGACTTCAACCCGTTCGGCGATGCCCTGTTCGCGCGCGAGCATGGCGGTGATGCCGGCGGTGGACCGGGCGACGATCCCGGCGGCGATACCGGTGGCGGGACCGGAACCACCAACCTGCCGCGTACGCTCAACGCGACCGATGACGTCGTCGATCTGTTCGAGTTCTTCGTCCCGGAAATCGATGATGCGGCCGCGCTGACGACGATCAACGGGTTCGAAACGGGCGATCTGGGCGACGTCCTCGACATTCGCCTGGCGACGGGCCTGATCGGTGAAGTTGTTGCCCGCCAAGAGGGCGCCGACACCTACGTCTATTTCGTCGATGACGGCGTTTACGATCTGAACGAAGCGCGCCAGCTTATCCGCCTGCGCGATGTTGTGGCCGATGACCTGACGCTCGGCAATTTCAACGGTGCGCCGTTCGAGAGCGCCTCGCCGCAGACCATCGTCGGCACGAGCATCGCCGAAACCCTGATCGGCGGTTGGGGCGACGACGATATCCGCGCGGACTCCGGCGAGGACGTCCTCGACGGGCAGGAGGGCAACGATTTCCTGCGCGGCGGCAATCTGAGCGACACCTACCAGTTCGATGTCGGCTTCGGCCAGGACATCGTCTCGGACGCCGGTTGGTCGCGGGACTCGACGGCCGACGTGATCGAGTTCGGAGCCGGGATCGATGCGGCGGACCTTCAGGTCAGCGCGAGCGGCGCCAATCTCATCCTGTCCTTCGCGGACACCGACGATCAGATCACCGTCGAATTGACCCTGACCAACGCCGACTACCGGATCGAGACCTATCGGTTCGCCGATGGCACCGAATTCAATCATTTCGACCTGGCGGAAATCGCCTGGGCGCCGACCGACGCAGACGAGCGGCGCGACGGCAGCTTCGACTCCGATCTGCTGATCGGCGGCGGCGGCAACGACGACCTGCGCGGCAACGGCGCGTCCGACACGCTGATCGGTGGGACGGGCAACGATTTCCTGCGCGGCGGCAATATTTCCGACACGTACCAGTTCGATGTCGGCTTCGGTCAGGACATCGTCTCGGATGCAGGCTGGTCGCGGGACTCCGGTGCAGACGCCATCGAGTTCGGCGCCGGTATCAGTGCCGACGATCTGCTGGTGAGGGCCGACGGCTTCAACCTGATCCTAAGCTTCGTCGACAGCGAGGACCGGATCACCATAGAGCTCCCGGTCAGCAACGCCGATTACCGGATCGAGACCGTGCGGTTCAATGACGGGACGGAGCTGACCTACCGCGATCTCGTCAACATCGCCTGGACGCCGACCGACGACGATCAGCGCTTCGACGGCGGGTTCGACTCCGATGTCCTGCTCGGCGGCGGCGGCAATGACGATCTGCGCGGCAACGGCGCGTCCGACACGCTGAACGGCGGCACCGGCAACGACTTCCTGCGCGGCGGCAACATCTCGGACACCTACCAGTTCGACGTGGGCTTCGGACAGGACATCGTGTCGGACGCTGGGTGGTCGCGCGACTCGGGCGCCGACGTGATCGAGCTTGCCGCGGGCTACGAGGTGGCGGATCTGGCCGTCGCAGCGGACGGGTTCGACCTTGTCCTGACCTTCGCGGGCAGCGAAGACCGGATCACGATCGAGATCCCGGTCAGCAATGCCGACTACCGGATCGAGACGCTGCGGTTCGCCGATGGAACTGAGCTGACCTACCGCGATCTCGTCGATATCGCCTGGGCGCCAACCGACGAGGATCAGCGCATCGATGGCGGCTTCGATTCTGACACCATCGACGGCGGCGGTGGCAATGACAGCCTTTTCGGCAACGGTGCGTCCGACACTCTGACGGGCGGCACCGGTAACGACTTCCTGCGCGGTGGCAACATCTCGGACACCTACACGTTCGATGTCGGCTTCGGGCAGGACATTGTCTCGGACGCGGGCTGGTCGCGGGACTCCGTTGCGGATGCGCTCGAATTCGGGGCCGGGATCAACGCGAGCGACATAACCGTCACGGCGACCACAGAGGATCTGCTGCTCGGGTTCGAGGGTATCAGCGACACGATCGAGCTCGATCTCACGCTGAGCAACGCCGACTACCGGATCGAGCTGTTCCGCTTCGCCGATGGAACCGAGCTGACGCATCAGGATCTGACGAACATCGCATGGGCGCCGACCGACGAGGATCAGCGGATTGACGGGGCCTACGATTCCGACACGATCGATGGTGGCGGCGGCAATGACAGCCTGTTTGGCAATGGCGGTTCGGACACGCTGACGGGCGGCACCGGCAACGATTTCCTGCGCGGCGGCAACATCAGCGACACCTATCTGTTCGATGTCGGCTTCGGGCAGGACATCGTCTCGGATGATGGCTGGTCGCGGGACTCTGTGGCCGATGAGATCACGTTCGGCGCCGGGATCGATCCGGTCGATCTGGTCGTCACCGAGGACGGCACGAACCTTTTCCTGAGCTTCCTCGGCACGACCGACACGATCACGATCCAGAACGTCCTGGCCGACGCCGACTTCGTGATTGAAACGGTCCGGTTCTCGGACGGCTCGGAAGACGGAACGATCCCCGATACGGTGCTGACCCATGACGATCTGATCGCGCTGGCCACGCCGGTCGCTCCCACGGGCTTTGTGTTCGGAGGCGACGAACCGATCGACAAGGGGCTGTCCGAAATCGCGCGGACGGGCACCGAGGACAATGACGACGAGACCGGCACGGTCGATGCCGACACGATCGAAACCGGCGTTGGCGATGACACGATCGATGCGGGCGGCAATGATGACAGCGTCGATGGCGGCCCGGGGGCCGACGTCATCGAGGGCGGCTCGGGCGACGACTCACTGCGCGGCGGCACCGGGCCGGACGCGCTGAACGACGCCAGCGGCAACGAGGTCTACCTGTTCGAGCTCGGCGACGGGCAGGACATCATCACCGATCTGGGCGGTATCGACGCGATCCAGCTCGGCGCTGGCATCGCGGTTGGCGACGTGTTCTTCGAACAGAGCAGCAATGGCGAAGACCTGATCCTGCGCGTTCAGGGCACGGCAGACCGGATCACCATTGCTCGCGCTCTGGACGATGCGAACCGCGAGATCGAGGAACTGCGCTTCGACGACGGCACGGTTCTGAGCTTTGCGGAGATGCTCGCCGCCTCGCAGATCACCACGGACGGGGTCGATCTGGTCTTCGGGTCGGATCTCGACGACGATTTCGACGGTGGCCTGAGCGACGATACGCTGAACGGCCTGAACGGCGACGATACCGTTGCCGGTGGCGCGGGCGCCGACGTCCTCTATGGCGGTGCCGGCAACGATACGCTGGAAGGCGGGTCCGGGCCCGATGCGCTCTTCGGCGGGGTTGGCAACGACACCTATCTCTACGATCTCGGCGACGGACAGGACATCATCACCGAGACCACCGGCATCGACCGGATCGTGTTCGGGCCGTCCGTCGATCCCGCGAACATCAGCGTCAGCAAGTCGGGCAACAATCTGGTCTTGCGCTTCGTCGGCACCGAGGAACGCCTGACGCTCACGAACTTCCTGACGGCGTCGGACACCATCGAGTCCGTGATCTTCGATGATGGCACCGTCTGGGACGAGGCCGAATTGCTGCGTCTGTCGACCGCGGGCACGCCGGGTGACGATATCTTCACCGGGACCTCGGCACCGGAGACCCTGACCGGCGAAGCGGGCGACGACAGCCTGTCCGGCCTCGGCGGCAACGACATCCTCTATGGCGGCGATGACGACGACACGCTTGACGGCGGAGCGGATGCTGACCTGCTGACCGGCGGTCCGGGCGATGACAGCGTTTCGGGCAGTTCGGGCGGCGATCTCTACGTCTTCGCGGCGGGCGATGGTATCGATAACATCGACGACCAGGGCGACGCGACGGTCGATACCCTGCGGATCGACGGCTACGCGCTCGAGGACATCCGGTTTGCCAAGACCGGCCCGGACGGCGTTGACCTCACGATCCGCTTCAACGCCAGCACGGACAAGATCACCATCAAGGGCACGTTCGCGGCCGCGGCGGCCGGGCAGATCGAGCAATTCATCATCTCCGAGACCGGGCTGACCCTGACGCTCGCCGAGATCGAGGCGCGCGTGCAGCCCGATGTCGGGACGGACGGCCTTGCGCTCTACGGCGATGATGGCGACAACGATCTGACCGGCGGCGCGCTCGGCGATTACATCGAGGGCGGCGACGGCGCCGACACGATGAGCGGCGGCGACGGCGATGACATCTTCGGCGATATCGTTGCGGACGAGTCCGTTGACTCGCTGACCGGCGGGGCAGGGCGCGACACCTATCGCTATCTGCCGACCTTCGACATTTCGGAGGACATCGCCGAGGACGTGATCACCGATTTCACGCCGGGCGATGCGGGCGACATCATTTCGCTGGTCGCGAGCACGCCCAACCCGTTCGAAAGCGGGCGCCTGCAACTGCTGCAGGACGGCGCGGACACGGTGATCCAGCTCAATCTCGACGATGGCTCGGGCCGCTCGGTGCTGCGCCTTGTCGGCGTCGACTCATCGCAACTCACCGCGGCGAACTTCGGTGGCGTGGCGATCGAACGCGATACCTCGGCGATCAGCGACGATGACACGGGCAACCTGATCAATGGCGGGCCGCTCGGCGATCTCGTCTTCGGCAATGGCGGCAACGACACGATCGAGGGCTTCGGCGGCGATGACGCGCTGGCTGGCGGCGCCGACGACGATCAGGTCAATGGCGGCTTCGGCGACGATCAGATCGCGGGCGAGGCTGGCCACGACACGCTGACCGGCGGCGCGGGCAACGACATCCTGTCCGGCGGTTCGGGCAACGACACGCTGACCGGAGGCGATGCGGCCGCACAGTTTGCCGGGAACGACATCTTCCTCGGCGGGATCGGCGACGACTCGCTGATCGGCGGCAACCAGAACGACATCTACATCTTCGGCGCGAATGACGGGCAGGATCTCTTGTCCGATGCCGGTGGCACCGATGTCATCGAGTTCGACGTGACGGTCACGCCCGACGATGTGACCGTTGTCCAGCTTGGCGATGACCTCGAACTGCGCGTCACCGGCGGCACCACCCGCGTGCGCATCGAAGGCGCGGTGGCCGATCCCGTGCGGACCGATATCGAGACCATCGCTTTCGACGACGGCACGACCTGGGACCGGACGGAGTTGCTGACCCGCGCCATGACGGCGACCGAGGGCGACGATACGCTCGAGATCCTGACCGGCGCATCGATTGCAGGCCTCGGCGGCAATGATGAGCTGACCGGCGACGACGCGGCGAACACGATCTCGGGCAATGGCGGCAACGATCTGCTGCGCGGTCTCGGCGGCAACGACACCTACACGTTCGACCTCGGCGACGGTCAGGACACGATTGAGGACAGCCAGGGCCAGAACGTCGTCGAACTGGGCGCAGGCATTGCTCTGTCCGACGTGCGCGTGGTGCGCGGCCAGCCGACGGTCATGCTCGAGATCATCGGCACCGGCGACCGGATCGATCTGGGCGTCGCTCCCGATCCCGACATGGCGATCCGTGAAGTCCGCTTCGAGAACGGCGACAGCCTGACGGCACAGATGCTCGTCGACATGGCGCTGGCACCGACCGAGGGCGACGACGTGATCTTCGGCACGGACGGCGTCGAGGTTCTGACCGGGCTTGGCGGCGACGACACGCTGATCGCGTTTGGCGGGGCGGATGACCTGGCCGGAGGGGCCGGTGTCGACCTGCTCGAAGGCGGCGAGGGTGACGATACCTACCGTTTCAACCTCGGTGACGATCAGGATCGCATCATCGACACGGGCGGTGTCGCCGACACGCTGATCCTCGGTCCGGGCATCCTGCCGGGCGATGTGCGCGTCACGCAAAGCAGCGACGGCAGCGCGATCATCCTCGCCTTCGGCAGCGACGGCGACCGGGTGCGCATCGACAACGCACTGGACGACGGCAAGATCGAGACCGTCCGCTTTAACGACGGCACGACATGGAGCGTCGCCGAACTGCTGGCCGAGGTCGCCTCGCCGTTGGACGACTTCATCTTCGGCGACGAGAACGGCAACCCGCTGGAAGGCGGGCTCGGCGATGACCGCCTGTCCGGTCGCGGCGGCAACGATGTCTATCGGTTCGTCTCGGGCGATGGCCGCGACATCATCCGCGATGACGCGACCTCGGGGGCCGACCAGCTGGTGATCGCGGGCTACACGGCGGATCAGGTCCGCTTCACGCAGCTCGGCACCGGCAGCTTCGATCTCGCCATCCAGTTCGACGGCAGCGACGATCAGATCATCATCGCCGACGGTCTGCGCACGAACGGGCGCGGCGTCGAGACGATCACGCTGGAGGATGACGGAACCAGCTTCACCGTCACCGATATCACCGCCCTGCTGGTCGATGCACAGGCCAGCGACGGCGACGATGTCATCTTCGGCAGCGACGGCAATGACAGCCTGTCCGGCGGCCTTGGCAACGACCTGATCGTCGGCCTCGATGGCGACGATATCTACACCTATGCCAGCGGCGACGGAGATGACCGGATCGACGCGCTCGGCCGCGGAGACAGCGAGCTTCGCCTGACCGACTACACCGAGGCCGACGTGGTCTCGGCGGTGCGGGCCGGCCCGGACAGCCTCGATCTGGTGCTGACTTTCCCGACCGATGGCGACCGTCTGGTGCTGATCGACGCGCTCGGCAGCGCCAACGGCTTCCCGGGCAGCCTGCAGATCCGGTTTGCAGACGACGTGATCTGGACCCGCGCCGAAATGCGCGCCCGCGCGCTGCAGGACGTGCAGAGCGACGGCGATGACAACATCTTCGGCTTCGACGGCGCGGAGACCTACGACCTGTCGCTCGGCGATGACTTCGCCTCCGGTCGCGAGGGCGCAGATCTCTATCTCTACGATCTCGGCGACGGCGCTGACACCATTGAAGACACCGGGACCAGCGATACAGAAACCGACGTGCTGGAACTGCGCGGCTTCGACCCGCTGCTGGCCAATGTCAGTCGCCTGTTCCGGGGCAGCGATACCATCGAGATCGAGTTCGCCGGGAACGAAACCGATGTTCTGACCGTCATCGACGCGCTGTCGGAGGATGGAACGTCCATCGAGCAGTATGTCTTCGACGACGGCACGACGTGGACCCGCGACACGCTTCTGACGCTGCTGGAGAACAACGACCCGGTCGCCAACGATGACGGGTTCTTCATCGTCACCACGGGCATCGAGCTGATCATCCCGTTCGCAGATGTGCTCGGTAACGATTTCGACGCCGACGACGACGCGCTGCGCATCACGTCGCTCGACGCCAGCCCGGATGGCACGGCGTTCCTGGATACCGACGGCAATGTCCGCTTCACGTCGGTCGACGGGTTCACCGGCTCGACCAACATCCGCTACATCGTCACCGACGACCGCAACGGCTTCGACGAGGGCGAGATCAGCGTCAATGTGCGCCCGGTCGCGCAGGCGCTGGACGATGACGGCTTCGTGCTGGCCGAGGACGACTTCCTGACCATCCGCGTCGAACGTCTGCTGTCGAACGACATCGACGGTGACCGGATGATCGTCGGGCAGGTCTTCGATGCGGTGAACGGGTCGGTCTCGCTGTCGAGCGACGGCAATATCGGCTTCACGCCCGACGCCAACTATGTCGGCCCGGCGCAGTTCACCTATGCCGCCAATACGCCGGATGGCGGGCGCGCCGAGGCGTTCGTCTACCTCGAGGTGACGCCGGTCAACGATGCGCCGACCGCGGTGAACGACCGCGACTTCTCGACGGATGAGGGCTTCAGCTTCACCATCAGCCCGGTCGCGCTTCTCGGCAACGACACGGACATCGACGGCGATCTGCTCAGCCTGCATTCGGTCCAGTCCTCGGCCGACCTGTTCGTCTCGATCGATGCGGACGGCAATGTCCAGGTCACGCCGCGCGACGACTTCTTCGGCACGGCGACGTTCAGCTATGCGGCGCAGGACCCCTCCGGCGAAACCTCGAACGCGACCGTCACCGTCACGGTGAACCCGGTCAACGATGCGCCCGAGGCCTTCGACGACCGGTTCGAGCTGACCCAGGAAGGCGAGCCGATCCGCGAGGACAACCCGATTGTCCTGAGCGTTGCGCGCCTGACCGAGAACGACATCGACCTCGACGGCGACGAACTCACGCTCGTGCGCGTCAGCAATTCTGTCGGCGGGCGTGTGACGCTGCTCGACAACCAGACGGCGCTGTTCGAGCCCAACGACAACTTCAATGGCGAGGCGAGCTTCGTCTACACGATCGACGACGGTGAGGGCGACACGAGCTCGGCGACCGCGACCATCGTCTACGAGGCGGTCAATGACCGGCCCGATGCGCGCAACGACAGTTACCGCGACGAGGATCTGACCATCCTGCGCGGCCGTCAGGACGAAGCGCTGACCATCCCGATCATCGAGCTTCTGAAGAACGATTTCGACATCGAGGGCTTCGCGGTCACGTTCGAGAACGCAACCGGGCCGGTGAACGGCGATCTGGTGGTCGATGGCGGCAACATCATCTTCACGCCCGACCCTGGCTATTTCGGCGAGGCTACGTTCGGTTACTCGATCACCGATCCGGAGGGACTGGTCGACGGCGCACTGGTGACGCTCAACTTCTCGGGTGTCAGCGAGGTGCCCCCGGTCGCGGTCTCGGACCAGATCGTGATCCCGGAGGATATCCCGACCGTCATCGTCATCGACACGCTGCTGGCCAATGACAGCGATGCCGATCTGGACGAGATCGACTTCCTCGGCTTCCGCTTCCTGAACGGGCTGGGCGACGTCTTCACCTTCGGCGGCGAGGCGGCGGGGCCGTTGAACGGCACGCTCGAGTTCAATGCCGACGGCAATCTGCTGTTCACGCCGTTCATCGACGCGACCTTCTCGTCGGGCTTCGTCTACGGCATCTCCGACCGGTCCGAGGGCGAGTCGGAAGGCTTTGTCGACATCGTCATCATCCCGTCGAACGACGATCCGACCGTGGTCGACGACCCCGGCTTCGTCACGCCTTTCGATATTCCGCTGGTGATCCGCGCCGACGATCTGATCTTCAACGATTTCGACATCGAACAGGCCGACACGGATGGCGACGGCACGATCGATCAGGATCTGGACGATCCCGACCGCCCGCGCCCGACCTTCGTCGGAGTCGATGCGATCCTCGATCCGCTGGAACTGGCGCAGGGCAACCGCGTCGATGTCGGCACGTTCGAAATCGTCACCTTCCGCGACACCGACTTCCTGGTGGCGCGCTTCGACGAGGGCTTCACGGGCCCGGTCACGATCCAGTACCGCATCGCCGACGAGGAAGGTCTCGAAGACGTTGGCTTCGCCTATGCCAACATCGCCGACTTCTACGGGCAGGAGCTCAGCGGCACCCCGTTCATCGACTACATCGAGGGCAACGAGCTGTCCGAGACGATCCGTGGCTATCGCCGGGACGACTGGGTCATCGCGCTGGGTGGCAACGACACGATCGAGACCGCCGAAGGCAATGACCTGATCTATGGCGGCGACGGCAACGACTTCATCGACGGCGGCGATGGTGGCGACGAGATCCGCGGCGGCGCGGGCTTCGATACGGTCGCGCTGTTCGGCTCGAATGTCGGCGTGCGCGCCGATCTCGAAACGCTGATCGGGCAGGGCGGTTTCGCGCAGGGCGATCTCTACATCGATGTCGAGGCGCTTCTGGGCACCGACTTCTCCGACACGCTGGGCGGCGACCAGAACGCCAACCTGCTGGACGGTCGCGCGGGCGGCGACGAACTCGAAGGCCGCGACGGCAACGACACGCTGCTGGGCGAGGCAGGCAACGACACGCTCGACGGCGGTCTCGGCGCCGACCTGCTCTATGGCGGCGACGGCAACGACACCGCGACCTACTTCTTCTCGACCGAGGCCGTACAGATCTCGCTGGCCGATGGCACGGCCTCCGGTGGCTGGGCCGAGGGCGACCAGCTCTTCTCCATCGAGAACCTGCTGGGCACGGAGTTCGCCGACGATCTGGAAGGCGACGGCCAGGCCAACTTCCTCAGCGGCGACCGCGGCAACGACACGATCACCGGCAATGCGGGCGACGACACGATCAGCGGCGGGCAGGGTGCCGACCTGCTCTATGGCGGCGAAGGCATCGACACCGCCGACTACACGCTTTCGAGCCTGGGCATCATCATCGATCTTGAAGCCGGAACCGCCTCGGGCGGCGATGCCGAGGGCGATCTGCTCGACAGCATCGAGATCATCCAGGCCAGCTTCCACGACGACGAGTTGCGCGGCGACGCCAACGACAACCGCTTCCGCGGCGGGCGCGGGGCCGACATCATCGACGGCCGCGACGGCTTCGACACGGCCGATTACGCGCGCGCCGACGAGGGCGTCGAGGTCGACCTGTCGCTCGGTCAGGGTCTGGCGGGCGAGGCGCTGGGCGACACGCTGTTCTCCATCGAGAAGCTGATCGGCTCTGTTCACAACGACACCCTGACCGGCAGTGCGGCGGACGAGGTCTTCGACGGACTGTTCGGCGATGATATCCTGCGCGGCGGTTTCGGCTCGGACGACTACCTGTTCGGCTTCGACAGTTCCGAGGACCGGATCGAGGAGCAGGGCGACGCGGCAGATGTCGACCGGCTCGTGCTCGACAGCGCGCTTGCGCCGAAGGACGTCTCCGTCATCCGCCAGGGTGACGACCTGTTCATCGAGTTCGAGCGCGATGACGGCTTCCTGATCGACACCGCAACCGTCGTCGGGCATTTCCTGGGCACCGAAACCGGGCTGGAACAGATCGTCTTCGCCGATGGCACGATCTGGGATCGCGCGACCATCGAGGACCTGCTCCGCGACGGCCGGTTCAATGCCGAAAACGATATCTTCCGGTTCGGCGTCGAGGACGAGATAGCCATCATCGACCCGGCGGATCTGATCGAGAACGATGCCGAAACCGGCGTCGAGGACCTCGAACTGATCTCGGTCCAGAATGCGATCCTCGGTTCGGTCAGCATCAACGCCGACGGGATGATCGAATTCCTCGGCGCGCAGGACCACAACGGCGATGCGTTCTTCACCTACACGGTGCGCGATCCCTTGGGCCGCGAGTCGACGGCACGGGTCGAGGTCAACCTCTCGCCCGTCAACGATGCGCCGGTCGCCAATGACGATCCGCTGGTCTACGGCGTCGAGGACGAGCCGCTGCGGATCCGGCTGGAAAACCTGCTGGCCAATGATTTCGACGTCGACGGCGATGCCGAGCAGGAAGGCCTGCGCATCATCGAGGCGACACCGCTCTTCAGCGTCGATGGCGAGCCGCTGCGGCCCTATGAGAACAACGATTACGACGGCCCGGCGACCGACGCGACATGGCTGCTGGAAAGCCAGTACATCGAACTGCTCTCGCGGCCCGACCATTTCGGCTTTGCAGGCTTCCGCTACGTGCTGGCCGACAATGACGGGGCGACCGACACCGCCGATGTCGAGATCTACTTCGCGCCGGTCAACGATGCGCCGCGTATCCGCGAGGGCGCCGCCTCGGCCAAGCTGGAAGAGACGACGACCTTCACCGTCGATCAGCTCATGGACCGCGTCTACGATGTCGAAGGCGACGACTTTAGCTTTGTCGGGCTGGCGATCGGTGCCGACGGCAACGCCACCGACAACGGCATCGAGATCTTCGATCCGATCGCCGGGACGATCGACTTCACACCCTTCGCGCTGGGTCCGGCATCGATATCGTTCGATGTGATCGACGCGCGCGGCGCCGAGGCGACGCTCGAGTTCAACATCGAGGTGCGCCCGCAGAACCTGCCGCCGAATGCCCGCGACGACCGCGGCATCCGCGCCCTTCAGGACGAGACGATCATCATCGATCCCGCGACCCTGCTGGCCAATGACAGCGATCCGGACGACGATCCGATCTTCTTCCAGGAGGTCTACCGCTTCGCCGAAAATGGGAAGGTCCGGGTCAACGAAGACGGCATGATCGAGTTCGCCGTCCGGCCGAACTTCAACGGCACGTCCAGCTTCGAATACGCGATCAATGACGGGCGCGGCGGCGAGGACACGGCGACCGCCTACATCACCGTCCTGCCGCGCAATACCGGCCCGGAACTGCGCAACGACGTGGTCTTCGGGCTCGAGGACGGTCCGCGATTCGTCATCCCGGCCGAGGCCTTCGGCAACGACCGCGATCTCGAAGGCGACGTGATCTTCTTCCAGCAGACCGAACTGCTGGGCAATTTCGTCCAGCGCTTCCTCTCGGCCGACTACACGGTCGAGGCGAAGTCCGGGAACAACACCGATCTGCCGGACTGGCTGTTCTTCGAAGCGGCGTCGATGACCTTCTCCGGCATCATGCCGGTCGATCAGATCGAGCCGGTCGATGTCGCGGTCTTCCTGACCGATCCGTCGAATGGAGCCGTCTATCCGTTCCGCTACAGCTTCGACATGAGCGATGCGTCGGCGCTCGCGGGCGGCGTCTCCGTCGAGACCGAGGTGCTGGAGGGCTTCCAGCTCCGCGAGGCGTTCGCCTTCACGCTGGATGATGACGCCGACGATGTCGCGACCTTCGACATCTCGGCCGGCAGCTTCGATGCCTCGATCATCGGCGGGCGTCCGTTGCCAGACTGGCTGAGCTACGATGCCGAGACGCGGCAACTGGAGAAATCCGGGTTCGAGCCGGACGCCGATGCCGGGCTGGCGCGGGTGCAGATCGTCTTCACGCCGGATCCGAGACCGGATCTGCCCGAGGACGAATACTACGCGACCGAGCAGGGCTTCACGCTGGAATTCGTGCTCGATCCGACCGCGGACATCGATCCGGCGATCAACGCGCTGCTGGCGGGTGACGCGACGCTCGAGGCCGGTGGCCTGTTCGGCGTTGACCTCTCGACTGCAGCATCCCTGACGGTCGCGCGTGAAAGCGGCGCTCCGCTCGACGGTTGGCTCAGCTTCGATCCGGACACGCTGTCGTTCGCCGGGACGCCACCGTCCTACTATGTCGGTGCGGTGCCGGTGCGCATCGATGTTGCCGCAGGCGCAGGCGTGCCGGAGATGTCGATCATCACCGAGGTCGTCGTCGACGAGACCTTCGTGGTCGATCCCGAGGACACCAACGGCATTCGCGTCAACGATCTGCCGGAGCGGATCAATCTTGTCACGCCGGGCGATTACAACGGCTCGTTCGCCTTCACCTACGATGCGAACGACGAGAAAGGCGGCGAGTCCGACGAACCGGCGATCATCGTCTTCAACGTGCTGGCCCAGCGCGAGCTTCCTGTCGCCTTCGCCGACACGATCGACCTGTTCGAGAACGGCTCGGTCACCTTCGACATCGCCGATCTGCTGACCAACGATCGCGACGATGACGGCGATCCGCTGGAGATCACCGCGATCGGAACTTCGGCCAACGGTCTCGTCGATGCCGATCTGGCCGGTGGTACGATCACCTACACCCCGAATGGCGGCTTCGCCGGGCTCGATACGGTCACCTACACCCTGTCGGACGGCAGCGAAGGCTCGGTCGAGGGCGCCATTGTGTTCGATGTCGCCTCGCTGCTCGACCCGCCGGTGGTCGAGACCGACCGCGTGGACGTGTTCGAGGACAGCTTCGTCACCATCGATCCGGCCACGCTTCTGGCCAACGACTCGGATGTCGACGGCGATCCGTTCCGCTTCCTCAGCGTGCAGGACGCGGTGAACGGCACGGTCGTCTTCGACGGCACGAACATCACCTTCACGCCGATCCCGGACTTCGACGGCGATGCCAGCTTCACCTACACGGTGACCGACGACCGCCACGGCGAAAGCACCGGGACGGTCGAGGTCAACGTCATCAGCACCAACCGCGCGCCGGTGGCGGTGACGGACGTTTTCGCCACGGTCGAGGACACGCCCTTCGAGTTCACCATCGACGATCTGCTGGCCAACGACTCCGATCTGGACGGCGATGCGATCAGCTTCATCTCGCTTCAGACCGAGATCGCCGACGGGCGCATTCTCGAATTGCCCGACGGGCGCTACCAGTTTGTCCCCGACGAAAACATCAACGGCCCGCGCAGTTTCGATTACGCGATCACCGACGGGCGCCTGAACGCGCGGGGCACGATCACCTTCGAGATCGAGGCGGTCAATGACGGCCCGATTGCCAACCAGGACGGCCCGTTCTACGGCGATCAGGACACGCCGTTCTCCATCGATTTCGCCGATCTCCTGTTCAACGACCGCGATGTCGAGGGCGACAGCTTCTCGATTGTCGAGGTGTTCGATGGCGACAACGGTACGGTCTTCCAGAACGGCGACACCGCGGTCTTCCAGGGCCGCGCGGGCTATTTCGGCGACGGCGGCTTCAACTACCGCGTGACCGACGAGTTCGGTGCGACCACGATTGGCTACGCGACCGTACTGGTCTTCCCGCAGTTCGACGTGCCGGTCGCGGTCTCGGATGCGGGCTTCGAGATGCTCGAGGACAGCTTCCTCGACATCGATCCGCTCGAGCTGATGGCGAACGACCAGATCCCGCTCGGCTCCGAGGTCATCTTCCTCGGTTTGACGGCAGGCGGTGCCGAGGCCGATGTCACCGAGCTTGCCAACGGCCAGTTCCGCGTCACCGCCAATCCGGACTTCTTCGGCACCCTGACGCTGCGCTACGCGCTGACCAACGAGACTGGCTTCGAGGTTCCGACGACCGTCACCATCGACGTGCTGCCGCTCAGCGATGCGCCGGTCGCCGTGGACGACGAGTTCACGATCCGCGAGAACGAGGAACTCGTCATCTTCACGACGGCGCTGACCGAGAACGATTTCGACGTCGACCGCCAGGCGATCCAGCTGACCCGCATTCTTGAGACCGACGGGCTGACGGTCGAGGATCAGGGCAACGGCCAGCTCATCATCACGCCCGATCTGAACTTCAGCGGGACCGCGGGTTTCAGCTACGAACTCAAGGATTCCACCGGCGTCGCAACAACGGGCAATGTCACCGTCAACGTCGAGGCCGTGAACAACGCGCCGGAGATCGCCGAAATCGAGGTGCTCGAAGGCGTCGAGGACGTGTTCTTCAGCGCGACCCTGCCGGACGACACCGTGAGCGATGCCGATGGCGACATCGTGCTGGTCGAACTGCGCGGACCGGGCGGCACGGCACTGCCGGACTGGGTCAGCTTCGACCGCGAGAACCTGGAGATCTCCGGCACGCCGCCGCAGGACTTCAACGGCGATGTCGCGCTGGAACTGGCCGCCTCCGATGGCCGGGTCGAGACCGTGCGCGACGTCACGATCCGGATCGCACCGGTCAACGATGCGCCGGAAGTCTCAAGCGCCGTCACCGCGCAGTTGGGCGAGGACGACGCCACACTGGTCGTCGATCTGCTCGCAACGGCCAGCGACGTGGACGGCGACGATCTCGACATCGCCAATGTCGTGCTGACCGATCCGTCCGACCGCACGGTCGGCTTCACGGTCGACGAGGAAACCGGGTTCGTCACGATCGCCGCGGGCCAGTTCGATGATCTCGCGACGCTGGACACGCTGGAACTGATCTTCACCTACGATGTTACCGATAACATCGGGATGCCGGTGGCGGCCTCGGCCAATGTCACGATCACGGGCGAGAACGATCTGCCCGAAGTTCTGTCCGAGGCCGAAATCTCGTTCGGCGAGGACGACACGTCCCTGGTCATCACGCCCGCCGACCTGATCTTCTCGGGCCCGGCGGACACCAGCGCCTCGGAGATCGTGCGCGATGTCGACAACGATCTGCTCGATCTCGATGTCATCGCTCTCACCTGCTGCCCGACGATCTCGCTGAACGGCGACGCGATCACCAGCATTCCGGGCTTCGAGGATTTCGACATCGAGATCACCTCGGCCATCGACGGTGCCGGGACGGTCTGGACGATCGCTCCGGGCCAGTTCGAGTTCCTCGGCGACGGCGATGTGCTGACCTTCGCGGCGGAATACCGGATCACCGATATCCCGGCCGACGAGGCGCGGGTCGATCCCGAGAACCTCTCGGTGCTCAACACCGTGCAGGTGACGATCACCGGCGTAAACGACGCGCCGGATATCCTCGCCCCGGCAGAAGTCTCGTTCTCCGAGGACGCCGACACGCTGGTGATCACGCAGGCCGATCTGGTCAACCCGCTCGTTGTGACCGATATCGACGACGATCTCGTCGACCTCTTCGGGACGGCCTTGACCTGTTGCCCGACCATCACGCTGAACGGCGATGCAATCACCGATATCGCGGGCTTCGAGGACTTCGAGATCGACATTAGTTCGACGGTTTCGGGGCCGGACACGGAATGGACGATCACACCGGGTCAGTTCGAGTTCCTCGCGGCAGGCGATGTGCTGACCTTCGAGGCCGAATACGTCATCTCCGATGGTGTCGACACCTCCGAGGTCAACACGGTCAATGTGACGATCCTCGGCCAGAACGATGCGCCGGACATCATCTCCGACGCGGCGTTCGCCATTGCGGAGAACACCACGCAGATCGGTGCGGTTCAGGCCCGCGACGCTGACCGGAGCGATGCGCTGACCTTCGCGATCAGTGGCGGCGCCGACGCGGCGCTGTTCGAGATCGACGCGACCAGCGGCGACCTCAACTTCGTCGATGCGCCGGACTTCGAAGCGCCCGGTTCGGCCGATGGCGACAATGCCTACGAAGTCGATGTATCCGTCAGCGATGGCGCCCTGACCTTCACGCAGGAGATCACGGTGACGGTCGAAGACGCCACCGTGCTCGACGCACTTGCAACGGCCGAGGCGGAAAGCTTCACCGGCGAAGGCACTGCCGATCGGGTCAGTTACGAGAATTCCGACGCGCCAATCGTTCTTGCGCTCGATGGCACGGCCGGTGTCGGCGGCTTCGCGCAGGACGACGTGCTGAACGGCATCGAGACTGTCGTCGGGTCCGATCTCGGCGATCAGATCATCGGCGACGGCGCGGACAATTCGATCTCGGGCCGGGGCGGCAACGACACGCTGGGCGGCGGCATCGGCAACGACACGCTCGAAGGCGGCTCTGGCGAGGACATCTTCCTGATCGAGGCCGATGCGGGCGATGACACCGTCATCGATTTCACCCGGGGTGAGGATCTGATCGACCTGCGGGCCATCGGCGTCCAGTTCGAGGATCTCGCCATTGCAGACGGCACGGGTGGCGCAGAGATCACGCACCCGGACGGCGTGATCACCCTGACCGGCGTCTTTGCCGCCGATCTGACCGAAGACGATTTCATCTTCTCGGCCCGCGCGCCGGCACCGACAATCACCGGCACGCCTGGCAACGACATCCTGTCCGAAGCGCTCGGCCCGCTGGTTCTCGAAGGTCTCGACGGGGCGGATCTCATCCGGGTGCTGTCGGGCGATGCGACGTTGATCGGGGGTGAGGGCAACGACTCCTACTATGTCTACGAATCCGACACGGCGATTACGGAACTGCCGTTCGAGGGCTACGACCGGGTCTACGTCCACACCGACTACGTTCTGCCCGATCACATCGAAAGCGCATCGCTTCGCGGCTCGGCGAACCTCTCGCTGACCGCCGGTTCGACCGGTGCCTGGCTGAACGGCAATTCCGGCGACAACGTGCTGATCGGCGGCATCGGCAACGACCGCCTGGACGGCAACGCGGGTGACGACACGCTGGACGGTGGGCTTGGCGACGACGTCTACGAAGGCGGGCTCGGCAACGACATCTTCGTCATCGGCCTCGATGCCGGTGATGACGTGGCGCTGGACTTCACGATCGGCCAGGATCTCATCGACTTCACGCCGCTCGGCGTTCCGTTCAGCGGCATGACCATCGCCGACCATACGCTCGGCGCCGTGGTGATCCACCGCGACGGCCAGCTCGTGCTGCGCGACGTCAACGCGGCCGACCTCAGCATCGACGATTTCGTCACGCCGCTCGGCTCGCCGGCCCCGATTGAAAGGATCATCGGAACCGAGGGCGACGACACCCTGTTCGAGCGCTCCGGTCCGCTGGTCGTCGAGGGCCTAGGCGGTGCCGACCGACTGCGCGTGCTCGAGGACGGCGCGACCCTGGTCGGCGGCGCGGGCGACGACCGCTACTGGGTCTATGACAGCGGCACGGTCGTCACCGAACTCGCCGACGAGGGCTATGACACCGTCTACGCCTATGCCGACTTCACGCTGCCCGACAACATCGAGGCGGCCCGGATCTCGACCACGGCTTCGGTCGACCTGACCGGCTCGGACGGCGACAACTGGCTGCAGGGCAACGCGGCGGCGAACACCGTCGACGGCGGGGCGGGCAATGACCGGATTCAGGGCCGCGACGGGGCAGACCGGATCATCGGCGGCACCGGGAACGACTTCCTTGCGGGTGAGGGCGACGCCGATGTCTTCGTCTTCGCGCCGGGCGACGGGATCGACACGATCAAGGATTTCGAGATCGGAATCGACCAGATCGACCTGTCGGCGACGGGACTGGCCTTCACGGATCTGTCGATCACGCAGGCCGGCACCCGGACCACTGTGGATTACGGCGACGGCTCGATCTCGCTCCTCAGCACGACGGCAACCGATCTGGACGAGGACCAGTTCATCCTGATCACCTGACCGGGATACTGTTGTCGGCCAAGCCCGGTGCAGAATGGCTTTCGTTAGCTGTGCATCGAGCCTCTCGCCGACAGGCTCGAGGCGACGATGCGATCATCTACGTTGACCGGGAGGTCTACAGCCGTCGAGACGCCGGATCAGGTGCGGGCCAAGTGGCGCAGCCGAGGCGCGATCTGATCACACTGCGATGATTCGGATGACGCTGCGTCAGATGAGTGATGACTCATTTTCTTGCGCACAATCCGTTCGACTGTGGCATTTCCTATCGCGGCTGGCGTGACGTTGCGCCATTGCAGCACAACCAGAGGGCGAAGGTTCCGCGTGCGCTGCGTCAAGTGGGCACCGAGCGTGCGACCGCATGACCGGATTCCGCTCAGAATCAGAACGGTTTGTCAGAAAGTCATCACAGTTCTTGACGCACTGCATCAAGCCAGCACATGGTCGGGGCGGGGACGACCCCGTACTAAAGCAACCTGGGCCAGGGAGGCCCACCCCGTATCGGGGTATTGGGAAGAGGTATGCAATGAAAACCACCCTTTTTGCAGGCGCGCTGGCAGCCGCCGGTCTCGTGGCCGGTGCGGCTTCGGCGACGACGCTGGAAGACGTCAAGGCGGCAGGCGAGCTGAAATGCGGCGTCTCGACCGGCCTCGTCGGCTTCGCAGCTCCGGACGCCAACGGCGAGTGGGCCGGCTTTGACGTCACCATGTGCCGCGCCGTTGCGGCGGCGGTCCTGGGCGACGGCTCGAAGGTCAAGTTCGTGCCGACGACCGGCAAGACGCGCTTCACGGCTCTGGCCTCGGGCGAAGTCGACATGCTGGCCCGGAACACGACCTGGACGTTCTCGCGCGATGTCGACCTCGGCTTCGAGTTCGTCGGCGTGAACTACTACGACGGTCAGGGCTTCATGGTTCCGAAGGGCCTGGGCGTCAGCTCGGCGACCGAACTGGACGGCGCCACGGTCTGCATCCAGACCGGCACGACCACCGAGCTCAACCTGGCCGACTTCTTCCGCGCCAACAACATGAGCTACGAGCCGGTTCCGATCGAGACCAACGCCGAAGCGCAGCAGAAGTACCTGGCGAATGCCTGTGACGTCTACACGACGGACGCATCGGGCCTCGCAGCGACCCGTGCGACCTTCGAGGATCCGTCGGCACACGTCGTTCTGCCCGAGATCGTCTCGAAAGAGCCGCTCGGTCCGCTGGTCCGCCACGGCGACAACCAGTGGGGCGACATCGTCCGCTGGACCCTGAACGCGCTGATCACGGCCGAGGAGCTGGGCGTGACGTCGGCCAATCTCGACGAGATGGCAGGCGGCAGCAACAATCCGGAAGTCAACCGTCTTCTGGGCACCGAGGGTGACCTCGGCGGCATGCTGGGCCTCGACAAGGACTGGGCCAAGCGCGCGCTCTCAGTCGGCGGCAACTACGCCGAGATCTTCGACGCCAACATCGGCCCGAACACGGCGATCGGCCTGGGACGCGGTGTGAACGCGCTGTGGACCGACGGCGGCATCCTCTACACCCCGCCGTTCCGCTAATCGGATCTGGGGCGCGCTTCGACCGGAGCGCGCCCTTTTTCTATCCGGCGCAGCGTAGTTGCGCCGGGTGTCGCTTCCGACCTTGTAGGGGGGTACGAGAATGGCCGTGACAGCAAACCCACCGGCTGAAGGCTTCAGACTCAGTCAGCTAATCTACGATACGCGCTACCGCGGCATGACGATCCAGATCGTCGCCCTGTTCGCCCTGATGCTGAGCTTCGCCTGGCTGGTCAGCAACGCGATCGCCAATCTCGAGGCGCTCGGCAAGGATTTCAATTTCAGCTTCCTGTTCTCGACCTCGGGCTACGACGTCAACCAGCGCCTGCTCGAGTACACGTCGCAATCGACCCATGGCCGCGCGGCGGTTCTGGGCATCATGAACACCCTGGTCCTGGCGCTTGTCGGCTGCATCACGGCGACGGTTCTGGGCGTGCTCGCGGGCGTGGCGCGGCTGTCGAAGAACTGGATCATCTCGCGCCTGATGACGATCTACGTCGAGGCGTTCCGCAACGTGCCGGTGCTGCTCTGGATCATCATCGTCGTCGCGGTCGTCAACGAAACGCTGCCAGCCCCCCGCGATTTCCGCGGGCAGGAGACGGGCGCGATCATCTTCACCAACCGCGGTTTCTATTTCCCCGAGCCGCTGTTCTCGCGCTCGCTCGGCGATCTGGACCTCGGTCTGTTCAAGATCTCGCTCGATCTGGCTGCGATCTTCGCGGTGGTCGCCGCCGGCATCTTCATCTCCGGCCGGATCGGTGCCTGGGCGGATGCCACGCAGGCATCGACCGGCGACCGCCCGGCGAATGTGCTCTGGTACCGTCTGGGCGTTATCTTCGTGCCGCTGATCGTCGTGCTGCTCGTGCTCGGCTTCCACCTCGGTTACGCCGAACTCAAGGGCTTCAACTTCAAGGGCGGCACCTATGTGCGCGAGTCCTTCATCGGGCTCTGGATCGCATTGAGCCTCTACACCGGTGCCTTTATCGCCGAGGCGGTGCGCGCCGGCATCCAGTCGGTGTCCAAGGGCCAGACCGAGGCCTCCTTCGCGCTCGGCATCCAGCCCGGCCGCACCATGAGCCTCGTGATCCTGCCGCAGGCGCTGCGCGTGATCGTGCCGCCGCTGATCAGCCAGTATCTGAACCTGACGAAGAACTCGTCGCTCGCCATCGCCGTCGGCTACATGGACGCGACCGGCACGCTGGGCGGCATCACGCTGAACCAGACGGGCCGCGAGATGGAGACGATCCTTCTGTTGATGGCGTTCTACCTGACCGTCTCGTTGACGATCTCGTTCTTCATGAACCTCTACAACGAACGCACGAAGCTGAAGGAGCGCTGAGATGAGCCAGAATTCCGTCGCCTTCGTCGCTACCGCGCAGATCCCGCCCTCGCCACCGCCGGCGAATGCGGTCGGCCCGGTCAAATGGATCAAGGACAATCTGTTCTCGTCCATCACCGACGCCATCCTGACTGTGCTGTCGGTGCTGTTCCTGCTCTGGCTCGCCTCATCGGCGCTGCCCTGGTTCATCGACAGTTCCTGGACGCCCGAGGACATGTCGCTCCGGGGTTGCCGGGCCGAGGCCACCGGCGCCTGCTTCGCCGTCATCGTGGAACGGTTCTGGCAGTACATCTTCGGCTTCTACCCGGTCGAGGCGTATTGGCGTCCGACGCTTGCCTTCGTGCTGCTGCTGGTGTCGCTCTGGCCGGTGCTGTTCGAGAGCGCACCGCGCAAGATCCTGTGGCTGACCGCGATCTACCCGGCACTTGCCTACTGGCTGATCTGGGGTGGCACGATCTGGGGCCCGGTGCTGGTGCTGGCCGGACCGGTCGTCGGCTGGGCCGTCTACAATTATGGCGGGGACGCAATCGACAAGGTCGTCGGCGAGGCTTTCGGGCCGATCGTGACCCTGATCGCCAGCGTACTCGCCGTGATCCTGTGGTTCCTGCTGCTGGTCACACCGCTCGACAGCGTGCTCAGCTCGATCCTGAACATCGGGCTGTCGGGCGTCGAGAGCGGGTTGCTCGGCGGCTTCCTGCTGTCGCTGATCATCGGCGTGACCGGGATCGCGGCGTCGCTGCCCATCGGCATCGCGCTGGCGCTGGGGCGGCAATCCAAGCTCTTCATCGTCAAGACGATCTCGGTCGGCTTCATCGAGTTCATCCGCGGCGTGCCGCTGATCACGCTGCTCTTCGTGGCCTCGACGCTGCTGAATTACTTCCTGCCGCCCGGCACCAACTTCGACATCATCCTGCGCGTCTGCATCATGGTAACCCTGTTCTCGGCCGCCTACATGGCCGAGGTCATCCGCGGCGGCATCGCGGCGCTGCCCAAGGGCCAGTACGAGGCCGCCGATGCCATGGGTCTGACCTACTGGCAGGCGCAGCGGCTGATCATCCTGCCGCAGGCGCTGAAGATCTCGATCCCGAACATCGTCTCGAGCTTCATCGGCCTGTTCAAAGACACGACGCTGGTCATCATCATCGGCCTGCTCGATCCGCTGGGCCTCTCTACCGCCATCCGCGCCGATGCGGCCTGGAACGGCGTCTTTACCGAGCTCTACCTCTTTGTCGGGCTCTTCTTCTTCATCTTCTGCTTCGGCATGTCCCGGTACTCGATGTACCTGGAGCGCAAGCTGGCAACCGATCACCGATAGGAGGCGATCATGAACGAACTGGCTCAGGAGCTCACCGCCGACCGCTCGAAAATGCAGGTCTCCGACGAAGAGGCCATCACCATCCGCGGGATGAACAAGTGGTACGGCGATTTCCACGTTCTGCGGGACATCAACCTGACCGTCATGCGCGGCGAGCGCATCGTCGTCTGCGGGCCGTCGGGCTCGGGCAAGTCGACGCTGATCCGCTGCATCAACCGGCTCGAGGAGCACCAGAAGGGCGACATCATCGTCGACGGGACGGAGCTGAACAGCGATCTGAAGAATCTCGACAAGGTCCGGGCCGAGGTCGGGATGTGCTTCCAGCACTTCAACCTGTTCCCGCACCTGACGATCCTGGAGAACTGCACGCTGGCCCCGATCTGGGTGCGCAAGACCCCGAAGGCCGAGGCCGAAGAGACGGCGATGCACTTCCTGGAGAAGGTGAAAATTCCCGAGCAAGCCGCTAAATATCCAGGACAATTGTCTGGCGGGCAGCAGCAGCGCGTGGCCATCGCGCGCTCGCTCTGCATGAAGCCCCGGATCATGCTGTTCGACGAGCCGACCTCGGCGCTGGATCCCGAAATGATCAAGGAGGTCCTCGACACCATGATCAGCCTGGCCGAGGACGGGATGACCATGATCTGCGTCACGCACGAGATGGGCTTCGCCCGACAGGTCGCGAACCGGGTGATCTTCATGGACGCCGGTCAGATCGTCGAGCAGAACGAGCCGGAAGAGTTCTTCTCGAACCCGCAGTCGGATCGCACCAAGCTGTTCCTGAGCCAGATCCTGGGCCACTGATCCGGGCCGCACTTACCCACCTCGGTCAGATGGATATCGAGGTGGACGTGGGCGCCGGAATCCTGATTTTCAAGGATGGCTATTTAGCCTGACTGGTTTTGCGCAGGCTGATGTTCACGTGGGCAAACGGCTCGAAATCCGTGTTTTGGCCGTTTTGCGGGCCGATGTTCGGGCGCAGGCTTGGTCGAAGGCTTCGCCGGTTTTCGCGGTGAATCGAGACCCCGGCGCGCACAGCCGGGGCCGTGCGGGTTGGTTGACGGTGTGGCGGGCCGACCACCCTTGACGCCCACGCCGCGCCATGCCCCAATCCGGGACGATTGCCGGGGCGGGAGTGCACGCGATGCGTAGAGTTAGAGAATACAGCGAGGCCGAGCGCGCTGCCGCCCATGAATTCGCCCGCCAGAAGGTCGCCGAGGCGAAGGCGTACGGCGCGACGGACCTGAATCTCAACCCTATTGTTACCGGTAACAAAACGCGCGTGCTGACGGAACTCCCGCCGGAAATCTCGGACCTAAGTGCGTTACAGGTGCTAGACCTCAGCCACACGCCAATCTCTGACCTGACGGCGCTTGCGGATCTGAGCGGGTTGCAGACGCTACTCCTCGACAACATGCAGGTCTCGGACCTGACGGCGCTTGCGGGTCTGAGCGGTTTGCAGGTGCTAATCCTCAACGGCACGCAGGTCTCGGACCTAACGGCGCTTGCGGGTCTGAGCGGGTTGCAGGAGCTACACCTCAGCAACACGCAGGTCTCGGACCTGACGGCGCTTGAGGGTCTGAGCGGGTTGCAGACGCTATCCCTCCACTTCACGCCGGTCTCGGACCTGACGGCGCTAGGGGGTCTGAGCGGTTTGCTGGAGCTATCCCTCAACATCACGCAATTCTCGGACCTGACGGCGCTTGCGGGTCTGAGCGGGTTGCAGCGGCTAGACCTCGACAACACGCAGGTCTCGGATCTGACGGCGCTTGCGGGTCTGAGCGGGTTGCAGCAGCTAGACCTCGACAACACGCAGGTCTCGGATCTGACGGCGCTTGCGGGTCTGAGCGGGTTGCAGCAGCTACGCCTCGACAACACGCAGGTCTCGGACCTGACGGCGCTTGCACGTATGAGCGGGTTGCGGAGGCTGAGTTACAAAGGCACGCCCGCGGCCGAAGCCGATGAAGCGCTAGCTGCTATCAACAAGCGAGGAGATACCGAAGTCTGCGCGCGGGAAACGCTCTGGTACCTGAACGGCAGGCACCCGGAGTTCAATGGATCGCCGGGGGCGGGCGCGTCGTCCGAGCCCGTGAACCTTCCCAAGGTTGTCGATGCCGAGTGGCAGAGCGACGACGAGGACAATCCGGTGCTGCGCGGGGGAGCACCAGAAGCGGCCTCGGGCCGGAACTCGCTGAACCCCGAACGACAGGCCGCATTGATGGTCGCGGCCGGAGAGGCGGCGGACCTGCTGCTGGAGCAGGCGCGCAGCAACCGGGCGCATCCGGATATCGAACGCTATCTGCAACGGTATCGCACGGCGGTCGGGCAGGATCTGCACGCCTTCATTCCGAACACGCCGAACGTGCTGGCGGCGATGGTCGGCGGGCTGATCGACGACAATTCCGATACCCCACGCGTCGTGGCGGACGGGTTCGCCGCGTTCCACGAGACGCACCGCCAGATGATGACGCACTTCCCGGCCGAGGAGGATCTGGAGGACGCGGCCGAGGCAGCGGAGATTGACGCGGATGCAGTGCCCGATCTGCCCCAAAAGGTATTGGAAGCACTGGATGCGCGGGAGCACATGATCGGCGCCGAAATTCGGGAGATCGTGGAAGGCAACGCCGCCAGATTGGAGGTCTTGAGCGACCGGCAGACCGAGGACGCGAAGAAACGGCGCAGATCAACGATGCTGGCTGTCGGAAGCGTCGCGGTGACCATTCTCAGCGCCGCATCGAGCATAAAGGCTTTGGGTCCGGAAATCGGTTGGAGTGCAGCGAAGGCCGCGTGGGCCTTTGAACAAATGGGTGCGGTGGCGGAATTGCTGCGCCCGATTGTCGAGAAGCTGCGGCAGATGTGGCCGAATATCCGCTTCCCGGACTGACGGCACCGCGCCTCCCGCACCGCCCGCCCATGCCATGATTTCTGCGCGTACGGCTCGCCCCGAGGTTGCCGCCGCGGCATTCCTGTGGTTCGGTCGGATGCAACAACAGACCGGCGCAGAAGCCGGACCCGGGAGGACGAACCATGAAGCTCATGAAAACGCTGGTGGCGTTGACGGCCATCGGAACCTTTTCGCTTGCCCAAGCGGCGGAGAACCTGAGTGCCGAGACGGCGGCTCCGGGCGGGGCGCCGCACCTGTCGGTGACGCATCTGGCCGAGGTCGCGGGGGCGGCGGGCATCGCCAACCTGCAGGTGCAGGCCGGGCAGACGCTGACCAACACGGTGATCAACATCGCCAATGGCACGACGGATGTCGGCGTGGCGCCGCTGGTGCTGCCGTTCCTCTTGAAGCTCGGGCGCGGGCCGTACTCGAAGCAGGGCAAGGAGGGGGCGGCGCTGGCCGAGAACCTGCGCGCGCTCTACCCCTACAATTTCGGCGCCTACATGCTGTTCGGCTTCCAGAGCAAGGGCGTGACCTCGTACGAGCAGCTCAAGGGCCTGACGATCTATAACGGGCCGCCGCGCGGCGGTGCGCTCGTGGGGGCGCGCCAGATGCTGCAGCTTGTCGGCGGCATCAAGGAGGGCGACGACTACAAGGGCGTGCAGGTCAACTGGGGCCAGGCGAACAAGACCATCGCCGACGGCACGGCGGACATGAACCTGCTGCCGCTGACCTTTCCCTCGGACCGGGTGGCGGCCGGGCAGGCGGCGGGCGCGATGACGCTGATCTCGGTCCCGAAGGCGACCTATTCCTCGGATGCGTTCCAGAAATGGGCGCGCACGCCGGGCAATGCGCCGCGCGAGATTGCCGTGACCGAGATGGGGTACGGCGACGACGTGAAGATCGTCTCGGAGGACGCGACGTTCCGGGCGGTCAACATCACCGGCGCCGAGATCGTCAACAAGTCGATGTCGGACGCGCTCGCGAAGGCGCTGACCACGGCGTATATCGATTCGATGGACGCGCTGAAGGCGAAGACGCCGTGGGCCGGGACCATCGGGGTCGGCGTGCTGGATGCGGTCGAGTCCGGGTTCTGCGGGCCGAACCCGCTGAAGTACCATCCGGGTGCTGTCGCGGCCTGGGAAGAGGCGGGCTATTCCGTGCCGGACTGCGCCAAGCCCTGATCCGGGCGCGGATCCGAGCGGCCCGCGCGGGGGCATGAGCACCGAAACCAGCGCCCAGGCTGGACCGAACGCATCGCCGGAGGCGCCGAACGACCGGGCGGGGCGCGCGGCCTTTGCGCTGGGCCTGGGGCTGGTGGCGATCGGGATGGTGAACAACATCCCGTCGATCCCGGGGCTGGACGCCTGGGCAGTGGAGTTGGCGGGCGATCCGACCTTCGCGATCCGCAAGTTCGAGTACCAGTACCTCTATCCGCTGGCCTTCGTGCTGATGATGGTGATCGTGGCGCTGCGCCATGCCTTTGCGCGGTCGCACGGCCGGGCCGGGCTGGCGATGGACTTAGCACTGGTGGTGATGGCGGTCGCGGTGGCGCTGACCTACCTGATCGAGATCGACGCGGTCTGCCTGATCGACCAGATCACCGGCGAGCGTGCCGAGCTGCTGGCGCGCAGCCTGAAGGAGGAGCAGGAGTTCGCCGAGCTCTACGGCCTGCCGATCCCCGACACGGTCGACGATCCGCAGTGCCTGAACACGACCGGGGTCTGGCTGTTCGCCATTGTCGGCGCGGCGATCGCGGTCTTTCTGGGGTACAACATCAAGGTCTGGTCGCTGCCGCTGGTGCTGGTGGCGATCCTGATCGCGCTCTACACGCTGGCGACGATCACGGTCTGGTACTTTCTGGGTGCCGAGGACATCAACAAGTACCTGGTGACCAAGCTGGGCGGCGAGCCGCGCCAGCTGATCGACGGGCGGCCGAAGGTGCACGATATCCTCGTGAACAACGCCAGCGGGTTGCTGGGCCAGTTCATGGGCATCCTGTTGAACACGGTGTTCCCCTACATCGTTCTGGGCGCGCTGTTCGGGGCCTCGGCCGGCGGGCGCTCGCTGATCAAGATCGCGTTTCGCTGGACGCGGCGGTTGCGTGGCGGGCCGGCCCATGCGGCGATCGTGTCTTCGGCGTTCTTCGGGACGATCTCGGGCGGGCCGGTGGTGAACGTGCTCTCCACGGGCGTGCTGACGATCCCGATGATGCTGCGGCGCGGCTTCAACAAGGTGTTCGCCGGCGGGATGGAGGCGGCGGCGTCCTCGGGCGGGCAGATCATGCCGCCGGTGATGGGGGTGGCGGCGTTCGTGCTGGCCTCGCTCACGCTCGTGCCGTATCGCGAGGTCATCATCGCGGCGATCATCCCGGCGATCGCGTATTTCGGCTGCCTGTTCCTGTCGGTCGTGTTCCAGGCGCGCAAGCAGGGGATCGAGGCAGTCGGTGCTGTGACCGAGGAGATGCATCTGACCGGGCAGGACCGGCTGAATCTGGCGATGATCTTCGGGCCGATCCTGCTGATCCTGATCCTGCTCCTGACCCCGAAGGAGGCGGTGGGTTGCGGCTGGGTTGCCTTCGCGATCGGCATCCCGGCCGAGGGCTGCGTGTCGGCCGATCTGCCCTGGCTGCTGGAGCTGGTGCAGAATTCGGCGGGCGATGCGGGCTCTGCCGGTTGGTGGGCGGTGCTGCTGCTGATCGGGCTGTTGTTCCTCGACCCCGAGGTGCGGGCGCAGCCTGCGAAGATCGTGCGGGCGCTGAGCGAGGCAGGCGTGCTGATGAGCACGCTCTACCTGATGTTCCTCGCCGTTTCGGTGATCGATTTCTGCCTGAACTTCACCGGGCTATCGACGTTCATCGCGCATGACATTCTGGGCTGGCTGCGGGGGTTGGATATCAGTGCGGCCGGGGCGCCGGTGTTCCTGTTCCTGGCACTCATGGTGACGATGCTGCTGGCGATCCTGCTCGGCATGGGGATGCCGACGGTGCCGGCCTATATCAACGTTGCCCTCCTGATGGGGCCGATGCTGGCCGGGTTGGGCATCGCGACCTTCACGGCGCACATGTTCATCTTCTACTTCGCGGTCGCCTCGGCGATCACGCCGCCGGTGGCAATCGCGGCCTTCGCGGCCTCGACCATCACGCGGGCCGAGCCGATGGCGACCGGGTTCTCGGCGGTGCGCTCGGGCGTCGTGATGTTCGTGATCCCGTTCGTCTTCGCGTTCTACCCGGAACTGCTGTTGATCGATGCGGCCCTGATCGATCCGAACTCCGGCGCCGGGGGGAATCTGCCGGGATATGAGGACGGCGCGGGTCTTCTGGCGATGATCTGGCTGATCGCGCGGCTGGTGTTGGCGCTCTATCTGCTGGCGAGCGCGCTGGCCGCATTCGATCGCGGACCGTTGGGCGCGGGAGCAGTCGCATTGCGGCTGGCGCTGGCGGGTCTTGTGATGACCGGCCCGGTCTGGGTGCACGGACCGACGATTGCGGCGGTCGCCGGGATGCTCGCGCTGCACTACGGACGGCGCGAGGTCGCCGCTGCATGACGTGCTTCGTCCTGGTCCACGGCGGATGGCACGGCGGCTGGTGCTGGGAGCGCGTGGTGCCGCTGCTGGAGGCCGCGGGACACGAGGTTCACGCGCCGACGCTGACCGGGCTGGGCGAGCGCTCCCATCTCGTGCGCGCGGTCGCGGGGCCGGAGACACACGTCGCCGATATCGTGCAGGTGCTGGAATGGCGTGATCTGCGGGATGTCATGCTGGTCGGACATTCCTATGGCGGGATGGTGATCACAGGGGTTGCCGCTCAGGTGCCGGAACGGATCGCGCATCTGGTCTATCTAGATGCCTTCGTGCCCACGGAGTCGGGGCAGGGCGCCACGGCCTTCGCGCCGCCTGAACGCGCCGCCGAGATCCGCGCGGCGACCGTGGACGGCATGGTCGCACCGACCGGGTTCGAGCGCTGGGCCGCGCGCGCCGAGGATCTCGCCTGGCTGCGCCGCATGTGCACGCCGCATCCCGCCAATTGTTTCGACCGCGGCGTGGTGCTGACCGGCCGCGAGGCCGAGGTCGCCCACCGGAGCTATATCCTGTGCGACGAACACAATCCGTCGCCGTTCCGCCAGTTCCATGACCGTTATGCCGATGACCCGGCCTGGATCTGCCATCGCCTGCCGTGCCTGCACGATGCGATGGTCGAGATGCCGGACGCGCTGGCCGACCTGCTGATGAAAGCCGAGACATGACCGACAGACCGAATTTCGTCTTCTTCATCACCGATCAGCAGCGCGCCGACTGGCTCGGCTGTTACGGGCATCCGGTCGTGAAGACGCCGCACATCGACGCGATTGCAGCCTGCGGGATGCGGTTCGAGAACTTCCACACGGCCTCGCCCGTCTGCATGCCGAACCGGGCGTCGCTGATGACCGGGCGGTATCCGAGCGTGCACGGGCTGCGCTATAACGGCTGTGTCCTGCCCGCCTCGGCCAACACGTTCGTCGATGTGCTGGCGGAAGGCGGCTACCGGACGGCGGCCATCGGGAAGTCGCACCTGCAGCCGTTCACCGACAAGCCGCCGATCGGGCGCAAGACGGTCGAAACGGGGTCGCTGGCCGAGGCGTGGAAGCCGGATGCGTCTGACTATGGCCACGAGGAGCCGGGGCGCTACGAGGCTGACGGGCGCTACGTGTTCCCGACACCCTACTACGGGTTTCAGCACATCGACATGGTCACCGTGCACGGCGATCGCTGCGGCGGTCACTATCACCAGTGGTTTCGCGAGACGGCGTCGGACTGGCAGGCGCTGCACGATGACGCCAACGAGTTGGCGCACAACTACACCTGCCCGCAGGCTTACCGGACTCCGATCCCGGAGGAGCTCTATCCGACCGCCTACATCCGCGACCGGTCGATCGACTATCTGCGGGCGCAGGGCGACGCGCCATTCTTCCTGTTCGTGAGTTTCCCCGACCCGCATCATCCGTTCAATCCGCCGGGGCGGTACTGGGACATGTACGGGCCGGACGAGTTCGACCTGAACCTGCCATACGAGGCGCATCGTAACCCGACCCCGCCGATGCGCTGGATGCACGAGAACTGGCGGGGCGCTGGCGGGCAGACGACGCCTCAGACTGCGATGATGCTGGACGAGGCGCGATTGCGCGAGGCGATGGCACTGACGGCGGGCATGGTCGCGATGGTCGACGACGCGGTTGGCGGCGTCATGGAGGCGCTGCGCGAGACCGGGCTGATCGACAACACGGTGGTCTGCTTCAACTCGGACCACGGCGATTACCTCGGCGATTTCAACATGCTGTTGAAGGGCGCTCTGCCGTTCCGGTCGATCACGCGGGTGCCGTTTATCTGGTCCGATCCGGCGGCACAGACGGGTGTGAACCGCGCCCTTGCATCGACCGTCGATATCGGTGCTACGGTGCTGGAACGCGCCGGGCTGGCGCCGTATTTCGGGATGCAGGGCGAGAGCCTGCTGCACGTTCTGGACGGTGGCCAGGTCCGGGACGATCTGTTGATCGAATACAATGACGGCGGCGCGCGGCTGGGGTTCGAGGCACCCGCGCGCGTCCGGGCGTTGCTGACCGGCAGGCACCGTCTGACGGTGTATCGGGATCAGGACTGGGGCGAGCTCTACGATCTGGCAGAGGACCCGAACGAGACGCACAACCTGTGGGACGATCCGGGCATGGCTTCGGTCAAGCTGGACCTGTCGCTGCGGTTGAACCGGCAACTGACGGCGCTGATGGATGAAAGCCCGCGCTCGCAACGGGTCGCCTGAGCGTCAGGCGGCGCCTGCCAGCAGGCTGGCGTTTCCGCCCGAAGCGGTGGTGTCGATGCAGACATGGCGCTCGATGCGGCAGCGCGTGGAGACATCGGTTTCGGCGATCAGCGGGATCAGCGCGCCGTCGCGGTCGGCCAGCGCCTGACGATAGGTCCGCAGGGTGTCGTCATCGTGCCATGCGATCACCGCGTCGACGCCTTCGAGCGTCGCCAGATCGTCCGGCGAGAGGCGACCGGCGAGCCCCTCGTCGCGCTGAAGGTCCTCGGCCACGGCGATGGCGTGCGAACCCGTGGCCTGCACTGCCGCGAGCTGCTCGAGCGCTGCATCACGCCCTGGGCCGAGGCAGAGCACCACGCCGCGCGCCAGGGTCGAAAGCCGGTTCGACTCTCCCGTCGGTCCGGGCAGAGAGTGCGAGATCTCCTGTTCGCTCAGCCGGGCGGCATCGATCCGTTGCCGGAGATCGGCGAGGCTCGCCGCATCGAGCGGGGACGCGGGCGCGATCACGCGCGGTGCGATCGCGATACGCTCGGGTCGCGTGAAGCGCGCCACGTAGTCCGGGCCGCCTGCTTTCGGCCCCGTGCCCGAGAGTCCTTCGCCGCCGAACGGTTGCGAGCCGACAATGGCGCCGATCTGGTTGCGGTTGATGTAGATGTTGCCGCAGCGCACGCGCTCGGTCGCCTGGGCGATCCGGTCGTCGATGCGCGAGTGCATGCCGAAGGTCAGCCCGTAACCGGTAGCGTTGATGGCGTCGATGGTTGCGTCCAGATCCTCGGCTTTCCAGGTGGCGAGGTGCAGGACCGGACCGAAGATCTCGCGGTCGAGATCGGCGATGCCGCCGACGCGGATCAGGGTCGGTGCGATGAACGTTCCGCGATCTCCGGCGTTGCCGGTGTGGTTCTGGGGGTCTGGTGGGGACGCTGCTATGGCTTCGGTCGCTTGCAATTCGTGCAAGATACGACGCTCGGCGCGGGCGGCCTCGATATGGGCGCGGATCTGGCTCTCGGCCTCGGCGTCGATGACGGGGCCGACATCGGTGGCGAGATCGCGCGGATCGCCGACGCGGAGTTCGTCCATGGCACCGGTCAGCATCTCGACGAAAGGCTCGGCGATGTCCTCCTGCACGTAGAGCACGCGCAGGGCCGAGCAGCGCTGGCCCGCTGACTGGAAGCTGGAGGCGAGGATATCGCGGATTGCCTGCTCCGGCAGGGCCGTGGAGTCGACGATCATCGCGTTCAGCCCGCCGGTCTCGGCGATCAGCGGCGCGGTGGGGGCGAGGGTTCTCGCCATGGTTCGGTTGATGATCTGCGCGGTTTCGGTCGAGCCGGTGAAGCAGACGCCGTCGATGCGCGGGTCCGAGGTCAGCGTGGCGCCGACCGTGTGACCCTGGCCGGGCAACAATCTGAGCGCGGTTTGCGGCACACCGGCCTGATGCAGCAGGCGCACCGCGATTGACGCCGTGAGCGGCGTCTGCTCGGCCGGTTTGGCCAGCACGGCGTTCCCGGCGGCGAGTGCCGCCGCGATCTGGCCGGTGAAGATCGCCAGCGGGAAGTTCCAGGGCGAGATGCAGGCGATGCGCCCACGTGGTGGATCGGTCAGGCCCGGGATGCGGGCGGCGTAGTAGCGCAGGAAGTCGACGGCCTCGCGCAGTTCTCCGATAGCATCGAGACGGGTCTTTCCGGCCTCGCGGGTCAGGACGGCGAAGATCTCGCCGAAATGCGCCTCGTAGAGATCGGCGGCGCGGTTCAGGATTTCGGCGCGTTCGCCGCCGTTCGCCGTCCAGGGCGCTGCGTCCGCGATCGCGTCGGTCGCCATCTTCTGCGAGGTTTCGACGACGATGCCGACAAGGTCCTCCGGGTCCGCGGGATTGCGGATCTCGACCGCTTCGCCGAGATCTCCGCCCGCGCGCCAGCGGTGCGCCAGATAGGGTTCCATCGCGGCATCGATGCTGTCGAGATCGTCCGGATCGGTCAGATCCCATCCGCGCGAATTGCGCCGTTCGGGCTGGAAGAGATCGAATGGGCGCGCGATCGCGGTGTTCGGCGTCATCGGGGCCGCGAACGGATCGGCGGCGATCTCGGCGGTCGTGACGTCCTCGTCGAGCACCTGGTTGACGAAGGAACTGTTGGCCCCGTTCTCGAGCAAGCGGCGCACGAGATAGGCGAGCAGGTCGCGGTGGGCGCCGACGGGCGCGTAGATCCGGCAGCGCGTTCCGAACCGGGCCATGACCTCGGCATGCAGCGCCTCGCCCATGCCGTGCAGGCGCTGGAATTCGTAGGCCGTGGCCGAGATGCCGCGCGCGTGGGCCATTTCGATCACGGTCGCAACCGAATGGGCGTTGTGCGTGGCGAACTGCGGGTAGATCCGGTCGGCAGCGCCCAGCAGTTTCTCGGCGCAGCAGATCCACGAGACGTCGGTGGCCGGTTTGGTGGTGAAGACGGGGAAGCGCTCCAGCCCGTCGACCTGGGCCTGTTTGATCTCGGTGTCCCAATAGGCGCCCTTGACGAGGCGCACCATGATGCGCCGGTCGTGCGCCTCGGCCAGCGCGTGCAGCCAGTCGATCACCGGCGCGGCCCGCGTGCCGTAGGCCTGGACCACGACGCCGAAGCCGTCCCATCCTGCGAGAGCAGGGTCCGCGAGCACGGCCTCGATCACGTCGAGCGAGAGGTCGAGCCGGTCCGCTTCCTCGGCGTCGATGTTGAGGCCGATATTGGCCTCTCGCGCCTGACGGGCCAGCAGGGCGGTGCGCTCGACAAGCTCGGTCATCACCCGCTCGCGCTGGCTTTCCTCGTAGCGCGGATGCAGGGCCGAGAGCTTGATCGAGATGCCGGGATTGTCGCGCGGATCGCCGGACCGGGCCTCGGCCGCGAGATGCGCGATCGAGTCCGAATAGGCATCGAAATAGGCGCGGGCATCGCGGGCGGTCAGTGCCGCCTCGCCCAGCATGTCATAGGAGTACGTGTAGCCATTTTCCTCGGACGAACGGGCCCGGTCCATGGCGTCGGAGATCGTCTCGCCGAGGACGAACTGCGCGCCGAGTTCCTTCATGGCGCGCGCGACGGCGGCGCGGATCACCGGCTCGCCGACGCGCTTGATGGCACCGTGCAGCAGGGCGGAGATGCCGTGCTCGGATTTCGGCTCGCGCAGCACATTGCCCGTGAGCATCAGCGCCCATGTCGAGGCGTTGACCAGCGGCGACGACGAATGGCCGAGATGCTTGCCCCAGGCGGACGGCGCGATCTTGTCCTCGATGAGCGCGTCAATGGTCTCGGTATCCGGGACCCGCAGCAGGGCTTCGGCCAGGCACATCAGCGCGATGCCCTCGTCGGTCGAGAGCCCGTACTCGGCGAGGAAGATCTCCATCAGGCCGGGGGAGGCGTCGGTGCGCAGATGCTCGATCAGGCCCATCGCGGTCGTCCCGGCCGCCGCGCGGATGGCCTCGCTCGGGGCGTGATGGTCCGTCAGGGCGGAGAGGATGGCCGCCTCGTCGCGGTGGCGGGCGTCGCGGATCGTTCGGCGCAGGTCGGTCAGGCTCGGCATACCAAGGCTCCTGGTCTGATGATCCATCATAACACTTAAGTTATGGGCAGTTTGACTGTTCTGAAGCAAATTATCCGCATATGATCTGTTCTTCTGAGAAATTGAGGGCAATATGGATCGCGATACCGGAAATCACGGGCAACTGGACCAGTTCGACCGCAAGATGCTGGCGATTCTGCGGCGTGAGGGCCGGATTCCGGTCACCGAATTGGCCAAGCGCGTCGGATTGTCGAAGACGCCGTGCCAGAACCGGCTGAAGCGGTTGCAGACCGACGGCGTGATCACCGGGTTCCGCGCGGTGACCGATCCGGCCCGCCTCGGGCAGGAGCACGTCGCCTTCGTCGAGGTGCGCCTGTCCCGCACGACCGAGAGCGCGCTGCGCGCGTTCAACGACGCGGTGCGCGACGTGCCGGAGATCGAGCAATGCCACATGATCGCCGGGGCGTTCGACTATCTCCTGAAAGTGCGCACGCGCGGCATGGCCGACTATCGCCGGGTGCTGGGAGAGACCGTCTCGGCGTTGCCGCATGTCGCGCACACATCGACCCATGTCTCGATGCAGGCGGTCAAGGATGACGCGTTCTGAGGCGCCCGGGGTCGCTTTTTCCCGCGCCGTTGATTGTGCGTCCGATATAGGCTCTTGCGGAACCCGCACGGAGACCCGTGATGACCATCCGCCTCTACTGGTCGCCCGACAGTGCCAACCTGGTGATCCGGATCGCGCTGGAAGTGCTCGGCCTCGACTTTGAGGGCGTGCGGATCAACCGCGGCGAGGGCGATCACAAGCGCGCTGCGTTTCTCGCGAAGAACCCGCAGGGCCTTTTGCCGGTGCTGGAGGATGGCGATCTGGTGCTGTTCGAGACCGCCGCGATCCTCTGGCATCTGGTCGAGCGCGCGGGCAAGTTCGGGCCGCATGGGCCGGCGGCTGATGATCCGGCGGCGCGCGCGGCCGCGCTGCGCTGGATGTTCTACCTCTCGAACACGGTGCACGCGGATCTGCGGGTTGCGTTCTACACCAACCGCTACGTGGCCGAGGCTCGCGTGCCGGAACTGCGCGCCGGCGTGCGCGCAAGACTGAAATCGCACCTCGACCTGATGGAGGCTCAACTGGGGCAGGGCGGTCTGCTGGGCAGTGAGATCACGATCCCCGATATCTATCTCTGCGTCTGCATGCGCTGGATGCAGATCTATCCGCCGGGCGAGGAGATGTCGGGCGGTCTGGCGGGTTGGCCGCGTCTCAGCGATCTCGCGGGCCGGATCGAGGCACTGCCCGGCGCGCGCAGAGCGTTCGAGGCGGAGAGCATCACGGCCGAGGGAGCGCTGACGGCCTCGCGTCTGCCCAATCTCTCGCGGGCGGAAGTGACGGGAAAGATCTGAGGGTTCCATGCGCGAGACGACGCCAACGCGGCTGATCGAACGGTTTTACAACGAGGTCTGGAACAGGGCCGACGAGGACGTCGCGCGCGAGATCCTGCACGCGGATTTCCGGTTTCGCGGTTCGCTCGGTCCGGAGAAACGCGGACCGGACGGCTTTATCGAGTACATGCGATCGGTCCACGCGGCGCTCGGCGGATACATCTGCACGATCGTGAGTATCGTCGAGGAGGGGCCACGCGCGGCGGCGCGCATGGAATTCCACGGCGTGCATCGCGATGTGTTTTTCGGTGCGCCGGCGACGGGGCGCGAGATCCGCTGGGCCGGGGCGGCATTCTTCGAGACGGATGACATGCAGATCACGGCGCTCTGGGTGCTCGGCGATATCGACGCTGTGAAGGCGCAGTTGGGGGTTGGAGTGGACACCGCTTTCTGAGGGCGGTTTGTTTCGCGGCGGGCCGATGCCGCCTTCGGCTTGCAGGGCGCTCCGCGAATGCTCGGTCGAGAAGGGTAGATCGCAGTTCGAGGGTGCTCCGGGCTTTAGGCACTTTGTAATCGAGGCTTCCTGCGCGGACGCGGCCCGGCTGCGCCGGAGGGCAAGTGCCGTGTTTGCCCACTCATTGCAGACAACTCGAAGGGCCGTCTGACCCGCGAGATCGTGCATGCGAACGGTGCATTTCCGGGTGTTGTCTTTGGGAAGTGTCAGACGGCGCGCGGCGACCTATCTCTGAACGAACGCAGCCGCTTACCGAGTGCCATGACCGACAGATCCGTGAGCCGTCCCTTCGCCGTCCCGTCCAGCCGGATCTCGCGCCTCGGCCATTTCGGCTCGCTCGCGACCGGGATTGCCGGGAACATGGCCGTGAACGGCGTGCGCGAGCTGACGCAGGGGCGGCGGCCCGAATTGCGCGACCTTCTGCTGACGCCGGCCAACATCTCGCGCTTTGCCGATCAGCTCGCGCGGATGCGCGGTGCTGCGATGAAGGTCGGGCAGCTGATCTCGATGGACACGGGCGACGTGCTGCCGCCGGAACTGGCCGAGATCATGGCCAGGCTGCGCGCGAATGCCGACTACATGCCGCCGAAGCAGCTGCGCCAGGTGCTGAACCGGGAATGGGGCACCGGCTGGCTCGGCCGGTTCAAGCGCTTCGATGTCGTGCCGATCGCGGCGGCCTCGATCGGCCAGGTGCACCGGGCCGAGACCAGGGACGGGCGCGATCTGGCGATCAAGATCCAGTATCCGGGCGTTCGGCGCAGCATCGACAGCGATGTCGACAACGTGGCCTCGATGATCCGGATGGCCGGTCTCGTGCCGGACGGCATCGATGTCAGCCCGTTTCTCGCGGAGGCGAAGCGCCAGTTGCACGACGAGGCCGACTATCTGCGCGAGGCCGAACAGCTCTCGCGTTTCGGATCGCTGCTCGCCGGGGACGATCGCTACATCGTCCCGGATCTGCACGAGGATCTGACGACGCGGTCGGTTCTGGCGATGTCCTTCGTGCCCGGCATCGGCATCGAGAGCATGGCGGAGCATCCTCAGGCGGTGCGCGACCGCGCGACCGAGCGGCTGATCGATCTCGTCCTGCGCGAGATGTTCGAGTTTGGCTGGATGCAGTCGGACCCGAACTTCGCCAATTACCGCTATGATCCTGAAAGCGGACGGATCGTTTTGCTGGATTTCGGCGCGGCGATGCCGGTCGACCGGGCGATGGCCGAGGACTACCGCGACCTGTTTCGCTGCGGGCTGGCCGAGAGCCGCGACGGCGTGCGTCGCCACGCGATGGCGATCGGGTTCTTCGACGAGGCGACGCGCCGCGATCATCAGGACGCCATTCTCGACATGATGGAGATCGCATTCGCCGGATTGCGGCGTCCGGGGCTATACGATTTCTCGGACACCGAGATCGTCTCGCGACTGCGCGAGATGGGGACCGATCTGGGGCGGGACCGCGAGTTCGTGCACATCCCGCCGATGGCGACGTTCTTCCTGCACCGCAAGCTCGGCGGGATGTATCTGCTGGCGAACCGGCTGGGCGCGCGGCTGGACCTGCAGCGTATTCTCGGTCCTTGGCTGGAACCGGTCGCTGCATGAGTCAGAGCCGAGTTTTCGGGCTGCGATGATTCAGACGGAGTGCGGACAGCGCGGGAAGCCCCCGCTTCCGGCGCTGCATGACATGCTTCCTTGTTGAAGATGGTCCCGCCACGCCGAGGCGCAGCGGGACCGACGGGCCGCCAGTCTTTGTGGGGGGACACGGCCCGCCATTCCGACGCCGTCAGGCGATCATGAAATCGTCGAAATAAGCGTGGGTCGTGTCGGGCGCCGAGCCCACCACGCCGGCATAGGCCGCGTTGAGCGTCCCGCCGAAGGTCTGGAACACGACCTGATCGACGCTGTCGAAGATGTTGTCGTCGAGCGAGATCGCGGTCTCGCCCGTTGTGTTCAGCGTGAACAACTGGTCCCCGACGAAGCTGCCGTCATCGACGCCGATCACACGAAGGGTAAGCCCGTCATTGTAGACCGCACCTGCCGTGAAGCTCTCGAAGTCGAAGTTCGACGCCGCCGAGAAGTCCACGTCGTGCCCGAACCCGTTGGTGGCGAAGACGTTGCCGCCGCTGGTGCGGTTGTCGCTGCCTGCGGGCCGGCCCGTCGCGGCGTAGTCGTCCTGTTCGAGGAAGTAGAAGCTTGACGACCAGGTGAAACCTTCATGGCCGGGATCGACGACCTCGATCGGCGCGCCGAACTGCGGATCCGGGATCGAGAGCCCTTCGAAGTCGATGACCTGCGGTGCGACGTCGAAGATGAAGTCGTCAGCCTGGAAATCGGCAGCCGTCAGCACGCCGCCGCCCTTGGCCTTGATCTGAAGGATCTCGTTTCCGTACTCGATGCGGATCTGGCCGTTTCCGAGTTCCGTGAAGCTCAGGTCGGCGATGTCGGCGACCCCCCAGGCCGAGACATCGATGGTGTCCTGATCTTCCCAGTCGCGAATGAAATCCTTTTCGCCGTCGGCGACGAGGCGGAAAATGTCGGCATCGTTGCCGCCCCACATTCGATCGACGCCCGCGCCGTCGGTGATGTCGTCCATTCCGCTGCCGCCCTTGAGGCGGTCGTTACCGGCGTCGCCGTCGATCAGATCATTTCCACCCTTTCCCTTGATCAGATCGTCCGACAGTGTCCCCGTCAAAGTATTGTCGCTACCGTTTCCGTTGATTGTTGGCATTTGTAATCTCCATACAAGTAACTACTGCGCTGCCCCCACGAACAGGCTCACGTCATGCAAGCGGGGCAGACCATGCAGGAGACGGGTCGGGGAATCTGTAGCATCCGATACACATTTTATAGAAATAACTACTGGAATAGTTCGATTTGTTCTGGATCAGGGACGCGAATCGTCTGCCCGACAAGGAACAAGCGCCGAGCGTGGATCCGCAGGACAACCCGTATCGCTCGCATATGGCACGTGCATGGCTCGCGTATAGCATCTGTACGTAGAAATTATCGGTCTTGGCCGGGGCCGAGCGGTGTGCGCTCCGGGCGGAGATGAGTTTCGTTCGATCAGGGTGGTTGGCCCGCCGTCAGAGCCGGATCGCTATTTTTGCGTGAAAGCGCCGGGTTCGGGAGAGTGGCGTTCAGTTTGGGATCGCAAGCGTCTGACAGCAAACCGCGTGTCTGAGGTCAATGGCGCCAAAGAGACTTGCGGCGAGGTGGATCGGACGCCTTCGCATTCACAAACTCTCAGAGAGCATGCTGCGGACTCAGGCCTCTGGACGGCTGAAACGGCAAACGACCACCTGACCTGAGAACAGAGGATGTTCGGGCCGAGAACCGCGGTACGTCTAAGCCAACGACGAACATCGGACATGTCGGATAGGTGTTCGCTCATGCGCAGGATCGAAGGTGCTCCGGCAAAGCCTGTTCGGCTTGATCCAAATCATTCCCGTGGTCTCTGGCTTGCGATACCGTCCTCGGGTCTTGCAGAGGCATTCGGGCGGTAAAAGTGACGGTGCAGGCGACAGAGACGATGCGCAGATGGTCGGGCCCCGCGATCCTGAGTTTCGGGTTCCGACCGTTCTTCCTGAGCGCGGCACTGTGGGCCGTGGTCGCGATCGTGATCTTTGTCGGGATGCTGACAGGCGCATTGGCGATGCCGATCGCTTTCGATCCCACGTCGTGGCACGCGCATGAGTTTCTGTTCGGATATCTCGGGGCCGTCCTGGCGGGCTTCCTGCTGACCGCAATCCCAAATTGGACCGGAAGACCGCCGGTCGTCGGGTGGCCGTTGGCTGGGCTCTGGCTGCTCTGGCTGCTCGGGCGGGTCGCCATGGCAAGCGGAGAGAACTGGCCGCCCGCCTGGCTGGCGGCTACCGATCTCTCGTTCTTCGTCGCGCTGGCTCTGGTAGCGCTCCGCGAGGTCATCGCCGGGCGAAACTGGCGCAATCTGGTCGTCATCGCCATGGTCGGCGTCCTGATCGGTGCCAATGTGCTGTTCCACATGGAACTGCATTGGGACGGATATGCCGCCTCGGGATCTGGGCTGCGGCTGGGCGTCGCCGCCGCCATGATGATGATCGCAGTTATTGGCGGCCGGATCGTTCCGCTGTTCACGCGGAACTGGCTGGTCAAACGCGACAGTGCGCTTTTGCCACCCGCGCCGATGCAGCCGTTCGACAAGATCTGCCTGCTGGTCTGGCTGCTGGCACTCGCCGCCTGGGTCGCCTGGCCGGAGCATCTCGCTACTGCCTGCGCGTTGCTGATCGCGGGGTGCCTCCATGTGGTGCGGCTTTGGCGGTGGCAGGGGCGGCAAACCGGCGCTGAGCCGCTCGTCTGGATCTTGCACGTCGGCTACGGCTTCCTGCCGCTCGGGGCTATTCTGATGGCGCTGGCAATCGTCGTGGAGGACGCCCTCTGGGCCGTCGCTGCGCAGCACGCCTGGATGGCCGGAGGGATCGGGGTCATGACCCTCGCGGTGATGACGCGTGCGATCCTGGGACATACCAACCGGGCTCTGCATGCCGGACCGGGGACCATGCTGATCTATCTCGCGCTGATCGGCTCGGTGCTTTGCCGACTGGCGGTCGCGGCGGTGCCCGAGCTTGCGCATTTGCTCTACATGATCTCGGCTGGCGCATGGTGCCTGGCCTATCTGGGCTTTGTCGCCCTCTACGGCCCGTTGGTCTTCCGGCCGCGGCTGTCAGAGTCCTGATGCTGGCGTGGAGCGAATTCGTTCTCGCGCTGGGCTTCTTCTTCGCGAGCCATTCCGTGCCGTTGCGCCCGTCGGTGCGCGGTCCGGTCACGGCATGGATCGGAGCGCGGAGCTTCGGGCTGGGCTATTCCATCCTGTCGATTGCCGTGCTCGCCTGGTTGATCGTCGCTGCGGGGCGTGCGCCTTATGTCGAGCTCTGGCCGCGCCATGAATGGCAGAGCTGGGCCCCGGTCATCGCCATGTTCGCCGTCTGTCTGATCCTCGGCTTCGGGCTTGGGCGGCCGAACCCGCTGTCGTTCGGCGGTGCGCGGAACGAGCGCTTCGATCCGAAACGGCCGGGGCTGATCGCGTGGACACGGCATCCTGTCCTCGCGGCCCTGACACTATGGACCCTGGCGCACATGCTTCCGAACGGGGACCTCGCGCATGCCATCCTGTTCGGCTTGTTCGGGATTTTCTCGATCCTTGGCGGGCACATGATCGACCGGCGGAAGCGACGTGATATGGGCGATGCGGCGTGGCGGTCGCTCATCGCGGACATCAGGCAAGGGGACCGCCTTGCAGGCTGGGGAAGCGTGCCGGAGATTGCCGTCAGGGGCGCAACAACGGTCGGCGCATACGCATTGCTGATCTTGCTCCATCCGATTGTTCTCGGAGTGCCGCCGTTGCCCTGAGCAGGCCGCGGTGATCGACCTGCCGGAGAGGACAGACTAGCTGCGCCGGGTCGTAGCTGAGTGCTGCGAACATGGGTTGAGATATCGCTGCCGTGACCTCAAGCGGTGCTTCGGATGACCGCTTCGACCTTGACCCGGCTTGGGTTCGACGGCCGGAGCAGGATGCTCGATCGCGCAAAGGATTGCCAAGGGCTTCGCACCGCCTTGCGAGCCGGTGATACCGGCAGGCGGCTGTTTTTGTCGGCATTCAGGCCTTGTGTCACGTTCCGTCGCGGTGGTTTGTGCCGACCTTGTGGATCATACACCAAGCGCGACACCGTCGTGGCACGGGTCGGTTCCGCAGGTCTGATCGCTTGAGACCAGAGCGCTTGACAGGCACGCGCGGTGGCACGCAGGTTGAGTCCTGTTCCGCGTGGGAGAGAATGGAATGCGCGCGTACTGGGTGTCTTTGCTGAGCCTGTGCATTTTGTTCTCGTTGACTGCCTGTGGACGGGCAGAGGAGCCGAAGCGACACCCGCTTGCGCACGTCATGCACATCACTGCGAGCCTGACATTCGACGGAAAACCCGTCCGCATCGACGACCTGATAGACTGCTATATGGGCTACACCGGTACGCCGACCTCAAACCCGCGGGAAGTGTTCAAACCCAATCGCCACCGGATTACACACGAGGTCCCGGGGGGCGGCATGATCAGTTTCCGGGTCACGCGCGAGCTTTGCTACGTCAATGGCGACCAATGGGGCTCGGGCCTGCCAAGCTACGCGGCACCCGCGGAATGGACACCGGTGCTGGAGTGGTACGATCACCGTGATGTCCGCAAGCGGACCTGGGGCATGTGGTACATGTCCGAAGGGGCGCTGAAAAACCCTGACGGGCGGCTGAAGATCGTCGAGCCGTTCGTGGTTTCAACGCCGGAGCATCCCGCCACGGAAGATGTGCTTGCCACGGCGGAACGTCAGCGCGTCGAGCGGAACTATTTCCTCGATGCTGAGATCTCGTCGGCAGACGCATCAGGCTACACCAATTCACCGATGGTCTGGATGTTTCGGATCCCTGAGCGCGAATGGCGCAATCCGAGGGCAGCCCGCCCAGACTACAAGTTCAAGAAAGACTACAAGAGCAAAGAAGAGCCAGATTACACGGCTTTGGAAAGGTTCTTAGATGGTCTGTCCGGCGAAGGCATGATCTATGCAGGTTCAGCCTTTTCGAACCAGACAGAAGATGTTGAAAGCCTCCTAGCCGGACTTAGGCGTGGTCGATGGCTAGGGCTGACACGGGTTTTTGAACTCGGAATCCCGATTCAAGGAGCAGATCGTTCGGGGCTACTGCTATCGCCCAAGGTTTGGAAAAACGAGAGAAAAATCAACCCGTTCTTTCCCGCACGAGCCGACGACCATGTTTCGATGAAGTGCAGTGGTGATGTTCATACTGCGGCTTTTGAAACGCCCGGCATCAGATACTGGTATCGAGAAAAATGTACGCTCCCGGACCGGCTGAAAGGTCATTCCTTTTTTGGCCAGCAGGTTGCTGGAGAGCACGTATTCACCCATGACAAATTGATCTTGGACAAAGCGACGGGGGACCTTTGGTGGATTTCCGCAGGCAGTTAAGAAACTGCTATCGTCGAGCAGCTCCTTTGTCGGCACCGCGAAGTTTCCCTTTAGATCTAACTCTCAAGCCGCAAGTTCTGCGCCAGCCTGACTGCGCGTCTATGAAACTCCCAAAGCCCCACCGTCATGGCCCGGGTCGGTTCCGTAGGTCTGATCGCTTGAGACCCGCGCGCTTGACAGGCGCTCGCGTTGGCACGCACGCTGAGTTCTGTTCGGCGTCGGAGAGAATGGAATGCGCGCGTACTGGGTGTCTTTGCTGAGCCTATGCATTTTGTTCGCGTTGACTGCCTGTGGACGCGCAGAGGAGCCGAAGCGACACCCGCTGGCACACGTCATCCAGATCACTGCGAGCCTGACATTCGACGGAAAACCCGTCCGCATCGAAGACATGATCGACTGCTATATGGGCTACACCGGTACGCCGACCTCAAACCCGCGGGAAGTGTTCAAACCCAATCGCCACCGGATTACACACGAGGTCCCGGGCGGCGGCATGATCAGCTTCCGCGTTTCGCGCGAACTTTGCTACGTCAATGGCAACCAATGGGGGTCGGGCCTGCCAAGCTTCTCGGCACCCGCCGAGTGGACACCGGTGCTGGAGTGGTACGATCACCGTGATCTTCGCAAGCGGACCTGGGGCATGTGGTACATGTCCGAAGGGGCGCTGAAAAACCCTGACGGGCGGCTCAAGATCGTCGAGCCGTTCGTGGTTTCAACGCCGGAGCATCCTGCCACCGAAGATTTGCTTGCCGAGGTGGAGCGGCAGCAGGTCGAGCGGTACTATTATCGCGACGTCAAAACGCCGGCGGAGAAGGCGTTCAACTACAACAATAGTCCCATGGTCTGGATGTTTCGCATGCCAGAATACGAGTGGCGCGATCCCAAAGCCGCTCGCCCAGAACATCGGTTCACGAAGGGTCCGCGAAGCAAGGAAGAGCCGGACTACAGTGCTCTCGCGAGAATTCTTGATGATCTGCCGGACGAAGGCATGACTCACGTGGGTTATCCATCAGACCTCGGAGTGGACGCCGAATGGCTCGTTCAAGGTCTCAGCAAGGGCAGAAGGGGCGGCGTTACAAGGGTTTTTGAGTTCGGGATTCCGATCCGCGGTGCCGACAGATTTGGAATGTTGTTAACGTCGACAGCGGCGGCAAAGACAAAGAAACACTATCCGTATTTTCCCTCCTACTTCGACGACCACGTTCCAATAAGATGCGTTGATGGGATACTTGCTACCGCACCCGAAACACCGGGTCTCGTTTATTGGTATCGCGATAACTGCAAGCATCCAGACATTTTCAGGGGACGATCGTTCTTTGGCGAGAACGTTTCTGGCGAGCGCGTGTTTTCGCATGACAAGCTGATCTTCGATGCGAAGCGCAAAGATCTTTGGCGGGTGACGAGAGGAGCGGGGTAAAATGCCAACACTTCAGGAATACGCCTTCATGGCCGCGGCGGCCTATGACGAAGGTGTGTCGGACTCTGCTTTGATGATTGCTGCACCGTCCCGGCTGCTTGAGCCCTAAACGCCCAGTGCGACCCCGTCATGGCCCGGGTCGGCTCCACCGGACAACACTCCGTCATCGATGCGGATGCCATGAACGGCGGCAATCCCGAAGGTCAGGGGCGAGCGGATGATCTGATAGCCCTCGGCTTCGAGCGGTTCCGTCAGAAAACCCGGGATGCGATTGGTAATGTCGATCGCGTCGGAGGTCGACGAGAAGCGCGGTGCCGAGACAGCCCGGTCCATCGGCATGTCGAAGTCGAGCACATTGAGAAGTGCCTGAAGCACGCCCATGGCGATCTGGGTGCCGCCGGGGGCTCCGATCACGACGCGAGGCTGGCCATCGCGGAAGGCGATCGTCGGGCAGACCGAGGAGAAGCGCGATTTGCCCGGCGCGATGGAGCCCGCCCGTCCCGGGCGCGGGTCGAACACGCCCATGCAGCCGTTGTACATGAAGCCGAGTCCGTCGGTGATCACGCCGGACGGCATGCCGAGCGAATGGGTCATGGTCACGCAGACGCCGTCCTTGTCGACGACGGCGACATGGGTCGTGTCCTTTGGCTCGGGCTGGCCGAGGCGCGTGACCTGCATCTTCTCGCCGGACCGGATGCGGTCGGCGATCCCCGCTGCGTAGTCCTTAGACGTCAGGAACTCGGGGATCTCGACGAAGTTCGGATCCCCGACATGGGCATCCTTGTCGGCGGTGGCCGCCTTCATCGTCTCACAGACCGTGCGGATGTACTCGGTCGAGTTGTGGCCCATCGCGGCGAGATCGAAGCTCTCGAGGATATTCAGCATCTCGAGCAGCATAATGCCGCCGCCGGGCGGGTGGTTGGTGGCGATGTCGGTGCCGCGATAGGTGCCGCGCATCGGATCGAGGCGGGTCGTGCTGTACTCGGCGAGATCGCGGGCCGAGAGCAGCCCGCCGTTGACGCGGAAGTCGGCGTCGATCTGTTCGGCGATCTCTCCGGTGTAGAAGACGTCCGCGCCGTCGCGGGCGATGCGCGCCAGCGTGCGCGCCATGTCGGGGTTCTCGACGCGCTCGCCGATGCCTTTCGGGCGGCCGTCCGAGCCGATGAAGGCCTGCCGCCCGGTCGGGGAGAAGGCGCAGCGCTCGGCGTTCGAAACCCGGCCCATGTCGGCGCCGAAGGTCCACCAGAAGTGCACGTGCGGGCGGATGACGAAGCCTTGCTCGGCCTGGGTGACGGCGGGAGCGACGACGTCAGCCCAGTCCCACGTACCGAACTCGGTGACGGCCTCGAAATAGGCTTTCAGCGAGCCGGGCGTCGTTACCGACTGGTAGCCGATGTCGTTGACGTTGTCGCGCAGGACGAAGCCAAAGCCGTCGCGCGTCTCGCCCTCGAGCCGGTCGAGCCACATGTCCGGTGTCGCGGCCAGCGGCGTCTTGCCGTGGAAGTCGATGCAGGTGTGGATGCCGCGCTTGGGGTCGTAAATCTGGCACGAGCCGAACCCGGCGATGCCGCACATCTGCGGGTCGACGACCCCCTGCACCAGTGCCGCGGCCATCGCCGCGTCGACGGCGTTGCCGCCGCGCATCAGCACGCGGGCGCCGGCTTCGGAGGCTTCCGGCTGGGCCGTGACGATCATCTGGGTCGGCTGGTCGGGCATGGCGTCCTCTTGGTGCTGCTGGCGCCACTACATCAGACGCCTTTCCGGCGGTCCACTCCCAAGGGGGATTTCGCGTGGCGCTGTCACAGGCGGCATGGTACCGGGGCGCATGGGAGAGAGCATCTCGGTCTTCATAATCGCGCGCAACGAAGCGGCGCGCATCGGGCGGACGCTTTCGGCGGTTGCCTGGGCCGATCAGATCGTCGTGGTGGACTCCGGCTCGAGCGATGACACGGTCGCGATTGCCGAGGCGGCCGGGGCCGAGGTGCATCACCGCGACTGGGACGGGTACGGCGCGCAGAAGGTTTTTGCCGAGGGACTGTGCCGGAACGACTGGGTGCTCAACGTCGATGCCGACGAGGTGGTGAGCGAGGCGCTGGCGGCGGAGATCGCGCAGGCCGCTTCGGGCGCGTCCGCCGCATATCGGATCAGGATTCTGAACGTCTATCCCGGAGATGCAGCGCCGCGGCCCTTCGCCAATGACTACAACGTGGTGCGCTTCTATCACCGCAGCGTCGCTGGCTATCGCGATCACCCGCTCTTTGACCGGGTCGAGGTCAGCGGCTCCGAGCGGCAATTGCGGGCGCCGATCCACCACCACCCGTTGCTGTCGCTGGCGCATTTCGTCGACAAGGAGAACCGGTATTCGAGCTATGCGGCGGATGCCGCGAAGCCACGGGGCAGGGCGGCCCTGCTGCTGCGTCTGCCGTTCGAAATGCCGGTCGCCTTCCTGAAGTTCTACCTGTTGCGGCGGCACGTGACGGGAGGATGGAAAGGGTTCATGTTCGCGCTGACGGCGGCCTTCGCGCGCACGTTGCGTCTGGCGAAGATGCTCGAGCGCGGCGAAGAAATGTGAGCGTGGGCGAACTTTCCTGTTGACGAGTCCACCCGCAATCCCTAGTTACAGCTCTCCCGGCGCAACGACGTCGGGGCCCAGATGAAACGAGCAGCGGTCGGGCTGGCATGCCAGCATGATCGTCGTTTTGTCTCGCTCTTTGAGACTATGAAGACTTTGAAGGGATATGTGGGCGGTTTGGTCGTCTTGGACGACGGACGGACCTCTCGGATATCGGCTCTTTAGGCTGAGTTTGGTGTTGGTGCTGGGTTGCGCGCTCATGGAGCGCGAAGCG
>JBCDAV010000024.1:0-81575 GCA_039184865.1 Pseudomonadota bacterium | reverse complement strand
CCATGACCTCGAACTTGGTCTTGGTCATGGTCCACGCTTCGATCCGCTCGAAGATCGCATCGAGCTTGTCGAGCCGCTCGGGCGGCGTGGCATAGCCGGGCGTGGTCTTCCACTCGGGCTCGCCGATGACGTCGCAGACATGCTCCCACACCGCCGCCTGGGTGATGAAGTAGGTATAGGCGTTGGGATCGGTCTCCCAGCCTTTGCATTTGAGGATGCGCCCGGGCTGACCGCCGCCGCTGTCGTTGCCAGCGCGGGGCGTCGCCTCGCCGAATTCGATGCCCGCCCCGAACTGGCTGTATTCCTTTAGGGGGCCGGCCTCGAGCCGCTGCTGGTCGCGGAGCTTCACGCGGCAGAGGTTGAGGACGCCGTCCTGCATCGGCGCGAGCACCTTCTGGCCGCGGCCCGACTTCTCCCGCTGGAAGAGCGCCGTGACGATACCGAGGGCGAGATGGAGGCCCGTGCCGCTGTCGCCGATCTGCGCGCCCGTCACGAGCGGCGGGCCGTCGAGGAAGCCGGTCGTGGAGGCCGAGCCGCCGGCGCATTGCGCGACATTCTCGTAGACCTTGCAGTCCTCGTACTTGCCCGGGCCGAAGCCCTTGACCGAGGCCATGATCATCCGCGGGTTGATCTCCTGAATGCGCTCCCAGCCGAAGCCCATGCGGTCCAGCGCGCCCGGCGCGAAGTTCTCGACCAGCACGTCGCATTCCTCGATCAGCCGGGTCAGCACCTGCTTGCCGGTCTCGTTCTTCGAGTTCAGCTCGATCGACCGCTTATTGTGGTTCAGCATGGTGAAGTAGAGGCTGTCCGCCCCCGGCACGTCGACCAACTGCTTGCGCGTCGCATCGCCGACACCGGGCCGTTCGACCTTGATCACATCGGCGCCGAACCAGGCCAGCAACTGCGTGCAGGTCGGACCGGATTGCACATGGGTGAAGTCGAGGATCTTGACGCCTTCAAGGGCTTTCATGGTCTGCTCCTAAGTCTATCTTCCGACGTAGGATGGGTCCGGACCCACCCTACGATAAGCTCATGCCTTGCGGGCCTGGGGATACAGGGCCTGCGCCACGACCGAGGTCGGGTTGAGGTTGCCGATATTGCCGCTTTCCTTGCCAGCGGCCGGATCGATGGCGGCATTGATCAGGGTCGGGCGCCCGCTCGCCAGCGCTGCCCGCGCTGCCTGACGCAGTTCGTCCGGGGTCTTCACCCAGTGACCGTCGCCGCCAAACGCCTCCATCATCTTGTCATAGCGGGCATCCGGCACGAACACGGTGGTCGCCGGATCCTCTCCGCCGCTCCAGTTCTCGCCATCGCCGCGATAGATGCCGTTGTTGTTGAACACGACGACGCAGACCGGAAGGTTGTACCGGCAGATCGTCTCGACCTCCATGCCGCAGAACCCGAAGGCGCTGTCGCCCTCGATCGCCAGCACCGGCTTGCCGGTTTCGATCGCCGCCGCGATCGCTGCGCCCATGCCGATGCCCATGACGCCCCAGGTGCCGACATCGACCCGGTGGCGCGGCTTGTGGACGTTGACGATCGACCGCGCCAGATCCAGCGTGTTCGCGCCCTCGTTCACAAGGATCGTATCGGGGTTGTCGTTGATCAGCTCCTTCATCACGCCCAGCGCGGCATGATAATCCATCGGGATATTGTTGTTCTGAAGCCGGTTGGCCATCTTCGCGATGTTGGCCTGCGCCTTCTCGTGCACCGCGTTCAGCCAGGGTTCCGGCGGCGCCACACCGGCATCCGTCATCGCGTCGATCAGCGCCTGCGCGCAGGAGCCGACATCCCCGACCAGCGGCGCCGCGATCTCGACATTCGAGTCCATTTCCTCCGGCTCGATGTCGATCTGCACGAAGCGTTTCGAGCCCGGCTCGCCCCATTGCTTTCCCTTGCCGTGGCTCAACAGCCAGTTAATCCGGGCACCCAGCATGATGACGACGTCGGAGTCCTTGAGCACCATTGAGCGCGCGGCCGAGGCACATTGCGGATGCGTGTCCGGCAGCACGCCCTTGGCCATGGACATCGGCAGGAACGGATAGCCGGATTTCTCCACCAGTTCGCGGATGACCTCGTCCGACTGGTCGTAGGCTGCCCCCTTGCCGATCACGATCAGAGGCCGCTCGGCCCCCTGCATGACCTCGATCGCGCGGGCAATCGCCTCCTGAGAGGGCGTCTGGCGCGGTGCCGGATCGATCACCTTGACCAGCGATCTTTCGCCCGCCGCGGCGTCCATCACCTGACCCAGCATCGCGCCCGGAATGTCGAGATAGACACCGCCGGGCCGTCCGCTGACAGCACTGCGATAGGCCCGCGCGATGGCGATCCCGATGTCCTCGACATGGTTCAAACGGTAGGCCGCCTTGCAGAACGGACGCGCGATGGCGAGCTGATCCATTTCTTCATAGTCGCCCTGGGCCAGATCGACGATCTCGCGCTCGGACGAGCCGGAGATCAGGATCATCGGCCAGCAGTTCGTCGTCGCGTTCGCAACCGCGGTCAGACCGTTCATGAACCCGGGCGCCGAGACCGTCATGCAGACACCGGGCTTCTTGGTCAGGAACCCGGCGACCGAGGCCGCGTAGCCCGCGTGCTGCTCGTGCCGGAAGCTGATGACGCGCATGCCCTGCGCCTGGGCATAGCGGCCAAGATCGGTGATCGGGATGCCCGGCACGTTGTAGATCACGTCGATGCCGTTGAGCTTCAGCGCGTCGATGATCAGGTGAAATCCGTCGGTCATGTCCTGCGGCGCGTCTGCCGGTGCGGTTGCCGGTGCGGTTGCCATGTTTCCCTCCTCAGGCCTCTTCCGGGCCGATTATGTGTTTCCAGCTGCGACGCAGATAGTCGTGCAGCCGCATCGTATGTTCGCGAACCAGTTCCGAGGCGAGATCGGCGTTGCGCTCCTCGATCGCCTCGATGATGTTCATGTGATCGACGACCGAGCGGTCGGCCCGCCGCGTATCCGCCATGCCCTTGCGCCGGATCGCCTTCAGATGAGTGAACAGGCCCTCGGCAATCTCCTGCAGCATCGAACAGTTCGACAGGCCGAGAATGTGCAGGTGGAACTCGATGTTCACCTCGGAGTACTCGCTGATGTTCGCCACCGCCTTGTCCTTGGTGTAGCGCGTGCCGATCCGGCGCAACTCTGCGATGCCTGCATCATCCGCCTCGGCGCAGGCCAGCCGCGCCGCCATCGACTCCAGCGCCGCCCAGACCGTGACCATCTCAAGGATTTCGTTCAGCGACTTGCGCTTGATGAACACGCCGCGCCGCGCCTGGATTTCGACGAAGCCTTCCTGCTCCAGCCGCATGATCGCCTCGCGGATCGGCGTGCGGCTGATGCCAAGCTGATCGGCCAGCGTGCGCTCGTCCATGCGCAGGTTGGTCTCCGGCGCATAGATGTCGAGATCCATGATCGAGGTCTTCAGCACGCCGTAGATGTGCTCCTTCAGACTGAACGAGCCATCGACCGGTTTGAGGTTCAATTGCGTGCTCACGAGGCCTCCCGTCGCCGCCCTCCAAAGCTGGTATACCATGTACCAAATCCAGAAATCCCTGCAACAGGTTTCTGGCATACCAGATGCCAATGCATCGGATTTTGGTGTTGCGGCGCGCTCAACCGGACACGGGAGTCCGGGTTTGTGCGCGAACGGCGCCGATCGCTGACAGGTTCGCTCCCGCGAAGAACAGGGTCAGCCCGAACAGCGTGGCCCAGGAATGGTCGACGCGCCCTTCAACCGACTGAAGAACGAAGATCACGAAGGGCCCGAGCGCGGTCAGGACGCTGATTGTCAGCGTCGATACCAGGCTGACGGCTTGTTGGAGCGCGAAGAGCGGCGGGACGATCAACAGCAAGCCGAGGGCGACGAAGATGGAAAGCTCCCCAGAACCGATCGTGCCTTTCGCGTCGAAGCCCGCCCCGGCGAGCATACCTGCCACGATCACGTAGAGCACGAAGCGGATGCCGAAAACGGTGCTTGGCCCGACGCCGCTGCGGTTGAGGCGCCGGCAGAAGATCAGCAGGAACGTGAACAAGACGCCTTCGGCAAAGGCGAGCGCGATCCCCGTCATGGCTGCAACGGGTCCGCCCCGGGCGAAGCCCGACCATCCGGCAACCGTGATTGCGGACAGGTAGATCAGGCTGAACCCGATCAAAACGATGCCTAACTTCTCGGCCCTGTTGCGGGGCGCATCGCTCTCCGCGAAGCCGAGACGATACGCAGCCCACGCAGCAATCGGCATCGCCCCCGATCCGACGGTATAGGCGGTTGCCGGTTCGATGATCTGAACGGCCAGAAGCAGCATCAGCCACGAAGCGGTCGCCGTGACGTTGATGAGCAGCAGCAGTCCGGGTTGCCGAATGGCGTTGAGAAGGTCCTCTCTGCGCCGCCACGCGCTCCAGCCGACGAATCCGGCCACGACGATAGCGAAGGCGATGCTTCCGAAAAGGACCGAGCTGACCCGCTGGAAGATGCCGCCGAAGAAGACGAACTGAAGCGATTCGAGCGCCACGAAAGCGAGTGCCCAAATCACTCCGGTCGCGGCACGGCTCATCCTGATCTCCCCCGCGCAGAGGATTGCACCGCGTTCACGGGAAGGCCAGCACGATGATTGTGTTTCGGGGTGCAGATGATATCCCCGGAGGCGAGCAGCAAAGGCCCCCTATGTCCGCCACCATCCCGCCCGGCGTCACGCCTTCGATGGCGCAGTATTTCGAGATCAAGCAGGCCCATCCCGACTGCCTGCTGTTTTTCCAGATGGGCGACTTCTACGAGCTTTTCTTCGAGGATGCGGTGCACGCGGCGGCAGCGCTCGACATCGCCCTGACCAAGCGCGGCAAGCATCTGGGCGAGGACATCGCGATGTGCGGCGTGCCGCTGCACGCGGCGACCAACTACCTGCTCACGCTGATCCGCAAAGGGTTCCGGGTTGCCGTCTGCGATCAGGTCGAGGACCCGGCCGAAGCAAGGAAACGCGGGTCCAAGGCGGTGGTGAAACGCGACGTGACCCGCGTGGTCACGCCGGGCACGCTGACGGAAGAGACCCTGCTCGACGCCCGGCGCCACAACTTCCTGGCCGCCTGGGCCGAGATCCGCGGCGACGGTGCACTGGCCTGGGCCGATGTCTCGACCGGGGATCTGTCCGTCGCCCCGCTGGCCCGGTCGGGGCTGGGGCCGATGCTCGCGCGCGTATCGCCGCGCGAGGTGCTCGTGCTCGACCGGATCGACGAACTGACCGACCCGCTGGGCGAACAGATCGAGGAGACCGGCGCTGTCGCGACCCCGCTCGGCGGCGCGTCCTTCGACTCCGCCTCGGCCGAAGCGCGGCTCTGCCGGTTGTTTCGGGTCCAGTCGCTCGATGGGTACGGCGCCTTCTCGCGCGCCGAGTTCTCAGCGCTCGGTGCGCTCGCGGACTATCTGGAGCTGACCCAGAAAGGCCGCCTGCCGATGCTGAAGCCGCCGGTGCGGGAATCCGCCACGGGGGTCATGCGCATCGATGCCGCGACCCGGCGCAATCTCGAGCTCAGCCGCGCCATGTCGGGCGGGCGTGAAGGCTCGTTGCTGGCATCGGTCGACCGGACGCTCACCGGCGCGGGCGCGCGTCTGTTGGAGACCCGGCTCTCAGCGCCCCTCACCGACACGGCCGAGATCGCAGCGCGGCAGGACATGGTCCAGCACCTCGTCGAGGATCGCGAACTGCGCGACCAGATCCGGGCGGACCTCAAGGCCGTGCCCGAGATCGAGCGCGCGCTCTCCCGGCTCGTGCTCGACCGGGGCGGTCCGCGCGATCTCGCCGCGATCCGCGCGGGTCTTGCCGGTGCTGCGGGTCTCGCGCAGGCCCTGTCGGAGATTGCCGGACTGCCGGCGCTCCTCGCCGACGCCGGGCGTGCGCTTTCCGGCCACGACGATCTCGTCGATCTGCTCGATACGGCACTGGTCGCCGAGCCGCCGCTTCTCGCCCGCGATGGCGGCTTCATCGCCGGAGACCATGACGCCGACCTCGACGAGGCGCGCACCCTGCGCGACGAAGGCCGGGGCGTGATCGCCGGAATGCAGGCGGACTACGCGCGGGAGACCGACGTCCAGGCGCTGAAAATCAAGCACAACAACGTCCTCGGGTACTTCATCGAGGTCACGGCCCTGCACGCCGAAAAGCTGATGTCGGCGCCGCTGAACGAGACCTTCATTCATCGCCAGACGCTCGCGAACGCCGTGCGCTTCACCACGGTCGAACTGTCAGAACTGGAGTCCAAGATCGTCAACGCCGGGGCACGGGCGCTCGAGATCGAAAAGCGCCTCTTCGTCGAGCTGCGGGCCGCCGTTCTGGAGTGGCAGGCGCAGATCTCGGAAACAGCGCGCGCGCTGGCCGCAATCGATGTCGCCGCCGCCAATGCCGAGCTGGCGATCGAGGATCGCTGGGTCCGGCCATGGGTCGATCCCAGCCGCGCCTTCGAGATCACCGGCGGGCGGCACCCGGTCGTCGAGCAAGCCCTCAAGCGCCAGGGCCAGAGCTTCGTCGCCAACGATTGCACGCTCTCAGCCGAACAGGCCGGAGCCGCGCCGATCTGGCTGCTCACCGGGCCGAACATGGCCGGTAAGTCGACCTTTCTGCGCCAGAACGCACTGATCGCCATTCTCGCGCAGGCCGGTCTCTTCGTCCCCGCCGAGACGGCGCATATCGGTGTCGTCGATCAGCTTTTCAGCCGGGTCGGTGCCGCCGACGATCTCGCGCGCGGGCGCTCGACCTTCATGGTCGAGATGGTCGAGACCGCCGCGATCCTCAATCAGGCAGGGCGCGGCGCGCTGGTCATCCTCGACGAGATCGGGCGCGGCACCGCGACATGGGACGGCCTGTCGATCGCCTGGGCGACGCTCGAACATCTGCACGCGGTGAACCAGTGCCGCGGCCTCTTTGCTACGCACTATCACGAGCTTACGGGGCTCTGCGATCAGCTCGACCAGCTTCGGCCCGCGACGGTGGCAGTGCGCGAGTGGGATGGCGACGTTATCTTTCTGCACGAGGTCCGGCCCGGCGCCGCGGACCGGTCCTACGGCGTTCAGGTGGCCCGGCTCGCCGGTCTCCCGCAAGCGGTCGTCGACCGCGCCCGCGACGTGCTTGAACGATTGGAGGCCGGCGCGCGCGAGGGCTCTGGCGCGGCTGCCGCACTGGCGCAGGACCTGCCGCTTTTCTCGGTTCACGTCCCGCAACCGATGTCCGCATCGGCAAAGCCGTCCGAGGCCGATGCCAGACTGCGCGAGGTCCGCCCCGACGAATTGACCCCGCGCGAGGCGCTGGACCTCGTCTACGAGCTTGTCGCGCTGCTGCCTGCGGACCGGAAATGACGCCTCAAAGCCCGCCCTTCAGAGAAATTTAATCAAACTTGCCTAAAAGGTCGCCCGCGAGCCGGGGGCCTGCCGTGAGGCGCCGTGTCCCCGTCGTCCGGACGAGCGGTGCCGCGAATGGGGTAGCGTCCCGGACGCGGCGTCGCGGTCACCGACCGAAAATGACCGTGGCAGCGCTGTCACACCGACTGATTGGACCCGAAAGGGACCCGCAGCGAGGCTGGAACGCGCCGGTCCGGCGCAAGCCCGCCGATCCTTCGAGAAAACGATGGGACGCAGGGGCCGGACGGCATCCGGCGCCATCGGCATGTCTGCGCGTCACGCAGCCTTCTGGAATTCCAGCAGCAGCGTTCTGGGGCAGTCGAAGAACTTTTCGTGCTCGGTCTTCAGGCACGGCTCGAAGAGGTGCGGAAAGTCGGTTTCCTTGGTCTGCATCTTGCGCTTGCCCTCCGGGAAGCCTGCCTTGGACGCAATCTCCTGCACGAAGCTCTCGGTCAGCATGGTCAGATGCTCGTTGCGGCAGAAGACGAAGTTCACGAAGCGCCCGCCGATGCTGTCATGATCGTCGGGAAACCCGGGGAACCACGAATGATCGCCTTCCATCAGCTTCTTCACCGCCGATTCGCCGTTCGGCCCGCCGACGCGGTAAACGCCGCCCGGCTTGAGCACGCGATGCACGTCGCGGAAATGCGCCCACATGTCCGGCAGGTGCTCGATCACGTGATGCGAGTAGACGGCATCGACCGAGCCATCGGCGAACGGCAGCGGATTGCGCAGATCCGCCCAGATATCGCACTTGCCGGTGAACATGTTGGCATCGACGTTGACCCAGCCGTCGAGGTATTTCTCGCGCCCCGGGCCGAGCTGCACGCAGACATGCTCGCCGCCGACACGCGGCTTGCGGAAGTGCCGCCAGACCCAGCCGTTCAGGGTCATCACCGGTCCTGCAAGCGCATAGAAAGCCGACTTGGCGCGTCGTGAAATCATCGGGATCGTCCTCAGCTCAGAAGCGGAGCGCGCCTAGCACGGGGTCGGCGCCCTCTCAAGCGGACGCAAGGTCTCAGGATCGTCCGGACACCTGCGGGCCGCTCGGCCGCGTCAGGATGAAGGCCACGACGCAGCCCAGCACCACCGCCTGGATCGCGAGGATCATCGGCGCCAGGCCGATCAGCAGCGAGATCCCGAAGGTCAGGCCGATCGCGATCATCGCGGCGCGCTTGCCGCCGGGCGAGATCGCGCCGTTTTCCTGCCAGTCGCGGATCGCGGGGCCGAAGCGCGGGTGCGCCATCAGCCAGCGGTGGAACCGGTCCGACCCGCGCGCGAAGCAGAACGCCGCCAGAAGCATGAAGGGAACGGTGGGCAACAGTGGCAGGAACGCCCCGATCGCGCCGAGCGCGAAGCTCAGAAATCCGGCTATGGTCCAGAGTATCCGCATCCATGCCCTGTCATGGCAGTCCGGTCCTAAACATCCGTCAACAGGTGCGACAGAACCGTGTTCAGCACAATCCTACCGGCAGAGGTGGGCAGCAGATATCCATCTTCAAGACGCAGGTGACCGCTTTCGCACAGGCTCTCGATCCGGGCGGCGCCCGGCGGCGCGCCTGCCAGCGCGGTGAACCGGGCCAGATCGATCCCCTCGTCGAGCCGCATCCCCATCATCGCGTACTCCAGCGCCTGATCGCGCGGCGGGATTTCCTCGGTGTGGCTCAGCGCATGGCCGCGCGCACCGGTCTCGGCCAGCCAGCGTGCCGGATCGCGGGTGGTTTCGGTCGCCGAGCGCACGCCGTCCGGCGCGGTGATGCGCCCGTGCGCACCCGGCCCGATCCCGACATAGTCGCCGTAGCGCCAGTAGATCAGGTTGTGCCGGCTCTCGGCACCGGGACGGGCATGGTTCGAGATCTCGTAGGCGGGCAGCCCCGCAGCAGCGGTCATCTCCTGCGTGAGCGTGTACATGTCGGCCGCCCGGCTATCGAGCGGAACCGTCAGCTTGCCGATCCGGTGGAGATCGTGGAACCGCGTCCCGGGTTCGATGGTAAGCTGATAGAGCGAGAGGTGATCGATTGCCATCGCCATCGCCTCGCCCAGTTCGGCCTCCCAGTCCTCGAGCTTCTGGCCCATCCGGGCATAGATCAGATCGAAGCTGACCCGGTGGAAGACCGACCGGGCGATGTCGAAAGCCGCACGCGCCTCGGCCGCCGAATGCATCCGCCCGAGCGCCTTCAGATCGCGGTCATTCAAAGCCTGTACGCCCATCGACACCCGGTTGACGCCCGCTGTCGCGTAGTCGCGGAACTTGGCGGCCTCGACGCTGGTCGGGTTGGCTTCGAGCGTGATCTCGGCCCCCGGTGCCAGGCCCCACAGCCGATCGACCGCCTCGATGATCGCCGCCACCGTTTCGGGCGGCATCAGGCTGGGGGTGCCGCCGCCGAAGAAGATCGTATCGGCCCGGCGCGGCCCGGTCAGCGACCGCATGTGCCGGGCCTCCGCCACCAGCGCTGTCAGCCACGCGGCCTGATCGACCGAGCGCGAAACGTGGCTGTTGAAGTCGCAATAGGGGCACTTCGCGAGGCAGAACGGCCAGTGGACGTAGACGCCGAACCCGCCGTGGCGCCAGTCCTGCTGCGCCGCCACGGGAACGGCGATCGCGCCGGTCAGAGCTTCGGCTTGATGAGACGCATCCATGCCAACCATCCAAGACCCAGAAATCCGGCCGCCCCCGCGAAGCCGTTGTCGCCCAGCGTGTACCACAGGATCAGCAGGCAGCAGCCGATCAGCAGGACCGGCCAGTGCTTTTCCGCGTATTCGTCGCGCTCGTCGTCGGCCATCAGGCGCCCCGATAGGCGGTTGCCTCGATCTCGATCTTCATCTCGGGCGTCATCAGATCGCAGACGACCGTGGTGTTCGCCGGGCGCACATCGCCGAGATAGTCGCGCACGACCGCGGCCGAGGCTTCCCAGTGCGCCGCGTCCGTCACCGTCACCTGGATGCGCACGATGTCGGCCATCGAGAAGCCGGCCTCGTCCAGCGCCTTGCCGATCGTCTCGAAGATGTTGCGGGTCTGCTCCGCCGGGTCTTCGGGCATCGTCATCGTCGCGTAATCGAACCCCGTCGTGCCCGCACAGAAGCACCAGTCGCCCTGCACCACGGCGCGCGAATAGGCGAACTTCTCCTCGAACGGAGATCCTGTCGTGATCAGCTTGCGGGCCATGTCATTCCCCTCGCACGATGCTGCGGCCGATTGTGGCCACCGCGACCTGTCCGTTCGCGAACGCGGTTTCGAGATCGCCCGCGATGGAGCGGATGATAAGCTGATCGCCGTCGAGGAACAGCACCGTCGTGCTGCCCGCGCGGCCGCCGACCTCGTAGCGCGTGACCCAGCCGACGGCGTCGCCCAGTTGCGATGCCTCCAGCTCGCAACTCGGGCTGCGCGCCTTGCACTGCGCCTCCATCTTCTCGATCGTCGTCTCGCCGGAGCGGTAGCGCTCCTCGGTGCCGTCCTCGCTCCGCGCGATGATGACGTCGATCGCCGTCGTCGTAGAACACTCGGCGCAGAAGACCGTGAGGCGGTTCGGCTCGCGCGCGCCGTAATCGAACGTACTGTCTCCGGTGTAGCCCGAGGTGTCGACGCTCAGCGTCTGCAGGTCGCGGACCGCGAAGCCGTCGGCCCAGCCCGTGCCGACCGAGGATGCAAGGGCCGCCAGCGCGAAGGCGAGTGTGCGGATCATGGCGCGTCTCCCTCAAAAACAGCCTTCAGCTTGCGAAAGGCGTCGGTCCGGTGGCTGAGCGCCTCTTTCTCGTCATACGGCATTTCGCCGAAGGTCCGGCCGTCGCCGGCATCGGGCACGAACATCGGGTCGTAGCCAAAGCCATTGTCGCCGCGCGGCGGCCAGGTCAGCGTGCCGGGCGCGATGCCGAGGATCGTCTCCTCGTGGCCATCCGGCCAGGCGAGGCTCAGGCAGGCATTGAAGCGGGCTTTGAAGGGCGGTTCAGCGCCCTTGGCCTGCACCTCGTTCCAGGCGCGCGTCATCGCCATCATGAAGTCGCGCCCGTTCGGAGTTTCGGCCCAGTCGGCCGTGTAGATGCCCGGCGCGCCATCCAGCGCATCGATCTCGATCCCGGAATCGTCGGCCAGCGCGGGCAGGCCGGATCCCGCCACCGCCGCGCGCGCCTTCAGACTGGCGTTGCCCTGAAAGCTCGTCTCGGTCTCATCGGGCACCGGCAGATCCAGTTCCTTGGCCGAGACCGTCTCGATCCCGTACGGCGCGAGCAGGGCGCGGATTTCCGAAACCTTTCCCTCGTTGTGGCTGGCAACCACCAGTTTGCTGTCGGTGAACCTGCGCATTGTCAGACCGTCTCCTCCGCCGGGCGCAGGCTTCGCACCACGAGCTCCGCACGCATCAGCGCCATAGCAAAAGATGCCTCCGGCGCCGTGAGCGTCACCAGCAGCATCGCCGTTCCGTGCCCGACCGCCCAGTACCGGAACGCATCGCCGTCCTCCGCCCGGTCGAATGACACGGCGGACAGACCGGACGATAGCTCAGCCGGCGTGCCGGTGCAGCCGTGCTCGTGCGCGACTGCAGCCAGATCGTCCTGCGTGACCGGGACGTCCTTGTCATAGCCGCTCAGATGCAGGGCGTAATCGCCATGCTCGGGCAGAAGCTCGTGAATGCCGTCCTCCTTCTCGGCGCTCCAGCCCTCGGGCAGGGTCAGCGCGAACGGTCCGAACGCGTATGCCTCGCCCGCCAGTCCGATCATGCGCCGATCGCCGCCTTCTGGGCCTCGACAAGTTCCGAACAGCCCTTCTTGGCGAGCCGCAGCATTTCGAGAAATTCCTCGTCGGTGAATACGGCCCCCTCGGCCGAACCCTGAAGTTCGACCAGACCGCCCGACCCGGTGATGACGAAGTTCGCGTCCGTCCCGGCCTCGCTGTCCTCGGCATAGTCCAGATCCAGCACGACCTGACGCTCGTAGACCCCGCACGAGATCGCAGCGATATGCTGGGTGATCGGGTTCTCGATGCATTCGCGCGCCTTCACCATCTTCTGACCGGCGATCCACAGCGCGACCCATCCGCCGGTGATCGAGGCCGTCCGCGTCCCGCCATCGGCCTGCAGCACGTCGCAATCGACCGTGACCATGCGCTCGCCCATGATCATCCGGTCCGAGCCCGCCCGCAACGCCCGGCCGATCAGGCGCTGGATCTCCTGCGTCCGGCCGGTCTGGCCGTTCTTCGCCTCGCGCCGGTTGCGCGTGTTGGTGGCGCGCGGCAGCATCCCGTACTCAGCCGTCACCCAGCCGAGCCCGGTATTGCGCATCCAGCCCGGCACCTTCTCGTCGATCGAGGCAGTCACCAGAACATGCGTATCGCCGGCCCGGATCAGGGCGGATCCCTCGGCATGCTTGCTGATGCCGGTCTCGATGATGACGTCGCGCTTTTCGTCGGGGGCCCGGCCGCTGGGACGCATGGTCGATCTCCTGTGATTGGTCGCGGGGTACTTAGCGGCGCCATGGGCTCTCGTCCACCGCCGCTTGACAGGGCATCGCGGATCGCCTCGGATCGGGCAGGGAGGACCGGATCATGACAGGCAGACTGGAGGGCAAGACCGCCTTCGTGACAGGCGGCTGCGGCGGCATCGGGCGGGCGATCTGCGAGCGCTTCGCCTGCGAGGGCGCGCGCGTGATGGCCGCGGACCTTGCACCCTGGGAGGACGCGCCAGAGGATGTCCGCGTGGTCTCGTATGACGTGACCTCGGAGGACGCCGCGGTCGACGGCATGGACCGGATTGCCCGGCATTGGGGCCATCTCGATATTCTGGTGAACGCCGCGGGCATCGAGATCGAGAAGACCATCGAGTACACGACGCTTGAGGAATGGAACCGGTCCTTCGCCGTAAACGTGACCGGCATGTTCCTGACCTGCAAGCATGCGCTGCCGGTGCTGCGGAAATCCACGGGCGCCAGCATCGTCAACTTCGGCTCCTATGACGGGTTCATCGCCGATCCCGGCCTGGCCGCCTACTGTGCCACCAAGGGGGCCGTGCACGCTCTGACGCGGGCGATGGCCTGCGATCACGGACCCGAAGGCATCCGCGTCAACGCGATCTGCCCCGGCTATGTCGACACGCCGATGCTGCAGAGCTTCTTCACCGGCGAAGGCTCGGGCGGCGGCGGCCAGAGCATTGACCAGCTTCAGCAGGCGGTGCGCGATGTCCATCCGATGCGGACCTACGGCACGCCCGAGGACGTCGCCAATCTTGTCACATGGCTTGCCTCCGACGAGGCGCGTTACGCGTCGGGTCAGCTCTGGGTGCTGGACGGCGGCCTGTCGGCGCAGGTGCAGCAGATGCGGCTGTAATAGCCGGGCTCGGAGGCATCTGGCTTGCCTGCGCACTTGCCGTACAGTTTGAAGGAAGAACAGGATGAGCTTGCAGACACTCGCCGAAGACTACGCCCGGGCCTGGAGTCCCGGCGATCCCGAGGCCGTCGTTTCCTTCTACCGCGATGACGGACGGATCGCGATCAATCGCGGCGATCCGATCGTTGGCCGTACAGCGCTGCTCGAGATGGTCGCGGGCTTTTATGCCGAGTTCCCCGGTCTGACCGTCGAGCTCGAGCACCTGCGCGTCGCCGGAGATCACGTGATGTTCGGCTGGGTTCTCGAAGGCACCCATGCCGGGACCGGAAACCGGGTGCGTGTTCCGGGCTGGGAGGAGTGGGACCTCGACGCCGAGAACAAGGTCAGCGTGTCGCTCGGCTGGTTCGATGCCGAGGAGTACGAGCGCCAGATCCGCGAGGGCATCTAGCCGCCGCGACCAGCCGGAAAATCCGACATCGGACCCAAGGCGCTGCTGGACGCACGCCACCGAATCTTGTATCTCTTTAATCCCGTGGAACCAGATACAGGGTGTCCTGCAGGGCACCCATAAAAACCAAGACTCCGCGGGGACAGAGCATGGCGCGTTTCATCTTCATCACGGGCGGCGTTGTGTCGAGCCTTGGCAAGGGCCTGGCATCGGCGGCGCTCGGCGCGTTGTTGCAGGCCCGCGGTCATTCCGTCCGGCTGCGCAAGCTCGACCCGTATCTGAACGTCGATCCCGGCACCATGTCGCCCTTCGAGCACGGCGAGGTCTTCGTCACCGATGACGGCGCCGAGACCGATCTCGATCTCGGCCACTACGAGCGGTTTACGGGGGTCGCGGCGCGGCGCACGGATTCGGTGTCGTCGGGCCGGATCTATCAGGACGTGCTCGACCGCGAGCGCAAGGGCGGCTATCTCGGTCAGACGATCCAGGTCATCCCGCACGTTACCGACGAGATCAAACGCTTCATCGAGATCGGCGAGGACGAGACCGATTTCATGCTCTGCGAGATCGGCGGCACGGTCGGCGACATCGAGGGCTTGCCGTTCTTCGAGGCGATCCGCCAGTTCGCGCAGGAGCGCCCGCGCGGCAACTGCATCTTCCTGCACCTGACCCTGCTGCCCTATCTGGCGGCCTCGCACGAGCTGAAGACCAAACCGACCCAGCACTCGGTCAAGGAGTTACGCTCGATCGGCATCGCGCCGGACGTCCTGCTGTGCCGGACCGAGCACGAGATCGAGGATCGCGAGCGCGCCAAGATCGCGCAGTTCTGCAACGTCCGCCCGGACGCCGTGATCCCGGCGATGGACCTGAAATCGATCTACGAAGCGCCGCTCGCCTATCACAAGGTCGGCCTGGACCGCGCGGTGATGGATGCCTTCGGGATGGACCCGTCCGATCCGCATCTCTCTGCCTGGGACGAGGTCAAGCACCGGGTCTACCAACCCGACGGCCATGTCCGAATCGCGGTTGTCGGCAAGTACACGCAGCTCGAGGACGCCTACAAGTCGCTGGCCGAAGCACTGACCCACGGCGGCATCGCCAACGGCGTGGCCGTCGAGGCGGAATGGCTCGATGCCGAGATCTTCGAGCGCGAGGACCCGGCACCGCATCTGGAAGGCTATCACGGCATCCTCGTGCCCGGCGGCTTCGGCGAACGCGGGACCGAGGGCAAGATCCTCGCGGCCCAGTTCGCACGCGAGCGCAAGGTGCCCTATCTCGGCATCTGCCTCGGCATGCAGATGGCGGTGATCGAGGCCGCACGGAACCTCGCCGACGTGATCGATGCGGGGTCCGAGGAATTCGACCACGAAGCCGGCGAGCGCCGGTTCACGCCGATCGTCTACCACCTGAAGGAATGGGTCGAGGGCAACCGCACGATCCAGCGCACGATCGAGGACGACAAGGGCGGCACCATGCGGCTGGGGGCCTACAACGCGGTGCTCGCCGAGGGCAGTCAGGTCGCGAAGATCTACGGCGAGACGACGATCTCCGAGCGTCACCGGCACCGCTACGAGGTCGACATCGATTACCGCGAACAGCTCGAAAAGGTCGGGCTGCGGTTCTCCGGCATGTCGCCTGACGGGCGTCTGCCCGAGATCGTCGAGATCCCGGGTCATCCTTGGTTCATCGGTGTGCAGTTCCATCCCGAGCTGAAATCGAAACCGCTCGACCCGCATCCGCTGTTCGCCGATTTCGTGCGGGCGGCGGTCGAGCAAAGCAGGCTGGTCTGATGAAGTTCGAACCGGAAGAAATCGCGCTGGAGGTTCTCAACGCCTACGATACCGGCGAGCGGATCGATCCGTTCACGGCGCGCCGCCAGGTCACGATGGACGAGGCCTACACCGTCACCGCCGTCATGCGCGCGCAGCGCGAGGCCCGCGGCGAGACCCATGCCGGACGCAAGATCGGCTTCACCAACCGCACGATCTGGCCGATCTACAACGTGGATGGACCGATCTGGGGCGACATGTGGGACCGGACAGTGTTCAACCTGACCGAGGCGCCCGAATTCTCGCTCGACGGGCTGCACGAGCCACGGATCGAGCCCGAGATCGCCTTCTGCCTCGCCCGCACGCCGGAGCCGGGCATGGACGATGCAGCCCTGCTCGGTTGCTGCGAATGGGTCGCGCACTGCGTCGAGATCGTGCAATCGCCCTATCCGGGCTGGAAGTTCCAGGCGCCGGACACGATCTGCGCCGGAGGATTGCACGGGGCGCTGTTGCTGGCCGAGCGCCGGACGGCAACGCCTGATCTGCTTGGGCCGCTGGACGGTTTCACCTGCACGCTGATGCGCGACGGCGCCGAGGTCGAGGTGGGCTCATCCGGGAACGTCCTCGGCGGTCCGCTGAAGGCGCTGGGGCATCTGGTCGGACTGCTCGCCGAAGATCTGGTGAACACACCGCTGGTGCGCGGCGAGATCATCACCACCGGCACGCTGACCGACGCCTACCCGATCGCGCCGGGCGAGCACTGGTCGACCCGGCTGGACGGGCTCGACCTGCCGCCGGTCTCGGTCGGTTTCGTCTGAGGACGCAGGCCTTAGGCAGCCCCGATCAGCCGGTCCTGCAGCCAGAGGATCGACGGATAGGACGCGATCCAGATCCAGACGAACCGGTTCAGTCCGAACAGGACGGCATTGGCGAGATGAAACATCACGGCGATGACGAGCGCTGCGATCAGCAGCACCGGATGCAACAACGCCAGCGGAAATGCGACTTCGAACAGCATCACCGCCCAGGACCCCGTGCGGAACAGGCGTGGACGAAAGGCCAGCGCGCGCAGCCCTTCGCTGACCGGATAGGCCGAAAACAGGAAGACATCGCTCAGCGCGCGGCCGGATCGCCAGTCCGGGTTCGCGATCTTGACCTGTCCCGAGATGAAGTATGACAGGACCACCTGAACAGCGAGGTATCCCAGCGCCATCTCGCGCCAGAGGTCCGAGGGTGCGAGATGCGCCATCGACAGGCAGAACAGGATGAGCAGGCCCATCTTGTCGCTGCCGCCATTGTAGGGACCTTGATATCTGTGGAGCAGCACGAGCGCGTGCAGAAACAGCCCCCAGATCATCAGACCCGGTTCAAAACCGGCGAGGAGGAGCGCACTGAGCGCCAGCCGCGGCAGGAACAGCGACCGGTCTTCGCGATGCAGCGCCATGTGCTCGAGGCTGCTCTGCAGGAAGGCAAGGGCGAGCAGGATCTCGGTCGCCCGAATGGCCTCGTCCAGGGTCACGCGGCGTCCCGTCTGGTGACACTTGATGGATCGGACTCGAAGGCGATCCGCTCGTGTCGTTTGCCGTTTTGCCAGTCGACGAAGACGATCCGGAAGCGGACGGGTTGGTCGGATGTCGCCTCACCGGATCTCCGCAACCCGGTCACAACTCTGTGCCGTATCTCCGCGATCGCATGGGGATCGGACGTGTCTTCGATCCGCTCTGCGCAACTGACCAGAAACAGCGTTTCGTTCCAGACCGGATTCCAGAACAGACGGACCAGGGTTTCGAGCGGCGACACACGGTCCGGGCGCGGGCGGAACTCCCGCCAGATGGTTGGATCGCCGGGATGGTTCTCCGCGAAGGTCCATTGGATCCTCGGCGAGGCCTCGACCGAGCGAAAGAAACGCCATGAAGGGATCAACGCCGGGAGAAGGAGGCGAAGGACAGTCCACATCCGGCCAGCTATCTGCCGGAAGGTTACCAGCCTGTGAATCCGGCAGGTTCCTGGGAGCGGCGCCGCGCTAGAGCAGACCCTGGATCGTCGCCCGCAGTTCCGGAATCCCGTGTCCGGTTTCCGACGATGTCGTCAGGAACTCGGGAAAGGATGCCGGGTGTTTGGCCAGCGCGCCCTTCACCTGGTCGACGACCTTGTCGAATTCGCCCTTCTTGAGCTTGTCGACCTTGGTCAGCACCACCTGAAATACCACTGCCGCGCGGTCGAGCAGCTCGAGATACTCGTGATCCACCTGCTTCACGCCGTGGCGCGAGTCGATCAGCACGAAGGCCCGGCTCAGCGTGACGCGCCCCGCCAGATAGGACCGGATCAGCGCCTGCCAGCGCTCGACCTTGTCCGTCGGCGCCTTGGCAAATCCGTAGCCCGGCAGATCGACGAGATATCCCGGCCCGTTCGGTCCGCCCAGCGCGAAATAGTTGATCTCCTGCGTGCGGCCCGGCGTGTTAGACGCGCGCGCCAGCGCCTTGCGCCCGGTCACGGCGTTGATCAGCGTCGACTTGCCGACATTGGACCGCCCGGCAAAGCAGATCTCCTGCCGGTCGGGCGCCGGTAGACCGTTCATCGCCACGACGCCCTTCACGAAGGTGCATTCGCCGGCGAACAGCTTGCGCCCGGCCTCGATCTGCGCCGGCTCCCGTTCGGGATCGACGGTGAACGAAAGCTCAAAGGACATGCTGCGTCAGACCATGCGCACCGGATCGCCGAGGCGCACCGGCCCGGATTTCACGACCTGCGCGTAGACGCCGAAGTCCATGTGACCGAACTCGGCATGGAGCAGCTTCGGCACGTCGACATCCGTCTTGCCGGTCTGCGGGTTGGCAGTGGTCGCGCTGCAGCGCGCATCGCGCTCGAAGATCTTCAGGCGGGCCTCGCCGATCTCGATCTCCTGCCCGACCCAGTCGAGTTCGCTGTACGGCGGGAACCCGTCGACCCACAAGTTCATCCGAAACCGGATGTGCTGCAGGTCGGTCCCGGCATGTTCCGACAGCGCACGGCGCGAGCTTTCCGACGCGATCGAGATGTGCGCCTCCTCGATATCGGTATAGGCGCCGTTTTCGCGCAAGTCGTAGATCAGGAACGGCCCTTCGCGCGGGCTGCCCTCGGTCAGCCAGGTGATCCACTCGGCCAGGATGTCGTCGCCTTCGACCGAGCCGGGCTGCAGCGAGACATCGGGCAGATCGGGGTGGCTGAGTTCCAGCATGTGGTTGCGCGGCGAGAACTTGGTTTCGATCTGCGCCAGTCGCGGCACCATGGCCTGGTTCACGAAGTTGCGCGCCCGTGCCCAGCCGCGAATGTCTTCGGCATTGCCGTGGGCGATGGCCCAGCGCCGGTCGAACGGAACCGGCTTGCCCTTGGCGAGATCGACCTCGCCCAGCGCCTCCATGCCCAGCGACTTGACCGGGTGGCGAAAAATATGGGCGAGACTGCCGTCCATCGGGTCACTCCTTGACCTGTGCTCCTCAAACCGGGGCGATGCTAGCAGAATTGCCCGCCAATACACCCCGTGATCGTAGAGCTTCGGGTCGGCTTGAGGCGGTCGAGGCTAGAGCCGGTTGCGCTCAGCGGCGTGACGGTCAGGCGGCCCGGGCGAAATCGCCGAGCTTGACCTCTCCGCCGCTGACGACCTGCGCGTAGACCCCGAAATCCATGTGGCCGTAGCGCCTGCGCAGGGTCGACGGGATCTGTGCATCGCGCTGCCCGGTTTCCGGCGAGGCATTGGTCGCGTTGCAGCGTTGGCACCGGTCAATGACACGCAGGCGCACGGCGCCGATTTCAAGCTCGTGCCCGACCAGATCGAACTCAGCCCACGGGTCCATACCGTCGAGCCATAGGTTCATGCGAAAGCGGATCGGATCGAAGCTCTGCCCGCAGATCTGCTCGAGGATCGCGCGCGAACGGGTCGAGGCAATCGAGATATGGGTATCCTCGAAATCCGTGAATGCGACGCCCGGAGCCGAACAGACGCGGTACGGGCCCGGCCGGGCGGTATCGGCCAGCGGCGCGACCCATTCGGTCAGCGCCGCGTCGCCGTCGGGCGTGCCGGGCTGAACCCTGAGGAACGGCCGGTCGGGATGGCGGAGCGTCAGCATCCCCGTCGCTTCGTTCAGGTCGGCCTCGATCTGCGCGAGTTGCGGGACATGGGTCTGGTTCACCAGATTGCCCGGCGCCAGCCAGGACGGTGCGGCGTCGTCCCACTCGTTGCGCCCGTGCGCGATGGCCCAGACCCGGTCGAAGGGCATGGGCCGGCCGGTCTCCAGCAAAACGCGATCCAGCGCCTGCTCGCCGAGGCTCTTCACCGGGTGACGGTAGATCTCGGCCAGCGTCCAGGTCACCGCATCACTTCTCCGGCGCTTCCTTGCGTTTGAAGCTCGCCATGATGTTCCCGAAGATGTCCGCCTTCACGCCCTGACTTCGCATGATCAGGTACTGCTGGATGAAGGTGATCGTGTTGTTGGCGACCCAGTAGATCACCAGCCCCGAGGCAAACGTGCCCAGCATGAACATGAAGACCCACGGCATCCACGCGAAGATCGCGGCCTGCGTCGGGTCGGTCGGAGCCGGGTTCAGCTTCTGCTGGAGCCACATGGTGATGCCCATGAGGATCGGGAACACGCCGATCGAGAAGATGAAGAAGATGCTCTCGGGTCCCGGCGTCGCGAACGGCAACAGGCCGAACAGGTTCAGCACCGAGGTCGGATCGGGCGCGGAGAGATCGACAATCCAGCCGACAAACTCGGCATGGCGCATCTCGATGGTGACGAACAGCACCTTGTAGAGCGAGAAGAAGATCGGGATCTGTAACAGGATCGGCAGGCAGCCCGACGCCGGGTTGACCTTCTCCTTCTTGTAGAGCGCCATCATCTCCTGCTGGAGTTTCTGGCGGTCGTCGCCAGTGCGCTCCTTGATCTTCTCCATCTCGGGCTGGAGCTTTTTCATCTTCGACATCGAGACGTAGGACTTCCACGCCAGCGGGAACAGGATCGTCTTGATCACGATGGTCAGCGCGATGATCGCCCAGCCCATGTTGCCGATCACGCCCTGGAAGAAGTGCAGCGCGACGAAGATCGGCTTGGTCAGGAAGTAGAACCAGCCCCAGTCGATGGCGTCGATGAAATCGACGATGCCGAGATCGGTCTCGTAGCCCTTGAGCGTGTCGTAGGCCTTGGCCCCGGCGAACAGCATGGTGTCGACGCTCTGCGTCCCGCCCGCTGCGATGCTGACGACGGGCTTGCGCATGATCGCCTGATACTCGGGCACCCCGGCGCGCTGAAAGGTCTGGTAGATCGCGTCGAAGCCCGTGCCCGGCTGCGGGATCAGGGTCGACATCCAGTACTTGTCGGTGAAGCCCATCCAGCCGTTGTTCTCGACCCGCGTGGTCTCTGATTGGCCCGTGGTGTTGGCGTTAACCGGCAGATCGTCGAGATCCGAGTAGTCCAGTTCCTTCAGCTCGTCGTCGAACCGGCCGACCGCACCCTCGTGCAGGATCCAGATCCATGTCGAGGACGGCCCCTCCGTGCGCACGATCTTGCCATAGGGTGCGAGGCTGATGGCATCGCCGGTGGTGTTCTCGACCGACTGGCTGATGCGGAACATGTACTCGTCATCGAGCGAAATCGTGCGGCGGAAGATCAGGCCCGCGCCGTTATCCCAGACCAGCGTGACGGGCTGATCGACACCGAGCGCGCCGCCGCTTTCGATCTGCCAAGGCGTGTCACCGCGCGGCAGCGAGATCTTCTCGGATTCCGCGGTGCGCTGCCAGCCATAGTCGATGTAGTAGGGCGCGGGCGTTCCGGCCGGGCTGAGCAGCACGACCTTCTCGCTCTCGTCGTACTGGCGGACATTGTATTTCAGCAGTTGCAGGTCGTCGATGCGGCCGCCCTGCAGACGGATCGTTCCCTTGACGGCCTCGGTCTCGATCGGGATGCGCGTGCCCTCGGCCAGCGCGGCATCGCGTGTCTTGGCGACGACTTCTTCAGGCGCCTCGCCTTCCGCGACCGGCGTCGGCACCGATCCATCCGCGGCCTGGGTCTGTTCCACGGGCTGTTCGGGCGGAGGTGCGGGCGGGAACAGCGCCATCCAGCCGAACACGACCAGCATGGACAGCACCGCTGCCAAAATCAGGTTCTTGCCATCGTCCTGGCCCATCCAGCCACTCCAACGCTCTTCGGGAATCCACTGCGGGGTTGAAACGGTCCATTGCCTTCAGGTCAAGGGGTTTCCTGCCCTGCACGACTCTTGCGCATGTATGCTATGGCCCGGCGCAGGCAACCCGGCGGAGGCAAGATGGCGGGGCATATCGGAATTGTCGGCTGCTCCGCCGAGGGCGCGTCGCTGTGTTATCGCACCATCTGTGCCGAGGGCGCAGAGCGGCTGGGCGGGCATCGCCATCCTGAGGTGACGCTGCACACGCCGTCATTGCAACGCTATGTCGACTGTCTCGAGGCGGGCGATGTGGACGGCGTCGCCGATCTGATGGTGGCGTCGGCAGAAGTGCTTGCCGGTGCGGGCGCGGATTTCCTGATCTGTCCGGACAACACGATCCATCAGGCCCTGCCATTGGTCGAGGAACGCTCGCCGCTGCCGTGGCTGAGCATCATCGAGGTTGTGGCCGCTCAGGCCGCTCGGCAGGGCCTGGCGCATCTCGGGGTGCTCGGGACGCGCTGGCTGATGGAAAGCGATCTTTATCCGGTCGCGCTGAAGCGCGAAGGGATCGAAGCCAGCATTCCGGGCGAGATCGAGCGCATCGAGATCGGCCGCATCATCATGGAGGAGCTTGTCCCGGGCCGTGTCATCGCGGCGTCGACGGCGCGGCTGATCGGCATCGCGCACGATCTGCGGGACCAGGGATGCGATGGCATCGTGCTCGGATGCACCGAACTGCCGCTGGTTCTGGGCGAAGACAACCTCGGGATGCCCGCGCTCGACTCCACGCGGCTGCTGGCGCGCGCGGCACTGGAGCGGGCGCTGGCGGCGTAGGTCTTTGAGGCCAGGTTTTTTCGCGATGCGGATGCAGTCGGATGCCGGGTCGTCCGTTACGCCTGCTTTACGGAACTGTCGGCTTGGGTCGGCGCAAGCCCGAGAAAGTCGAAGATCTGACCGTCAGAGAGGTGGCTCGGCCGCACATTACGCAAGGCCTTGAACATCACGGCGCGGCGGCCGGGCGCGTTCTGCTCCCACTGGTCGAGCATCGCCTTGACCTGGGCGCGCTGCAGGCCCTCCTGACTGCCGCAGAGGTCGCAGGGAATGATCGGAAAGCCCATGGCGCGGGCGAACTTCTCACAATCGGCCTCGGCGACGTGGGAAAGCGGGCGCAGGACCATCAGATCGCCGTCCTCGTTCACCAGCTTCGGCGGCATCGTGGCCAGCCGCCCGCCGTGGAACAGGTTGAGCATGAAGGTCTCGAGCAGGTCGTCGCGGTGATGGCCGAGGACAACCGCCTGGCAGCCCTCCTCGCGTGCGAGCCTGTAGAGATGGCCGCGCCGGAGCCGCGAGCACAATGCGCAGAAGGTCTTGGTCGAGGGTACCTTGTCGACGACGATCGAGTAGGTGTCCTGGTATTCGATCCGGTGCGGGATGCCGAGATCGCCGAGGAAACCGGGCAGCACGCCTTGCGGAAAGCCCGGCTGACCCTGATCGAGATTGCAGGCGAGCAGGTCCACCGGCAGGAGGCCGCGCCAACGCAATTCGATCAGAGCTGCGAGCAGCGTGTAGCTGTCCTTGCCGCCGCTCAGGCAGACCAGCCAGCGGTCGCCTTCGCGGACCATCCCGTAGGTCTCGATTGCCTCGCGGGTCTCGCGGATGATCCGTTTTCTGAGCTTGCGGAACTCGACCGAGCCCGGGGCATCCCCGAACAGCCGATCCAGCATGATGTCGTCGGTCGCATCCAGCATGACCGCCTGATACAGCGGCCCTCTCGCAGGCTCAAGCGGCGGCTTCGACGAGGCGGTTCTGTAACCGGGGTGTGGGCAGCGTGCAGGTGTCGCGCCGGGCAAACAGCGCGTAGCGATTGCGCGCAATGCGCTGGTAGAGCCAGTGCCTCGCCGTGCGCGGCAGCAGGCGGAAGATCTGGAGCAGCCATCCGACGCCGCCGATCCTGCGGCCAAGATGGATGATCGCATCGAGCGACTCGTAGGCCGTGCCCCGATCCAGCACCAGCCAGGTGTCGGGATCGTCCGGCGCCATGCCGTAATGGTTGAGCAGGGCCGCGCCCAGCGGGGTTTGCGCGGGGCAGATCCCGACAGATCCCGTGCGGTCGAACGTGTCGATCAGGCGGGCGCCGAACATGCAAAGCACGCACGCGCCGTCCATCACGGCGATTGTCCCGTCATCAGAGAACGCCGGGACCGTCGGGTCCGAACGCCACGAATACGGCGTTGCGTCTGCCACGATATTTCCCTTCTCGGCCATGGCTGAGAGGTGGCTTTCCCGCCGGCAGAGTGGAAGCGGTCGGTTGCCGCAGAGTGGCCGGGCCAAGGCGCTTCGCTGCGCGGACGGGTTTAGGCGGGTTCGGGCACAACGTCCTGCGTGACGGCCTTCCAGCTCTCGCGCCCGGAGATGCGCTCCATCCAGCGGTCGATGTTCGGCACGGTGCCGAGGGAAATGCCGCAGACCTCGCGATAGCACAGCGTCGAGGCGACAGAGATGTCCGCAGTCGTCATGTCGTCTCCGACGAGCCAGTCGCGATCTGCGAGATGCCCGTCGAGTACGCGGGCGAATATCTGCACCGTTTCGGTCGCCTTTTCCCGGTCAATCGGCGCATCGAAGAAATGCGCCGCGATGAACGCAGACGTGGCGGGCGCCCAGTGCGCCATCTCCCAGAACTGCCATTGCAGGATCTCGTAGCGGGCGTTCGTCTTCGGCCAGAGAGCGGAGTCCGTCATGGATGCGAGGCGATTGGTGATCGCGTTCGACTCCCACAGGCTCTCGCCGTCGTCGTATTCGAGCACCGGCATCTTGCCGTTGGGGTTGAGCGCCAGGAAGTCCGGCTTCTTCTGATCGCCTGCGGTCAGATCGACGATGACGGTCTCATGGGAGACGCCGGCCTCGAGTGCGGCCATCATCACTTTCTTGGCGTTCGGGGAAGGCGGGAAAACGTGCAGTTTCATCAGAGGGCTCCGTCAAAAGTTTACCGATAAGAAAACTATTATCCGCACGAGATAAAATAGTCAACTAATCGGTAATCTTTTGACGGAAAGCACCCTCCAAACCCTTATTCTACAGTGATCCGGCCGTCGGTGATGGGCGTGTACGGTCCCTTCTCGACGAGGAATTCCACGACGACGCTCTCGAGGCCCGGCCCGAAATCGTACGGGTTCATCGCGTTCTCGGCGAACACCACGTACCCGTCGCCGCCGCCCCGAAGGAAGTCGTTCGACACAACCCCGTAGACCGCCTTCGGATCGATCGGCGCCCAGTCACCGTCCGCCATGACCTCAACCTTGGTGACCCGGTCACCGACCTCGCGCTTGGCATCGAACGCATAGCGCAGCCCGGCGACCTGGGCGAACCGGCCGGCACCGTCCGAGATCTGGCTGACGCCGTTCTCCAGTGCGGCCTTAACGTCCGAGCCGGTCAGCTCGAAGGTCGACAGTGCGTTCTGGAAGGGCAGCACCGTGAGCACCTCACCCATGGTGATCGGTCCGCCGTCGATCGAAGCGCGCAGCCCGCCGCCGTTCTGGATGGCGATCTGGATGCCCTGGCTCTTGACGCGGTCGAGCATCGCCTCGGCGACGAGATTGCCCATCTCGCATTCCTGGCTCCGGCAGATCGCGCGGTCGCCACCGATCGGCGCGGCAGCTTCAGCCACCACCTGATTGCGGACCTCCTCGAGCGGCTGGGCAAGCTCGGCGATCCGGGCCTTTAACGTACTGTCCTCGGCGACCTGCCCGTCGATCAGGATCGGTTCGCCGACCGCCTCGACAACCACGCCGTTGTCATCGAAGGTCACGTCCAGTTTGCCGAGGAACTTTCCGTAGGCGTAGGCCTGCACGATTGCCGTCCGTCCACCATCGGGCGTGCGCACCCATGTCGGGTACGGTCCGGCGGCGCGATCCGAGCTGTTCGACAGCAGGCTGTGCGAGTGCCCGCCGACGATGACGTCGATGCCGTCGATCTGCGCCGCGAAGTCCAGATCCATGTGATAGCCCGAATGCGACAGCACGATGATGCGGTCGATCCCGCTTTGCTCGAGCGCGGCGATCTGTTCGCGCACAGCGACGACCGGGTCGAGGAACCGGACATTCGGTCCGGGCGAGGCCATCTCGCCGGTGTCCTCGGGCGTCAGTCCGATCAGACCGTATTTCACGCCGGCTTTCTCGATCACCATCGAGGGCTGGATGACACCCTTGAGCGCGGGCTCCGATGAGATATCCGCGTTGGACATCAGGATCGGGAAGTCGACGGCCTTGACGAAGTCGCGCAGCACTTCGGGACCGTCGTCGAATTCGTGGTTGCCGACGGTCATCGCCTCGTAGCCGATGACGTTCATCAGCTCGGCGGCTGCCTGCCCCTTGTAGTGCGCGTAGAACAGCGTGCCCTGGAACTGGTCTCCGCCATCCACGAGCATCGCGTTCGGCGAGGCCTCGCGCGCGGCGCGAACCGCCGTGATCAGCCGGGCGGAACCGCCGAAGCACTTGCCCGCGTCGTTGTCTTCGGGCTTGCAGGCGCTGTCGTACTTGTTGATCGGCTCGATTCGACTGTGAAAGTCGTTGGTGTGCAGGATCGTGAGAGTGTCGGCCTGAGCCACAGACGCAACGAGCGCCGCGGCGGCCGCAATTGACAGACTACGCATTGGATCCTCCTCTGATCAGCGGGACGGGTTTGGCAATTCCCTGTAAGGTGTTCGGCCGCGTTGATTGCAACCGGAGGGGCAAGGCTGGCAGGTCGAGGCGCAATTTGCTAGCCCTTGTCGCAGGTAAAGACGGAGATCGTTATGAACCTGAGCGACGAGCATCTCTCTCAGCTACGCGACGAAGGCTGGATCTTTCTGCCAGACTACTTCTCGGCCGAGGAAGTGGCGATCCTGAAAGCCGAATCGCGCAAGGTCTTCGAACTGAAGCGCGACGAGATCTATCTGGAGAAGAACGGCACGCCGCGTTCGGCCTTTGCCGTGCATCGCTACAACGAGGCCTTCGACATTCTCGGCCGCCACCCGCGCCTGATCGCACCGCTGAAGCAGCTCTGGGGCGAGGACGTCTATCTCCACCAGTACAAGATCAACGCGAAAGCCAAGTTCACCGGCGATGTCTGGCAGTGGCATCAGGACTACGGCAACTGGCTGGAGAAGGACGGGATGATGGAGCCGAGGGCGATGAACATCTCGGTTTTCCTGGACGAGGTGTTCTCGTTCAACGGTCCGTTGATGCTGATCCCGCGCAGCCACAAGCACGGCGTGCTGGAAAGCAGTCAGGACACGCAGACGACCTCTTTCCCGCTCTACACGCAGTCGCCCGAACTGGTCGAGAAGCTGGTCGACGAAGGCGGGCTCGTGGTGCCGACGGGCAAGCCCGGCTCGATGCTGATGTTCGACGGCAATCTGGTGCACGGATCTTCGGGCAACATCACGCCCTATCCACGCAACATCGTCTATCTGACCGTCAACGCGTGCTCGAATGCGATCCAGAAACCGACGCGCGCGGAATGGCTGGCGCATCAGGACTTCACGCCGATCGAGATGGTCGCCGATGACGCGCTGCTGCAATACGCCGATCGGCAGAAAGCCGTCGCCTGAGCGTTCTCCGCCGCGCGTGACGCCCGCCGTTGGGGTGCCGCCTGCGCTGTGATATCCTTTCATCGTTGCTCCGCGTCACGGGTATTCGGTGGCGTGCGGATACATTGCGATTGCTGAACGAACTGCACCCAGGAGTTTCAGAATGAACCTTCCCAGGCAGCACCCGCCCCGCGATTCGAGCGCGGACGGGCTGAGAAACCGCATCGAGGCCTATGCGCTTTCGAATTTCCGGCCGTTCTGGCGGTTCGCCATGGCCGTGCCGTTCCTGCGAAAAATCGTCAACAAGAAGATCGTCAACCGCGCGGTGATGCGGGCGCGGACCCGGCCGTCGCCTTACGGTTCCATGGCGGTGCATGGCGACAGCGACAATCAGATGGCCGGGTACACGTCCTGGGAACTGCTGATGGACCGTTCCTGGTACAAGCGCCATTTGCCGCAATCGACGCTTGGCGATCCCGGGCACAAGCTGGGGCCGTTGCCGGAGGTCGACGACCTGCGCGAACTCTACCGCGTCGAACCAGGCGAGGAGACGATGTCGGAGACATCGACGGTGCTGTTCCTGTCCTTCGCGCAGTGGTTCACCGACGGTTTCCTGATGACGGACACCGACGATCAGCGGAAGACCCACACCTCGCACCATATCGATTTCAACCCGCTCTATGGGCTCGATCGTGCGCAGTCGAATGCGGTGAGGGCGCCCTCCGAGGAGCCGGGCCGCAAGGGCCGGATGAAGTCCGAGATCGACGAGAACGGCGAGGAATGGGCGCCGAAATACTTCGACGAGAACGGCAATCCGAAGCCCGAATTCGCGGCGCTGCGGCCGCCCCTGCGGCTCGACAAGTACGAGGAGAAGGCCGGGGCCGAGCGCACGGCTTATGTCAAGCAGACGATCTTCGCTTTCGCCGGGGATCGCGCCAACACAACGCCGTTCACCGCGATGATGAACACGCTGTTCCTGCGCGAGCACAACCGGCTGGCCGGGGTGCTGGACGCCGCGTATCCGGACTGGGACGACGAGCGCGTCTTTCAGACCGCGCGCAACATCAACATCGTGCAGCTCATCAAGATCGTGGTCGAGGACTACATCAACCACATCTCGCCCTACTGGTTTCAGATCGGCGCCGACCCGTCGGTCTGCTGGAAGGCGCAGTGGAACAAGCCGAACTGGATACCGATCGAATTCAACCTGCTCTATCGCTGGCATTCGCTGACGCCGTCGGTGTTCGAGATCGACGGCCGGCAGGTCCCGGGCGAAGCGATACTCTTCGACAACGCGATCCTGACCGGGCTTGGCATGGCGAAGGCGATCGACAGCGCCAGCCGCCAGCGCGCCTGGAACATGGGGCTCCTGAACACGCCGGATTTTCTGGTCGATGTCGAGATTGCCTCGATCATTCAGGGGCGCATGAACCGGCTCGGCACGTACAACGACTATCGCGAAGCGATGGGCTACGGGCGCGTGTCAGAGTTCAACCAGATCACCGGGCACCCCGGGCGCATCGAGCTGCTGAAGAAGCACTACGGCCATGTCGACAAGATCGAGTTCTTCGTCGGGCTGTTCGCCGAGGACGTGGCCGAGCGCGCCGCGGTGCCGCCGCTGATCGGCCGAATGGTGGCGCTGGATGCCTTCAGTCAGGCACTGACGAACCCGTTGCTGTCACAGCACACGTTCAATCCGCGCACGTTCTCGGAGGTCGGCTGGAAGATCCTGTCCGAGACCAGCAAGCTGTCGGATGTCGTGGCGCGCAACGTGGCTGGCGGCGACAAGATCAAGTCGAGCTTCGGGATCTGAGGGCCCGATCAGCGGTCCTTGAGGATCCTGTCGAGTTCGGCGCGTTCCTCGTCACTGAGCGCTTGCGGCGTCTCCGGGCGTCGCGCGCGGATGTAGAGGATCGAGACGATCAGACCGATCGCGAACAGCAGCGGCCCGGCAATCCAGAGCGCCGCGTTGGCCAGTGAGAAGATCGGGTTCAGCAGGACGAATTCGCCGTAGCGATCGACCAGGTAGGTTCTGACCTCGCCGTCGGTATCGCCCGCGACCAGCCGCTCGCGCACCAGAAGGCGCAGATCGCGTGCAAGGCTCGCGCTCGAATCGTCGATGCTTTCGTTGCGGCAGACGAGACAGCGGATCTCCTTCGAGATTTCCCGGGCGCGCTCCTCGAGCACCGGGTCGTCGAGGATCTCGTCGGGCTGCACCGCATGGGCCGGAGATGCGAGCAACAGCGCGATGGCGAGAAGCAACCAGCGCACCGAGATCACTCCGCCGGAACCGCGACGGCGTTTGGCGAACGCCGGGCGGCGGCACCGACGCGGAAGCGCCGGTCGGTCAGGCTGATCAGACCGCCGAACGCCATGATGAAGCTGCCGATCCAGATCCAGTTGGCGAGCGGCTTGAGGTACGACCGGACGGCCCACTGCCCGGTCTCGCGCTGAAGATCGCCGAGCACCAGGTAGACGTCGCGGGCCAGGCCGGCGTCGATGGCGGCTTCGGTCGTGGGCATCTGCTGCACCGGGTAGAAGCGTTTCTCAGGGCACATGGTGGCCATGACCTCACCATCGCGGAGCAGGCTGAAGCGGCCGATGGTGGTCTCGAAATTCCGCTCGTCGTCGCCTTTCAGCGCGCTCGAGGCGTTGCCGCAGGTCAGCGCGTTGAACGGTGCGCCGACCGGCAGGTTCTCGACACCTTCGAAACGCACCTCGTAGGGGCCGAGCGGGATCACATCACCCGGCTGGGCGAGGCGGATGTCCTCGATCTCCCACGCCGAAACTGCGGCGATACCGAGTGCGGTCAGCCCGAGCCCGGCATGGGCGATGGCCTTGCCCCAGTCGGCGCGCGGCAGGCCGGCGAGACGCTTGAACGCCTTGCCGGGCGATACGCGGCCGAACCCACCGCGCTCATAAAGCTCGACAAAGACGCCGAGGAGAATCCACGCGGCCAGGGCGATGCCGACAGGTGCGAGCAGGGCGGAGCCTGTCTGGATGCCGAGGACAATTCCGCCGATCACCAGCGCTCCGGCGGCGGCCCACCAGAGCTTCGAGATCACCTTGGCACCGTCGCCGCGTTTCCAAGGTAGCAATGCGCCGAGCGGCAAGGCCAGGAGCAGAAGCACCATGAAGGGCGTGAAGGTAAGGTCGAAGAACGGCGCGCCGACCGAAATCTTGGAGCCGTCGACGAACTCGCGCACCAGCGGTGCCATGGTCCCGATGAAGACGACGGCGGTCGCGACGGCGAGGAGCAGATTGTTGAGGATCAGCGCGCCCTCTCGGCTGATCGGCTGGAACACGCCTTCCGACCGCATTGCCGGCCCGCGCCAGGCAAAGAGCACCAGCGAGCCGAAGATCGCGATCAGGAGAATGCCGAGGATGAAGACGCCGCGCTCGGGATCGACGGCAAAAGCATGAACCGAGGTCAGCACGCCCGACCGCACGATGAACGTGCCGATGAGGCTGAGCGAGAATGCGAGGATCGCCAGAAGGATCGTCCACGCCTTCAAGGCCGCGCGCTTCTCGACGACGATTGCCGAGTGCAGGAGGGCTGCCGAGACGAGCCACGGCATGAAGGATGCGTTCTCGACCGGGTCCCAGAACCACCAGCCGCCCCAGCCGAGCTCGTAATAGGCCCAGTAGGAGCCGAGCGCGATGCCGATGGTCAGGTTGATCCACGCGAGCAGCGTCCACGGACGCACCCAGCGCGCCCAAGCGGCATCGACGCGGCCCTCGATCAACGCGGCAATGGCGAAGGAAAACGCCATCGAGAGGCCGACATAGCCGAGGTAGAGAAACGGCGGGTGGATCGCGAGGCCGATGTCCTGGAGCAGCGGGTTCAGGTCGCGCCCGTCGAGCGGGACCGGAAACAGGCGCTCGAACGGGTTCGAGGTGAACAGGATGAAGGCGATGAAGGCGGCCGCGATCATCGCCTGGACGCTGAGCGTTCGGGCTTTCAGCGGCAGCGGCAGATCGCGTCCGAAGACCGCGACGAGGCCACCGTAGATCGCGAGGATCAGCACCCAGAGCAGCATCGACCCTTCGTGGTTCCCCCAGGTCGAGGTGAACTTGAAGAGATCCGGCATCAGCGAGTTGGCATGCGTCGCCACCAGCTTCACGGAGAAATCGAGCGTCACGAAGGCATGCACGAGAGCCGCGAAACTGAAGGCGAGGAGGCCGAACTGCACGATCGCGGCAGGCGTTGCGAGGCGCATCCAGTCGGCCCAGCCCTTTCCCGCGCCGATCAACGGGACTGTCGACTGGACCAGCGTTACGATCAGTGCGAGCGCAAGTGCGAAGTGCCCAAGTTCAGCGATCATCCGGGTCTCATCTGCTGCCGTCATCTGGTTGCGGGGTACATTGTCCCCGAGGATGCGATTTGCGGCAAGAACCCCGATTGTCACGTCGCCGTGGTTTCCGGCAACGAGAAACGCATCCCGGACGGTGGACGGTGCCAGAGGACCGGAACATTCCGGATTGCGCGGCAGTGTTGCCGCGATCCGTCAGTGCAGGGAGAGCACGATCTCTGCGGGCTGCATTCTGTCCGCACCGAGCACGTCGTCGATCAGCCGCGTCAGACACTCGGACGCCGGCGTTTCGAGATCGGCGAAGGCGTCCGCCGGGCATCCGGCGTCGGTCGGGCTGAAGGAACCGATGGCGCTGACGTCGAAGGTGCGCGCTGTCTGCAGCAGGAGTTTCGTGCCGAGATCGATGGTCTGGCGTGCAGGCGCATCGGCGATCCCGGCGTCGATCTCAGGATGGAGCGGAGTGAGCACGATATGAACGTTGACGCCGGCGAGTTTCAGGTGCCCGATCACCGAGTTCAGAGCGCCGATGGGGCGGAATTGCGCGCGCCCGGCGTCCGCGCTCAACCGGTTTTTCAGGGCGTGGACTTTCTGGTCGAGATCCGTGTCGCTCTCTGCCGTTGTCCGGCGCTGCGACCACATCACCGATCCATCCGGGAAAAGCGTGTCGAACTCGGCATGGCGCACAGAAACGGCGGGTTTGGCTGTCGCCCGCGCGGTTTCGGCGTCGGGCTCAGACGTGCTGATCTCGGCGACCGCCGGTTCAGACGCGGGACTCACCAAGTTCGCCAACCTGTCGAGAAGGGACGGATCGCCGGGTTTCGTGACAATGAAATCGGGCGACACGCCAAGGACCAGGGTCTTCGGCATGCGATCCGCCGCCGATAGCTGCCGGGCAATGGTCCAGATGTCCGAGACGCGCAGTGTGTCGATATAGGCGCCGAAGAGACTGCGTTCCCATCGCAGATCCTGGCGCAGGAACTGCCAGCTTCGATCGCCGATCACGACCAGATCCGGCGTTACTTCGAGCGCTTCGATCCGCGCGGCCACGAGCGAGCGTTGATCGATGCTGTCGAGCGCCACCGGAACCTGTCCGCCCGCCGCGAGAACCTGCGCGATCGTCGCCTCGGCCTCCGGTCTCGGTTTGCTCTCGACATTGGTGTGCATGCCGATGCCGCCGACGATTATCGAGAACAGGATCAGAGCCGGTGCGATGATGCGCATTCTGCGGAAGATCCGGGTGGGTCCGCTTGGCGTTTGATCCGGTTTGGTCACGGGCCGCATCGATACGCGCGAGGCATGGGCACTCAGAACGTAGTCGAACGATTCCGGTGACCGGGACTTCTTCGCCAAACGCATGGCTGCGACCTTTCTGATCGACCCTCGCGATCACTTTGGGCGCCGATGCTTGACAAAAGGTAAACGCCGTCCCTGGTGCGTTTACCGGTTCTTCCCTAACGCCGCGCCAGCGGATATGTGCGGGGTGTCCGAAACGGAGCCGCACGATGTCCTTCTTCAAAAAAATGAAAGAGCGACTGTTCAAGTCCTCGTCGAAACTCGACGAAGGGCTGGCGGCGATTGTCGATGAAGGTGCCGAGGATGCGGTCGAGGCACCGTTACCGGAACCCGTCGCGACCGAGGGCGACACGAAAAAGCCGGGGATTCTGGGACGGGCGCTTGGGTCGATCGCGGGGTCCGGCTCAGCGCCCCGCCGGGTTCTGGACGACGAAATGCTGGAGGAACTCGAAGAGGTGCTCATCACCTCGGACATGGGCGTCGAGACCTCGATGAAGATCTCGGCGCGTCTGGCCGAGGGGCGTTTCGGACGGTCGATGACAGTCGATGACATCAAGGCCGCGCTGGCGACCGAGGTCGGCAAGATCCTCGACCCCGTGGCCAAGCCGCTGCCGCTTTACCCGCGCACGCCGCAGGTTGTTCTGGTTGTCGGCGTGAACGGATCCGGCAAGACCACGACCATCGGCAAGCTCGCAAGTCAGCTGAAATCGGCCGGCAAGTCCGTGGTGATCGCCGCGGGCGACACGTTCCGGGCAGCCGCGGTCGAGCAGCTCCAGATTTGGGGCGAGCGCGCCGGTGTGCCGGTGCTGACGGCCGAGCAGGGCTCGGACCCCGCGTCACTGGCGTTCGAGGCGATGGAGCGGTCCGAGGCGGAGGGTGCCGATATCCTGCTTATCGACACGGCAGGCCGCTTGCAGAACCGCTCGGACCTCATGGACGAATTGGCGAAGATCGTCCGCGTCATCCGCAAGAAGGACGAAAGCGCGCCGCACAATACGGTTCTGGTGCTCGACGCGACTACGGGTCAGAATGCCATCAGCCAGGTGGATATCTTCCGCAAGATCTCGGACGTGTCTGGCCTGGTGATGACCAAGCTGGACGGTACGGCGAAGGGCGGCGTTCTGGTCTCGTTGGCCGATCAGTTCGGGCTGCCGATCCATGCCATCGGCGTCGGCGAGGCGATCGACGATCTGGCCCCCTTCGACCCGGAAGAGTTTGCCGACGCGCTGACCGGGCGCGGGTGAGAAGCGGGCAAAACTGTTCTGGCAGGTAGCATCTGATACAGACCGGCCACGCGATTCGTGGTCGACTCCATCTCGATGGAAATGGAGGAAATCATGCAGAATGTGACCCGCGCAGAAGCTCTGAACGATGACGATCTCGACGTCACCGAAGGCGGTCTTGTCGTCAACCTGAGCGTCGCGATGAAGACCGACGCTGCGCAATCCTCGATCTGCGCCTTCGGGCAATGTGCCTGCGAAATGGCGGTTCAGCCGGGGACGATGAAGTTCGAGGCGGTGACGATGGAGCGCGGTGTCCGGACCACGACTCACACGATCTGCGACGAGACGCATCTCTGATGGCCGCTGGTCGGAAAGCCGGATCGGCAATGGAAGGCGGAGCGTCGGCTAAGGCCCTTAACGACGCGGATCTGGACGCAGCATCCGGTGGCGGGCTGCTCGATGCCGAGGCCGGGGCATTCGGTGCGAACGGTCGCCGCAACGCCGGGACAGAGAAAGGCGTCTGGAAGGCGCCGGCCGGTCTCGAAGTCACGCACGACCCGGAATTCGAGACCTGGGCGTCACGATCCTGACGGCTCGGCAACCTTCGCCACCAGTTCGACTGTGTTGCCTTCAGGATCCGTCGTGAAGATCCCGCGCCAGCCGATCCAGGGGAAATCCTCGATCCGGTAGTCCATTCCCTGAACGTCGTACCAGGCGATCACGGCGTCCTGCTCGGACGCATCGACGGCCAGCGCGAGATGATGCAACGACGAACCGGCCCCGGTGATCGGCGCAACGGGCGCCTCCGGGTGAACGGCCCGCTGCGGCGCGTCGTGCTGGAACAGCGCGAGGACGGAGGTGTGACCGCCATGGCTTTCGCCGAGATTGAAGAACACGATGCCGTCGCTGTGGCTGCCTGACAGGATCGGCAGACCGATGATGTCGCGGTAGAAGGCCTCCATGGCGGCGATATCGGCGCAGCGGATCGCAATCTCGCCGAGTTTTCGAACGGTGAAGCCGCGGTCGGTCGCCATGTCATCGCTCCTTGTTCCGGTGTCTGCGCGACCGTAGGTGTAACCTTCCGTTCAGGAGGACGCCATGCCGCTGCAGAACCGTGTCACACCTTTCGGCTCGATCGAGCGGGCACCGTGGCGTGGCGCGCTGATGGGCAATCGCGGCTGCATTCACGACGATGCACACGAACTGGGCGTCCGGCGCTGGCGGCATCAGAACTGGGTCTGCTGCGTGACCGAGTTTCGCGGCCGGCACCGCCATCCGATGCCGCCCGGGCGCTGGACCGCGCTGTTCTTCTGGGACGAGGCGGCGGCGCTGGCGGCGGGGCACCGTCCGTGCGGCGAATGCCGGTACCGCGATTATCACCGCTTCATGGATGCCTGGCGCGCGGCTCGGCTGGAGGGGGATGGCCCGCGTGGGGTCGACAAGGCGTTGCACCGCGCCCGCGTCACGCGCAAGCGCGAACAGGTTCGATATCAGGCGAAGGCGCGGGATCTGCCGGACGGCACATTCGTGATGGTTCCGGAGGCCGAGCACATGCCGATGATGCTGTGGAGGAAGCGGATGTGGCACCTGTCGCTTGCCGACGAGCGGTATCTGAAGGCAGGCCCGCCGCCGGATCAGGTGACGGTGCTGACACCACGCCCGATCGTCGAGGTCTTGAAGGCCGGATACGAACCGCAGACCCGGCTCTCGTAGCGACAGCGCCTCGCTATCGTCGGCGCGTCGGCGAGGCGAAGGGGTTCTGGTAGAGATCGGTGTGGCTCTCGACCCCGACCTCGAGCACGCAGTCGGTCTTTGGCTGCGCGACGCAGAGCAGAACGTAGCCAGCCTGGCTCTGGCGCCGGTTCAGGGCCGTTCCGCCGGGCTGGCGCACCTTGCCGTCGATCAGCCGGGCAGCGCAGGTGATGCAGCCGCCATAGGCGCAGGCAATCGGGAGCTGGTAGCCCTGACGCAGACAGGCGTCGTAGATTGCCTCGTCATTGCGGCATTCGACGGTTGCCTCGTCGCGATTGCGCAGGGTGATCCGGAACGCGGTCTCGGCAGGGTCATTCTCAGGCATCGCCGCGACACTACCGATCCACAGCGTTTTTTCCAGCATTGACCGAGCGGCGCGCGACGCTCGGTTAAGGCTCCCTTAACCACCGCGATGCGAAACATTCGAAGAAATTTCTATTGATCCATGACTGGCAATCCGGAATGGCGAAACTGCGCTTCGAGCTGGTTGGCGGCCAGGGGCCGGAGGTCCCCGAGCGGTCGTTCTCGCTCGGCGATATGCTGGTCGATGAAGGTCACCTGACGCGCGATGAATTGCTTGAAGCGCGGGAAGCGCAGGCGCTGAGCAAGGCACCGCTCGCCGATGTCCTGATCGCCCGCGGAATGGTCGATCACGTCACCATCGCGCGCACGCAGTCGGAAATTCACGATATCGGCCATGTCGACCTTTTGCAGGATCGGCCCGAACCCCATGACCTGAGGGATAGCGAGGCTGAAGCCGCGTTGCGAAACCGCGTTCTGCCGTGGCGCAGGATCGGCGCCATCCCCGTCTATGTGACTGCGAGGCCCGAGGATCGCCAGCGCGCGCTGGACGAGTTGTCGCCGGAGCACGGTGTGGCTTTCTTCGCGGTTGCCGATCAGCCTTCCATCGACCGTGACCTGATGCATTTGTGCCGGGAGCGGGTGGCCGATCAGGCTGCTGCGCGAACGCCCGATGAAGAGAGCGTGCGCGGTCTGCACGGCGCGCGATGGGTCTTGCTGTCGGTATTTCTTGGCCTGGCGCTGGTTCTCACCGTTGATTGGAGCCTCGGTTTTGCCATCGTCTGCGCAGGCGTGCTCGGCCTCAACCTGTTGACCATGGCGCTGAGGTTGACCGCCCTGATCGCCAGCCGAGCCAGAGAACCGGCCAAGGATATCGCGGAGGGTGCGGTCGATCTCGCTGGGCGCCGCCCGCTGCCGAAGGTCAGCCTGCTGATCCCGTTGTACCGCGAAGCGGGCATGATCGCGACGATTGCTGCCGCGTTGGAGCGCCTGGACTATCCGCGCGAATTGATGGACGTGAAGCTGCTCTGCGAGGAGGACGACGACGCGACACAGCTGGCGGCGGAACTCGCCGACCTGCCGCCCTGGGTTCAGGTTCTGGCCGTACCGGCGGGTCAGCCGCGCACCAAGCCGCGGGCGATGAATGCAGCGCTGGATTTCTGCGACGGCGACGTCATCGGGATTCTCGACGCCGAGGATCGGCCCGACCCCGGCCAGCTTCTGGCGGTTGCCGAACATCTGCGCCGGGCTCCGTCTGACGTCGCCTGTGTGCAGTGTCAGCTTGCCTATTTCAACGCCACCGAGAACTGGATCACCCGGTGTTTCCAGATCGAATACGCGATCTGGTTCGACGTGCTGTTGCGCGGCTTCCAAAAGCTCGGTCTGCCGATCCCGTTGGGCGGCACCTCGGTTTACTTCAGACGCTCGGCCCTGATCGACCTGAACGGATGGGACGCGCACAACGTCACCGAGGACGCCGATCTCGGCATGCGGCTGGCCCGGCGGGGGCTGCGTTGCGACGTCCTGAAGACCGTGACCTGGGAGGAGGCGAACTGCCGTGCCCTGCCGTGGATTCGTCAGCGCTCGCGGTGGCTGAAAGGGTACATGATGACGTGGCTCAGCCACATGCGGTCGCCGGCCCGGCTTTGGCGCGATCTCGGACCGCTGGGATTTGCGGGGCTGAACATTCTGTTTCTGGGCGGCGCGGTGACCTATCTCGCGCTGCCGGTCTTCTGGGCTGCAATCCTAGTTGCGGTCGTCAGCGGCGCACCGATCCTGCTGGAGCCCATGCCTGGCTGGTCGCGGACGCCGCTTGCGGTCACGCTGCTTGCCGGTCAGGCGGTGATGCTGGCTTGCGCCGCTGTTGCCTTGTGGCGGCGCAAGACGCTCGGATTGATCTGGGTTCTGCCGACGCTGCCGGTTTACTGGACGTTGGGCGCGGCGGCCGCCTGGAAAGCCGTGATCGAATTGATCGTAGCGCCCTACTATTGGGACAAGACCCGTCACGGGGTGAGCCGGTGGGCGCGGGGCGATCGATTGAGCAAGGCGAGGTGCCGGGGCCAAGACTCTCAATCCTAGATGGTCCGACCCGTCGTGAGCCAGTCTATCTCCTGAAGGATTATCGTCCTCTGAAGAACACGTCCGCGCCAATAGCTACTTTGCTGACCGGACCAATGGCCGTTTCATCCACGGAAAAGGACACGACCTGCGGCTATCGATTGGACGCTGCCAAAACGATGAAAGCCGCACCGCGGATTGAACACGGACTCTAAGTAGCGCGCCCAAAGTCACGGCTGTCCCGCCCGGCACAGCCGATAAGTTGCGCTATTCGGTAGTGGGAGTCGAAGACTGCGCGCGCTGCTTCGCGGCTGCGCGAGCGGCTTCCGCCTCTTCGCGCTTGCGGCGCGCCCATGCCGGTTCGCGGTATTTCGACGGGGTGAGGGTATGGCGCGGCCGCATTGTCGCGAACTCCGGCCGCCAGCGAACGTCGGTCTTCGTGCAGGCCGCCTGGCCCGACATACCGTGCGGCGGTTCGAGTTGAGCCCGGGAAAAGAACTTCAGCGACCCGAGGATGCGTTCTTCTCCCAGATAGATCGCGCTGTCACCGAGGAAGACCTCCGGGGCGAGAGCGCCATACTTCTTGGCCCACGCTCCGCAGACGGCGACGTAGCCAGCGACCGGGAACACTTTGTAGGCCATGTAAAGCGCACTGGTCCTGTCCCGGTTCACGGCTGTTCCGGAGAACGAGGCGTCGATTGTCTGGCTCGGCATGTTCGATGTGGTGAGTCCGGTGCAGCCCCCGAGCGCGACCACGGCGACCGTTGCCACAACTTTGATCACGCGCATTTCTCACTCCAGACGAAAGCAACGACACGGAAATAATGTCGGTTCCAGACAGAACCGCAAGCGTTTCTGCGGCATTTGGCATGTGTCATTGATCCGGCGGATTCGTGAATTCGCGTGTACTCGTCCTGTCAATCGGAAGGCTTACATGTGCGCGAGACGCCCAGATCCGGAGGTCCTCATGTCCGTTGTCCGCAAGCTTGCCGCGCTGGTGGCGCTGCTGTTGTTCCTCCCGGCGTTCGGGTCCGGCGAACGAATCTTCGCGCCGGGATCGAAGCTCTGGGACAGATGGACAGCCCACGATCCGAATTCGAAGGTCGCGGTGGATCATTCCGCTTGGGACGGCGTTCTGGCGCGCCACCTGAAACCGGCCGCGAAAGGTGTTGCGCTGTTCGACTACACCGGACTGAAGGGATCGCCGGAGGCAGCGCAGCTCGACGGCTATCTCGACGCGCTCGCTGCAACACCTGTGAGCAGTCTGAACCGGGATGAGCAGTTCGCGTACTGGGCCAATCTCTACAACGCGCTGACAGTGAAGGTGGTGATCGACAACCTGCCCGTCGCGAGCATCCGTGACATCGATATCTCGCCCGGTCTGTTCGGCGCGGGCCCGTGGGACAAGACGCTGATCACCGTCGAGGGCGAGGAATTGACGCTCAACGATATCGAGCACCGCATTCTCCGCCCGATCTGGAACGATCCGCGCGTCCACTATGCGGTCAATTGTGCGTCGATCGGATGTCCGAACCTCAAGGCGACCGCGTGGACCGCCGATACGCTCGACAAGGATCTGAATGTGGCTGCACGCGGATACATCAACGACCCGCGGGGCGTGTCGGTCGCGGACGGCAAGATCGTCGTATCGCGCATCTTCGACTGGTTCATCGAGGATTTCGGCGGCTCTGAGGCCGGTGTCATCGCGCATCTGGGTCGCTTTGCCGAGCCGGATCTCAAGGCCAAGATCGAGCAGATCGGCGGGTTGTCTTCGACCGGGTACGACTGGTCACTGAATGCTGCGCGCTGAGTTGGCATCCGCGCAGGCCGGATCAACCTGATCGGCCTCTCCTACTGGAGCAATCGATCTTCTTGGAGATGTTGAACCGAACTGGGTCCGACGGGTCAGGGACAAGGCAAGCGCTGTGTCTCGCTGGCTTGGGTGTTGGAAGTATTCTCGCCGAGATGAGTTGAACTCGCCATCTTCTTTGGCGGGTTAGGCCTGTCGCTGGAACCTTTCCCCTCAGGTGCAATGGGTTTGCACGACCAAACTGTCCTCGATCATCGGCTTCAGATGAAACCCAATGCGGGGCTGCGCTGCGGTTTTCTTCGTCAGCGAATAGTCTAGCCGCACTAGACCCCATTCTGGCAATTGCGTGGTGCGTTCGCATTGTGCAACGGTTCTTTGAGGTCTCTGCCCTAAGAGGGTCCGTATGCAATCCGACACCCCCAAACCGTTCCGCGGACAGCCCTGGCGTGCCGAAGGCTTCGCCGTGCCGCGGGATGCTTTGGCCGTGCCGACCATGCTCAGCGACGAGGAAAGCGCGCTGCTTTACTGGCTGACACACGAATATGCGACGGGCGACGGCGCGATCGTCGATCTCGGGTGTTTCGTCGGAGGGTCGACCGCGCGACTGGCTGCGGGTGTCCGCGACGCCGGGCGCGAGACGCTGGTGCACGCCTATGACCGGTTCACGATCCGTGCCGAGCAGAAGAAACGCTATCTCTATCCTGCGGGGATCAGGCCCTTCCCGGGCGAGAGCATGATCGGGGCGGTAAAGGAGCTTTTGCGCGGCTGGCAGGACATCATCCGTCTGCATCCGGGCGAGATCACCGAGAAGGAATGGGATGGCGGCCCGATCGAGGTGCTGTTCATCGATGCCGGCAAAACACCGGCGGCCGCCGACTGGATCGCGGCGCAGTACATGCCGAAGCTGATCGCCGGGCGCTCGGTCGTAGTGCAGCAGGACTACCAGCACTGGCGTCAGCCTTGGCTCGCCGCGCAGATGCACTGGATGGCGGATTGCTTTCAACCCGTCGCCCGCTGCGGCAGTGGAACGGTCCTGTTCCTCTGCACCCGCGTGCCCGACAACGCGGCCCTGTCACGCGGCCGGGTCGAGGGTGCAAGCGACGGCGCGCTGATCGGCGCGCTCGAGGATGTCGTGCGATCTGCGCCGAACTCGGCGATGCGCCGCAAGCTCGCGCGCGCAATCCTCGGCGTTCAGGACAATCCCGGCGTCAGGGTCGCCTTCAAGCTGAACAAGGACGCGTTCACCAGCGAGAGGATGGACGCGGTCATCGCTCGCTTGACCTGACCGAGCGGTTGATCTGCAACGCTACTCTGAGACAACGACAGGCTGATCGGCGTTCGTCCATCCGACCATGCTTTCGGGATAGAGCTTCACGTTGGCGATCCCGGCCAGTTCCGAGAGCGCGAACCAGTTCGTCGCCGCCCAGTGGCCGGTATTGCAGAAGCTGGCGATCGGGCGGCGTTGACCGTCCTCGACCCCGGCTTCCCTGGCCAGCCGGACGACCTCGGCGACTGATGTCACCTGCGTTTTCGACTTGCCCTCGCCGGTGAACGAGGTCGAATGGACGACATTGGCCGCGCCGTCCAGCGTGCCCGCTGTCTTCGCTGCCGCGTGCTTTTTCTCGCCGGTCAGGAACTCCAGCGGGCGCGCATCGATGATCTGAGCGTCGGCGCGTCCGGCCAGCACATCGCGTACCCCAGCGCGGTCGATCATCCAGTCCTCGGACAGCGCGAACGTCTCGGTCGAGCGTGTCGCTCTGCCCGGAGCCGTCACCAGCGCCTGTCCGGCCGCGACCCACGTCTTCAAACCGCCGTTCAGGATCGCGATCCGCTCGATCCCGGCAGACTTCAAGGTCCAGTAGACCCGCGCCGCCGATCCGAAGTCGGTGTCGCTTTTCCCGGCATAGGTGATCACCACGGGCATCGCCCGCGTCAGGCCGAGGCTCTGTAACCTCTCCGTCAGCGCGCCGTCATCGAGCACTGCGCCCGGATTGGTCTTTGGCCCGCGCCAACTGCTATAGGGCGCGTTCAGCGCGCCCGCCACATGTCCCTTGGCAAAGGTCTTTGGCGCGCGGATATCGATGATCACAGCTTCATCGGTCAGTGCCGCGAGCTCTCCCGGCGCCACAAGCTTCTTCCAGTCCGCGGCCATTGCCTGGGCCGCAAAACCGAGCAGGAGTGCTAGAGCCGCCAGAATCCGCATCATCATCGCACACCCTCCCTGGATCGAAACGGGATGTCGCAACGCCGTTACCGCGAGATGGAACGCGCGACGTTGATCCCGGCCAAGATCCGCCCTAACGAGGCGGGAGGCGCATCGCAAACCGGATGCGAACACAGTTGCGGGAGGGTCTGTGAGCGGAACCGATGGCATCGGCACCATCAATGTATCGGTCTGGCGGGGAGGGCCCGAGGGCGGCGCATACCAGCAGTTCGACGTACCCCGCCACGAGAGCCAGACCGTCCTCGACACCGTTGCCTGGATACAGCAGGAGGCCGACCCGACGCTGTCCTACCGTTTCGCCTGCCGTGTCGGCATGTGCGGCTCGTGCGCGATGATGGTCAACGGGGTGCCACGCTGGACCTGCCGCACCCATGTCGACAAGGTCCTGCACGATGACCGAATGGAGATCGCTCCGCTGCGAAATCTTCCAGTCATCAAGGATCTTGCGGCCAACATGGATCCGTTCTTCGATAAATGGGTCAAGGCTGGCGGTGTCTTCGAGGGGACCGACACGCGCCAGGACGGGTTCGCGCCCGTGGTCCACGAGAGCGCCGACCGCGCCGAGGCCGATGCCGGGATCGAATGCATCAACTGCGCGGTCTGCTATGCGTCGTGCGATACCGTTGCAGGCGATCCGAACTTCCTCGGACCGGCGGCTCTCAACCGGGCGTGGACGCTGGTGAACGACGCCAAGGATGCCTCGCGAGACCGCGTTCTCGATGCCGTCTCGGCATCGGGCGGCTGCCATTCCTGCCACTCCATGGGGAACTGCCAGCAGTACTGCCCGAACGGGCTCAGCCCGCTCAGCGCGATAGCCGGTCTGAAACGCGCAACCGTGCGCCGCGCATTCCGGGGCCGCTGATGGAATTCAGACTGTATCTGCTGCAGCGGATCTCTGCGCTGATCATGGTGCCGCTGGTGCTCGGCCATATCGCGGTGATGATCTATGCCGTTCAGGACGGTCTGAGCACCGACGAAATCCTCTCCCGTACGCGCGGATCGGTGTTCTGGGCGGTGTTCTACGGAACCTTCGTGGTCGCCGTCGCCATACACGCCGCCATCGGTTTGCGCACCATCACCCGCGAATGGCTCGGCGTGACCGGCGTGACGCTCGACGGCTTCGCTGCGGCGACCTGTTTCGGCCTGCTGGCCATGGGTATGAATGCTGTTGCCGCCGTGACGCTCGCGCCTTGACCTACCTGCGCCGCGCCCATCCGCTCTGGTTCGCCTATCTGCTGCACCGAATCTCCGGCCTCGCACTGGCGCTGTTCCTGCCGGTCCATTTCTGGGTGTTGTCGCGCGCCCTGACGGCACCCCAGGATCTCGACCGCTTTCTCGCCTTTGCCGAACTGCCCGCCGTGAAGCTCGCCGAATGGGGGCTGGTCTTCCTGCTTTCGGTCCATGCGTTCGGCGGGCTGCGCCTTCTGGCGCTGGAATGGCTTCCCTGGCAACCGCGGCACAAGACGCTCGCCGCCGGAGCTGTTGCTTTGTCGATGCTGGTGTCCGGAACCTTTTTCCTTCAGGCTTGGTAGGCGCAGAAGCCCTTGTTCGCTGGAGCCCAGACATGGCGGTGGACTACGACAACGACGAGAACGCCGCGGCGATCGAAGCCGCGTATCGCGGTCATGACGTGGTTGCGCAAAGGGCGGAAACGCTGGCGCGCCTCGCGGTTCAGCCCGGAGAGCACGTGCTGGACGTCGGTGCCGGTCCCGGTTTCCTCGCCATGGAAATCGCCGATCAGACAGGGCCAACCGGCCGCGTGCTCGGCATCGACATCGCCGAGGCGATGATCCGCCGCGCGACCGCGCGCAACGATCGGCCGTGGCTGTCCTATGCGCTGGGCGATGCCACCGGTCTGCCGGTCGAGGCGGCCTCCTTCGACGCCGTCGTCTCGACACAGGTTGCCGAGTACATGACGGACCTCACGCCATTCTGCGCCGAGATCGCCCGCGTCCTGAAGCCCGGCGGCCGCACGCTGATCCTGACCACCGACTGGGACGGGCTCGCCTGGCACTCCGAAGACCCTGACCGCATGGCGCGCGTCCTTGAAGTACAGCGCGGATCGGTTGCCCAAAGCAACGTGCCGCGGATCCTCGCCCCGTATCTGCAGAGAGCGGGACTCGAGGTGACCGGTGCGTCTTGCTTCGAGATCGTGAACCTCGACCGGCGCCCCGGCGCCTACAGCGAAGGTCACGTGAAGTTCACCCTCGACTTCGTGCGCGAGCACGGCGACATCCGGGAGGATGAACTGTCCGCCTGGGCCGACGAGCAGGAAACGCTCGAGGCCAAGGGTGCCTATTTCTTTTCTGTCGGACGCTATATCTTCGAAGCACGCAAACCCGCATAAGCGTCAAGCCAACGGACGGGACACCAACCCATGCAGATCGACCGCCACGACACCGACATCCTGATCCTCGGGACCGGGGGTGCGGGGCTGTTCGGCGCGCTGCATGCACTGCAGACCGCGCCGGATGCCAAGGTCACGATCGCGGTCAAGGGCCTGATCGGCAAGTCGGGCTGCACCCGCATGGTACAGGGCGGATACAATGTCTCGACCGGGCCAGGCGACTCGGTCGAGCGTCACTTCATGGATACGATCATCGGCGGCAAATGGCTGCCCGATCAGGACATGGCCTGGCGCCTTTGCGAGACCGCCGTCGAGCGCATCCACGAGCTCGAGAACGAGGTCGGCTGCTTCTTCGACCGCAATCCTGACGGCACGCTGCACCACAAGGCGTTCGCGGGTCAGACCGCCGACCGCACGGTTCACAAGGGCGACCTCACCGGCATCGAGATCATCAACCGGCTGATGGAACAGGTTCTGGCCCGTCCGCTCGAGAAGCTGCAGGAGCACCGGGCCATCGGCCTGATCCCGACGCGCGATGGTTCTGCGCTGGCCGGTGTCCTGATGATCGACATGCGCACCGGGCGCTTCCGGCTGGTTCGTGCAAAGGCCACGCTGATGGCCACCGGCGGTGGGCCGACGATGTATCGCTACCACACGCCGTCGGGCGACAAGACAATGGACGGCCTCGCCATGGCGCTGCGCGCCCGGCTGCCGCTGCGCGACATGGAGATGGTTCAGTTTCACCCGACCGGGCTTCTCGCGGGCGAGCACTCGAAAATGACGGGCACTGTGCTGGAAGAAGGCTTGCGCGGTGCGGGTGGGCAGCTTCTGAACGGAGCGGGCAATCGCTTCATGTTCGATTATGACGGCCGGGGCGAACGCGCGACCCGTGACGTCGTCTCGCGCGGGATCTACGCCGAGATGCGAAAATCCAACGTCGCACCGGGCGGCGGCGTTTTCATTTCGATGGCACATCTCGGGCCGGAGAACGTGGCGAAGAAGTTCAAGGGCATGGTGCAGCGTTGCGCCGATTGCGGCTTCGATCTTGCAGCGGGCCGGGTCGAGGTTGTCCCGACCGCGCATTACATGATGGGCGGCGTGGTGGTTGATGTCGACACACGGACGGCGCTCGAAGGTCTCTACGTCGCTGGAGAGGACGCTGGAGGTGCGCATGGCTCGAACCGTCTCGGCGGAAACGGGGTCGCGAATTCCACGGTGTTCGGCGGCGTTGCCGGAGAGGTCATGGGTCATGACATCGACGCAATGACCCTGCGTGATCCGGACCCGGATGTGCTGGACGCCGAGATTGAGCGGGCCACCGCACCCTTCGCATTGCAGCCCGCTCCGATCCAGCGGCTGCGCCGCACGCTGCAGGACGCAATGTGGGAACATGTCGGCGTCATGCGCACCGAAGACGGTCTGACCCGCGGCCTGACCGAGATCGCCAGGATCCGCGATGAGCTCGCCACGATCGGCGTTGATGACGGCAACCTCGCCTTCAATCTGACCTGGCACGATTGGCTGAACATGGCCTCGCTGGTCGAGGTCTCCGAGACAATCACCCAGGCGGCACTCGCCCGCGAGAACTCGCGCGGCGCCCATTTTAGAGAGGACTTCCCCGATCAGGGCGATCTGGAGGCGAGCTACTTCACGACATCGAACCGGGCGGGCGGCGCAACCGAGACCTCCCGGGCACCTGTTCAATTCAATATCGTCCGGCCCGGGGAGACCATTCTGCCCGAAGACGAACCCGAAACACTCGTCGCGGCCGAGTAGCGGCATTGGTCGCATTGGCGGACCCTGCGACGCTTCAGGGGCTGAAGTTCGCGCGTCAGATCGCGTGGAAATTGCGTGCTTCGCGCTGACGACGCTTCAGCATAGCTATCAAACGCGCCACCAGTCTCGGATAGACTGACTCATTCACCTGTTTTCGCTGGTGCCCCCGCCTGCCGCCCTTAAGGTCCATGCCGGGCACGCACCGAAATCGAGGACACGGCGATGACGAATATCCTGCTGATCATGGCCGACGAGCTTTCGACCTGGGGCCTCGGCTGCTACCCGCCGGGACGCTATCCGACCGGTACGGCGGTGACGCCCAATATCGACGCCTTGGCGGCGCGCGGCGTGCAGTTCAACGCCGCTTACACGCCATCGCCGATCTGTGTGCCGACCCGCGCCGCCATCGCAACCGGCCGCAACCTGCACGAGATCGGATACTGGTCCTCGGCCGAGGCTTATGACGGGCGGGTTCCGGGCTGGGGCCATCACTTGCAGGCTCACGATGTACCCGTGACCTCGATCGGCAAGCTGCACTACCGCAGCCAGCATGATCCGACGGGCTTCGACCGCCAGATCGAACCCATTCATATCCCCGACGGCATCGGCTGGGTTCAGGGTCTGCTGCGCCAGCCGCTGCCAAGCTACGACGCCACGGCCGAGATGTCCGAGATGATCGGTCCGGGCGAGACCGATTACACGCGGTTCGACCGGCGCGTAACGGATGAGGCATGCCGCTGGCTCGCCGCAGCGCCCGAGAGGCCCTGGTGCACCTTCGTCAGCTATCTCTCGCCGCACTATCCGCTGATTGCGCCGCAGGAATACTTCGACCGCTTCGATCCGGCAGCCTTTGAGGGCGACGCTGATCCAATCCCCGACCATCCCATATTGGCCGAGATTGCGGAGTTCTTCGATCATGACGTGCATTTCACGACGAAGACACGCGGGATCGGCCGGGCGGCCTATTTCGCGCTTTGTGCGTTCCTCGACGATCAGGTCGGTCAGGTTCTGGCAGCGCTCGAGGCTTCCGGACAGGCCGAGAATACGGTGGTCATCTTCACCTCGGATCATGGCGAGATGCTCGGCCACAAGGGGTTCTGGGCCAAGTCTACGATGTATGAGGACGCCGCACGTATACCGCTTATCGTGGCAGGGCCGGGGATTGCCACGGGCCACCGACGCGACGATCCGGTCAGCCTGATCGATCTCGCGCCGACGATCACAGAAACGGTGACTTCGGACACACCGGCGAAGGGTTTCTCGGGCCGATCGCTCTTAGGTCCTGCCGATCCGGACCGCGCTGTCATCAGCGAATACCACGATGGCGGCTGCCCGGTGGGCATGACCCTGCTGCGGTGGGGTCATTACAAATACGTCCATTACGCGCAAGGTTACCCTGCGCAACTTTTCGACCTGGCATCTGACCCCGACGAAAGCCGGAATCTCGCGACCGAAACGCCCGACCTTCTGGCGGAAGGGCGCGCACGTCTGCACGCCATCCTCGATCCCGAGGAGGTCGATCGCCAGGCACATGCCGATCAAGCGGTGCTGATCGAGAAACTCGGCGGGCGCGAAGCGTTGCTGGAACTGGAGCAGTGGAATTTCACGCCCGCGGATAGCCGATAGACCACATGACAACGAGCACTCTGGACGCGACAGCCGATTTCTGATCCTTTCCCAGCATGGCGTCCCCGCGGAAAATCAGGCTTTCGACCACGCCGACCCCGGAGGCGCTCGCGGAACTGCGCCTCGGTGACATCGTCTATCTCGACGGTCTGATGTACACGGCGCGCGAAGGCGTCTACATGCGCGCGCTCGAAGAGAAGGCCAACATCCCGATGGAGCTGCCGCACGAAAGTGCCGCGAACTTCCATTGCTCTCCGGCCGCGACGATCAACAAGGACGGTTCGTTCACCATGGGCGCCGTGACGGCCACGGCGAGCTTCCGCTTCGCCAAGTGGATCGGAGAGTGGTTTGCCAAGTCCGGCGCGAAACTGGTGGTCGGCAAGGGTGGCATGTCGCCCGAAACCTACAAGGAGCATTTCGTTCCGAACGGCGCGGTCTACCTGACGACGGTCGGCTACGGGACCGGCGCGCTGCTCGGGCGCGGCGTGGAGAATGTCGAGGCGGTCCACTGGGCCGAGGAACTCGGCATGGCGCAGGCGATGTGGGTCCTGAAGTGCAACAACATGGGACCGTTCATCGTGGCCTCGGACCTCGCCGGGAACTGTTTGTTCGAACGCGAAAACGCCAAGATCGCCCCCGGTCTGATTGCGGCTTACGAAGGCACCCGCCCGGCAACGCTGAAGCGTTTCGGCGAGACGGATGACCGTACCGACGAGTTGATCTGAGCCGCGCTTTCCAATCGCCGCGGCACGCCCTACGTTTGACGGATCTACCAGAGCAAGGACTTCTGCCATGCCCGGCCCCCTCGACGGTATCCGCATCATCGATCTTTCGACCATGATCTCCGGCCCGCTCTGCGGCATGATCCTGGGCGATCAGGGCGCCGACGTGATCAAGGTAGAGAGCCCAGCTGGCGACAATGCCCGGCACGTCGCGACGCGGCGCGGCGGTTTTTCGGCGTCGTTTCTCAACAACAACCGCAACAAGCGCTCGGTCGTCCTCGATCTCAAGAAGGACGGCGCACGCGAGGCATTGCTGAAACTCTACGCGACGGCCGACGTTGTTCTGCAGAACTTCCGCCCGGGTGTCGCGGACCGGTTGGGGATCGGCTACGATGACGCCAAGGCGGCTAATCCGAAGATCATCTATGCCTCGATCTGCGGCTTTGGCGAGACCGGCCCCTACGCGCACAAACCGGTCTTCGATCCGCTGATCCAGTCGCTGTCGGGGCTAACCTCTGTTCAGGCGGGCTCGGATGACAAACGCCCGGCGCTGGTGCGGACGATCGTGCCCGACAAACTGACCGGGTTCACCATGGCGCAGGCGATCACGGCGGCGCTGTTCGCGCGGGAGCGATCGGGCGAAGGCCAGCACATCCATCTGAGCATGCTCGACACGGTGGTGCATTTCCTCTGGTCGTCGGATATGGGCGGCCACACTTTCGTCGGGCACGAACTCGAGCGCGAAACGGCGCAGAGTTTCATCGACCTGATCTACGAGACGGCGGACGGCTACATCTCGGTCGCGGCATTTCGGCGGGTCGACTGGGAAAAGCTGGCCGATGCCTGTGACAAGCCCGAGTGGAAGTCAGACGAGCGCTTCCTGACATCGGCGGGCCTCGAAGAATACAAGAACGAGCGCCTCGCGATGACGCAGGAGGCATTGCTTGAGCGGACCAACGCGGAATGGATCGAGCGGCTTGACCGGTTCGACGTGCCGCACGCCCCGGTGCTGACCCGGCGCGAGATGATCCGACACCCGCAGATCGAGGCGAACGGTTTGATCGTGGAACACGTTCATCCGGATGCGGGATCGGTGCGCCAAACGCGCCCGCCCGCAAAGTTCGATGGGACGCCAACAGAGTATCGCCGCGGGGCGCCGCGGCTCGGAGAGCATACGGCACAGGTTCTGGCAGATCTGGGCTATGCTTCTGCCGAGATCGAGGTTCTCATGGCGCGCGGTGCCGCGGTGCCGGAGGCGGCTGGCTGACGCGGAAGGCAGTCTTCCCAATCGAACGCAGAATTTCGTCTGCCGGCCTTACGCTTCGGATACCTCGACGACGAACATGCGGTGTTCGCCAATATCTCGGCGGCGGCACAGTAACGACCAACATCGCAGGCGCGTCGCGACGTCTATGCGGTCGGCTCTTTCGCGGACCTGACTAGCGTCGAGGGCTCAGCCTCAAACTGACGGACCGTTCACCTGCGGGTCTCACGCGCCACCTAGCAACCACGAAGGCGAGCACTCCAGGCCGAGCTTTCCCCAGACTGAGCGATCCTCCCGCGAAACATTCGTCCTGCAAAAGCAGGGACCGTGAGCGTTAGAAGCCTATTCAATCCACCCGGATCAGCAGCTTGCCCGAATTCTGCCCGCGATAGAGCATGTCGATCGCGCCGGGGGCAGCATCGGCGCCCTCCAGAATATGCTCCTCGAAGTTCAGCCGTCCGTCCCTGATCCAGCCCGAGAGTGCGTCAATAGCCCCGCCGAACCGGTCCTGATAGTCGAGCACGAGAAAACCCTGCATCCGCGCCCGCGCCACCAGCAACTGACGGTGCACACGCGGCCCGACAGGGATCGGGTTCCAATCGGTCAGGCTCGCCGTGCCGCAGATGCAGATCCGTGCGCCGAGAGCCAGCTTCGTCATCACGGCATCGCTGATTGGCCCGCAGGTGTTGTCAAAATAGCAGTGCACGCCGTCGGGTGCGGCCTCGGCCAGGGCCTCCGCCACGTCCTGATCGCGGTAGCTGATCACGGCGTCATAACCGAACTTCTCACGGCAAAGCGCCATCTTCTCGGGCGACGAGGTGATCCCGACGGTCCGCGCGCCCTTGATCTTGGCGATCTGGCCAACCGCCGCACCTACAGCACCTGCAGCGGTCGAGACCACAACGGTCTCGCCCGGCTTCGGATCGCAGACATCCAGCAATCCATAATAGGCCGTCACACCGTTCAGGCCCAGAACGCCCAGGGCGAGAGAAGGCGATAACCCGGAATCCGCCACCTTACGGTCGATGTTCGAGCCATCCGAGATCGCATAGCGCTGCCAGCCGAGCATCCCGTGCACCAAATCGTCCTCGGCATAGTCGGCATTGCGGGACGCCACGACCCGCCCGACGGCGAAAGAGCGCATCGGATCTCCGATGGTCACCGGCGGCAGATAATTCGGGGCATCGTTGGCCCATCCGCGCATCGCAGGGTCAACCGACCAGAACAGCGTCTGGACCAGAACTTCGCCGTCGCCGAGATCCGGAACCGGCACTTCGTCAACCGTAAAGTGATCGGCCTGCGGCACGCCCTTCGGTCTGCTCGACAGAACGACCCTGCGGTTGGCCAGATTACGTGTCATCGCCTACGCTCCTTTGCGTTCGCACGCCAGATTCCACGGGCCGCCTCGGACGGCGCGAGGTCGAATTCGTATCTCCCTTTTGGCGCGCGTGTAAGGCCTCTTGCGCGAATCAAGGCGCATCCATAGACGGCGCCTTCGCATGAGGGGAACCGATCCCAACTCCAAGCGGGGAATGTCGTTTGGGGGGGCGCTAAGGGACCTCTGGATTCATCTGCTGGTATGAAGGGGGAGCGCCATGTCGGACGCCAACCTCTTCCAACTGGGGATCGGTCTGGAGACAGGCGCCCATGAGGAAGATTCCAACCTCGGCCGCACGGCCGTTCACGATTCTGCACCGTTCAAGGTGGTCGCCGGGACCGATCTGTTCGATGCGGATCGCGAGGATCATTTCATTCGTGACGGCAAGGATGTCTTTGCCGGAACGCACCTGATCATCGAGGTGGTCAACGGCACCGGACTCGACGACGAGGTGCGCATTCAGCAGGCGTTCCGCGCATGTGTCGCGGCCTGCGGCGCCACGCTTCTGCACATCCACACGCACAAGTTCTCGCCGCAGGGCGTCTCCGGCGTTGCGGTCCTCGCCGAAAGCCACATTTCAGTGCACACGTGGCCCGAGATCGGCTACGGCGCGTTCGATGTCTTCATGTGCGGCGATGCCGAGCCGTGGAAGGCGGTCGATGTCCTCAGTGCGGCCTTCGCCACGGACGATGTGCGTGTGAAAGAATTCCGTCGCGGCCTCGGGCTGGTCGAGGCTCAGCAATGACCGTCTGGGAGGACGAGACGCTGCATGCGTCCTACCGTCAATCATTGTCCGTCGAGCGGATGCTCTATGACAGCGAAACAGAACACCAGCGCATCAAGGTGTTCGAGAACGCGCGCTGGGGTCGGGTGATGACGCTGGACGGGGTCGTGCAGACCACCGAGGGCGACAACTTCATCTATCACGAGATGCTAACCCATGTGCCGATCCTCGCTCACGGGTCGGCGAGGCGGGTGCTGATCATCGGCGGCGGGGATGGCGGCATGGCGCGCGAGGTGCTGCGCCACAGGACGGTCGAGCACGTCACGATGGTCGAGATCGACGCCGGCGTCGTCGAGTTCTGCAAGGAGTTCCTGCCGAAGCTGTCGCAGGGCGCTTTCGAGGATCCGCGTCTGAACCTCGTGATCGCAGACGGTGCCGACTTCATGCGCGACTGCGTCGGGGCCTTTGACGTGATCATAATCGACTCGACCGATCCGATCGGCCCGGGCGAGGTGCTCTTCACCCATACGTTCTACGGCCACGCGGCGCGGTGCCTGACAGAGCACGGAATTCTCGTCACCCAAAACGGCGTGCCGTTCGTTCAGGGCGATGAACTGACCGACACGATGCGCGCGTTCAAGGCGCTGTTCGACGACTGGGGCTGCTATCTTGCGACCGTGCCGACCTATTCCGGCGGACCGATGGCATTCGGCTGGGGCACCAACGGACCGGCGCGGCAGGTTTCAGTTTCGGAGCTGTCTCGCCGTTTCGCGGCGACGGGGATCGAGACGGACTACTACACGCCGGAGGTCCACTCGGGCGCCTTTGCATTGCCGGGATATGTGCAGAAACTGATGCCGTAAGGACATCGAAAACACAAAAGAGTAGCCGTCTTGCGGGCTACGATTGGCCTCGCCGGGGGAAGTTAGAGAACACGCTTGCGGTCCCGGGTCTTCGCCCGGGACATAGCGGATACGACCGTCTCCATAGAACCGTCATGCCTCGTGCCGGTTTGACCAGACTTCCCAGGCCAGACGAACGCGAGCGCCGATCTCGGTCATCCAGCGCGCGGGGATATCGGTCGGCTCACCCAGGCCCCGCATGTCCTCGATCAGCGGATTGTCGCGCCCGCACGCCAGATCAGCGGCGAGCAGTCCAGAGATCGTGCCCTTGGTCACACCGATTGCGTTCTGGCAGGCGCAGATCCAGACATTCGAGGCAACCTGACCCCAGGCCGGGGCGCCGTTCCGCGACAAAGCGACAAAGCCCGTCCAGGTGTGCTCCATCTCGACCTCCGGCAGCATCGGGAACCATTCATCGAACAGCTTCTTGTGTTGACGGGTCATCTGGCCCTGCCGCGCCTTCGTCGTTGATCGGCTGGTCGCGACGTCCATCTGGTTGCGGATCAGGATGCGCCGGTCGCGCGTGAAGCGGCATGTGATGGAGCCCACGGCATTGATCGGCGTGACGCCCCAGGGCTCCTCGACACCGTACGCCTCCATCTCGGAGTCTGACAGAGGTCGGGAGATACTGGCGTGGGCGGCGATGTGAACGAATTTCTGCTTCATGAAGCCGAACTGGTCCGAGAAACCGTTGGCGCCAAGGATCATGCGCGGTGCCCGTACCGTTCCGCCGGGCGTGCGGGCCTGCACGCCGTTCTGGTATTCGATCTCGATGATCGGCGTATCCTCGTGGATCGTGACGTTCTCGGGCATGTTGTCGGCCAGCCCACGCACGAGCGCTGCAGGGTTCAACAGCACACAGCCCGGCGTGTAGATCGCGTGCTTGAAGTGAACGGTGCCGAGGCGCGCGGCAAGGTCCTCCCCGCCAATCCATTCGTAAGGCTCATCCAAGGCGTCGAGCGCAACCGAAAACGGCTCGAGCATGTCCGACCGACCCTTGTCGGTGACGGCGGTCTGGTACTTGCCGGCGACATGCCAGTCACAGTCGAAGCCATACCGGTCGATCTGCTCCTTGTGATAGGCGATGGCCGCGCGCGACAGGCGCATGTACGCATGGGCGCTTTTCAACTCACCGGGATCGGCGCTGGTCGTATGGGGTGTATCGATCGCAAAACCCGAGTTGCGACCGGAGGCGTTCTCGCCAATGATCCCGGCATCGACCAGCACGATCTTCTCGTCAGGACGGTTCTCGGCAAGCCGCCGTGCTGCGGCGAGGCCCGCGTAGCCGCCACCGACCACCAGCCAGTCTGCGTTGCAATCGGCATCGAGTGCTGCATGCGGTGTGCGATCGGGCAGTATGACGTTCCAGCCGTTTGTCTTGTCGTTTGACGGCAGCGTCTCAATCTTCATTTTGCTGCCTCGGCCCAGTTCGCCGGGTGGATCGCGTAGAACAGCAGCGAGTCCGGCGAAACATAGGTCAGTTCGGTTCCCGCAGGCAGCCAGATCGAGTCATGTGCATTGGCCGTGAGGTCGCCCGACTTCGTCCGGATGGTGATTGTGCCCTCCAGCACCAGAACGATCTCGTCATATTTGATCGTCCAGGGTATCTCCGCGCCGCTCATCCGGACATAGCCGCATCCGAGTGCGGTTCCGTCGTCCGGACCGCACGCGACCGCAACCTCGGCCTGTTCTCCGTACTCGAAACGCGGCACGAAACTCATCTCGCCGGGCTTCATCACTCTAGGCTGGGCTTTGGTCATGACGCGTCCTTTGTTTGTCATGACGTTACGCGACATGCGCGGCGAGGCAAGGGGATTACAGCGACGATCGCAAGCGCCCCGGCCGACTTTTGATGCCCGTCCAGAAGAAACCTGAATGGCGACGGTCTAAGTCAGGTTCGCACGGGAATCCCGCTAAAAATCCTACCGGATTTTCTCCGCGAATACTTCGGCGACCCTTGCCCCCGAACCGTCGCAGAGCTATAGCGGCGCGCGAAAAACCGCCCGCGACGGGCACACCCGACAGGAAGACCCATGCCACGTCTGGTCATGAAATTCGGCGGAACCTCTGTCGCCGATCTCGAACGCATTCAAAATGCGGCCGGGCGGGTCAAGCGCGAGGTCGAACGCGGTTACGAGGTTGCCGTGATTGTCTCCGCAATGTCGGGCAAGACGAACGAGCTTGTCGGCTGGGTCCGGGACTCCGCCTCGCCGCCGGGTTCGAACGCGCGCGGGCTTTACGATGCGCGCGAATACGATGCCGTCGTCGCGTCCGGGGAACAGGTCACGTCCGGCCTGATGGCATTGACGCTTCAGGAACAGGGTGTTCCGGCGCGCAGCTGGCAGGGCTGGCAGGTCCCCGTGCGCACATCGGATGCCCACGGTGCGGCCAGAATCGAGGCCATCGAGACCGAAAACCTGGACCGCAAGTTCGGCGAGGGCCTGCATGCCGTGATTTCCGGGTTTCAGGGGATCGCGCCGGACGGCCGGATCTCGACGCTCGGGCGCGGTGGCTCGGACACCACGGCAGTCGCTTTCGCGGCAGCACTCGGTGCGGAGCGCTGCGACATCTACACGGATGTCGATGGCGTCTACACGACCGATCCGCGCATCGAGCGCAAGGCGCGCAAGCTGGACAAGATCAGCTACGAAGAAATGCTGGAACTCGCATCGCTGGGCGCGAAGGTGCTGCAGACGCGGTCGGTCGAACTCGCGATGAACCACAAGGTCCGGCTGCAGGTTCTGTCGAGCTTCGAGGACCTGCCGGGCACGCTGGTCTGCCCCGAGGAGGAGATCATGGAAAAGAACGTTGTCAGCGGCGTCGCCTATTCGCGCGACGAGGCGAAGGTCACGCTCGTGAAGGTTCCGGACCGGCCGGGCGTTGCGGCGTCGATCTTCGGTCCGCTCGCGGCGGCCGGCGTGAATGTCGACATGATCGTGCAGAACATCGGCGCCGACAACATGACGGACATGACGTTTTCGCTCGCCGACGATCAGATCGCCCGGGCTCAACAGGCGCTGGAGTCGGCAAAGGACGACATCGGGTACAGGGAGATCATCGTGGACGACGAGGTCGCCAAGGTCTCGATCGTCGGCGTGGGCATGCGCAGCCATGCCGGTGTCGCACAGACGATGTTCGCGGCACTCGCGGCGGATGGCGTCAACATCAAGGTGATCACGACATCCGAAATCAAGGTCAGCGTGCTGATCGACCGACGATATATGGAACTTGCAGTACAGTCTCTGCACAAGGCATTCGATTTGGAAGCTGCTTGACGGGCAGGCAATCCCCGCGGTGGGGCACGGAGGGCATTATGCCCACCACAAAAGGCGGATCACGCGCGCTGTTGAAGGCGCTGCGCGAGGTCATGGCGGGTGCAGGCGACGGTCAGCAGCGCCTGGACAAGGTCGTGCGCCTTGTCGCCAGTAACATGGTGGCCGAGGTCTGCTCGATCTATCTGAAGCGTGACGAGAACACGCTGGAGCTTTGCGCAACCGAGGGACTGCGCGCCGACTCGGTGCATTCGGCGAGACTGCGTGTCGGACAGGGCCTCGTCGGCCGGATCGCTGAGCGCGCCGAACCGTTCGCGACCGATGATGCCCAGAACGCGCCGGGGTTTCGCTATCTTCCGGAGACCGGCGAGGAGATCTACCGGTCCTTTGTCGGCGTTCCGATCCAGCGCGTGGGCGAGATCATGGGCGTGCTGGTCGTTCAGAACACCACCGCACGCGTCTACGATGATGATGAGATCGAAGGTCTCGAGATCGTCGCGATGGTCATCGCCGAGATGGCCGAGGCGGGTGCTTTCCTGGGGTCGTCCGGTTTGTCGGGAGGGCCGGGAACCCGCATGGGGTCGGTCCGTATCGCAGGACGTCCGGCCTGCGAAGGGATTGCAGAGGGCACGGTGCATTTGCACGAACCCCGCCTCGTCGCCTTCGATCCGATCGCCGAAGATCCGGCGACTGAGCGCACGCGCCTGACAAATGCCCTCGCTGCCGTCCGGATCGACGCGGACAGGCTCCTGGAGCAGGCCGGGCGCGGCCGCAGCGAGCAGCGCGACATACTCGAAGCCTACAGGATGGTCGCCTACGACAAGGGTTGGAGCCGCCGGCTCGATGAGGCTGTCGACTCGGGGCTGTCGGCCGAGGTCGCCGTCGAGAAGGTGCAGTCCGACGCACGGGCACGGATGGAACGGATCACCGACCCCTACCTACGCGAGCGGCTGGCGGATCTGGACGATCTTGCTAACCGGTTGCTTCGTTATCTCGTGGCGCCCGGTAATGGCAGTGTCGCGGTCGTGCCGCCCGGCTCGGTTCTGGTGGCGCGCAACATCGGTCCCGGTGAGCTCATGGATCACGCAGATCGCGTCACGGCAGTGATCCTTGAGGAAGGGGCCACCTCCTCGCACGCGGCGATCGTGGCGCGCGCACTGTCGATCCCGATGATCGTGCAGACTCGCCGGATCACGCGCGACGCACAACAGGGCGACATCGTTGTGGTCGATGGCGACAGGGGCCGTGCAGAACTGCGCCCGGACGGCGCGCTTCTGGAACACTACCGCAGCCAGGTCGCGCTCGCCGCCGAAGCGCGCGAGACCTATCGGACGCTCGTCGGCAAACCTGCGCGCACACTGGATGGCACAACGATCAAGCTCAGGATGAACGCGGGCGTTCTTGCCGATCTGCCATCGCTCGCCAAGTCGGGCGCCGATGGGGTCGGCCTCTACCGGACGGAACTGCAGTTCATGATCCGCGACCGGATGCCTCTGCGCGAGGCGCAGGCAGCACTCTACTCGCGCGTTCTCGACGCGGCGCAGGGCGCCGATGTCTATTTCCGGACACTCGATATCGGGTCGGACAAGGTCCTGCCCTATGTTCGTTCGGAACGCGAGGCGAACCCTGCGCTCGGATGGCGGGCCATCCGCGTCGGCCTCGACCGCCAACGCCTGTTCAGGATGCAGATCCAGTCCTTGCTGCGCGGCGCAAAAGGCAGACCGCTGTCGATCATGTTTCCGATGATCACCGAGGCCGACGAGTATTTTCAGGCGCGTGACATCGTTCTGGGAGAAATCGAGCGGCTGGTCGGTCTGGGCTATCCACGTCCAGCGGACCTCAAGATCGGGCTTATGTTCGAAGTCCCGGCGTTGGTTCACGCGCCGGACCGGCTCTACACCACGGCGGACTTCGTCTCAGTCGGTGGCAACGATCTGATGCAGTTCTTTTTCGCCGCCGATCGCGAGAACGAACGGGTCCGCCGCAGATACGCGACGCTGAACGTCTCTTTCCTGAAACTGCTCTCGCAGATCGTCGAACGGTGCAGCGCTGTCGGCACGTCCCTGAGCTTCTGCGGCGAGGCCGCAAGCCGTCCGCTCGAGGCGATTGCCCTTTCCGCACTGGGATTTACCGAGCTTTCCATGAGGTCTGCTTCGATCGGGCCGGTGAAGCAGGCACTACGCGGCGTCGATCTTCTCCAGGTCAGACAGGTCATGGATCGCAGCATGGACGCTGGCTCGACCTCGGTGCGCGAAGATCTGCAGCACGCGCTCAAGCACATCGTTACCCATCGCTAACCACACTTTGAGCATGGCTTAACCATGTTCTGATATCCAACGCTCGTTGGTTCAGAAAGGGTTCGTGGTTGGTTCAGAAAGGGTTCGTGGTTATGTCCATCCGGTTTCTGCGTCTGATTTCCCGTGTTTCCTGTGCACTCGGTCTCGCTGCGGTATGCGCCGCTCCGACGATGGCGAAAGCCGAGGAATCGATCTTCGCCGACTTGCTCAATGTCTCCATACGGATCGCGGGCGTCGCTGACCGAAGTCCCTCGGAAAACGCCTTCTCCGGAAACGGTCTCTTCGAGAGCGCGACGAGCATCGACGGGATCGGTGCTCCTTCATCGGCGGCACTTCCAAGCTCGATGTACTTAGGTGGTCTTGCAGGCGCATTGAACTTGGCAATCGACACCACAACGGGCCGCCCGCGGGTCGACGGAATTGTGCTCGCTCCGAGCGAGATCCTACGATTCTCTGCCGGGCATCACATACCGATTCCCGGAATGCAGGGCCACGTCGCGATCCGGCTGGACTTCTAGCGTTCGCTGGCGGTTCTTAAGGATCGAATATCAGGCGCCGAATAACATCGCGTGCTGACCGGGATGGGTCACTCCGACGTCTCGGCAAGGGGGCAGACGGCTTTCCGGTTCGTGTAACAGTTTAGGCTGCGATCACATCTGCGCCCAACACGCGACCGAGCGGCAGGTTCGACCGCAAATCGGTTGGCGTTAACGAAGGCCAGCGAGCCGAATATGCCTTTGGACACAGCCCGGCTTGCGCGGCGTCCTCCAGCCTGGGCCTTCGTTTATTGGTCGCTTGCGCAGGGCGCAGGTTTCATTGTGTTGGAACCGCATGGCGTGCTCAGGTAACGATTGTCGGATGCGACCCGAAACCAGAGAAAACGCGCGGTTAAATTGTCCGGCTTTCCTGTCCGGATGGTTTTCCTCCGGAGCTTCAATCATGCGCCGTAGCAGTCTTCGAATTGCGTGTCTCTTTTCGGCGCTTTCGCTGCCTCTGGCGTCCCACGCCCCAATCCACGCTGCCGAAATCGCGCCGGATACGATGCTGAACGCGGAACAATCCGTTCCGTGGCGCGGCGTCGGGCGGGTGAATGTCGCCGGCCTCAATCGCCGCGGTTTGTGCAGCGGCGCACTGATCGAGCCGGACCTCGTACTTACCGCGGCGCACTGTATCGTCAGTTCGAAAACCGGGCGCCCATACCGATTGAAGGACATCCACTTCGTCGCGGGCTGGCACAAAGGCAAGAAAACCGGGCACGGACGTGCGACAGCCCTTGCCATCCACCCGGACTACCTGCCCGTGCCGCCCAAGACCGCCGAGGATATCGGCAGGGACATCGCACTTATCCGCCTCGACGCACCGCTGACCGAAAAGGCCGCGAACCCGTTCCCGGTCGTCCAGCCGCCCCTGCCGGGAGAGCCCCTCACCCTGGTCAACTATCGCAGGGACCGCCAGCACGCCCTGACCTACCAGCCGGATTGCCCCTATGGCACGATTACGGGCGCAATGCTGATCATCGACTGCCCCGTGATCCAGGGGGCTTCGGGGTCACCGGTCTTTCGCGAAATCGACGGTATTCCCCATATCGTTGCTGTGATCGTCGCGATGAACGGCGGACGCCCGCCCAAAGCCTTTGCCGTTCGAGCAGACAATGCGCTGCCGATCCTGAAGCCCCTGCTTCCCGGCGGATCTTGAAAGCGCACTTGGCGGTTCCCACCTAAGCTCTGTCGGGCGCCGATGACCGGGTCCGGCGACAACATCAAGGTTCGCCCGAATCGGGGAACCACCAACCGCAGATCGCTCAATGGAGGATTGCATGCGTAATCTGGACTTTGCCCCCCTTTATCGCTCGACCGTCGGCTTCGACCGCATGGCTGGTCTTTTGGATCAGATCATGACCGGTGATCAGGCCGCACCGAGCTACCCGCCCTACAATATCGAGAAGATGGGCGACGATGCCTACCGCATCACGATCGCCGTCGCCGGTTTTGGCGAGGATGACCTGAATCTCGAGGTGAAGGATCAGTCCCTCACGGTCACCGCCAAGAAGGTCGCGAAGAAAGGCGACGACAAGCCCGTCTACCTGCACCGCGGCATTGCCGAGCGCGGCTTCGAGCGCCGCTTCCAGCTTGCCGATCATGTGCGCGTCCATGGCGCTGAACTGGTCAACGGCCTGCTACACGTCGATCTGGTGCGCGAGATCCCCGAGGCGCTCAAGCCGAGGACCATCGCGATCAAGAACGGCGCTTCGCAGAAGCAGACGATCGAGGCCTGAGCCTCGCGCGACTTGATCTGAAAGCATCGGCCCGCTTCCCCGGAAGCGGGCCTTTCTTTTGCTCGAAAGGCATCGGGGAGGACACCGCAATGACCCGCGCTCTGAAGGACTACAAGGCCTTGACCTTCGATTGTTACGGCACGCTGATCGACTGGGAGGGCGGCATCTGGGACGCGTTACAGCCGCTCGTTCAGACGAGCGGCCGGAACGACGTCGACCGCGACACTGCACTGCTGGCCTTTGCCGAGATCGAGAGCGCCCAGCAGGCAGCGACGCCCGGCATGATCTATCCGCAAGTTCTCGAGCACGTGCACCATGCGTTCGCGCAGCGCTTTGACCTCGCGACAGGCGTCGATCTCGATCGCGCATTCGGGAACTCGGTTCAGCACTGGCCAGCCTTTGCCGACACCGCAGACGCTCTGCGCATTCTGAAGAAGCACTACAAACTGGTGATCCTCTCGAACGTGAACCGCGACGGCTTCGCAGCTTCGAACCGAAAACTCGGAGTGGAGTTCGACGCTATCTACACAGCGCAGGATGTCGGATCCTACAAGCCGAACCCGGCGAACTTCGACTACATGCTTGGCCACATCGCGACGGATCTGGGAATCGAAGCCGGTGACATCCTCCACACCGCGCAGAGCATGTTTCACGACCACGTGCCGGCGAAAGCCGCGGGCCTGGACTGCGCATGGATCGACCGGCAAAATCTCGCGGAGGGCGGAAGTTGGGGCGCGACGGCGGTGGTCGAAAACCGGCCGGGCGTCGACTTCCGGTTCAGATCGATGATGGAGATGGCGCGGACAGTCGCTGTGGCTTGAGCCACGAGCCGGATGACCCCCATCACATTAACGATGCGTTTCGCGCCCTGATAGAAAATTACGCGGAATTGAACATCCGTTCAATTTTTGCCTTGACCACCCAAGGGCGACCCGCCTTATTGGCGCCGGTGGATCGCGCACTATAACAAAAACCTAATAAGTGCGGCAGTGCAGCCACAGATTGGCTGCGCTGATAAGAATGCATATCGGGAGGAACTCGGCGTGGGTGACGAATCCTGGGTCGTCGAAGGACGCGATACCTTTCCCAAGCTTCTTGCGTTGAACGCACAGCGGTTCGCGGACCGGCCTGCGTGCCGCGAGAAGATGCTCGGGATCTGGCGAACCCATAGCTGGGCAGAGGTCAACGAAGAAACGCGCGAATTGGCCATGGGGCTAATGGAGCTTGGTCTCGCCCCGGGCGAACGCATCGCGATTGTCGGCACCAACCGCCCGCCGCTTTACTGGTCGATGGTTGCAGCGCAGATGATCGGCGCGGTGCCTGTGCCCGTCTACCACGAGTCAGTCGCCGAAGAGATGGTCTTCGTGCTCGAGCACGCCGAAGTCACGTTCATCGTCGCCGAAAACCAGGAACAGGTCGACAAGGTCCAGTCGGTTGCCGACCGACTGCCAAACCTGCGCCACATCATCTACCGCGATCCGCGCGGCCTGCGGAAATACGATCACACCAAGCTGCACTCGTTCACCGGTGTTCAGGATCTCGGCCGTCAGAATGCGTCAAAGCACCAGGACGAGATGCAGAGCCGGATCGATGCCGGCAGCGCGAACGACACCTGCGTGATGCTTTACACGTCGGGCACCACCGGCAATCCGAAGGGCGTCGTGCTCACCAACCAGAACATGATCTACGCAGCAAAAGCCTCGGTCGAATTCGACGGGCTGAAGGAATCCGACGAGACTTTGGCCTACCTCCCCATGGCCTGGGTCGGCGATTTCGTGTTCTCGATCGGGCAATCCTACTGGTCCGGTTTCTGCGTGTCCTGCCCGGAAAGCCCGGACACCATGATGGCGGATCTCAAGGAAATCGGCCCGACCTACTTCTTCGCACCGCCGCGGATATTCGAGAACCTGCTGACCAGCGTGATGATCCGGATGGAGGACGCCGCGCCCTGGATGAACCGCACGTTCAAGAAGTACATCGACTTCGCATCGAAGATCGGCGGCGATATCCTCGATGGGAAATCGGTCAGCGCAGGCGACCGCTTCAAGTACTGGCTGGGCGACAAACTGGTCTTCGGACCGCTGAAGAACTCTCTGGGCCTGTCGCGGGTGCGGCTCGGCTACACGGCGGGCGAGGCAATCGGGCCGGAGATTTTCGCCTTCTACCGTTCGATCGGGATCAACCTGAAACAGCTCTACGGTCAGACCGAAGCCTCGGTCTTCGTCACCATTCAGCCGGACGGCGAGGTGCGCGATGACACCGTCGGCGTGGCGGCACCGGGCGTCGAGATCCGCATCGATGACGATGGGAAGGTCTGGTACCGCTCTCCGGGCGTCTTCCAGGAGTACTACAAGGAGCCCGAAAAGACCGCCGAGACGAAGGACCCCGAAGGCTGGGTCGACACAGGCGACGCGGGCTTCATCGAAGAAGGCTCGAAACACCTGCGCATCATCGACCGCGCCAAGGATGTCGGCAAGATGGCCGATGGCAGCCTGTTCGCGCCGAAATACGTCGAGAACAAGCTGAAGTTCTACCCGAACATCCTCGAAGCCGTGCTGATCGGCGACGGCCGCGACACCTGTACGGCATTCATAAATATCGATCTCGGCGCCGTCGGATCGTGGGCCGAGCGCAACAACGTCGCTTATGCGTCCTATCAGGAACTGGCCGCGCACCCGGACGTCTATGGCCAGATGCAAGGCCATGTCGAAGAGGTGAACGCCTCGCTCGCGAACGATCCGATGCTGTCGGGCTGCCAGATCCACCGCTTCCTCGTGCTGCACAAGGAACTCGATCCGGATGACGGCGAGATGACCCGGACCCGGAAGGTTCGCCGCAAGACCATCAACGAACGTTACGCGCCGCTGATTGACGCGCTCTATGACGGGTCCAACAGCGTTTTTGCCGAGACGGAAGTGACCTACGAGGATGGACGCAAAGGCTCGATAAGCGCCACGCTCGAAATTCGCGACGCAAAGACCTTCGACCGAACCGCCAAAGCGGCCTGAGGGAGAGAAACATGAACCAGGCCGTGCAAGTGCCGGAAAGCGCCGACACGTTCGTCACCCCGGACGGGCGCACCGTTGGCCCAGTGATGATGGACATCCGCAACATCGTGCTGCGCTTCGGCGGTGTCACGGCGATCAAGGATGTCAGCTTCAACATCATGAAGGGCGAGGTCCGCGCGATCATCGGCCCGAACGGTGCCGGCAAATCGTCCATGATCAACGTCATCAACGGGTTCTACCATCCGCAGGAAGGCGAGATCTGGTTCAACGGGTCGAAGCGTCCGTCGATGAAGCCATACGAGGTCGCCGAGCAGGGCATCGCGCGCACCTTCCAGAACATCGCGCTCTTCCACGGGATGTCGACGCTGGACAACATCATGACCGGGCGGCAGCTCAAGATGAAGACCGGGTTTTTCTGGCAGATGCTGCGCTACGGCAAGGCGATCGAAGAGGAAACCGAACACCGCGCCGTGGTCGAGGAGATCATCGATTTCCTCGAGATCCAGCACATCCGCAAGGCACCGGTCGGCTCGCTGCCCTATGGTCTGCGCAAGCGCGTCGAACTGGCCCGCGCACTGGCGATGGAGCCGGATCTGCTGCTGCTCGACGAGCCGATGGCTGGCATGAACGTCGAGGAGAAGGAGGACATGTCCCGCTTCATCATCGACGTGAACGAGCAGTACGGCACGACGATCGCGCTGATCGAGCACGACATGGGCGTGGTCATGGACCTCGCCGACCGCGTGGTGGTGCTGGACTACGGCAAGCTGCTGGCAGACGGAACGCCGGAAGAAGTGCAGTCAAATCAGGCGGTTATCGACGCCTATCTGGGGGTCTGAGGCATGTACGACGTTTTCATCGATCCGTTCGTGCAGATGTATTCGTTGCCGGACTTCTTCATCCAGGTGCTGTGGGAAGGCTTCGTCTCGGGCGTGCTTTACTCGCTGATCGCGCTCGGCTTCGTGCTGATATTCAAGGCGTCGGGCGTCTTCAACTTCGCCCAGGGCATCATGGTGGTGTTCGCCGCCTTGTCGATGGTCGGTCTTTACGAACTGGGCGTGCCCGGATGGCTCTCGGTCATCCTCGCGCTCGCGATCATGTACGCACTGGCCTTCGGGGTCGAGCGGTGGATCATGCGGCCATTGGTCGGGCAGGAGGACATCATCCTGTTCATGGCGACGATCGGCCTGACGTTCATGCTGATCGGCGGCGGTCAGGCCATCTTCGGCGGTGAGCCCAAGGCGATGATAACCTCGGAAATCGGTCTGCCCTCGGGCGATTATGTCTGGGAGCCCGGCGGCGGCATCGTCATCTTCCAAAAGCTGGATATCGCCGCGACCATCATCGCGGGGCTGCTGATCGCTGGCCTCGCGTTCTTCTTCAGCTACACCAAGATTGGCCGCGCCCTGCGCGCCGTGGCGGATGACCACCAGGCGGCGGTTTCGGTCGGCATCGGTCTGAACCAGATCTGGGTCGTGGTGTGGTTCGCTGCAGGCATCGTGGCCCTCGTGACCGGCATCATGTGGGGCGCGAAATCGGACGTGTCCTTCGCCCTGCAGATTGTGGCCTTGAAGGCGCTGCCGGTGCTGGTGCTGGGCGGCTTCACCTCCATCCCCGGTGCCATCGTCGGTGGCCTGATCATCGGTATCGGCGAGAAGCTGTTCGAGATCTACTGGGGCGGCCTGATCGGCGGCGGCACCGAAAGCTGGTTCGCCTTTATCATCGCGTTGGTATTCCTGCTGTTCCGACCGCAGGGCCTGTTCGGCGACAAGATTATCGAGAGGGTCTAGGGATGCAAGGTCATGAGACTCGTGATCGGGCTTTGCTTGATAGCATTCGGGTTGGTGATGCTGTTCATCGGTGCGTGGATCTCGATGGAGTTTGCACCGCCTCCCGGAGCAGGGTGGGGCGCACTGTCTATCGGAGCAATCTGCACGACTGGCGGCATCATGTTGATGCGACCGAACAAAGATAGGAGGGACTGATGTTCTACCGTGAAGCAGGACAATTCAAGACCACCTATGCCAAGGATCTCGAGGCGTTCCCGCTGACGCAGGACAAGATCGGGATGTACATCTGGGGCATCATTGCTCTGGTCGTCGCGGTCTTTGCCTACAATGACTGGGGCATCCTGGGGATGGAGTCGGGCTTCGCCATGAAGGCGATCATCCTTCCGACGCTGATCTTCACGATCACGGCGCTGGGGCTGAACATCCTAGTCGGATTTGCCGGACAAATCTCGCTGGGAACCGGGGCTTTCATGGGCGTCGGGGCATATGCCTGTCTGAAGCTGACCACGTGGTTCCCGGATGTCAGCATCCTGATCCACTTTGTTCTGTCCGGCTTCGTTGCAGCCATCGTCGGCGTCTTCTTCGGGCTCCCATCGCTGCGCATCAAGGGGTTCTATCTCGTTGTCGCGACGCTGGGCGCGCAGTTCTTCCTGGAATGGGCGTTTGGCCGAGTCGCCTGGCTTTACAACTACGCGGACTCTGGCGCGATCGAGGTTCCGACCCGGACGCTGTTCGGTGTCCCGGTCACCGGAGCGTCGGCCGACGTGGTCGCACAGTATCTGATCGTACTAGGTTTCCTGGCGATAATGACCTGGGCTGCCTCGAACATCATTCGCGGACATATCGGTCGGTCGTGGATGATGATCCGCGACATGGACATCGCCGCCGAGCTGATCGGCGTGCGCCCGATGTGGGCCAAGCTCAGCGCCTTCGCCGTTTCGTCGTTCTACTGCGGTGTCTCGGGCGCGCTGATGGTCTTCATCTGGCTGGGTGCTGCCGAGGTTGAGAGCTTCGACATCAACCACTCGTTCCTCTACCTCTTCATGGTGATCATCGGCGGGCTCGGCTCGATCATCGGCTCGTACATGGGGGCCGCGTTCATCTGGATCTTCCCGATCGTCCTGAAAGAGATCGGCAAGGGTCTCGGCTACAACGCCACCCTCATGGAGAACATCTCGCTGGTTGCAATCGGCGTGATGATCGTCATCATCCTGATCAAAGAGCCGCACGGTCTGGCCCGTCTCTGGCAGATCTCGAAACAGAAGCTCCGATTGTGGCCGTTCCCGCACTAGCGGGTTCGGCGGACTTGGGTGGGGGCAACTGAAACCAGGCCCTCAATCGCACTGCTCTTGGTTTCACTTGTGTGGCTTCGGCTGCAAAAACAGGGAGGAAGCATCATGCTCAAGAAACTCACAGTGGGGGCCGCGGCGATCGCCATGGCGGCCTCTATGATTGCCGAGACCACGGCCCAGGCCGCGGACGAGCTCTACATTCCGCTGACGACGTACCGGACCGGCCCGTTCGCCGCGAACGGCACGGCCAACGCGAACGGCATCGCCGATTACTTCGAGATGCTCAACCAGCGCGACGGTGGCATCGGTGGCGCCAAGCTGGTCGTCGAGGAATGCGAGACCGGCTACAACGCACAGAAGGGCGTCGAGTGCTACGAGTCGACCAAGGGCAAGGGCGCACTCGTCTACAACCCGAACTCGACCGGCATCACGCTGCAGCTGATCGCCAAGGCACCTGTCGACAAGATCCCGGTGCTCTCGATGGGCTATGGCCTGTCGGCTGCCGCCATCGGCGAGACCTTCCCGTGGACCTTCAACTACCCGGCGTCCTACTGGTCGCAGATGTCCTCGATCCTCAGCTACATCGATGGCCAGGGTGGGCTGAAGGACAAGAAGATCGGCTTCATCTATCTCGACGTGGGCTACGGTCGTGAGCCGATCCCGCTTCTGGAAGATCTCGCACCGAAGCTCGGCTTCGAGGTCAAGCTCTATCCGGTCGGCGTCAAGGAAATGCAGGCGCAGTCGGCCCAATGGCTGAACGTCCGCAAGGACCGCCCGGACTGGATGATCATGTGGGGCTGGGGTGCTATGAACCCGACCGCCATCAAGGAAGCCGTGAAGATCCGCTACCCGATGGACCGGTTCATCGGCAACTGGTGGTCGGCAAGCCACGTTGACCTGATCCCGGTCGGCGAGGATGCCCAGGGCTATCTCGGCTCGAACTTCACCGCGTCGGGCACCAGCTTCCCGATGATCCAGGACATCATCAAGCACGTCATCGACAACCCGAACGCATCGACGCAGACGGAAAAAGAGAACGTGGGCCACGTCCTCTATAACCGTGCCGTGTTCAACGGTGTGCTGGTAGCCGAGGCGATCCGTGCCGCACAGGCGCATTTCGGCAAGCCCGGTGTGAACGCCGAGGAAGTCCGCTGGGGCTTCGAGAACATCAATCTGACGGAAGCACGTCTGAAGGAAATCGGGCTTGAGGGCTTCACCGCTCCGCTGGCCGGCTCCTGTGCTGACCACGAAGGTGGTGGCTCGATCTTCATGCACCAGTGGAACGGCGGCGATTTCGACGTCGTGACCGGCCTGATCCCGCCGATGACCGACATCGTGCGTCCGATGCTGGAAGAAGCCGCTGCGAAGTACACCGCAGACAAGCCGGACTGGCAGGGTCAGACCTGCGGCTAAGTCCATCGCCCTCCGGCGGCTGCGCCGGGGGGCACCCCTCTCCCGAAGATCCAACCGAGGCGTTCCGCAATGCTTGATGCATCCAATTCCCAGGTTCAGTCCGGTGAGGACCTTCTGCTCGATGTTTCGAACATCGAGGTCATCTACAATCACGTCATCCTGGTTCTGAAGGGCGTCAGCCTGAAGGTTCAGAACGGCGGCATCACGGCCCTGCTGGGCGGCAATGGCGCCGGCAAGACGACGACGCTGAAGGCGGTCTCGAACCTGCTGCACTCCGAGCGCGGCGAGGTCACCAAGGGCCAGATCGTCTATCGCGGCGAAAGCGTCGCCGAACTTGATCCCGCCTCGCTGGTGCAGCGCGGTGTCATCCAGGTCATGGAAGGCCGTCATTGCTTCGGCCACCTGACCGTCGAGGAAAACCTGCTGACCGGCGCCTACACCCGCAAGGACGGCTACAAGTCGGTCCGGGACAGTCTCGATCTGGTCTACAACTATTTTCCGCGCCTGAAGGACCGCCGCAAATCGCTGGCGGGCTATACCTCGGGCGGCGAACAGCAGATGTGCGCCATCGGCCGCGCACTGATGTCGAACCCGGAGACGATCCTGCTCGACGAGCCCTCGATGGGTCTCGCGCCGCAGCTCGTCGAGCAGATCTTCGACATCGTCAAGCGCCTGAACGAGGAGCAGGGCGTGTCGTTCCTGCTCGCCGAGCAGAACACCAACGTGGCGCTGCGCTACGCGCATTACGGTTACATTCTAGAGAGCGGGCGCGTCGTGATGGACGGCCCTGCTGCCGAACTGGCCGAGAACCCGGACGTCAAGGAATTCTACCTCGGCATGTCCGAGAAGGGCCGCCGGTCCTTCCGCGATGTCCGGTCCTACCGCCGCCGCAAGCGCTGGCTCTGACGTAAGACGCTCCTGGACGACTTGGTCCGCGTTCGGCCTCGCACTAGCATTCGTCGCCGGTACTCGTCTCTCTGAACAAGTGAGAAGGGCGTCGGAATTAATCCGACGCCCTATCTCGCCTATGCCTTGCTGGTCGCCGACATCTTCGCTCAAGCTCGCGGCAGTGCATCATGCACGCGCTGTGCTTTGCTGATGCTGGCCAACGGAACCTGCTATCGTCACCCCTGCCAGAGTTCCGTGCCCGGGTGGAACTGCGACCATGCGAACCAGAACGCCTCGTGACTGCCGAGGTCCGATCCGTCCGCGTCGACGGCCTTGATGCCACCGGCTTCCATCTTCAGGCGCACGTTCTCGAAGGCGATCTCCTGCCCCTGACGCAAGGCGGCGAAGGCCGTGCTGCGCTGGAAGGCAACCGGCGTGCCGGAGGCGGTGACGACACCGATGATGTCCTCGTGAACCGACAGACGCGGATCGACATCGCCGACCGGAAAGATCGGGCCGTTGGCGTCACGCCCGTTGCGGAAGTCGAAATCGCGGCCCAGCGCGAGCCCTTCGACCAGAACGGTCGTCTCGGGATGCTGCGCCTTCCATGTGCCCCAGTCGGTCGTCACGACGCTCGCCTGCTTGAGCTTCACACCCTTTTCCGCCAGCGGTCCGGTGACCGCGTGACCCAGGAAGGTGTCGAAGACCGAGTACGTCTCGACATCATACATAACTTTGTTGGACCGGATCAGCAGCCCCGATGTCCGCAGGACGGGGCGCTTTACGCCGTCGGGCACATCGTCGGTGAAGTAGGCCTGCGCGGCCCCGCAAAGTGTGCAGTACGGGATGCCGAGGTGCCGACCGCCGAGCGTGTCGTTGACCATCTCGCGCACCTCCATGATGCGCCGCGGATAGGCCCGGGCCTCGCCGTTCACCTCGACACCGAAGACGACGTCATCGTCTCGCAGCCAGGTCGCCTCGGCAGCACTGCTGACCGTGGGATTGTCTGCCGCCGGTATGCAATTGCACGGCGCGCTCGTCTGGTCGTAGAAGCGGCTGTCGATGTTCACGCCGCCCCACGACACCAGCCGCCAGTCGATATCGCCCTCGACGAAGATCCTGTCCCAGCCGGACACGAAATGCGTGAAAATCGATCGCTTGTCGGCGAGATAGCCCGGGTACGCCGGCAGATCCCACGCGATCAGATGATTGGTGATGGTGATCCAGCGGTTCTGCGGTCCCAGATCGATGCCGAGCACGGCAGCGGCCGTGTTCGATAGCGCCTCGTATCGCTGACGCTCCCAGGCGAAGCGGATCGCGTCGCTGATCAGCCAGGCAATCCTGGGGTCCTTCGACGCGGCGATCTGCTCGAGCGCTGCTGCCTGCTCGCTGCCCCAGCTTCTCTGCGTCATGCCGTCGACGAGCGCCACCTGCACGGCCGTGCGCATGTCTTCATAAAGCGACCCGGCCGGGACCGCCGGCGGCGCGCCGAATTCCTTCAGCACGTAATCCGAAAGCGGTTTCTGGTCAGCCGCCTGGGACGGGCTGTTCCACGAGAGCGAGAGTGCGGCAGCGATGATCGCCACATAGAGCCAGTACGGGATCGCAGAAAAGCGCATGGAGTTGTACCTTCTTCGAAGCATGTTTCTCGATCGCCTCCTCTTTGGCGCGACCGGTGCCCGCCCGGCGTTCGTCGGAACCGGCGGCCACCTGTCCTCACGCATACAATCGCCGATGCGGCTCGGCAGCGCCAATCACTCCGTTTGAAGAATCAGTGATACGTTGAAGTATCGCGACCCTGCCGATAGGGTGAGCACCGCCCGCTTTGCCGAAATTGGCGAGGCCGACCGGACTTGACCCCAAAGGGAATGACGCGATGTCACCTCACGGAACCGAAATGGTAGTGATGATGCGCATGGATCGGTAGCGACCGCGCCACCGATCGCTCATGCGCCCCCGGACCGTGTTCGGGGGTTTTTTTGTGCCCACCCGAAGAAAGCAACCTTGATGCGCCCCGCGACCTCTCCGCCGAAGCTCCTGACGCTGATCCTGCTGACCGCGTTCTCAACGCTGACGCTGAACATGTTCCTGCCATCGCTGGCGAGCATTGCGGTGGATCTTAAGGCGGATTACGCGCTCGTCAGCCTCGCGGTCGGCCTCTATCTCGGGATCACCGCGGTCGTCCAACTCGTCGTCGGAACGCTCTCGGACCGTATCGGACGACGCCCGGTTCTGCTCGGCGCGATCTGTCTTTTCACGGTCGCGTCGATTGCCTGTGCACTCGCCCAGGATGTCTGGACGTTTCTGATCTTCAGAATGCTCCAGGGCGGAATGATCGCCGGATACGCGATGTCACTCGCCATCGTCCGCGACACCAACGAGGAGCGCAAGGCCGCGAGCCTTATCGGCTATATCAGCATGTCCATGGCGGTGGCGCCGATGCTCGGTCCCATGCTCGGCGGCTTGCTGGATACGTTCTTCGGCTGGCGCGCAAACTTCTGGTTCTACGCGGTATCCGGGCTTGTGCTGCTGGCGATCTGCTGGGTTGATCTCGGCGAGACCAACGACCCGTCGAGAAACCGGGACGTCAACCGGCTTGCGGAGACTGGCGCACTCCTGCGCTCGCGGCGTTTCTGGGGCTTTGCACTCTGCACCGCGTTCTCGACCGGCGCCTTCTACATCTTTCTGGCCGGCGCACCGCTCGTCGCCATGGCCACGTTCGGGGTCTCGACGGCGACGCTCGGCGTGTTCGTCGGCAGCATTACCGCCGGGTTCATGACGGGCGGGTTCATCGCCGGTCGAATTGCGCAGCGTTTCGAGCCAACCACGATGATGATTGCGGGCCGGGTGATCGCGTGCGGCGGCCTGTCGGTCGGGCTGGTGCTTGTTCTCGCGGGCACTGTCACACCGCTCACCTATTTCGGGTCGACGATTTTTGTCGGTCTCGGCAACGGCATCACGATGCCCAGCAGCAATGCCGGTGCGGTTTCGGTCCGGCCGAAACTTGCCGGAACCGCTGCCGGGTTCAACGGCGCGCTCACCGTCGCCTGCGGTGCTGTCCTGACGACGCTCGCTGGCGTTCTCGTAAAAGGTGAAAACGGCGCAGCGACGCTCCTCTCGATGATGCTGAGCGCGTCGTTCATCGGATTGCTGGCGGCATTTTGGTCGCGTTCCGCACAGCGGAAAATCATTGCGAACGCAGCGTGATTGGACAAAATTCGGAAATTGATCTTGCCTGCCAGAGAGCATTCTCGTTGGGTAAGACAGCAAGCGGGGACGAGCGTTCTTGACGCGCCGGCACTGAGCACCCCCCGGCCAGCTACCAGACATCGCGAAAAACTATGTCATGTGCGGGGGGAAAAGCATGCTTGGCAAATTGCGCGCGGGTTGCGCGGTTGCGGCACTGTCGGTCGTAGCATCGGGCGCCATGGCGCAGGATCGAAACGACGGCGAACTGGTCGCTGACGAAATCCTTGTCTTCGGGGAAAAGACCGTCACCAACCTTCAGGACACCCGAACCGGTGTTCAGGTCTTCACCGGAGATGAGATCGAACGCAGCAGCATCCGGGACATCGACGACGTCTTCGATCAGTCTTCGAACGTCTCGGCCCGGTTCGGTGGCGAGGGCTTCGCGATCCGCGGAATCCAGAACGCCAACGTCGCAGGCGGGGGCGCGTCGCCGCTTGCCACGCTCTATGTCGACGGGGCGCCGTTCAACGGGTTCGCGCTGCGGACCGGCATCGAGGAACTCTGCGACGCGGAAAGCGTCGAGATCTTCAAGGGTCCGCAGTCGACCTCCTTCGGCCGGAACGCGCTCGCAGGCACCGTCTTTATCAAGACCCGCGATCCCGAATACGACCACACGGTGAAAGGGAGCATCCAGGGCGGCACGCAGGAGTCGCGCGGTGGGTGTCTGACCGTCAACACCAACATCATCGACGGCGTGCTCGCGACCCGCTTTACCGCCGACTACAACTACACCGACGGGTTCTACAACAACCCGACGCTGGGCCTCGACCGCCAGGCATTCAACGAGAACCAGAGCCTGCGCGGCAAGGTTCTGTTCGAACCGACAGACTGGTTTTCGAACGTCCTGACGTTGACCTATTCGAACAACAAGTCCGGCGACGATGAAGCGGACGAGGCAACCGGCGTCTTCAACCGCAACCACTTCGGCAACATCCAGGGTGGCGAGGACACCGAGACCGTCATCGCGGCGCTCGATTCAACCATCGACCTGAACGACAACTGGTACATCAAGAACGTCTTCACCTACAATTCGGCAAACCACGACCGTCTGGATGACGACAACGCGACGTTCGCGGCGCTCCAGGCCGGAACGAACGATCCGGGAAACACCGACAGCTTCTTCCGCGCGAACATCACGAAGACCTTCACCGAGGAAATCCGGCTGCACTATGAGTCGGACGATCTCCGAGGCCATATCGGCGGCTACTATTCGTTCATCGATAATGACGATGTGAGCGGCGGCTCCGGCGGCGTTCCGGTCAGCTTTGCCGAGAGTTTTCTGAACGGGGCGCTTGGGCCCGGTCTCGGTGGCGTCTTGTTACCCGCCTACTCGAATCTCACCAACGTGCGCGATCGGATCTTCGACACCGAAACGACCAACCTCGCGATCTTCGGAGAGGTCGAATACGACGTGTCGAGTTTCGTGACGGTTTATGGCGGGATTCGATACGATCGGGAGAACTTCAAGTCCGATGGCTCGGAGGTCCGGACGGTGGCCGGGCTTCCGCAGACGGCGACCAGCGCTGAATGCCAGCTCGCACAGTTCCTCGCGTTCGGTACTGATGTCTGCGCCGGGGTCAACGCGGCGGTTCTGGCCGATGCGGCAGCGGCTCAGCCGCCGCAGGTCGACACGACGTCGGATGCCTTCCTCCCGATGATCGGCGCCACGCTGAACTGGACGGACGACCTGTCGACCAGCTTCACCGTCAAGCGCGGCTACCGGGCCGGTGGCGCAGGATCGAGCTTCATCACCTCGACAAATTTCGAGTTCGACCCCGAGTTCGTCTGGAACTACGAGCTAGGCGTCAGATCGCAGTGGTTCGATGACCGGCTGACAGCGAACGCCAACGTCTTCTTCCTGACCTGGCGCGATCAGCAGGTCGTGGTTCCCAACCCGGCAAACAACAACGCGAATGACGGGATCACGGTGAACGCTGGAGAATCGCGGACCTACGGGGCCGAACTGGACCTCTACGCCCAGCCGATCGACGGACTGACCCTGCGCGGCAGCATCGGCTACCAGCAGACCGAGTTCACCGAGTTCGTGTCGGGCGGGATCGACTTCAGCGGGAACGAGTTCCCGAACGCACCGGCCTTCACGCTCGCGGCAGCGGCAGAGTACGAGTTCGACAACGGCTTCTATGTGCAGATGGACGCGAACTATCGCAGCGAAGCGTTCACCGACGCCGAGAACCGGGCCGGATCGATCGAGGACGCGCGAACGCTCGTCAACGGGCGGATCGGCTATCGCACCGACATGATCGACGCCCACGTGTTCGCAACGAACCTGTTCGACGTCGACTACATCGAGCACAGCAGCGCTCTGACCGACACGGCTAAGGTCGGCGACGGACTGTTCGTCGGCGCAAGGGTGACGGTCGAGTTCGGCATCGACGATCTGGCGCAGTGATCGGGCGAGCGGCAATCGGGTTAACGGCCCAAACCGGTTTTTGGGGCGTCTGGCTTTCGTGAGGCTGGCGTATTGCACCTTCATGGCTCGCGTGCGGCTTCAGGATCAGCGCCAGTTGGCGAGGTATTTGATTAACGGGTGCCACTTTTCCGAGGCGTTCGTGCAGGGCCGGACCTGAGAAGGCGCGCGACGATTCCGGACCCGAACCGGATCTGCTCAGGAAAAAGCCAGCCGGTGAACGGCTGCTGCGCTCTCCAATGAAGGCGCCGGAGACCGGGCAAGCGCGGTCGCCCGGCGAACAGGTCAGATCATCGCCATGCCGCCGTTCACGTGCAGCGTCTGGCCGGTGACGTAGGCCGCTTCCGGCGAGGCGAGGTACAGCGTGGCGGCGGCGATTTCGGCCGAGGTGCCCATGCGCCCTGCCGGGATGACCGTCATGATCTTCTCTTTCTGGTCGTCGGTCAGCTTGCCGGTCATCGCCGTCTCGATGAAGCCCGGCGCGATGCAGTTCACCGTGACGTTGCGCGACGCGACTTCCTGCGCCAGCGACTTCGACATGCCGATCATCCCCGCCTTGGCGGCGGCATAGTTTCCCTGCCCCGGATTGCCAGTCACGCCGACAACCGAGGTGATGCCGATGATCCGACCCCAGCGCGATTTCATCATGCCGCGCAGCACGGCCTTCGAGAGCCGGAAGGCCGAGGTCAGGTTCACGTTCAACACCGCCTCCCATTCCTCCGGCGACATCCGCATGAAGAGGTTGTCACGCGTGATACCGGCATTGTTCACGAGGATGTCGATCGAGCCCATGGCCGCCGATGCGGTCTTGGGCAGCTCCTCGACCGCGGCGCTGTCGCTGAGATCGGCCGGCGTGACATGCGCACGTTCACCGAGCTCGCCAGCGAGTTCTTCCAGTGGCCCCGTGCGCGTTCCGTGCAGCGCCACAGAGGCGCCGGCTGCGTGCAGCGCGCGGGCAATCTCGGCACCGATACCGCCGGAGGCCCCGGTGATCAGCGCGCATTTCCCTGTCAGATCGAACATCGGCGTCCCCCATGTGTAATTCCGGGGCCGCCTCGGGCCCGGGTTGGCGAGGCCAATGCCACGCCAACCCGGTGTAATGCAATTGATAAAAAAGGTCTGCTGAAACGGTCAGGTTCTCAAACGTTGGGTATCCGCCGCCGGGTCAGGCGTTGGTTGAGCGTGCCGAGCAGCATCAATGCCGCGAGGCCCGTCATGACGAGCGGAAGCCCGGTGTCAAATGCATGTCCGAAAAACTGCTGTACGGGATCCGCGGCTACGACCTGAACGGATCCGAAAAGTCCGAGGATGATCGCTGCCATCACTGCGGTTGTCGTAATAATCTTGTTCATCGACTGGCTCCTAAATTTCATATTGAAATTCATAACCGAGTCGCAGCATGGCGTAAAGCTGTTTTTACGTGTCAATTTCAGTTTTTACGCCATGCATTTGTAACGCATTTGCTGCGTCTCGATCGGCTCAGCCAAACACGTAGAAACAGAGCTTGTTACCGTCCGGATCGCGCACGTAGCCGCCATAGAAACGGTCCGGGATGCGCTGACCTGCTTCACCCTCGCAAGACGCGCCCATTTCGATCGCGCGGTTGTAGAGTGCCTCGGCCTGTTCCTTGGAGTCGGCCGCGAAGGCGACCATGTTTCCATTGCCGGGCTCGTGTGCCTCTCCGTTGTAGGGATTGCAGACAGCGATCATCGGCTGACCCGATTGGGTTCCGATCATGGCGAGACGGCCGATGTCCACCTTCACCTCAGCGCCCTGGTCGGCGAACAGGTCACAGTACCATTTCTTCGCCGCGTCGACGTCCTTCACGCCGATGGTTGCATAGCCGATCATTCTAGCCTCCGTGATCTGATGACCCGGAAGGCCTAGGGCTGGCGGCAGAGACGCGCAAGTCACGTCCCTGATACCGCCTTGCTGACACTCAGGATGCGAGCGTTTCGGCCAATTTTTTTACGTCGTCCGAGCTGTTGACCGCCGTGGTCGCCAGCGCCCGGTCGATCCGCCGTGCCATGCCGGACAGCGCCTTGCCCGCGCCGATCTCGACCAGTTCCGTCACACCGGACGCGGCCATGAACTGAACGCTTTCGCGCCAGCGCACGCGACCGGTGACCTGCTCGACCAGAAGGTTGCGGATCACATCCGGCTCCTGCACCGCGCTGGCTTGGACATTGGCGACCAGCGGCACGGACGGCGCGGCGATCTCGGTCTGAGCCAGGGCCTCGGCCATCCGGTCGGCGGCCGGCTGCATCAGGGCACAGTGGAATGGGGCCGAGACCGGCAGCAGCATCGCGCGTTTGGCGCCTTTCTCCTTTGCGATCTCGACCGCACGTTCGACTGCGGCCTTGTCACCGGAGACCACGACCTGCGCCGGGTCGTTGTCATTCGCCGCCTGGCAGACCTCGCCCTGTGCGGCATCATCCGCGACGGCCTGCACGGCGTCGAAATCAAGCCCAAGGATCGCGGCCATCGCACCGACACCGACCGGCGTCGCCTCCTGCATCGCAGTACCGCGCAGCCGCAGCAGCTTTGCCGCATCCGAGATCGAGAACGCCCCGGCAGCCGCGAGAGCCGAATATTCGCCCAGCGAGTGCCCGGCGACAAAGGCCGCTGCAGTCATCGCGACGCCTTCGGTCTCCAACGCCTTGATCGCTGCAAGCGACGTCGCCATCAGCGCGGGCTGTGCGTTCGCGGTCAGGGTCAGATCGTCCTGTTCGCCTTCCCAGATCAGCGTCGAGAGCTTCTCGCCCAGGGCGTCGTCGACTTCCTCGAAAACGGCCGCCGCAGCAGGGTAGGCCTCGGCCAGATCCTTGCCCATGCCGATCGCCTGAGCCCCCTGTCCGGGAAACGTGAACGCGCGCATCTCATCCCTCCGCTCGGTCGGTGTGGCGCGCTTCTGCGGTGCGTCTCCGGCCATGTCAAGCGGGCGTTCGGCCGGGCGCGATCTCGCGTTCGATACCATTTGGAGCTCGGCGTTTCCCGGCGAAGAGGAAGTCGCGGAGGAGACGTTCCCAGGATGCTGGTCATCCAGCGGATCGTACCGAAGCGCTCAAATGCCGATCTCATTCAGAACTTCGGGATAACGTTGCTAAAGGACACAATCGAATTCCCCTGCGATCCGGCGGATCTGCGCCGCGCTGGGATCGGCCCGCCGGTTGCCTGAACCCGCCAGAGACGAAGAACTGCTGCATCTTTTCCGGGTGCTCTCCGAAACCGTCTTCCCGTTCGTATTTCTGAAGCTCCGTGAAGCTGGACGCATGCAGCGCGTTCCGCAGTTTGACGTCAAAGTTTGGTACGGCGTCATATCCAATCAGGCGGTCTGCTTGAGAGGATCATGTGAACCGGATTTCAATGGGTTTGCCCTGAAACCCGATTTCAATCCGCTCGAAAAGGCACTCGCAACGCATAAGCCCATCTTGCGCTGAGCTGCGGTTGGCATGATTGGGACGCTCGAAGCAGTCATTGCCAGCGCACATGGTGCGATCAATTCGCAAGCGCGCGCGCCACTTCACAAACTCCGATTATAAATGAGAACGATCTCAGTTTGCTTTAGCGTGTTCACAGGTCCGATGGGAAAAAGTCACAACAGACCTCAAAACAGCAGTCGCAAGACAAAAGCCGTTCAGACGGGAACATGTAATCTATGTGATCGGGCGCGACCGCCGCCGCCAGCATAATCTCGCGAGACAAACGAGTTGGGACCGTGACCCATGTTCAACGCCAATTCGTTTGTCTGGATCGTGCGTCCGAGGCTGCCCTTTTATCACCCAAAAAGACTGTTCAGAGCGCCGACGACATCGTCGACGATCTCGCTCCCGGTCTCGGACGCCTCCTCTGCGACATCCTCGATGAACTCAGAGGTTTCCTCGACGAAATCCTCCACCGCCTCTTCAGCGCCTTCGAGCGCCTCGTCGGCCGCATCCTCGGCGGCATTCCAGGCTTCTTCGGCTGCGTCAGCTTGTTCTGAGAGCCACTCTCCCAAGTCGCCACCCACCGATCCTGCCGCCGCCAGGGCATCCTGCCAGGCTTGGGCCGCATTCGCGGCAGCGAGCGCAGCACCGGCGACCGGGCTTGCGGCACCGACCGCACCAAACCAATTCGCGGCAAAAGATGTCCCGACCGCACCCACTCCGGCAGTAACGTTTGAAATGAAATCACCGATGATTTGTCCTGTCGTTGCGGCGGTCGTTGCGGCAGCGGACGCGATTGCTCCCGCCGCACCCATAAGCCAAACGACACCTTCCAGAACATCGCGACCATTTGTGCCCGTGAGCGCGAGCCCACTCGCAGCGACATAGGTATTTGGTGGTCGGAAGCGCTCGAACCCGGGGACATCTTGCGGATCCGGAAGGCCGGCTTCGAGCAATCTGCGGGCGTGAAGGATGCCCGACCCGAACAGGTCGCCGCGCCAGAACTCGAACCCCGTGCGGTCAGGAAACTCCGCTGGCGTGTAGGCAGTCTGCTTCGCAAGGTGTCGGAAGACCTGCTGGACAGTCACGCCAGGCACGGCTGCTTCGATTGCTGCGCGACCGCCGTGATGTTGAAGCCAGAGTGCCGCAACGCCAGCCGTGATCGCAGCGGCGAACGACGTTCCCGAGCCGAAGCCGTTTCCTTCAACGCCTTGCGACGAAAATGTTGCGTGATTGATTTGTACGGCCGGAGCGCAGAAGTCGACCTCCGGGCCGTTGAAGCATCCGAACCACGCTCGATTACCGATGGAGCCTGCGACGGCGATGACCTCTGCCCAAGCGGCAGGGACAGCGACCTGATTGGGAAGCGCCGCGACGCCGCCGCCCTGGCCAGAGGCCGCAATGACAATGGTCCCGTTGCCTATGGCATACCGAAGTGCATCTAGCAGCGCCGGATTGGGGGCACCCCCGAGCGAAATCGATATCACATCGACATCGGATGCGACGGCGTGTTCGATCGCGCGCACGATATCGTAGTCGCCCGCGAGAACGACAGTATCGACGCAGCGAAGCGGCAGGATCGTTGCGCCAGGCGCCACTCCAACGGTCTCATTTGCGGTGGGATTGGTCTGAGGTGCTGCAATCACCGACGCAGTGTATGTTCCGTGCTGGACATAGTACGGGAAGTTGAGCGGCGCGAACGGGTGATGGGCAACGTTGAGCCCTCCGACTGCGAGGCTTTCCGGCGTGATCCGGTCCTCGAAGGCATTGTAGGCGCGCTCCTCGTCCACCTGTGACACGGGATAGTCGCTGTGCGGCTGGAACCCACTGTCCGGATGCCCGATCACAGTGCCATTGCCAGCATCAGCACCGTTCTGCCCCGCGTTCTGACCGAGCACGCCCCAGGCGCCGTAGAGATCAATCGAGCCGCCGAAATGGCTTGTATCGAATAAGGCCTGCTCCGGGTCGGTCAAGTGCCAGTCTCTGCGTGAAGGTTCCGCCATCGAGTAATTCGGCCCTGTGCCGGTCGGCGGTGGCCCACTCATCACCCCGCTGCGCAGACCTTCGACCCGCACCGACACGAATCGTCCGGCACGCCAGATCGCGTCGCAAAACCGCTGCGCGTCCGCTAAGCCACGCCGTCTGTTGCAAGGTAGCGTCACGGAAATATACCGACGAAGCTCGCGCGCACGCTTCACAAGCTTTGGATAGAGATATTCGACGGTCGGTTTCGAGCTGCGGCGACCGAGCTTCAGAGCCTTTATCACGACTTGCTCGACGGATTGTAGGTCGAGGTCTTCGGCGCAATGAAGGATCAGTCGCAATGGCCGATTGCCGACGCACTCAAGCAAGAACTCGTCTTTACCCGGCGCTTTTTCGGCGGACTTGGCGTCCTGTCTTGTCCGCTGCTCGGCTTGATATAGCAAGATCCCGACGCGAGCCTGCGCTATCCGCGCTTGCTTCTTTAAGCTAGAGGTAAGGTAGCGAAGGCGATCGAGCCGCTCGACAAGCCGCGCATGCTTCTGCCGACGACGGTCGAGGCGGACTTTTCGCGCGGCAGTAACCTGCTTCTTCGCGGCGCGCGTAGCAACGGGGTCGAGCTGGACTTTCGGCTTTCTGCGCATGAACGTCCCTCCTAAGCGTTGACGCTTACTCTAAAGCAAATGGCGTGCGCATTGTAGCTGGTCAGCGTGTTTGCGTAGGATCATCCCGCAGTGCATGACCCCGGTGCTGATCAGCCCTATCCGAGTGGTCCGATTTGATTGTTAGTGCATGACCGGCCTGGGGTCCATCTGGAGGATGGTTTCGGGGGCTGTCGGGCGATAGCCCAATGCACTTTGGGGTCTCTTGGTGTTGTAGTGGCGCCTCCATTCTTCGATGATG
>JBCDAV010000023.1:0-81866 GCA_039184865.1 Pseudomonadota bacterium | reverse complement strand
CGCCATCTGTCACAGAATGAGATTACTCGATTGACGGCCGTGCTCCGCGACCATCCGCAGCGTACAAGTGCTGACGCAATCCTGATTATGATGCTCACGGGTGCAAGGCGGTCTGAAGTGCTGAAGGCGACCTGGGATCAGTTCGATCTCGACACAGGTATCTGGATCAAGCCGTCCGCGCATACCAAGCAGCGGCGGTTGCATCGCGTTCCCATTTCCGCAGCGGCGGTCGATCTCTTGCGGCGTCGACAGGTCGACAGCGAAGGGGCGTTCGTGTTCCCTGGTTCAGACCCGTCCAAGCCATTGACTGAGGTGAAGCGGATCTGGGCGACGGTCTGCCGCGAGGCCGGATTGTCGGAGTGGGCGCCGGTCCAGACACGGGACGGTCACATCAAGCAAGATGAAGCCGGAGCAGATATCTACGCTTGGCGGTCCACGGTGCGGTTGCATGACCTCCGCCACACCTATGCGAGCATCCTCGCTTCACAGGGCCTGTCTCTACCGATCATCGGTGCTCTTTTAGGGCACACCCAACCGCAGACCACTGCCCGGTATGCGCACCTTCTGGACGACCCGCTCAGAGAAGCTACCGAAAGGGCGGCGCGTGCGATATCGTCGAACGGTCAGGGGGTAAACCGTACGTTTGACCGCGCTGAGCCGGGATCAAAAGCATGAGCCATATGCGCCACAAGAAAACCGGTGACGGCAGCTACGGCACTGAAGGCGAGGCTTCCCCTGCGCCCCGCGACTTGGATCAAATAGACTGGTCCTGCCTGTCCTTGAAGCAGGCAATGTTCATTCACTCCGATGACGAAGTCGTGAGACTGTACCGGGAGCTCGAAGACGCCGGCAAGCCCGTACATCTCAAGCATCTCGATACGGTGCCGAGCTTACGGTTCAAGTCTGACGAAATTGGCAAATTGTATCTCAAGTTGGTGGGCCAGTTGTCCAGCAGGCTTGAGGCGGGCGAACTCGTCGGAACGGTCGCGAGCGTCTCGGATCCGACTGCAGTCCCTTACAGACTGAGGCTCACCTTCTGGCGTTCAGCCAAGCTTAACTGCGAGAACTCGACCGCCAAAGACGTCGAAAATAACTTCTTCGACGTCGTCGTCGTTGCGAGCCATCTCCGAGAAAAGCGGCGATCCAGCGCTCGAATCCCCGATGCCCGCTTGAGAGCGTGGTTCGAAGACCTTGAACAAAGTGGTCGACAGCTCAGCCAGGCGGATGTCCACAAGCTCGCGCGCGATGAATTCGATGGTAAGGTTACAAGACAGCGTGTCCGGGAGATGTTCACCAATTTCGAAGGACTACACAAAGGTCGCGGGCGTCCTCGATCCGATTGAAATTCGGCCGATCAAATCGGCCGAAAAGGTCAGTGGCCGAATTTAAACCTTTTGAATGCAGGGCAAAACCGCGATTAGTGATCTGTCTGCAACCGACGGCAAATGTCGGACCGTAACCTAGGAGCAGACATGGACACCCATCCGCACGCCTTATTCTCAAAGTCGGATACTGCGACTGAAGAGCCACCCGTAAAGACTGAACCAATCGCGCTTGGCGATCGACGCTATCTGAGCCCGGATGGGCTCGCTTCGACCCTTCGCGTCTCTCTCAGGACCATCGCACGCTGGCATGACGCGCGCGTCGGTCCGCCAAGGATCAAGGTGGGAAACACGGTCCTCTACGATCTTGAACGCCTGAACCTCTGGCTCGAGCAGAACGAAACGAAGGCCACAAGCAGTACCGCAAAGCCGCCACGGAACCATCGGCAGGCGTCAAAGGTGACGAGGAACGGGTCATGAAAGATGCCCGGGACACCCCGATGGATCGAAGAACATTCGCAATTGCGAGAGCAGCAGCACTCGAAGCGATCAGGAAGGATGCCCGGCTCTCTTCGACGGCACGGCTTGTCGCCAGCCAGATTGCCGAGGCACATCTCAATCCTAGAACACGCGGTGCCTGGCCTGGAAACAAGGCGATCGCACAGGCTATCGGCCGCTGCACCCGCACCGTACGCCGTGCCAAAGCCGAGCTATTGGCTACCGGGCACATCACGATTGAAAAGCGCGGTGCTCGCCAACCGGATCGGATCTTGTTCACGAGGATCGATGTCCTCGCTTCTCACGAAACACCTCAGAGCTTAGTGGGAGGACGAAGTTGTCCAGATCAGGGGACAGATTTGTCCTCTTCGAGCGGACAAAACTGTCCTCCAAACCTCTTAAAGAACCCTAGAAAAAAACCTTGCGAGACGGATGGCCTCAGCTTTCCATTCTATAAGGTGCACGTGGGAAGCAGAGAAGAGATGGCATGGAATGAAGCTCTGAGGGAACAATCGCTGGGATATCTTCAGGACTATGCACTGTCGCGACCGGATCTAGGCCCCGACATTCTGGTCCTGCCGGCCCCGACACCACCGCCCTGCACAGAAACGGAAGAGTGGAAGCGGATCGGAAAGTTCCTTTGCCCGCGACGAAGGTGACTCGCGCTAGCGAGAACAATCGAGAAAACAACGTGGTGGCATCACAACGCATGCCAAACTTGGAGAACGACGACATTATCGAGGACTAAGGCGGTACATTTGGCCCGATCGCTTCAGCGTATTGCGTTCCCTATCCCACGGATTACAGCGATTAGTCACGAAAACAACGTACTTCCATCGACGGGGAAGACTGAATACCTCGACGCTGATCGACGCTGATCGACGCTAATCAACTCTGCGCGTGGCAAGAGACATCCTGCAAGACCCGAGTACCTTCGCTCAGAAAAGGGGGGTGGGGACGAATATATCGATCCACCCGTGTAGACCGTGTGTGTCCCTCACCTTTCCCCGACCGCGAAATTCAAGCAAAAAAACCCAGGCAGGTCGGCTGCATCGCGGACTGAACTTAGAGCTCAAAGCGGCCAGCGTAAGGGCGGGCGCAAAACGATCCGGTTCAATTGTGCAGCGCGCGGTCTCAGCCCCTACCGGACCTCGTCTTGGAGGCATTCCTTAGCAGTCGCTGCACGTAATTCCGGTCGTTCGCCAAGGATGTGGCAGCGCCGGCGATCTATCGCCCGAGCAGCGGAAATTGGGTCCAGCCCCAGGGGGACAATTGAAGGGAGGCGCCGAGTTCTACCAAAGCGGTTTGGTGTCGACAGTCGAAACATGGGCAGCGACGACTTTCCATCCATCATCGTCGAAGCGCACCCAGGTTTGGCTTTGCCGACCAACAATGTCTTGTCCGCGAACTTTGAACTCGAGGTTTACCGTCGCAAAATCTCGCCCAAGCGTCAGGATTTCAAGGCGCAGCCGCTTTTCCTTCAGGCCTGGGCCGGGCGGGCGCGCGACGCGGTGCTTGTGTATCTCGTCAAAGCCGTAGCCGTTCTCGTGCAGAGCGTAGCGAATAGTGTGCGGACTGCGCCAAAACGTGTCGTCCAGCACATCGACATCCTTGGCTTCAAGCGCGGCTTCGTAGCGCTCGAACAACTGGCTAATCTCGTCAACGACCTCTGGAATGTTAGGCGTACGATCAATGGTCATGCGCTATCCTCCAACACCTGAGCCAGATGAACCAGCGACATATCTGCCCCTCTTGCTGCCAGGACCGACAATCCAACTGGAGCGCCGCGCACCTCCCCCAAAGGCAGACTGACCTGCGGATGTCCGGCCAATCCTCCATGAGCTGCCATGCAGTTGATGCGGTCGCGTGCCCGGTCTAGTTCGGGTAACGGCCTGTTTTTCAGCGGCGCGATGGACGGGGTGGTCGGCATACAGAGCACGGTGTCAGGCGGCAGTAAGTAGGACAAGCGCGCCCGAGCTTCGTCCCGCATAAGCGCAGCCCACGCCAGGTCTGCCTTGGGTGTCGCGGCGCCAGCTAACAGAGTGCGCGCGACAAGAAAAGCGAAGCGGGGATTGTCTCGCTCGACCCAGGGTCGGAAAGTTTCCCAGGCTTCCGCGATTTGCAGGGTGCGTTGTGCCCGGCCCCACACAGAAAGCCCTTGGGGAGCCAGTAAATCTTCGCGGCTGTCGCCGATCAGAGCCGTAAGCCGGTCGACCGCAGGCTTCAGAGCATCCTGGACTTCGGCATCCGCGAAACCAAACGCATCGACGGCGATAACCAGGCGGCTGGGCAATTTCGCCGACTGCGCCTCACCAAACATGACTTCGCTGACCCTTCCGAATGTCGCAGCGTCGCGCGCGAACCAGCCCGTCGTATCTGAAGACGGTGCTTGTGGCAGCATGCCATTTATGGGCAAACGGCCGTGAGTTGGTCGAATGCCGTAAAGGCCACAGAAGCTGGCCGGAACTCTGACGGAGCCTCCCGTATCGGTCCCGAGACCTAGGTCGCACACGCCTTGAGCCACCGCGGATGCAGTACCGGAAGAGGATCCTCCCGGGACCCGGTCGGGCACGCGCGGGTTCAACGGTGTCCCTTGAAATGCGTTCTCTCCCAGCAATCCCAATGACACTTCATCGGTGATTGTCTTTCCGACTAAGTTTGCACCAGCGTCGAGAAGAGTCTGAACCGCCCAAGCATTCGTCTCTGGCATCGGGTTTGCCGCAGCCCAATCGGGATTGCCGCCACCGGTTGGATGGCCTGCTACGTCGAAGAGATCCTTGGCCGCGAAAGTCAGCCCATCGAGAGATCCTCCAGCTGTCCCCTCGATACTGACCTGCTGTCCGGGCACAAATGGGTCTGCATTGGTTCTCATGGGCGCGTATCCATTCTCGCAAATCGAGCATCCGGCGCAGCGACACTGACTGATCCAGTCGCGCCGCTCTTCGCCAAGTTCACCGATCTGCGGAGCAAAACACAAGCGAACCGGATGACTGCGCAGTACTTTGAAACCGGCCCTTAGCAGATGTTGGAATGCGGCTTAGCGTGTTGCAGTACATCAATCCAAAGTGGACGCCCGGATCGGGCGTCCGCACTGCGAGGTTTTCTGGCCATCGAGGACTCAGCCATCGGCCTCCGACCTAAGAAAGGCGAGCCTGGAACCTTCGGCTCCATGTCCGGACCGCCGCCGGCACGGCCCAGTAGACCATGATCGGGACCATCAGAGCGGTCAGAACGAGCGTGCGCAGCGGCAGGGCCAGACCACCGACCAGCGGCTCCAGAACCAGCAGAAGGCTGGTGATCAGCGGATAGGCGACGGCCCAGGTGAGCAAGGCCGTCTGGTGTCTGCTCGGCACCTGAGTTCCGATCTTTGCGGCGGGGTTCCCGGACATCAAACGACCCTCCGCAGCGGTTCACCGAACTCGATGACATTGCCTTCAGGATCCTGGATGAAACCCACACGGCGCTCGAAGTCGGTGCCGTCGAGCGGATAGGTTTCGCCAGCCACGAAGATCCTTGCGCCGCGGGCTTCAAGCCTCTGCAACGTGGCGTCGACATCGTCGGTCGCGAAGCAAAGATGTCCGAAACCAGTTCTGCCGAAGTGCTGCGCGAAGGTCGCGTCGGGTCTGAGACCCGTGCCGGTGGCGTCCGCCGCCACTATTTCGACAACCCGGGCGCCGTTCAGCGCGAAATAGGCCAGTCGCTTGCCGTCGAGCGCGGGAACTTCCCACGCAGTTTCGAGCTCCAATCCCAGCACGTCGGTGTACCAGACCAGCATCGCGTCGAAGTCGCCTGCATTGATGGACATGTGATCGTATCCGGTCAGGCCGATCGGATTCGAAACCCGGGGGTCAGCGGTCGTCTCCGCTGCGGTAAAGGTACGGGCGTGGTTCATGATCTATCTCCTTTTCGATGTTCGTTCAGGGCTCAGATGAGATCCCAGGCGGTCCAGTTCTCCTCGAGATGCCGGATCGACGTGGTTCCGGGGATCACGACGATGTTGGGGGACCGGCGCAGCAGCCATGCGAGCGCGTCCTGCGGCGACAGCTTGGCCCCCTGCTGCATCGGGTTCGCGCCGAGCGGGCCATAGGGGATGAAGGCAATGCCGCGCTCGGCGGTGTAGTCGACCAGATCGCCGTCTCCGGTCTCGGCCATGTTGAAACGGTTCTGGACGCTCGCGATGGGCGCGACGGAGAGTGCCACGTCCAGATCGGCCCGGCTGACGTTCGAAAGCCCGATATGCCGGATGCGTCCGTCGGCCTGAGCCTCGGCCAAGGCGGCAACGGACGTTTCCAGCGGTGTTTCCGGATCGATCCGATGCAGCTGAAAGAGATCGATCTGATCACGGCGCAGGTTGACCAGCGCCTTGTCGATCTGGCGATGCAGCGCATCCCGCGCGCCATCAACGACGATCCGGTCGGGCGCCGGCTTGTCCACGCCGCCCTTCGTGGCGAGCACCACGGGCATGTCAGCCAGGGCCTCGCCAACGATCTGATCGGCGGTCTCCGGGCCATAGGACCAGGCGCTGTCAAAGAAGGTCACGCCGAGCGCCGCCGCACGGCGCAGAAGTTTCAGCCCACCCTCCCAATCGGCGTACGGTCCGTAGTTTCTCGGCTGGCCGGTGAGGCGCATGGCACCGTAGCCAAGCCGGTTGACGATGGTGTCGCCGCCCAGTGCGAATGTTCTGTCGGTCATCTTCGGTCTCCTTCGTGAGTGCGTGGACCGGAAGATGCGCCGCTGGAGGGAAACTCGGTAGACGGCTGACAAGAGTATCTGATATTCATACAACGTATGAGCAAGTCCCTCGATCGGCTGAGCCTGCTTGAAACGTTCGCCAGGATCTCCGACCGGGGATCGATCAGCGCTGCCGCACGGGACCTCGGGCTCTCGCAGGCGTCGGCAAGCCGTCAGCTGCGGGAACTGGAGGATCGGATGGGTGCGCAACTCATCCGGCGCACGACACATTCCCTCGCCCTGACACCCGCAGGTCACGCAGCCCTGGCCGATGCAAGGGTCCTGATCGCCGATTGGTCGGCCTTCGAGGAACGCCACGCAGCCCTCGGTGACGCCGTTCGCGGACCGCTGAAGGTCGTAGCGCCCGTGGCCCTCGGGCAGACGCATCTCGTCGACATGGCGGCCCGGTTCCTGATCGACCATCCCGACGTCACGCTGGAGTGGGAACTCGAGGACGACCCGATCCGGTTCGCGGAACGCGGCTGCGATTGCTGGATCAAAATCGGACCGGTTCCGGACGACACGCTGGTGGTCCGGACGATGGGCCGGGTCGAACGCCTGATCGTGTCGGCCCCCGACCTGCTTCGGCGCAGCTTGAAAGACCCTAGAGAGCTGGAGGCTGTTCCCTTCATTGCCCTGGCACCGTTCGAGGGCGGCAGCCTGACACTCACCAACCACGAGGGCGCCACCGTTTCGCTGACCCTGCGCCCGAGGATGACGACCAACAACATCGTCTCGATCCTGCGCGCGGTTCGCCTCGGGGCCGGCGCGGCGGTCATGCCCACATGGTTCGTCGCGCAGGACTTGAACGACGGTCAACTCGTGGACGTTCTGCCCGGCTGGCGCGCCAGGGATCTGTCGATCAACGCCGCATTTCTACCGGCCCGCAACCAGCCGAAGCGACTTGAGGCGTTCCTTCAGTTCCTGGGCACAGGTGTCCGAGCAATGCCGGGGGTAACTTCTGACACTTGAGCAGCCCAAACGGCCCGAACCGGCCCTCTGAGTCGTCGAACACTGCTGCGTCGCATCATCAAAGAATCGGACATTCGAGAAACGCTCGGCTGGATCCCAGCCAACCGCCGGATCTTCGCTCCTCCATAATGGTGGGAGCCGATCATTCGGTGCAGGCGCTAAGGCTTAGGCCGACGGTCATGGCACCGAACATTGAAGTCGCGCATCACTCATTCAGAAGTAATGCGCAGACCAACTCACAATCTGACCTGTTAAACTAAAATCTTTTGAGCTACTTAACCCAGATCGTGACGCTCCAAGATTTAATTACTGTTAGATGCCTTTGAAATTATTGAAACAGCAATTTCAATTTGTAGTACTTATTACTAGTAACACTCAAAAATTTGCAGTAAATTTTTGCGATATCAGAAATATTATTCATAAAAATATGTCTCATGCTATTTTATAATTAGAAAAAGATTTCTCGTGCATCTCTTTACGAGAATTCAAAACCCCATTCCGGAGATTTAAAATGACTAGATCGGCGTGCTTTATTGGCGGCAGTCGGTAACGACCACCGCCAACCTCGATCACTTAGCGAACAGCAGCTCGCGTTGGATGACCGGTGACGCCTTGGCGTCCAGACCAAACCCGGTCAGGAACTCTTCATACCAGAGCTGCGTACGGCCGGTCTCGTAGTAGTAGAAGATCGTGTGATCGACCCAGTCGCGGAACGTCTTGTCCGCTTCGCGCCGCACAGCGATCGAGGATGGCGACGAGAACGCAGGCGTCGGGATCACGAGCTGACCCCGACCGAGTTTTTGGCGGGCTGCGAGCAGCGGCGGGTGGAACAGCGATACGGCGTCCACGCGACCCGACTGGAACGCGGCGATGGTCGCTCCGTTGTCCGGGAACCGCTGGATGTCGGCGTTCGGCACCGTGCGTGTCAGGAATGCATCCATCGACGTGGCTTGCGGAACACCGATTGTCACGTCCGGATTGTTCAGAGCTTCCCAGGTCGACGCATCGACATCGTCATTCGCCAAAACGGCCAACGAAATGTAAAGCAGAGGCTGCTTCGGGTAGTCGACAACCATGGCACGCTTTGGCGTTGCATCCAGGAACATCATGTCGATCTTGTTCGCCTGAAGCGCGGCGATTGCGGTGGCCCAGGTCACCTCGACCATTTCCAGTTCGACGTCAAGTTCGCCCGCCATCGCCTTCCCGACCGAGACTATCAGGCCGCTATCCCATTCTCCGGTCGTCGGGTTCTTTGAGTACCAGGGTGGGGCTTGGGTCACCCCCATGCGCAGTTTGCCAGTTTCCTGAATGGTCTCCCAGGTGGATTGCGCCTGGGCCGTGCCAAGCGTCAGCGCGAAGCTGGCAACTGCGCCAAGCAGCCCCTCGATAATGCGTTTCCAGAGTGTCACGTCTTTTCCTTTCCCTGCTGGTAGGTTTCTGAGCCCTTCAATCAGGCAGTTTGAAGAGCGAATGACCGTCGAGAAACTCTCTCATCCGATCGGTTTTCGGTGCCTTCAGCACCGTTTGCGGTTCGCCGTCTTCGAGAATCGCGCCGTTGTTGAGGAATAGAACCCGGTGCGCGACGTGGTAGGCGAAGCCGAGCTCGTGCGTAACGCAGAGCATGGTCATGCCTTCTTCGGCCAATTGGCGCATGGTCTTCAGAACCTCGCCCACCAATTCAGGGTCCAACGCCGAAGTGACCTCGTCGAACAGCATGACCTCCGGGTCCATTGCGAGCGCTCGGGCAATGGCAACACGCTGCTTTTGTCCGCCCGAGAGTCGTGCCGGATACTCTTCGGCCTTTTCCGCCAGGCCGACCCGGTTTAGTTGAGCCATGGCTTTGTCCTTGGCCTCGGCCTTGCCACGGCCCAGCACGATGACTTGCCCCTCCATCACGTTCTCCAGCACGGTCATGTGCGGGAACAGATTGAAGTGCTGGAAAACCATCCCGATGCGGGCGCGCAACGCACAAAGCTCGGCCTCGCGGTACTGCATTCGACCGTTGCGTTCGGTACCGATCATATCCCCCTTCAGGTAGATCCGTCCGTCACTCGGCACCTCCATGAAGTTCACGCATCTGAGCATGGTCGATTTGCCGGAGCCGCTGGAGCCAAGGATCACCACGGTCTCGCCTGCGTTCACCGTCAGGTCGATGCCCTTAAGGACCTGGAGGTCGCCAAAGCTTTTGTGAAGGTTTTCGATCCGGATGATCTCGGACATTCAGTCGGCCTTTCTCAACATCCGCTCGAGCACATACGTGCCTTGGACCACCGGGTAGAGCACCACGAAGAAGATGATCGCCACTGCGGTGTAGCTTTCGATCGGATTGTAATTCAGGTCCGCGATCAGCTTGGCCTGGTTCAGCGTCTCGATATAGCCAACGACCGAGGCCAGCGTGGACATCTTGAACACCTCGATCCCGCGATTGGTCAGGGCAGGCAGTACGCGCTTGATCGCAACGGGCAGAATGATCCGCCGCAGCGTCTGATTGTAGGACATGCCAATCGCCTTGCCGGCTTCCCATTGCCCGCGATCGATCGACTGAATCCCGGCTCGATAAATCTCGGCCGAGAACGCCATGGTGTTCAGAGAGATCCCCAGAACGGCAGCGAGGAGCGGGTCGGTCTCGATCCCCGTCAGGATCGGGAAGGCATAGAAAAACCAGATGATCTGGACGAGCACGGGCGTGTTCCGGAAGACCTCGACAAAAGCCCGGGCAGGCCAACTGATGAGTGGCGATTGCGCGTACCTGGCGATGCCGATGATCAGGCCGCCACCCAACCCAAGTGCGACGGTGATCAGAAAGATGAAGACGGTGCCCTGAATGCCGATCCATAGCACGGGCCAGTTGGCGAGGATCGTTGCGAAGTCCCAATTGTGTCCCATCAGCGCACCGTGCCTTCACCGGAGCGGGCCAGGCGCTGTTCAACCCAGATCGAGATCTGGCTGAAAACAAATATCAGTACAAAATACATCAGCGCGATGATTGTGTAGACCTCGAGCGGGCGGAAGGTCTTCTGTGCCAGTTCGTTGGCCTGGAACATCAGATCGGTGTAGGCGACCGTGGAGACCAAAGTCGTGGTCTTCAAAAGCTCGATCGAACGTTCCATGAAGGCCGGGATCATGCGCTTCACAGCCTGAGGCAGGATCACCCGACGCAGCGATTGCGTATAGCTCATGCCGATGGCCTTGGCGCCCTCCCATTGACCCTTGTCGATCGACTGGATTCCACCGCGAAAGATCTCGGCAAAGAAGGCCGAAGACTGGATCGAGAAGGTGACGACGGCGGCGATCAGCGGAGTCATGCGCACGTCCACAAGGATCGGCAGCGCGAAGAAGAACCAGAAAAGCTGCACCAGCGGCGGCGTCGTCCGAAAGAACTCTACAATGAACGCCGCAACGCCGGACAGCGGCTTGAACGTTGACAGACGAGAGAGCGCAAGCAAAAGGCCCAACGGCACACCGAACAGGAGTGCCAACCCGGTCACCTTCAGCGTGTTCACCAGCCCCAACAGTAAGAGGTCGAAGTCACTCAGTACTGCCAGGAAATTCCATTCCATGCCGACTGTCCCCCAAGCCTTGCTCAAGCTTAAAGTCGGGATAGTGTGATTGTCGACAAGATTAGGGAGCGATCGATGACACGCGCCAACATATTGTTTCTGCAGGTGGACCAACTCGGCGCGCAGTTTTTAAGATGCTACGGCGACGGCATATGTCATGCACCGAACCTGGATCGGCTTGCCGCGCGCGGCACCGTGTTTGAAACAGCCTACTGCAACTTCCCGCTTTGCGCACCATCCCGGGCATCGATGGCGACGGGTCGTTTGTGTTCGGAGGTCGGCGCGTACGACAATGCGGCCGAGCTGCCCGCCTCAATCCCAACCTACGCGCACTATCTGCGCGCCGCAGGCTATCAGACGGCGCTGTCGGGAAAGATGCACTTCATCGGCCCGGACCAGCACCATGGGTTCGAGACGCGTCTGACCCCCGACCTATATCCGGCAGACTTCTCCTGGGTGCCCAACTGGGGTGATGAAGGCGAGCGCGATACCAACGACCCACGTTCGGTAACCGTTGCCGGGATCTGTGAACGGTCCAAGCAGATCGATTTCGACGATCTTGTGACCTTTCATGCGATACAGCATCTATATGACGTCGCCCGGTCAGAGGACGAGCGCCCGTTTTTCCTCCAGGTTTCGTACACCCACCCGCACGAGCCTTATCTGTGTCGCAAGGAGTTCTGGGATCTGTACGAGGGAATCGAGATTCCGGCGCCCTCGGTGCCTGCACTGCCGGAGTCCGAGCATGACGCGCACTCGGTTCGCCTGCTGAACGATTTCGGGATGCTGAACGTGCGCTTCTCGGATGCGGACATCGCGACGGCGCGGCGGGCTTATTATGGTTCGATCAGCTATTTGGATCAGATGATCGGGCGCGTGCTCGACGCGCTCGAGGCGACGGGCAAGGCCGATGACACTGTGGTCATCTTCACGTCCGATCATGGTGAAATGCTGGGTGAGCGCGGCATGTGGTTTAAGAAGCACTTCTTCGAGCCATCCTTGCGCGTGCCTTTGATCATTGCCGGAGGCGCTTTCACGCCACAGCGGGCCGAGACCCCTGCGTCACTGGTCGATCTGCTGCCGACGTTCATGGGGATCGTCGAGGGTACGGGCTGGTCGAGTGCGGTCGAACGGCTGGACGGAACCGACCTCGCATCGGTGTTGGATTCACCAAATGCCGATCGTCCCGTTTATGCCGAGTATCTGGCCGAGGCGACGAACGCGCCAATCTTCATGGTCCGCCAGGGCCGCTACAAGTATGTCCACTCCACCGACGACCTACCTTTAATGTTCGATCTGCTCTCCGATTCTGACGAGCGCATCAACTTGGCGGGCACAGACGGCCATACAGACGCCGAAGCGCAGCTAAGAAGTCTAGTTCAGCAACGTTGGGACAGCGATGCGATCGATCGCGATATCCGCTTGAGCCAGCAGAGGCGCCAACTGGTTCTGGCCTCTGCAAAGCAGGGTACAAGGCCGCGCTGGAACCATGATGAAGAGCCCGGGTCGGATGTGGTCTGGTACCGCGGTGAGACGAGCTACAACGAATGGGCTTTCCAGTACCTCCAGATCTCCGAGCCTGAAAGGAAGGGTCCGTGATCGAAAGATGCCTGCGTTCAATGTCGGCTTTCCTTGTATCGCCTGATCGCTTCGCAAGTGCCACAAGCTTCCGCATTCCGTCAATTATGTCGAAAAAACAATGCGTTGCGGTGCAGCATAGCCAAGCAGCAGCATGCGGATCACGAGTTCCGGGTCGATCGAGGGTCGGCCTTGATGGCTGTAGTACGGCGCCATGAAGCCGCGGGTCTCGGAGAGATCCAGATGCCGGCCGATCTTGCGTAGCAGGTGATCCTTAGGAACATGATCCTTGATGCTGAACTCGTAGAACAGCGATCCCTGGCGCGAACGGCACTCTCGCCGATGGCACGCGCAAACACTTCAAGGCTCGGCGCAGGGTCCGGCTCCAACGCGGCCCGCGTCGTGATCAAACCGCAGAGCTTTCGCTCGAGCATCATGCAATGTTCGAACCGCTGGATCTCCTTGACCCGCGCCGCATCAGCGAAAGAACGCGTCTCGCAAAGGTCTTGGTCAACGTGGGCGCTGACAGCGTCTCACACTGGATGGGTTTTCCAACGGGCCCGGTTCTGATCATCTGACGGTCGCGGTTAGAGTCATTGTTTCAGTGCCGCAGAGCAAGGTCTTCCGTCTTCAGAGGGGCTTGCATCTTCAGAGAGGATCGCGGCTTTACGAGCGTATCCGGAGGATTCTGGAGCTAGTGAAAACCTAGCGCATGCGCGCTAGTGAAGTCGCAATCTGGGCGGCGACGGCAGCATTGTTCTTCACGAGCGCCACATTTGCTTCGAGCGAGCGCCCCCCGGTGGCCTCGAGTACCCGCTCGAGAAGAAAGGGCGTAACGTCCTTGCCTTTCACACCGGTTGCCTCCGCTTGCGAGAGGGCCGTTTCAATGGCAGGTGTCAGCCCGCTGGCTGCGATCTCAGCCTCTGCAGCGATCGGGTTCGCGACCAACTGGCCTCCTGCCAGGCCCATGGCCGCCCGAAGCCGGTGCGATCGGGCAATATCGCTGGCCCTTTCCATTCGAATTGGAACGGCGAGCCCGCTGCTTCGCGACCAGAAGGCCGGGAACTCATCTGTTCGATAGCCGATCACGGGCACGCCCAACGTCTCGAGTACTTCCAACGTCTTTGGAATGTCCAGGATCGCTTTGGCGCCCGCCGCGACCACCGTCACCGGCGTTTGCGCGAGTTCATGGAGATCGGCCGAGACGTCGAACGAAAGTTCCGCACCGCGGTGCACGCCGCCGATGCCACCCGTTGCAAACGTTTCGATCCCCGCAAGGCGAGCCGCGATCATGGTTGCCGCAACCGTGGTCGAACCGGTCGCCCCATCGACGACTGCAGCGGCCATGTCTGCGCGCGAGAGTTTCAGTACATTTTCGGCGCCCGCCAGATGAACCAGAGTGGCATCATCCAATCCGACACGGATCACTCCGTCGATGACGGCAATGGTGGCCGGAACGGCTCCACATTCGCGGACGATCGCTTCGACCGCGCGCGCCGTTTCCAGGTTGTACGGGCCGGGGAGGCCATGGGTGATGATCGTTGACTCGAGCGCGACAACGGGCTCCCCGTTCGAGAGCGCATTGGCAACCTGCCGGGACAGCTTAAGGGGAAGTGATGTTGTCATGCATGTCGTTCCATGTGTTCTGCCGCGGCCCGCAGCGCCGACGTCAGCGCGTCGTACGGCTCATCATGCAGGTCCGGCGAGGCCAGGAATGCCGCCAGCAAAGCGTCTCCCGCGCCCGTCACCGATACATCGCCTTGCAGCGTTTCCGGCGCGGACGTGACGAGGCTCGCGGCAGTCGCCAACGCTGCGGGTCGTGGCCCATCCGTCACCAGTGCCGCCTCCGCGCCAACCGCCAGCAAAGCAGTTGCAGCGCCCGCCGCTGTACTGGCCGATTTTCCCAGCAGAACGTTCGCTTCTCGCAGGTTGGCGACGATCGTTGCTCTGAAAGGCTCTGAGATCAAGCGCACCAGCCTTGGCGCCTTTACCGGGCTGACCGGATTCACGACGATCTTCACACCGCGGGCGGCAGCGTGCCGGGCGATGCCTTCAATTGCGGCACTGGGCAGGTTCGCCTCTAGAAACAAGGTGTCCGATGCGACAAGTGCGCGAGACGCCTTGGCAGCAACCTGATCCGCGTGGCCTTCCAGTAGGCCGATTTCCGCAACGGCGGCGAACAAATCTCCGGACACATCCTCGATGGCGAGGTATCGATTGGTTGCGGCGCCGCCGATTATGGCAACGTCCGTGCAGTCAACGCCCGCCGCTGTGGCATAGGCGGTCAGCGACGCCCCGGCGTCGTCCGCTCCAACGGCGGAGCAGAGCGAGACCCGAACCTCCCGCGCGGCCAGCCCGAGCGCCACGTTCAAAGCGACTCCACCAGGCCGCTGCCGGATCTGGCCCGGCACGTCGTCACCGGTGCGAAGTTCGCCATCAGATCGCGCAATCAGATCCCAATGAGCCGCACCAACGCACAGAACATGTGCAGGTGCCATCAGGGGTGGCCCCCCGTTCCCAACCGCAGCTCTGACAGTCCCCGGAAGTGGTAGGTGTCACTGTACGGCCCAGGCGACACCTTGAGATCCGGGCCGAGAGTATCGAAGAGCGCGGTCAAGCCGACCTGCATTTCCAGCCTTGCCAGCGATGCACCGATGCAAAAGTGGATTCCGGCGCTGAGCGAGACGTGCCGGGGGTTTGCGCGCGTCGGATCGAAACGCCCAGGGCTCGGGTTGACCCGCTCGTCATGGTTTGCCGACCCGATCAGTAGTCCGACTTGGTCACCCTTGCGAAGCGTAACCCCGTGCCAATCCAGATCTTCGAGCACGTAGCGTGTGAACATATGAAGCGGTGGATCGAAGCGCAGCAGTTCCTCCAGCATCTGCGGGACGGCTTTGGTGTCGATCCGCTCCTGATGACGGGACAGCACCCATATGGCGTTGCCGAGCGCATGAACCGTCGCCTCGTGCCCCGCGTTCAACAGCAGGATCGAGGTCACGATCAGTTCGTCCATCGATAGGCGGTCACCGGCTTCCTCGACCGCGATCAGGGCGCTTAACAGATCGGGCCCGGGCTCGCGGCGGCGGTGCTCGATCCAGTCGCGCATGAAGGCTGAGAACGCAAAAGTGGCCGCGATGGCTGCGTCCTCGATTTCGCGATCACGTCGAGCCTGATACATCGCCACCATGCGGTGCGACCAGTCGAGGAGTTGAGGACCCATCTCGACAGGCACACCCAACAATTCGGCGATGATGGTGAGCGGGATCGGTGTGCAATAAGCCTCAATCAGATCGTCGCCTGTGCGCAAGTCCGCAGCGAGTTCCCGCGCTAAGCGATCAATCCGAGGACGCAGTGCTTCGATCCGTCCGGGCACAAAGGCCCTAGTGATCAGAGATCTCAGCCGGGTATGATCTGGTGGCTCCTTCTCGAGCAGAGAATGTGCCTCAAACGCATAGAAGGGCTCGAGGTGCGGGGCGATCGGGTCCCAGCCCAACTCCTCCCGTGTCGCCACATGCAAGATCTCGCGCCCGAACCGCCGGTCGCGGAAGATCGCGTTGACGTCGGCGAAGCGCGGAAAGACCCACATGTCGTAGTCGTTCCACCAGAACGCTGTGTGTTCGCGGAACGTGCGATAGGTCGGATACGGATCCTGGACGAAACGCGGCTCGGTCGGCGATTGCGAGATGCGGGGGTGTATCATGTTCAAGCAATCCCGCGAACATGATAGCAGCGCAACGGTCTTGTTGCCTGTCGGCCTCACGCCTCGGCCATATCGGGTGCGAGTGCATGTTACCCAACCTTTCATTCGCCGCGCAGAAACTCATCGACATTCGATTATTGGAACACGGGTTCGCGCAGACTTCGCAAAGTGGCGAAGCGGATCATCAGCAAGACGCCAAGGGCGATTATCTCACCAAGGATCTTCGCAAAGCTGTCCCCCAGCGGAGCGAGCACGCAAAAGGCAAGCATCAGGACGATGCCGGGGAGGGGGCGGTCGGCGTACATTGTGCAGGTCACGCCGGGGCACAAGGCCGGCACAAGCCGCGCCTTGTTGCTAAGTCTCCTATGCGTGTACCCTGCCCGTGGGCGCGACATGCACCCGGGGTCGACGGGAGGCAAACATGAGCCGCATGCGCGCAGAGTTTCCAGAAGGAGGCGCCACCTGGGAGGATCTGTCGACCGAGTTACACGCGCGATCCAACGGTGACATCGACTGGCGCAATGGGCGTGCTCCCTTGTTCGTCTTTGGCGCTGATGACGAGACCTACCAGGTCGGTCGCCGCGCCTTCTTCAAGTTCTTCAGTGAGAATGCGCTGGGGCGAAAGCGCGCTTTCTTTGGTTTGGGCCAGATGGAGCGGGATGTTCTGGACTACGGATTGACGTTGCTGAACGCGCCTGATGCGGCGGAGGGAGCCTTCACCACTGGTGGGAGCGAAAGCCTGTTTCTTGCGATGAAGGCCGCTCGGGATGAACTGCGCGCGCGCTCGGGCTTCAAGCCGGGCGATGGGCGATTGAACATCGTGATGCCGATCACTGGGCACCCCGGCATGGACAAGGCAGCGGATGCGATGGATCTGGAGATCAAGCGGGGCGCGGTTGATGCCGAACGGCGCGGATATGCCAAGACGTTGCGCCCTCTGATAGATGACCGAACCATTGCCATTGTCGGCTCAGCACCCTGTTTCCCGCACGGCGTCATGGACAGGATCGACGAACTGTCCGATCTGGCGCTGGAAACCGAACGGTGGCTGCACGTCGATTCCTGTGTTGGCGGATGGCTGGCACCTTGGTTTACTCATATCGGTCGCCCAACGCCGGATTTCGATTTCCGCTTTCCGGGTGTGCGGTCGATCTCCGCTGATCTGCACAAGTTCGGCTTCTGCCCGAAGCCGGCCTCGACTGTTTTCTATCGCGAGGCCGAAGATCTGGAGCGAGCGACCTTCAAAGCCGATGCCTGGCCGAACGGGCCGTTCCAGACCGCGACCATTGCCGGAACCCGCCCCGGAGGTGCCGTGGCTGCCGCATGGGCGGTGCTGAATCATCTGGGCGAATCCGGATTTAAGCGCATCGCCAAACGCCTCGGCTCGGTGGTTGATGGATATGTGGACGGCGTCGAGGCCCTGGGCTTTCGAATGATCGCCCGGCCTGACTTTTCCATCATCAACTATACCTCGGACGAGGTCGATATCTTCGATATCGCTGAAACGATGGAACCGATGGGCTGGTTGCCCGGCTTGACGCGTGATCCCAAAGGCATGCACGCGATGTTGTCGTTGTTACACGATGATGCCCGCGCGCCATTCCTGGAAGATCTGGCCTCAGCTCTGACCCATGTTCGAGCCAATGGTGCAGGGCAGGCAAAGATCGACGCTGTCTACTGACCGGCGGAGATTAAAGCGCTTTGCCTTATCCTGCCGGGTGGATCGGTTTCAGCACAGCGCTTGCCGTCAGCAGGATGCGATCCGCGGTTGTGACCTGCCCCTGAGCAAAAGCCAGTGAGCGCCCCCGACGGTTCAGCCTCCCGCGCGCTTCGATCAGATCCCCCTTGCGGCCCGATGAGATGAACTCCGAATTCAGTGACACGGTCACAAACCTGTCCCGGGTTTCGGCTTTCGAAACCGCGACAAGGGCCAGATCAATCATCGTCATCATCAACCCGCCATGGACGATACCATGTGAGTTGCAGTGCTGCTCGGCCGCCTGAAGCACGAAGTGATCGGTGCCATCCTCCAGCCTGGACCACCAAAACGGCCCGGCCCTGGTCTCAAACGGATCGTACGCGTCGTAAATTGTGTAACCGGGTAGGGGTGGAGTGGCTGGATCGGTCACGCCCCGACCGCTTTCAACAGAAGATCAACGTTTGCAGCGCCTTCGCGCCCATCGACTTCCGGAGCGCGACCCTCCCGGATCGCGGCGGCGAAATCCTCGATCTCTCCGACATAGGGATTGGCGGGAGCGTAGGTGAAGCTGCCCTCGTGCGTCTCGATTTGTCCCTCACCATGCGGACCGAGTGTTTCGGTGCAGATGGCGTACCCATCCGAACCATAGATCTCCATGATCCGTGGTCCCTTGTATAGGACAGACGCACACAGCTCGGCGGTCGAGCCGTTCTCAAATTGATAGGTCAGCACTGCCGTTTCCTCATGCGGGCCGTCGTACACTGAACGATTTACGATGCTTTCAGCGCGTTTGATCTCGCCGCAATGTGGACGCATGAACCAGCGGATCTGGTCGAGACAATGGGTGCCCACAGCGGCCAGGGCCCACCAGCGACCGACATCGGATTGAGCCCGCCATCCGTCGGCATTCTGTGCCGATGTCGGCCATTGAATGCGCATATGGCGTAGCGTGCCGAAGGCACCGTTCTGCATGGCCTGAAACAGCGCGCGATGCCCCATATGCCACCGCATGTGATACGCCACAGCCAGCACCTTGCCCGCATGGTACGCAGCTTCAACCATAGCATCGGCACCGTGGCGATCGGTGGCCATCGGCTTTTCCGTCAGAACATGTTTGCCCGCTTGCAGAGCACGGATCGCTTGATCCGAGTGAAGTTTATCCGGCGAGGCGATCAGGACTGCGTCGAGGTCGTCGTCGGCCAGCAAGGAGTCCAGATCCTCGTGGGCCGCCGAAGGTGATGCAGCCCCATGACGACTAGCGAACTCTGCTGCTCGTGTTTTGTCCCGGCTGTAGACGCTCCAAAGCTGTGCATTTGGTGCTTTGGCCAAAGCGGGTGCGAGCTGTTGGTCTGCGATCCCGCCTGTTGCGATCATTGCAATGCTCAGCGTCATGGATGCTTTTTTCTGCGTCGAGTGCAGGATTTTCTTTCCATCGACACTCGAGAGCGTCAAGCAACGTCTTGAGTTTGAAAGGACGGAAACAGAACGCAACGTGGATCTCAGCGCTTATCCTACCGTTGACTAAGTGTCTCGTCGTCGCGCAAGGCCGTTGGCCACATCTACCCGGTGCTACGCGCGATCTTAGAGTGTCAGTGCCGGCCCTTAGCGGCCGAACAGAACTAAGGCTTATGCCGCAACGCAGCTTCCCCAAAGCAGACCTTCGAAGATGGCTCAAGGCTTGCTCCGATTGAGATATCTGGTCGATTGAAAATCACCAACAAATGCTGGTTCGGGCCAAGACCAACGACACAACTTGTGATATGGATTTCAGAGTTTGCCGCCACCGTCTCTGCAACGGCTAGGTCGCCCAATGACTTTTTAATAGGAGAGCTTGATGCCGAAATCCGCAGATAAAGATCTTTCGATGACCTTGGATCTGAATAGTTTTACCCCGCCAACGGGATACAAAACGGGCTCCGGCCATCATGGCCACAAGACAAGTTTCACCTCCACCCGTTCAGCGCTCTATCACGGGCGCAAGATCAAAATCAAAACCACCTACCGCATTGAAATTGATGGCGAACCGCTCACCCTTCACACCGTCGTTACAGATGATGGCAAAGTGCACTACCACGGCCTGCCAAACTATGCCTTCGCCTCAGCGCTCGATATGGCCAAGGCTATCATCGATGCCGCCCGCCACATCCCTTCGATCCCCGACGAACTCGGAGGCCATCAACATGATGACCATAGCGATCACAAAGGACATGATCACGGTGATCATGGAGGGCACAACTAATGGTCGGCATCCGTGAAAACATCCTTGTTAGCCCACAGGTCCGCGCCGATTTCTTTGATGCCATGATTGCGCTCGATGAAGCTGATACCGGAATCATGGCCGCCGATTTGGCCAACTTCGTTCGAGCCAACAATCTGCCCTTGCGTATAGCCGGCCGCAATCAGGAGATTTCGCGCTACGACTTTTTCGTGTTCTGGCACGTCGTTGCGATGTCGATGGATTTACCCCCAGGCAATGCAGCCCATAGCGGACCCATCTTCCTGCCTTGGCACCGGATGTACATGATCCGCCTCGAACAGATGTGTCAGCAAATCCTTGGCAAGCCCGATTTTGGTCTTCCGTATTGGGACTGGGCCGCGGACGGTGAACTGGACGATCGTGATCAATGGCGCACCGATTTGTGGACCACGGATTTTCTGGGTGAAGCTCGCGGGCGCGTCCGCACTGGGCGCCTCGCCGAGATGCGTGTGCGCATCCATCAAAATCCCATAACCGGTGTCCTACAATCGCTCGATCCACGTCCCATCGAACGCTTCGCGGGCATGGACGAAGATGCCCCCAACCTGCCGACAAAAGCCCAAGAACGTATCGCACTTGATCAGACCGAGTACGACGTGCCCGACTGGAATTTTGATGTGCAATCCCATCGCAACATTCTCGAGGGATGGATCGCTGCGCCCCAACTCCACAACCGCGTCCATGTTTGGGTTGGTGGGGACATGGCGCCCGGGACCTCGCCGAATGACCCTGTCTTTTTCCTTAACCATGTGAACGTCGACCGGCTCTGGGAGCGCTGGATGGGCGAAAACGGGCGCAACTATGCACCACGGGCAAATCGCGGTCCTGCCGGTCACCGCATCGACAGTTCCATGTTCTCAATGGTCGGCGATCCCATGACACCCGGTGACGTTCTCGATCCTTCTCCGTGGTATGCATATGACCACCAGCTTGTGGCTTGAGAGGGATGGGCCATGGCAGTTTGGAAAACAATTCAGGACTTTTATGAGCCTCAGGAGGATTGGCCTCTCAAGGATCTCATCCAGTTCAAGCGGCAGCGTCAAATCCAGGCGCTTTGGATAGGCATATTGGCCTTCCTCCTGCCGCTTGTTCTCTTCTACGGCCACATGACGGCGGAATGTTTCCGGGACTCGATCTCGCATTCCTACTATTTGCCGTTTTGGGGTGACGTGTTCGTAGCCACAACCTGCTCCGTCGGTCTCTTCTTAATGTTCTATCGTGGCCAGAGTAGGCCCGAGCGATACCTGGCCGTCTTCGGCGGGCTTTGTGCAATCATGGTCGCTATGAACCCCACCAACGGGTCCGGCTGCGACGACATGTTTGCGCAATCGCGAATCCTCTTGGAATCCCATGATGAAGACCTCCTCAAATCAGCCTTTCCGGTCGATACATCCCGCGGGAGGTTCCACCTTGCTTCTGCGATAGCGCTCTTCATCGTTTTGGCAATCTTCAACCTCTTCATCTTCACGGCGACCGATAACAACAACGACTATCAAACCAAGCAGGACAACCCAAACAAGCGTCGCCGCAACGCCATTTACAGAATTTGCGGCTGGCTGATGATCATCACCGTCGTTACGCTTGCCATCGGTTTGACCTTCGGCGGAACCAATTGTGATGCCTTCAGCAAGAAACTAGGCATCTTCGAGTCCGCTGACAGTTGCAGTCCCGCATTTTGGGATCGAAACAACCTTACTTTCTTCGGTGAATGGGCGGGGCTAGCCTTGTTTGGCATTGCCTGGTTTGTGAAAGGCCGGGGAGGTGGGTTTCTCCTTCTTGATGAGAACCCGCGCCAGATCATCTCAAAACCATGGTGGTGGAGGGTCTCGTGAGCGAAGCCAGACCTTCCCTGACGCTCAAAGTCGAGAATTTCGTCTCCGGCGTCATTCGGTTTTTGCGGCGCTATTTGGGCACGGTCCTGAGGCTCACTATGCAGCCCAAATCCTTCAATGCGCGACTTGCGCGCGACAGAAAGCGCCGTGTGATCGTGCCGCCACTGACCTTTCTTATCCTGGGATGCTTCTTCTTTTCGGTGATCGTCGATACCTTCGCTGACGGGTGGGTGGTTTACTTCAACTGGATTTGGCTCGATCAAGAGATCGGTCAGCAGATTAATGACCGTGGCGTAGATCTCTTCTCACTCACGGCGATCGTCCGATCGGGCCTGCCAACATTTCTTTGCTTTGCAATCCTCGCGCAAATTCTGGCCTGGTGCGTGACCAAGTCCGGCTTTAAACGGCCGAATACCGCGGCCTCCATCACATACGCCTTTGGCCTCCATACCACTGCATTCGCTTTTGCGTGTTTTCTCCCCATCATCGGGGTTTATGCGCTCAATCCAGAAAGCTCCGGCAGTGTTGTGAGCAATCTTTGGGAATATGGATTGGCCTATCTCGTCCTCGGCGCGACGGTGGTCTTTGCCGTGGTCGCGTTTCTGTCGCCGGTTCTGGTTTTAGTCTGGGCGGCCAAAGCGCCGGAAGCTCGGAGGCTCTGGAAACCGCTTTGGGTGCGAAGCATCATGGCACTTCCAGTTTTCCTGACGGCGATCTTCCTCTCCACGGAACTTGGAAGCATACCAGGGAGATTTTCCGAAGCCCTGCAGCCGGATCCCAACGTCGAGTATCAAGTCATGCAAGATGGAGAATTCCAGGGAAGTGGGCCGGGTGATGTCTCACGATATGTCACGGCGTTTTTCTTCGACAACAAAACGGATGAACTCGCCTATATTGATGCCTCGGCCCATTTGGTGAGCATCTCGATCTTCCGGCCAGATGGCACCGAAGTGACCTACAGGGCACAGCCCAGAACTCTGATCCGCGATGAACAGGGCATCCTTCAAGAGTTTTTACCAATCCAGCCAGGCAAAGCGGAACTCGTCCATTTTGAGGTGGTTTGGCAACTGGATGCGCCTCTGGGGGACCCCACAGAAATCAACTTTGATGGGTCGTGGTCATATGACGGGTTCACTGCAAAGATCGTCTTGGACCCAATGTCAGGCGCAGATTTGGAGAGTGAAATCATCTATGAACCGAACTTTCTCTCAGTCGCACCTTGGCAATAGAAGGGCTGACGTGAACAATGAAAGATTAGCAGATGGAGGCTAACGGTTAGAAAAGATGCGGCGCATCCGGCCCACAACCGACCTTGGTGCGTCGCGCAGTGAATGAGCGGGGTCAGCCCAAACTACCAGTTTGAATTCCGTCACGATTGACGGATTCCAGACATTTGCTGCAGATGCGAAGGCTCCAGACGGACCTTTCCAAACCTGACATCCAAAGTCCTGCTGAACGGATCACGCAGTCAGAAGCATAGCGGCCGGAGATGCGCGATAGCTGCCGTTCGCAGAGCGCTGCTTGAACCCACACCATGCGGGACAAAGCCGACGTTTAGCGAAAGCCGGTCGCTTAATCCCCGATCCTGAAAGCCGACGTTGGGGATATGAGCAACTTGCGCCATTTACAATTCTTCCCGCTGTCAAATCGAAAATCTGACTCACGCCGAGAAAAGCACGCTGACGGCTCGGCAACCAGGGATAGACGTCATGATCGTCCGCGCGCCAAAGACTTACCCTTTTCCCTGCGCCTCGGAGAAGGTTTTCACGGCTGCGCAGTTATCTCTTGTATCTTCGAGCGTTCCGAAAGCCCGATGGATTTTGTCCGGTCCATCGTTTGAAGGCTCGTCGGAACGCTCGATCATCGGAAAACCCGAGCAATGTGGCTATGGTTTCAATCGGAGTGTCTTCGCCAGCCAACAACGCTTCCGCTGCAGATTGTCTGGCGGAATTTATCATTCGTGCGACCGTGGTTCTGTGAGAAGCCGCGATCCGTTGCGCTGAGCGTTCGCTCAGCCCGCTACGCTGGATCACACTTGCGACACGGAAATCGCCGCAAGCCGCGGCATCTGAGATCGCCTCGCGCAGACGTAACAGTTCGGGGTTTTGTTGCCGGATCTCGGCCCTGGACAGATCGCTCTGCAAATGCCGCTCGACAAAGTCGAACAGGGTCAGGTTCGCGGTTCTCACGGGCTCTGTAAGTGTGCTGCTGCGAAATATCATCGCCGATCTACCAGCGTGGAATTCGACCGGGCAGCGGAAGAATCTGACGTAAGCGCTTTCTGGTCCCATGGGCTCGAACGGGACTTCAACACGCAAGGGCGGAGCATGAATCCCCAGTATCTCGCGCACCACGCGGGCTGCCAATCCGGTTCCGATCTCGGAGAACCGCCCTTGATCGATTACATCGTTGGGATGCCTGTGCGCGATCGTGGTCTCGCCGTTGGCATCGATCACCTCGGCCTCCAATCGGTCTGCAACAAGGTTGCGATTGTCCCGCATGAACACCATTGCATCGCGAAAGGTCGGGGCGAACTGCGCACCATGGGCAAGCCCTGCAAGCGCCGACAACGGCGCTGCACGCGCGGCCTCGATCGACAGAGCGATCTCCGGCCCGGTTCTGTTACTCAACGCCACCCAGATCAGATTTGGTATCGCATCGTCCAGTCGTGCTTCCGGATCGCCTAGCGCAGTTGCATCCAGTCCCGAAGCCGCTTCGATCTCTGCCATGGTCATGCCCCGCGACAGGGCAAACGATACGGTGGTGGCGATCACGCTAACGTGATTGCTGCGGCCAATCGATTTGGCGGGAAGTGTCCGGTTTTGCTGCATTTGCGTCCTGTCTGCTCGGGGAGAGCGTTCTTACCCTCTGACCTGTGGTGCGCGACCAAACCGGCAAGCACTCAGAACGAACTCAGGGGGGCACCGATGATCCGTGTTTGCGCGTTCCTGGCAGCATTGTTGCTGGCAGGATGTCTTCCTGAGGATGATGAAAGCAATGAGGTCGTGGCACCGGTCCGCGGTTTGATCACGGTTCTGGTCGAAGAATCTGAACAGACCACCATACGGCGGTATCCTGGGGTCCTCGAACCGGGCGAAGTCAATGCGTTGTCCTTCGAGGTTGGCGGCCGACTTGGCCGCGTCGAACTGGATGTCGGCGAGCGCGTGACCCCAGGACAGTTGCTTGCCGAGCTCGATTCCGAGCAGTTCCAGACACAGATCGAGAACCGGGAAGCTGCTGTGACCGAAATCGAGGCAACCCTCGCTAAGTCCGAGGCCGATCTCGAACGTTCGCAGAAGCTTCTTGATCGGGGTGCGGGAACTCGGGTTCAGCGCGATGATGACCAAACTACAGTCGATCAGAACCGGGCGCGGTTGACCCAGGCAGAACAGGATCTTGCTGCTGCTCGAGAGGATCTCGCGGACTCAAAGCTTTATGCGCCTTTTGGCGGTGTGATCGATGCGATAGAGGTCGAAAGCTTCGCGACCGTCGGCGCGGGCCAGGCGGTTCTGTCACTTTATCAGCAGGCTGACTACGAGGTGTCCTTCTCGGTCAGCTTCGATGTCGTTGGACAACTGGTGGTCGGCACCCCGGCGAAGATCCGGCTGGCCGACGACCCCAGCGTGCAACTTCGGGCCGTCGTTAGTGAACTCGGTGAACGGGCCGGCCAGGTCTCCTCCTTCCCGGTCGTCGTCAGGCTGCAAGAAGTCTCTCCACTGATCAAAGCGGGCATGGCGGTCGAGGTATCTTTCGAATTCGCCCTGCCCGCCGCGCAGGGGCACTTGATCCCGATATCGGCGGCCATTCCGGATGTCGAAGTACCGGAGGGTGCCGGCACAAATGCGATCACCAAGCTGGAGGTGTTTGTCTATCAACCGGACACCAGCACCGTTAGTCGCCGTCAGGTCATCATGGCCGGTATCCGCGAAAACCAGTTCCTCATCGTCGGTGGACTCGAGCTCGGCGAACGCGTTGCAATCCGGGGCGTGACCTTCCTGCGCGAGGGAATGGAAGTGAAACTCCTGCCGGATGCGGAGCGCCGTTGACATGGACTTTCTCACGCGCTTCGGACTGCAGAAAAGCCGCTTCACCGTCCTGATGATGTTCGCGATATTGGCGATCGGTGCGATGTCCTATCTCTCGATCCCCAAGCGCGAGAACCCCGAGATCACGATCCGAACCGCGGTAGTTGCCGTGGCCTTTGACGGCATGTCTTCGCTTAGATTGGAAGAATTGGTCGCGGTGCCCGTGGAACGCAAGATTCGTGAGATCGGCGAAGTCGAGAACATCGAAACCGTCATCACGACCGGCCAGGTGCTGCTCTATGTCGAACTGTTCGACACCCTCTACGGCGCCGATATCGAGGCAGCTTGGGAGGATCTGCGAAACAAGATGCAGGCAGTGCGCGCCGATCTGCCGGAAGGCACGTCCGAGCCGTTCGTCAACACCGAGTACGGGGATGTCGCCATCGCAACCATCGCGCTGACTGGCGATGGCTACACGCTGGCCGAACTTGACGACGTTGCCGAAGATCTTCGTACGGCGCTTTTCCGCGTGGACGGCGTCACAAAGGTGAACCTCTCAGGCGTTCAGGATCAGCGGATCTGGCTAGAGGTGGATATCCGGAAACTTGCAGCTGTCGGCGTTCAGATGCAGCAGCTTCTGGACGACTTGCAAGCGCAGAACGTGATCCTGCCCGCCGGAGAACTGGACGCCGACGGCACGAAGATCGTGTTGGAGGCCAACGGCGACCTGCAGAATGTCGAAGAAATCGGCGGTGTTCTGACAAAGGTCAGCGGGCTTGCTGGGTTCGTGCGCCTCTCGGATCTGGTGGAAGTGCGTCGAGGCTATGTCGATCCGAAGGAGACACCGGTCTTCTTCAATGGCGAGCCAGCCATTGTCGCTGCTGTCGAGATGTCTTCGGCCACGGACATCCAGGACCTGGGCAAGCGGCTGAAGACCGCGCTCCGCGACTTCGAGAACCGCCAGCCCATCGGGATCGCACTCAACGTCTCGACCTTTCAGGAGACCGTGGTCACTGCGTCGGTCAACAATGCGCTTGAGAATGTCGGTCAGACGTTCCTTGTCGTTTTCGTCGTGATGCTGGCGTTCCTCGGCTTCCGGGCCGCTCTTGTGATCGCTTGCATCGTGCCCTTCACCATCTGTTTCGCGCTAGCCGCGATGGGCTCGGTCGGTGTGGACATCGAACAGGTCTCGATTGCTGCCGTGATCATCTCGCTCGGGCTTCTGGTCGATAACGGTCTGGTTGTTGTCGAAGACATCGGTAATCGCATCGATGAAGGGCTGTCACCGACGGAGGCGGCGGAATCCGCAGGTGCTCAGTTCGTCGTGCCACTCGGCGTCGCCTCGATTACAACTGTCTCAGCCTTCTTACCGATGCTGTTGATGAACGGCGTCGAGGGAGAGTTCGCATTCTCTCTGGGTGCCGTCGTTTCGTCGATGCTGCTCGGCTCATGGATCACCGCGCTTTACATCCTGCCTTATCTTTGCACGTTGCTGCTCAGGCCAAGCCGAGCAAGCGACGAACCTGGATGGCTCAAGCGGACGTACGGAGCGGCAGTGCGCAGGCTGCTACCCTTCGGCGTGCCGCTGACGGCCTTGGCACTGGCGGCCGTTGCAGCGAGTGCAAGTCAGTTCAGCCTGTTGAAGTCCGAGATGTTTCCCTTCAGCGAACGCTCAGATTTCATCATCTACATGGACATGCCGAAGGACGCGGCAATCTCCGAGACCGAACGTTTGGCACTTCGGGTGCAGAATTGGTTGGGCGATGCGCAAACTAACCCCGAAGTCATCAACAGCACCGTTTTCGTCGGCGACGGCGGACCGCGGTTCAACCTGGGTCTGAACCCGAGCGACCCGGATGCAACGACCGCATTCTTCCACGTCAACGTCACCGATCTCGCGGCGGTCGAGGCGATGACCGCACGCGCTCGGCATGTCTTCACTGAACAGTTCCCCGAAGCCCGGTTCCGAGTAACACGCCTGCCGCAAGGCGGATCGGAGTCCGGCATGGTGGACGTCGAGATCTTTGGTCCAGATGCCGAGGTGCTGATGCGGGCAGCATCAGAGGTTGAAGCCGCCTTTGCCGAGCTTCCGAGCGTCGTGAAGAACGAAAGCGACTGGGGCAACAAGGTCATCAAGGTTGTCGTCGACATCGCGCAGGACAAGGCGCGCGAGCTGGGCGTCACCTCCCGAAACGTCTCGGACGTGATGGCGGCGTACTTTTCCGGCACCGAGTACTCTACCTTCCGAGAAGGGGACGATCAGATCCCGATCGTGCTTCGGGCAAGCCTGTCTGGCCGAGACAGCATCGAAGATCTCGCCAACCTGACCATTGCAACCGGTGGTCAACTGGTCTCGGTCGATCAGATCGCCCGGTTCCGCCCAACGCTTGAGTTCTCGGAAATTCGCCGTGAGAATCAGGTACGCCGGATCGTCATCTCGGGGAAAAGCGCGGAGCTCAGCGCTCAGGAAACACTGGCTCGGATTCAGCCCGCGTTGGATGCGCTCGACCTCGGCCCGGATTACGAGATTTCGATTGCCGGAGAGCTTGAGGACAATGCGGATGTGAATGCCCAGATGGGCAGCAACATGCCCCTCGCGCTTGGCGTCATGCTCGCCGCGCTGATCTTCCAGTTCAACTCGCTCCGACGTTCGATCGCGACGTTCCTGACGATCCCGCTCATCGTGATCGGAGCACCCATGACCATGCTTGCGCTCGGCCAGCCACTCTCGTTCTTTGCCATGCTGGGCCTGATGTCCTTAATGGGGATCATCATCAACAACGCCATCGTGCTGATCAATCAGATCGACATCGAGTGTGAAAGGGCCGACCTGCCGGACGCCATCGTTCTTGCCGCCCAAGCGCGGGCGAAGCCGATTATGCTAACCTCGCTGACCACGATCTTTGGCTTGATCCCGATGGCGATCTCGGGCGGTGCGCTGTTTGAACCAATGGCGACAATGATGATTGGCGGGCTGCTGATCGCCTCACCCCTGACGCTGATCGTAGCGCCGCCGCTTTGCTATGTGCTTCTGAAACCGCGCGGTCGTAAATCGCGAGAGGCAACACTGGCATGACGATCATCCGTCTCCTCACAGGCGCCGCAATGTTGTTTCTTTGCGCCTGTTCCGGCCCTTCGAGGACCCCGATTTCCGAACCAGACATGGCCCAGGCAATGCCTTACGGCATTCCCGGATTGCTGCGGGTCTGGGGCGATGGCCTGGACGGGGTGACCAAGGATGGTATTCGGACTGCGCTTGTGGCGAGGGCGCGGTCGATGCACGCTGTTGCTCTTGCGTCGGGTCAACCAGTCACCGAGACAGCGCTTGCGCTCTCTGGGGGCGGTGCCGATGGCGCCTTCGGTGCCGGTGTTCTCGCAGGCTGGACCGAACGTGGTGATCGGCCAAAGTTCGACATCGTCAGCGGCGTCAGCACTGGTGCGATCATCGGCTTGTTCGCGTTCCTTGGGCCGGAGCACGACGACGATCTCCGAGAACTCTACACCGCCTATTCAACAGCCGATCTGCTCGAACCTGCACTGTTCTCCGGTATCTTTGGCGGAACGTCTCTTTCGGATACCGATGCGTACAGTGCGTTGATTGATCAGTATGTCGATCAGGACGTTATTGCTTCATTGGCTGAAGAGGGAACTAAGGGTCGCGTCCTTTTGATTGGGACCACGAACCTTGATGCGGCCCGGCCAGTGATCTGGAACGCTACCGAGATTGCAATGTCTGGCCATCCAAAAGCCATCACGTTGATCCGCGATCTGATCCGGGCATCGTCGGCAATCCCAGCCGTTTTCCCGCCGCTCGTCATTCCGGTGGTTACTCCAGATGGACGGACGTTCGATGAGTTACACGTCGACGGTGGCGCGACCCAACAGGTGATGTTGTTCAGCGCCGAACTCGCGATCTCGGAGGTCGACGCAGCGTTGGGAACCCGTATCGACCGCAAGGTCTACGTGATCATGAACAACTCCCTGGAGAAGCGTTACGAGCCTGTCGAGCTTGGCATCCTCTCGATTGCCGGGAAGGCAGTATCCAGCTTGATCGGAGGCTCAGGCGTCGGTGACATCTACAAGATCTTCGCGATCACCCAACGCGATGGCATCGAAATGCAGTTGCTTTGGGTTCCCAGAAGTTTCGATCTGCTCCCGGAAGAACCCTTCGACCGAGCCTATATGCAGAGTCTGTATGCGCTTGGGCGTGACATGGGGCTGAGCGGCGCCGACTGGAGCGACCGCCCCCCGAACTTTGCCGGCCGTCCTGGCGCGACCGAGCCATGAGCAGTCACACTTACAGGTGGATCGCTAGTGTCGGCAGGGACCTGGGCGACCCGATCCGAACCATGTGTCCGGGCAAGGCCTGCAGCCAACGCCATACAGTCGAGGTATTCAGATCCGACCGCTCTCACGGCTGGGATCGACGTTCTCCGGGATGGCCTTGATCGCTTGACGGAGCCCGATCTTCATTTGGATTGAGGAACACAAATGGCATCTGAACCTACAAACTGGACCGTGATCACGGGATCGACAGGAGCGATCGGTGACGCGATTGCACGACACCTCGCGCCGCGCGGTAAGTCTCTGATCCTGCTCAACAGATCCGACACGAAGTCGCAAGTCCAACGCGCCGCGATCTTGGCTGAACACCCGGACGTGGCGATCGAAATTGTCACCGCCGATCTGATGGACACGACCCAAGTCGCCACTGCCACGGATCTTATCAATGATCTGCCCGGGCGTGTCGATGTACTCTACAATAACTCCGGTGTCCTCACTGGCGAAAAGATCCTCAGCGCACAGGGGTACGAGTCGCATTTCGCGGTAAACACATTGGCACCCTATCAACTGATCAGGAACCTGCGTGAGAAGATGGCGCGCCCTGTTGAGGAAGCACCGGGCATGATCGTGAACTTCTCGTCCAGCGCGATCGGAGGCCTCAAGACACTTGACGTGGAGGGTCTCGCCAATCCGGAAAAGGTTGGCGGCTTGCTCAGCACATACGCCCAGACGAAATTGGCCGTGACGGCGCTGGCAGCGGCGCTGGCGGAAGACCTGCGTTCCGATAACATCCTGATCCGGGCCATCGATCCCGGCGCAACAAGATCTGCAATGACGACCAGCGGAAATTCGGGGATGCCCTGGTTCCTGTCATGGCTTGCCCCGATCGTATTCGCTTCGCCCGAGAGACAGGCGCTCAAGATCATTGATGGCGCCGACCCAATTGCGTTCGGTGGACGATCCGGAATCTATGTTGCCAATCGAAGGGAAAAGAAAATGCCCGCGGCCGGGTACGACACAAGAAAACAGCGGGATCTACTGGACTTGCTTCAGCGGTCGCTCGAAACTTCTTGATCGGAAAGCCAAAGACAATTCGATGGCAGAGATTATTGCTGCAGGCCGGCTCCGCAAATCGCCCTATTACGATTCCACTATCGCTGAGGGAGCCGAATCTCTGCTCACCTACAACCGCATGCTTATTCCGCGTGGCTATGGGGATCGGGAAGCGGAGTACTGGCGCCTGATCAATGGCGTCTCCATGTGGGATGTCGCGGCACAGCGCCAAGTCCAGATGAAGGGGCCGGATGCTCGGCTTCTGGCGCAAATGCTCTGTACGCGGGATCTCTCAGGTCAGAAGATTGGCCAAGGCAAGTATGTCACCATTTGCGACCACCGGGGTGTGCTTCTGAATGACCCGATTGCGCTAAAGATCGCGGACGATTGCTATTGGCTGTCCATTGGCAACTCCGACATCTGGTTTTGGGCACGTTGCGTCGCGGGTGAGCGCCGCCTTGATGTCGAGGTCAGCGAACCGGACGTCTCCCCCATGGCGGTGCAGGGTCCAAAGGCCGAGGACGTGGTGGTGTCGATCCTCGGCGACTGGGTGCGCGACCTAAAGTACTTCTGGTTCGCCGATGCCGAGATCGAGGGCATCCCGCTGAAGGTCGCCAGGTCGGGCTGGTCCAAACAGGGCGGGTTCGAGCTTTACCTGATGGATGGCGCCAAGGGCGACCGGCTCTGGCAAATCGTCAAGGAGGCGGGAAAGCCTTACGATATCGGCCCTGGCTATCCAAACCCTTCAGAGCGCACCGAAAGCGGTCTGCTCAACTATGGCACCGACACCGACGACAACACCAACCCGTTCGAAGTACGCATGGAGAAGTTCGTTGACCTGCATCTGGACGAGGAAGTGATCGGCGTCTCCGCACTGCGGGACATAAAGGCTAAAGGGGTCAAACGTCGCCAGATGGGCATCTTGCTTGATCACAAGGACACGAGCGAAGACCAGTCCATTTGGTGGCCGATTCAAGAGAACGGAGCCTCGATTGGGTATATGACCCATCGCGCTTGGTCCTACCGAATGAAATGCGTTGTCGGCTATGCGCTTGTGTCGATTGAAACTCTGGTCGGCGCCGAGGTCGAAGTACTTAGCCGAGACGAGAGGTTTGCAGGAACCTTGTTGGACCTGCCATTTTCGCTCTAAGTCATCGTGTTCTTACCCGACATAATAGCGCTCCAAGCTGGTTCTCTTGAGGTCTCCAGAACGACGAAAAGTGCGAGGTCAGCCGAAAGTGATTGAGCGTCTGAGTTCGTGCTGACTTGCGCGTAGACCATGCTCTACGAATTTCCGCTCCTGTACCCGTTCACCAGATTAATGCGCTCCACCATTCTGCAGAACGGGCTCTATTGGGACATTCGTTGCGCCTCGAACGAAGGGCAGGAAGTGGCGCAAGGTTGCCGAAGCTCGCAACCGCCATGACCAGCCAAATCTGAGTCCGCTTTTCCATGCTGCGATTGCGAAGCCAAGCAACTCAATTGAGGACCGCTCTGGGCCGTCCCCGCATTTCCATTGTGTCCGCTTCCTGCGCATCGCCGTCGTTGATGCGATCTGCAGCGAATGCCTGGTTTCCGCCAATTATGACGGGTGTTGAATCTTGAGATTTCTATTGAAACGCCCAGCCGGTGCCAAGATTCGCGCCAAAAGGTAAGCATTGAAGCAGTTTCTCAGGCTTGCGTCACCCGTGGGAACTTGGTATTCGACCATGTCGGGATCGAAAGCAGTTAAGGTACTGAAAAGTCTCGAACAATATCAACGCGGGCGTTGTGTAGTGGTGAGACCTCAGCCTTCCAAGCTGTGGTCTACGAGCGCGATGCATGGGCTACTCTCGAGGACTAGCCCGAGCGTGGTATCTCGTACTCCACCTCGTGAGGGTCTAAGACGCCTCCCCAGCTTCATGGTAGCGTTTGGGAGCGAGCAATTCGGCCGCTTCAGTGGACACTTCAGAGCGCGGTGCAGACCACAATCTCATTAGCCATGCTTATCGGATACAGTTCGGATACGGATTAACAATTCAATCGCATCATTATGATGAAGATCGCAACACCCTGAAATACATGATTTATTTGGCGCACCGGGGAGGATTCGAACCCCCGACCCCCAGATTCGTAGTCTGGTGCTCTATCCAGCTGAGCTACCGGTGCAGGCCGTGCCGCATCGCGACAGGCCGCAGGACTTAGCCTCAGGCCTCAGTCAATGCAAGGGGTAAACACGTGATCTCCGCACGGTGCTACTCGGCCGCCATGGCGGCGCGTCCCGGCAGCGTGATGCAGAACTGCGTCCCTGCGGTCGTCGACGCGACCAGTTCCAGCTTGCCCCGATTGACGGTGATCAACTCGTGGGCAATCGCCAGTCCGAGCCCTGTTCCCTCGCGGCTCGAACTTCCCCGGAACGGCTTGAAGAGATGCTGCAATGACTTTGCAGGCAAACCGGGTCCGGTATCCTCCACGGTAATCGCCACGGAGCCATCGAGGGTCTCGGCGCCGATCGTTATGGTACCTGGGCGATCGGTATTGCGGATCGCCTGCGCCGCGTTGCGCATCAGATTGTTCAGGACGCGGTAGAGGTGTTCGGGGTCGGCCTCGGCGACCACATCTGCGGCGATCTCGATCGAACACGAGACACTTGCATCGCCGGGAACAAGACCAAGCCCCTCGGCAACTTCCAGAGCAAGATCAGAGACCGCGACGATCCGGGTCTCGGGCGGTGCTTCCTCGGCCTTGCCGTAGGTCAGCGTCGACTGGCAAAGACGGATCGCCCGGTCGAGCGAATTCAGCAGCTTCGGCGTTGTGCGCCCGACGATCGGATCCTGGCTCATCTCGAGCCGGTCGACCATGAGCTGCGTCGTCGCGAGGATATTGCGCAGATCGTGGCTGATCTTCGCCACGGCTTCACCCAGCGAGGCAAGACGGGCGCGCGATTTCAAAGCCGCTTGGACATCTCTCTGCATCTCGGCAACGGCGCTCTCGGCCTCGGCGATTTCACCGACCCGGCTGCGTGGCACGATCGCGCGCTCCGGATCCTCCGGGTTCTCTGAGAAGTGTTTGAGGTTTTCGATCACGCCGGTGATCGGGCTGACGACGGCCCGGCGCACAGCAACGAAGACCATGACAGACGTCACGACCGAAATTGCGAGGCTCAGGATCAGGATATTCAGACCGTACTGCCGCATCGCATCCGTCAGCGGTCCTGCGCGGAGCGTTATCTCGAGCTCCTTGCCCATGTCCGCGGGTGCGTAGGCAATGATCCGGATCACGCCGCCCTCGGTCGCCGCAATGCGTAACAGCGCATCGCGGATCAGTTCGAGGATCGACGGTTCGCGAAGGTCGTAGCTCGCAGTGATCGGCGCCAGCGTCCCGCTTGTCAGAACCATCTCGCGGATGCCGTCGCGGCGTACCACGACATTGAGGACCTCGGCGCGCGAGATCAACTCGTTTTCAAGATCGCGCGAGACCATCTGATCTGGTGCCGCCAGTACAGTGAGAGCCGCAATCTCGGCCCGGCGCACCCGCTCCATGAGGTAGTCCTCGCGGAACCGGGCGACGGACGGCACGAAGATCGCAATCTCGGCGAGCATCACCACCGCAATGGTGACGACCAGCAGTCTTCCCGAAAGGCTGCGAAGCAGGCCCATACGCGATCCAATTTTCCTTTCGCGCGGGGACGTTAAGTCCGATCACCCCAAGCGTGCAAGAAGGCGGACGATCAATTTTACACGGTCGCTCTGGAAAAGCCGGGGCGTATAGTAGGCGCCGGCGGTGCGTTTCGAGACCTCGCCCAAGGTCGGATACGCCGCGACATGGCCGGCCATATCGCCGATCTTGAGACCCTTTGAGACCGCCAGTGCCCATGGCTGGATCAGTTCTCCAGCCGACGCCCCGACCATGGATGCACCCAATATCTTGCCGCGCCGCCCGGTCACCGCCTTGGCAAATCCGGCGGTCTTCAGCTCCGCCCGCGCCCGGTCATTCTCCGCGAATTCGAACCGGGCGACCTCGACGGCATCGCCATGCTCAGCCTTTGCCGCCGCTTCGGTCAGCCCGACATGGGCGACCTCGGGATCGGTGTACGTGACCCACGGAATGATGTCAGTCCGGTTTTTCACCGGCATCCGGAACAGCGCGTTCCGGATCACCAGACCCGCCTGATATCCGGCCACGTGCGTGAACTGCAGCCCGCCGGCAACGTCTCCGATGGCATAGACGCGCTTGTTCGAGACCGACCGCAGACCCGGCGTCACGGTAATGCCCCCCGGTGTATGCTCGATGTGACCCGCGGCAAGGTCCAGCTTGTCGACATTTGCCCTGCGCCCGACGGCGATCAGCAGATGCGTTCCCTGAACCTCGCTGCCGTCCTCGAGCGTCACAGTGATCGCACCGTCGCTGCCGGACAGTTCGACGACCTTGGCGCCCTCGCGGATGTCGACCCCCTCGCCCCGCAGTTTCTCGAGTGCGACTGCCGCAATCTCCGGATCGTCCTTGGCCAGGGCGCGAGCGGCTTCCAGCACGGTGACGTCTGCGCCGAGGCGGCGGTGCGCCTGCGCCATCTCCAGTCCGATCGGGCCGCCGCCAATCACGACGAGATGCCCGGGCAGGTCGCGCAGTTCCCAGAGGCTCTCGTTGGTCAGATAGGGCACGGTGTCGAGGCCGGGGATCGGCGGCACCATGGGCCCGGATCCTGTTGCCACGACGAAGCGGCGCGGCTGAACGCGCATACCACCCGCCTCGACCGTGTTCGGGTCGACGAACCGCGCCATAGCCTCGATCACCTTGACGCCCAGTCCTTCGAAACGTTCGACGGAGTCGTGCGGCTCGATCCCGGCAATGACGCCGTGAACATGCGTCATGGCAGCAGCGTAATCCACGTCCGGGTCGTGCGCTGCGACACCGAAGGGCGCCGAGCTGCGATGGGCGTGCGCGGCCTTCCCGGCCGCGATCAGGGCCTTGGACGGAACACACCCGTAGTTCAGGCAGTCGCCACCCATCTTGTGGCCTTCGATCAGGACAACCGAGGCCCCCATCTGGACGGCACCCGCCGCGACCGAGAGTCCGCCGGACCCGCCTCCGATGACGCAGAGATCCGGCGTCAGCACCTCGCTCACGACTTGGCTTTCGTAATCCCGGCCGCCTTCAAGATCAGGGGCAACGAGGCCAGAGCGGCGAGACCGAGCAACGGGCCAAGAATGTGCCACTGGAAAATGACGCCGAGATTGGGCGGTGTTCCCTGGGACAGCTGCTCACCCAGGCCGGCACCGATCGAGATAAAGACGAGCGTCCCCGGCACGATCCCAACCAGGGTCGTCCACAGGAACGTCCACGTCCGCGCGCCGAGGAAGGCAGGCGCGAGGTTCGCGATGAAGAACGGAACTGCCGGGACCAGCCGCATGATCAGCAGGTAGCTGATCTCGCCATCACGGAAGCCATCCTCCATGCGCGCAAGCCATGGACCAGCGCGGGTCCGCAGCGCATCGCCCAGCGCTGTCCGTGCGGCAAGAAAGATCAGCAGCGCACCCGCCGTCGCCGATGCCACGACCATCGCGGTCCCGGCGATCGTCCCGAACAGGAAGCCACCGAGCAGCGTGAGCCAAATGGCGCCCGGCACCGAGAAGGCGACCGACAGGATGTAGGCCGCACAGAACACGACGACCGAGAGCACCTGATTGTCCGACTGCCAGCGCTGCAAGTTCTCGTAATTCGCCGCCAGCGCCTCGAAGCTCAGATAGTCGCGGGCGACGATGATCGCGGCGATCGCACCGATCGCGATCAGGGTAATCGGCAAGTAGCGCGCAAACGCGCTCTTGCGCGTCATGGCGACGGGCGCCTGATCGCTGGGCATGGACATCTCCTGAAAAGCTCTGCTGCTGACATCAGGCCATATTGAGCGGCAAGCGGCCCTGCGCCAGTGGTCTCACAGCGGCTTGATCCACCGTGTCTCGACTGAAACATAACGCCGGGTCCTGAATGGATCGTTGACTCGCGGGGATCTTGGCGGTATCCGCCCGTCTCTTGATTGATCTGGCAGGCGCGATCGGCCGCGCCGCACCGATGAGGGCAGGTCCGTCCGGCCCGGGAGAAGCGAACATGAAGCGCACGTTTCAGCCCTCGAACCGCGTCCGCAAAGCCCGCCACGGTTTCCGCAGCCGCATGGCGACGAAGAACGGCCGCAAGATCCTGAACCGTCGCCGCGTCAAGGGCCGGAAGAAGCTCTCGGCCTGACGTCTGGATCAATGCCGCGGTCACTGACCGTTCTCAAGAAACGCCGGGACTTCCTCGCTTGCGCGCGCGCCAATCGCGCGGGATCGAAAGGTCTCAACCTGCAGGCCCGTCTGCGCGACGAGGCTGAAGGTGCCGAGCCCGGACTTCGCGTCGGGTTCACCTGCTCAAAGAAAGTCGGCAACGCGGTGGCGAGAAATCGCGCCAAACGCCGGCTTCGGGCCGCTGCATCCGAGATACTTCCGGTCACGGGACAGGATGGCTGGGATTACGTATTGATCGGTCGACCCGAGACAACGATCGCAAGACCATTCGCGAGACTTCTCTCAGACCTTGAACACTGCCTCGGCCGGGTCCACGCTCCGTCGAAACGGAGTTAGCCTTGCATGAGCATTCTTGCCCGGATCATCGCGCTGCCGATCAGGTTCTATCGCCTGGTCGGAAGCCCGTGGGTCGGGCGCAATTGCCGTTTCGCGCCGACCTGCTCGGAATACGCCCTGCAGGCGCTTGAACGGCATGGCGCGCTTCGCGGCTCGTGGCTCACGATCCGACGCATTGGGCGTTGCCACCCATGCGGCGGATCGGGCTATGACCCGGTTCCCGACAACGAGTGAGCAGCCGTCTTTCGAGCCGCTCAAACAATGCCCCGGCGCACAAGCTCTTTTGCCACGCGGTCGGCCTCGGCGAGGGGCGTATAGGACCAGTGCCGGATCTCGCCGGTAAATCTTTGCGTCGCACCATACTCCCGCAGATCGGCATGGAACTGACCCAGTTTCGGCGCGACCCGTGTGATCGGGAAGACGTGCACCGGCTTGCCCGTCGATGCAGCCTCGGAAACCATGTTCACGGAGTCCTCGGTGACGATCACCGCAACCGCCGGTCCGAGCAGACCGGGATAGGGGTTGGGACCGTCCGCTTCGCTTGCCCAGATGAAGGCCCGAACGGCCAGCGCGCTGCGCAGCCGTGAAACGAGGTTCTCCGGCGTGCGCCGCGACGCCGTGATCATCAGCCCGAAGTGACCGGCGAGGCTGTCGAGCGCGAGCGCGAGCCGCTGCGAGTCCTCATCCGTGAAGTCTGCCGATCTGCTCGGCCCACCGATCAGAACCGCTAAACGCGGCAGCTTCAGATCGGTCATCGGACAATTCCAGGACGCCGCCGCTGCATCCAGTGTCTGGCGCGTGTGCCGGGTCAGAGCACCCAGCGACGATATTGCGTTTGAGGCGGATTTCCTGTCATGGCGCGGAAGGACCACCGCGTCGAAGGCTGTAAGCGGTATCTCCGGATCGAGCAGATGGACAGCCGGGATCCCGTACAACTTTTTCAGCGCGGCGGAGATCGGCGCGACGCGACGACCGGCCGAGACGATCAGCGCAGGCCAGGGCCAGTTCAGTTCCGACGCACCCCTTTCAATCCCGATGAAGGGCCATCCGCGCGGCCACGCACCCAGACGGTACGAGATCGCCGCCGGTATCCGGCCTGCCCAGCCGCGTAGAGGCGTGCGTTTGACCGTGATCTTGCCGCCACGTTGGCGTGCGACGGCCTCGGCGAGCGCAAGCGCCTGTGCCTCATTGCCGACGCGACCGTCGGTCAGAACCCAGATTTCTGTCGCCTTCGGCATGCGATCTTTCCGATCATTGCGCTGGTGAGCAACAATGTTGCTTTTCATTACCGTCAAACGTAGAAATTCGCCAGCGCCCGGTGATCGCCGAGACGGTCGCGCGAGGACGCACAAAAACGATAAGCGACAGGACGTCTGATGGCAGGCTTGAAACTCGACCTCATTGACCGGAAGATTCTCGCCGAACTCCAGGGCGACGGCCGTATGACCAATGTCGAGTTGTCCCGCAGGGTTGGAATTTCAGCGCCGCCCTGCCTGCGCCGCGTCCGTACGCTCGAGGAAACCGGACTGATCGAAGGCTACCACGCGCGCCTAAACGGTCGCGCCCTCGGCTATGAGGTAACGGTCTTTGCCATGGTCAGTCTCAAGAGCCAGGCAGGTGCCGACCTCGAAGCGTTCGAGACTCAGTGCAAGGGCTGGCCGTTGATCCGAGAATGCCACATGCTGAACGGCGAGATCGACTTTCTCCTGAAATGCGTGGCGCCGAACCTGTTGACATTCCAGACGTTTCTGACCGACGAGCTGCTCGCGCTCGAAAACGTCTCGAACGTGAAAACCTCGCTGGTGATCCGCTCGGACAAGACCGAGCCGGGCGTGCCTTTCGAATACAGCGATCACCTCGCCGCTGAGAATATCTGAGCACGGGTGAGCAAATCCGTCAGACGGGTCGAGCGCGCCGCAAGCGATCTCGGCCTCGACATAAACGTCCGTCGCACCGGCGAGAGCACCCGAACGGCGGAGGACGCCGCGCTGGCCTGCGGGTGCGACGTGCCTCAGATCGTGAAATCGCTGATCTTCCGGGGATGCGAGACCGTTGACCTGATCCTGCTTCTCGTTTCCGGCGCCAATCAGGTCGACATGGATCTCGCGCCCGACGCTGTCGGAGAACACCTCGAGCGAGCCGACGCGGCCGAAGTTCGCGCACGGACGGGTTTCGCAATCGGCGGGGTCGCGCCCATCGGCCACCTGGAGACACCCCGCATCCTGCTCGACGAGACGCTTCTGCAGGTCTCTACCGTCTGGGCCGCTGCCGGAGCGCCGGATGCGGTCTTCGAAGTTCCACCGGACGTGCTCGCGCGGGCCACGAAAGCCAAGGTCGCCCGGTTCGCAAAAATCAACCCGCAGTGAGCGATGATCGCGATTGCGCGTCGAGCGCGATGCCGATCGCTATCAGGCTGACGCGAAGAGCCGGTCCGCCATCACGCCTGCGCGGTCTTCGATCGCCTCGCAGGCATCCAGGATCATGTCCTCGCGGAAGCGCCGCCCGACGATCTGCACACCAATCGGCAAACCGTCGGCAAAGTGCGCCGGGACGTTGCCGGCAGGCAGGCCCATGAAGTTCATCGAATAGGACCAGATCGCCGACCCAAGCACCTCGCGAACGCCTTCCAGGCCTTCCTCGTCCCGGTTCCACTTGAACGGCGGCTTAGGCAGAAACGGCGTCAGCACAAGCGGATACTCGGCCAGGAACTGCGTCCACGCGCGCACGTACTTGGCCCGTCGCGCCATCGCGTGGGTGCGCTCCAGACCCATATACGGGTCGAACAGTTCGGCATAGTTGGCGAAGATATCCCTGATCGCCTTGGAGCCGTGCTCCTCGATCTGATCGCCCATCAACTCGATGGTCTCGCCAAAGAGACAGCGATTGGCTTCCTCGGCGCATTCGCGAAGCAACGGCGCCTCGGTCTCGACCACCTCGTAACCGGCATCGGACAGCGCCGAAGCGGCCTTGTCGAGCGCATCCGAGACGGACGTGCTGAGATCGAACTCGTACATTTCCTTGGTGAAGGCGACCTTCACGGGTTCCGCTTCCGCAGGGCCAAAGAAGGCAACAGGCACCTGCCACGGATCGGCGGCGTCGTAGAGCGTCGCGACCTCCATCGCGCGCCGGACATCGCGCACCTCGCGGCAGATCACACCCTGAACCGACATGATCTGCGCGAGCGGCCCGCGCTCGGCCGGGGCCGAGGGATTGTAGGCGGGCGTCCGTCCCAGACCCGGCTTCACCGTCGCAGCACCCGTGCAGTAGGCCGGAAAGCGCAGCGATCCGCCGATATCGTTGCCGTGGGCAATCGGCCCCATGCCGGACATCACCGCCGACGACGCGCCACCCGATGACCCACCTGACGACACCCAGTCGTTCCAGGGGCTTTTCGTGCGGCCGTGCAGTTCGTTCACCGTCGTGGCCCGGAACGAAAACTCCGGCGTGTTCGTCCGGCCGATGATGATCGCACCCGCGCTCTTCATGTTCTTCACGAATGGCGCGTCATCCGGCGCGATCACATCCTTCCACGCGGTCACGCCGTTGGGCGTCGCGCGGCCCTTCTGGTCTATGTTCTCCTTGATCGTGATCGGCACGCCGCAGAGTGCACCGGGCAGGATCTCACCCGCCGCGAGGCCGACATCCATCGCCTCGGCCATGTCCATCGCCTCGTCGCCCAGATCGTCGACCACGGCATTCAGATCGCCGTTGACCTCGCGCATCCGATCGACCGCCGCCGAAACGGCATCCGTGCAGGTGATTTCGCGGTTCTGGATGGCGTCCGCCAGATCACAGGCGCTGGCCTGCCAAAGCGGCTTGGTCGTATCGAGCATGGGGGTCTCCGTTCTAAGAGGAACAGACAACCACACATCCGGCGCGATGGCGAGCGCGGAACGCCGACCGCTTGGGGTCTCTCGCGCCTATCCCTGCCAGTGCGACGGTCGCGCTGGACCGCGCAGCACCCGCCGCTTGATGACTTGAAAGAGCGGCATCAGGATCAGGATAATCGCGATCCACGAGATGATCGGCGCGATCCAGTAGGTGTCGCCCGAACCATCCCGGTCGAAGAACGGGTTGAAGAAGATCCCGAAGCTGCCATCCGACCACTGCAGCGACTGGCGCAGCTTGGCCTCGGTGATCCCGCCCAGGACGATGGCAAGTGCTGCAGGCGCCAGCGGATAGTCCAGAATGCGCAGCAGGAAGGCCGCCAGCCCGAACCAGAACATCAGCCAGACATCGAACATCGAGTCCGTCGCCGCATACACACCTGCTGTGGAGAGGATGAAGATGATCGGCGCGAGGATCGTGAACGGCATCCGAAGCATCCAGAGGAACAGCGGAATGAACGCGAGGTTCACGAGCACGGCGATCAGGTTCGAGATGTAGAACGAGCCGATGACCGGCCAGACGAAATCCGGCTGATCCTGGAACAGCCGCGGCCCCGGTTCGAGCTCAAGCAGCACCAGCCCCGTCAACAAAACGGCCGTCGTGGGCGACCCGGGAATCCCGAGCGTCATCATCGGCAGCATCGCCCCGGTCGAGGCCGAGTTGTTCGCCGCCTCGGGTGCTGCAACGCCGTCGACCGATCCCTTGCCGAACTCCTCCGGTTTCGAGGACGTCATCTTGGCGACCCCGTACGACATCAGCGAGCCCGGCGTCGCACCCGCCGCCGGTAGAATTCCGACGAAGAATCCCAGCGAGGAGCCGATCGTCGTGCCCTTCCAGCCCTCGCGGAAGGTGTTGCCGGTCGCAGTCTTGATCTTGGCTACGCTGATATCGGCCTTGGACATCTCCGTATCGCCGCGCGTCGAATGCAGCGTCCAGAGCATTTCGCCGACACCGTAGACGCCGATGGCGAGCACGAGGAAGTTGATCGGGCGCGAGAAGCCGGTCAGGTCGAAGAACTGCAGACGCGGCTCGCCCTCGATCACGTCGAAACCGATCGAGGCACAAACCAGTCCGAGCATGATCGAGATGACCGTCTTCGGGATATCGTCGCCGCCAAGCCCGACAAAGGTCGCGAATGCCAGCAGCATCAGCGCGAAAATCTCGGGATTGCCGAACTTCAGCGCGACCGAGGCCAGCGGCGGCGCGAAGCCTGTGAAGAAGATGTTGGCGACCGTCCCGCCGATGAAGCTCGCCACGGCAGCCGTCACGAGCGCCTGTTCGGCGCGGCCTTTCAGCGCCAGCGGACGCCCGTCGAAAGTCGTCGCCACAGCGGTCGAGGCACCCGGTATTCCCAGCATAATCGACGAGATCGCGCCGCCATACATCGCACCGTAGTAGATCGCGGCGAGGAAGATCATCGGCGCGGCATCAGAGCCGGTCGATTGCTTGATGAAGAAGATCGTCGGCAGCAGGATCGCCACGCCGTTGACCGATCCGAGACCCGGCATCGCGCCGACGAAAAGGCCGATCACCACGCCGATGAAACAGATCAGAAGATTGGCGGGTTGCAGCGCGGTGAAGATCCCGTCGGCAAGCAGCGAGAGGACTTCCATTACGCCGACTCCTCCCTGCGCGACAGCATCGACGCCGCCACAAGGACCGCCGCGCCACCGAGGAAGCACAGGCTGATCGTCACCCCGTCGAGACTGCGGAAAAAGTCGCCCAGCGGGATGTAGATGCCGTCCTCGATGGCGAGAATGCCTTTCGGCAATGTCCGGGTCATGGTGATGTCGAAGAACAGGAACATCCAGAACGGGACGACGACTGCCATCGCGCCCGACAGCAGCCCGCCATGCTGGCCGAGAAAGAACAGATAGTAGAACAGGAACAGCGCCATCGCGAAGTACATGCTGATGTAGTCGGTCAGCAGCACGAGCAGGAAGACCGGGACGCCGACCGTCAGCAGGACGTTGATGCCGTGGCGGTCGAGATAGGCGTCGGTGGACTTCGCGGGCGGCGAGAGTTTCAGCACGCCGTTAATGCAGACCCAGACCGAACAGACGAACATGATGGCGCAGACCCAGAACGGCCAGAAGCCGCCCTGGGGCGCACCGTCCTCGCCGAAACCGACATTCGAGAACCGCGCCTCGCCGGACCAGCTTGGCCGTTCTCCCGCCTTGTACATGATCGCCAGCGACAACGCCGCCAGAGCGATTGCCATGATGATCTCGGCAATCCGCATTCCCTCGTTCCCCTGTCAGATATTTGGGTGAGCCCGCCGATAACCGGGCTCCGCTCCGATGCTCCGCCGGAGCGGGTTGCAGGGCGCGGTTTCCCGCACCCCGCAGTATCAGATCAGTTGATCGCGCCGGATGCCTTCAGGATCTTCTCGTGGCGATCGCGCTGGGTTTCCCAGTACGCTCTCAGGTCGGCACCTTCGATCTTCTCGCCGAGTAGCGCCTTCTTCGAGCGATAGCCCTGCCACTGGTCGTGATCGAAGACCGTCTGGAACAGATTGTTGTAGTAGCCGAGCGCATCGGCCGACATGCCCGGTGCACCGACCACGGCGCGCTGCATGAAGTACGAGAAGTCGCCGCCCAGTTCCTTCAGCGTCGGCGTGTCCGGGAACAGCGCGAGACGCTCGTCCGTGAAAGCGACCAGCGGGATCACGTCACCCGACTCGTAGAAGCCGAGGGCCTCGGACGGGTTGTTCACCGAGCTGTCGATCTGCTGACCGGCCAGATCCTTGGCGACCGCGCCACCGCCCTTGTACGGGATGTACTTGATGTCGAGGCCGTAGTTCGAATTCAGGAAGTCGGTGATGATGTTGTCTTCCGAGTTCTTGCCGGTGCCGCCCATGACCCACTTGTTGCCACGCTTCTTGGCCTCGGCGAGGAACTCCTCGAACGAATTCACGCCCTCATCCTTGTGCACCCACAGGATGAACGTGTCCTCGGCCATGCGCCCGATCGGCGCGAACTCCATGATGTCCACGCCCAGGCCCGGCTGGCGCAGCGGCGTGGTGAAGAACGAGTTCAGCGTGACCATGATCGCGTGATCGGGATCCTTCGCCGTCTTCATGAACTGCAGCGCCTCGGCGCCCGAGCCGCCCGACTTGTTGACTGGAACCAGCGGCTGGCTCGCCATGTTGTTCTCTTCGACGATGGCCTGCATCAGACGCGCCATCTTGTCTGCGCCGCCGCCCTTGCCGGCCATGATGACGAAGTCGATCGGTTTCTTCGGCTCCCATGCCATCGCCGATCCGGCGATCGCGAACGCTGCCGCGCCTGCAACCAATGCAAGTGTGTGTTTTAGTGCCATGTGATCCTCCCTGATGCTTTGGCTTAGCGGTGTGCGCCGGAACCTAGCGATTTTTGCTTTCGTGAACAGGTTCGGCCACGCAATTTTCTTGTTGTTCTTTTCTGTTGTGCGCTCGCTCCCGTGGTATACCACGCTGCGACCATACGGCACGCACCGCCGATTTCAAGTATTTTTTCAAATGCTTAGCAGTGATCAATTCTGGCATACCAGTGTGCTCGCATTGGTATACCAAGTGGTTGCGGCAAATGGGTTATTCGCAAAATACCGACAGATTGGCCCTGTAATCCGAGGCTGCGCGTTATGGACGACTCAATCAGAGGTCGATCGTCACGACGCCGCCAGGCTCGGCCGCGCGCGAGCAGCACAGAATCATCTTCGACTCGCGATCCTTGCGCGCCAGCACGAAATCGCGATGCTCGACCGCGCCGTCGACCAGACCGGTCACACAGACCCCGCAGATCCCGTCCGAACACTTCGTATCGATCCGGACACCGTGATCAGCGAGCACATCGGTCGCCGACCGCGCAGCGGGCACCGCAATCTCCCGCCCTGACCGCGCCAGCTTCAGCGTGAAATCGTGGTTCTCCCATTCCGGCTGCTCGGGAACCGAGAAATACTCGCGGTGCAGGGCATCCTCGGGCCATCCGTTGGCTTCGGCGGCAGCGAGGACCGCAGACATGTACCGGTCCGGCCCGCAGGTGTAGAGATGCGCATCAGGGCGCGACGTTACGATCGAGGCCAGATCGGCCCGCGTTCCGTCATCCGAGAAGTGCAGGTGCAGTCGATCTGACCACGGCACGGTCTCCAGATCGTCGAGGAAACTCGCATCCGCCCGCGACTTGCACGAATAGTGCAGTGCGAAATTACGCCCCAGCGCATGAAGGCGGTGCGCCATCGCGATCATCGGCGTCACGCCGATACCGCCCGCCATCAGAAGCGAGAAGGCCGCATCCTCGGCCAACGGGAAGTGGTTGATCGGGCGGGAGACGAAGATCTTGCGCCCGGGATGGAAGATCCGGTGGAGCAGCTTCGATCCACCACGGCCTTCGTCCTCGCGCAGCACCGCGATCTGGTACTTTGAGCGGTCGGCAGGATCGCCCGACATCGAGTACTGACGAAAGAAACCGGGACTGACAGCGATGTCGAGATGCGCCCCGGCCTCGAACTCCGGCAACGGCGTGCCGTCCAGCGCCCGGAACTCGTATTTTGAGATCGCATCGGTCATTGGCTCGACTTCGGCCACCTCGACGCGGATCACCGGCTGCGGGCCTTCGGGCAGCTTGAACTCATGCGCCAGGTTCACGGTATCGCCCTCGGCGAGCCGGCGCTTGTATTCTGCAGGCGACAACAAGGCATCGTGCGCCTTGATGCCCTCCTCGCGATCCATGTGGAACGGGAAGAAGTACGGCGGCGGCACGAGGTTCGCTGGATAGACCGCCATGGTCTGATCCTCGAATTTCAGATCCAGATCGGTCTGCAGGTCGCGGGCGTTGGTGTTGTCCTGATGCACGTAAGGGCCGCCGTCCTGACCGTTGCCAAGATCCCACCACCATTTCTTGACCGGGTTCAAGCCGCCGCGTCCGATCCTGTCGTCGAGCTTTGCGAGCCATTTGGCGGCGCGCGGCACGTTCATCGCCAGCCAGCGGAACGGCGCCTCGGCGAACAGGCCCTCGAGGTTCCACGGACAGGTCTTCATGCAGCGCCCGCACATCGCGCCGCCCTGCTGAGCGACGCGGTAGGTCGTGCATTTCTGACTGTCGGACTTCCAGATCTCGTAGCCGTTGAACATCTTCTTCGGCCCGGCCGTGATGGCCCCGGACGGACACTCGCGGGCGCACTTGTTGCAATGCTTGCAGAACGCCTGCAGTCCGAAGTCGATCGGCTTGTCATGAGCCAGCGGCATGTCCGTCGTTATGACCCCTGATTTCAGGCGCGGTCCGAGGAACGGGTTGAGGATCACCTCGCCGATGCGCGAGACCTCGCCCAGCCCGGAGAGCAGGAGCAACGGCGGCTGCAGCACCTCGCCATCCAGCACGGTGTGGGCCTTGGCGGTGTACCCGAGCCGCCGGATCTGGTTTGCCACCACCCCGCCCAGCAGCGAGAACCTCAGATAGGCCCGCATCGATTGCGAGCACGAGATCCAGTCATCGCCCGAGGCGCCCTCCATCGTCTCGTGACCCTGGTCGATGATCACGCTGATCGCGTTGTCCTGCGTGGGCTCGATCGGATCGCCGACCGCGTCATGGCTGTACCACGCCCACTCGGGGCAGCGGCTGATCCCGACCGCATCGGAGCCGAGAAAGTAGAGTGCCGCCTTGACCAGTTCTGCGTTCTTCGACGGATCATCGGGGGCCGGACCGTTGCCCGGCTCGCCATCCTGCAGCAGCACCAGCGCGCCCAGCGGACGGCGCGCGGCCATCGAATAGGGGCTCTTCGCGGCATAGTAGCCGTTCAGCGCGTTGTCCTGCACCGATTTGCCCATGTCGCCGAACTGCGCCCGGCTGAACATGTCCGCCCGTTTCGGCACCCGTGGAATACGCGGTTCGTCCATGAAGGTCGTCGGCGCCGCGACATGCTTGAGGCGCTCGAAGGCGTGCGGCCCGTCCACGAAGTCTCGCGCATGGTACGGGTCCTGGTGCGCCATGCTCTTGGCCGTGCCGTACCCCGTCCACCATGCCGGTCCGTGGCTGCGCAACTTCGACAAGGCAGAGCCGGGTGCGAGCGGCCTGTCCGGCTCAAGCTCCATGGTCGTCGTGATCGCGGCGAGACCGAAATCGGCGCCCAGGTAGGGGTTCGACAGGCTGCCGTCCTTCGCTTCAGCCAGACCCGCAGCGACCGCGAGCCGGTTGACGTCAACGTCGCTGGAAGATCCCGAATGAGCCCGCGCTTCCCAGCCCATCAGCCGGATCATCGAGGCGATGACGACCGCGGTCTCGGCCCCGCGCAGCGCCGCCCTCTGGTCCTGCGTACCAAGGATCCAGTCGGCGCCCGGTTCGCCACGTTCGGGATCGCGCGGATGCTCGTACAGGAACACGATCGCATGCGTGTGGTGATCACAGGATGTCGGCGGCGCCTCCATCGACTCCTTCAGATCCGCCATGATCACGTCGATCCCGGCCGCGAGCGTCTTGGTCTGGCGGGTGCGCAACTGCTCGGCCAGCGCGTCGATGTCGGGGTTTCGGATCGCCTCACTCAGCCACGCTTCCGCCGGGATCGCGCAAGTGCCGACCATCGACGCATCGCAGTAGTAGCCGAACGCCTTGAAGTGGTTCGCGCGTTCCGTCGCATCCTCGGGTACGTCGCCCTTCTCGCGCTTCACGAAACCATCGCGGATCGCGTCCATCATCGCCTGATAGTCGCGCATCGCGTTGGCGAGGCTCTCGGGGCGCTCGTCACGGAAACTGATCGCCCGCATCGGCGGAACATCGCTCAGGTCAATGCGTTCCTGCCGGGGCAGCCGTTCCAGTGGGTAAGGCCCGAGATGAACGGGCCTGTGCCTCGTCGAGAAGAGCTTCATTCGCTCAAGTTGTCCGGCCCGAAGGATTCTGGCAACAGTTCGCCCAGCGTGAAGCTGGCGAGCAGAGCGTCCCGCCCTGCGATCAGGATCGGCGTATCCGGCGCGGCGAACTCGCGGATGCGCTGACGGCATCCGCCGCACGGGGTGCAAAGGTGATCCCCCGGTCCGGCGACGGCAATGGCAACGATCCGACGGCCTCCGGCGGAGATCATGGCCGAGATCGCACCGGCCTCCGCGCAGTTCCCCTGCGGAAAGGCCGCGTTCTCGACATTGCAGGCGGCGTGGATTTCGCCTGTCTCGTCGAGAATTGCAGCGCCGACCGGATGGCTCGAATAGGGCGCATAGGCCTGGCTACGGACCGCTATGGCGGCGGCGATGAGTTCCTCCACCGGCTTCATATCGAGATCAACGCAATTCTGCCCGCGCAGCGGGCGCGCCCGACCCTCCCCACGGGAGGGCGCATGGCAGCAAGTCGAGTGGAACGACCCGAGTGGATGCTTCAATGAACGAAGTTACCGAAGAACACAGAGTCCGCCCTCCCAGGCTCGGGCGCGCCTTCAGCACCCGGTTTGGCAACCGTTCAGTGCTCCTTGACATAGGGCGTCCCCAGCGCGCGCGGCGGGATCGCCCGCCCGAAGAACCCGGCCAGCAGGATGACCGTGAAGATATATGGCAGCACCGGGATCAGTGCTGTCGGAGCTTCGCCGATCAACGGCAGTTCCAGCCCCTGCAGACGCGGCGTGATCGTCTCGAGAAACCCGAACAACAAGCATGCCAGTAGCGCAATCCCGGGCCGCCAGTTTCCAAGGATCATCGCCGCCAGCGCGATGAAGCCCTTGCCTGCGGACATCTCGCGTACAAACCCGGCTCCGTGCGCAATTGACAGGTATGCTCCGGCAATGCCGCACAATGCTCCCGCGATCAGTACGCCGCGATAACGCAACCACGTCACCGAGACCCCTGCGGAGTCGACCGCAGCAGGAGCCTCGCCAACCGCTCTCAATCGCAAACCGAAGGTCGTGCGGAACAGCATCCACCACACCAGAACGACCATCGCCAAAGCCACGTAGACCAGCACGTTGTGACCCGAGATCAACTCGGCGTAGAGCGGCCCCAGGACGGGAATATCTCCCAACGTCTCGGTCAGCGGCCAGTCGATCGGCCGGAAGCGCCCGTCCCGCGGCAAGGCCGGCGTCTGCCCGCCCTGACGAAAAAGCGCAATGCCGATGACAACCGTCAGACCAGACGCCAGGATGTTCACCGCGACGCCGGAAATGATCTGCTCGCCGCGATGGGTGATGCAGGCAAAGCCGTGGATCAGCGAGAACATCATCGAGGCCGCGATCGCCGCCAACAGGCCGAGCCAAGGCGAGCCGGTCAGAACGGCGATGGTCGCCGCAGCGAAGGCCCCGATCAGCAGCTTCCCTTCAAGCCCGATATCGATGACGCCAGACCGTTCGGACACCAGCCCCGCCATCGCGCACAGGATCAGAGGTGTCGCCAGACGCAGCGTCCCGTCGAGAATGCGGAGGATATCGACCCAGGTCTCAAGCATCGCAACCGTTCCGCCGCAAGGCGACGCGCCTTGGCCGGTTCATACAAGAGAACGAAGGATCATCATGCAGGGTGGCTACGTGATAGTCTTTCGACGCCTGCCAGAAAGCGAGCCTCGTTGGACCCGCTGATGGCGACGGGCGCTGTACGCCCGACCGGTCTCTGGCTACGGCCTCAGGCGTATGCCTGTGCCTCGTCCGAACTGCGTCTCTGCCGGTCTCAAGCATCCGCCAGCCTCCGACGCACCAGTCTCCGCGCCAGCCACGGCGTGAACATGTACGCCAGCGCACCGGAGAACAGGATGATCAGGCCCTGGATGACCAAGACCATCTCACGCGTGATCGACTTGAACTCGAAGTCCAGCTCTGCGCCGCCCTGAAACAGCGCCCCGAACAGCAGGCTCGCCAGCACGATGCCGACCGGATGGTTTCGACCCATCAGGGCCACGGCGATCCCCGTGAAGCCGTACCCGGCCGAGAAATTCAGCACGAGCTTGTGCTGTACGCCCAGGATCTCGTTCAGCGCCATGCAGCCCGCCAGCGCACCGGAAATCGCCATGGCGATCACGATCATTCGCCGGACCGGGATACCGGCATAGGCGGCAGCGGGCTCGGAATGCCCCATGGCCCGCAGCGCGTAGCCGAACTTCGTGCGCCAGATCAGCACCCAGACAGCGACGCAGGCAATCAGTGCCAGCACGAACGACAGGTTCAACGGCGAGTTCGCCGCCTTGATACCAACGCCGTTCAGGACCTCGTGCACCTTCGGCATCCACGCTTCGGGCGCAAACTGCCGGGTCTGCGGCGAGCCCTGACCCGAGCTCATCATGATCCCCGACAGCAGCCAGACGAGAAGCCCCGAGGCGATGAAGTTGAACATGATCGTCGTGATCACGATGTGGCTGCCGCGATAGGCCTGCAGCCAGCCGGGAATGAAGGCCCAGGCTGCGCCGAACGCCGCCGCACCGCCGATCGCCGCCAGGATCACGATGACGCCCGGAAGATACGGATCGAGCGCGATGCAGACGAGAGCAACACCCAGCCCGCCGAGCATCGCCTGCCCCTCACCGCCGATGTTGAACAGCATCGCGTGGAAGGCGACGGCAACCGCAAGCCCCGTGAAGATGAAATTCGTCGTGTAGTAGAGCGTGTACCCGAGCGAGCCGGGATAGACGAAAGCGCCCTGGATCATCACGTCGAGTGCCCGGATGGGGTCTTCGCCGATCAGCGCGATCACCAGACCGGACACAAGCAGCGCCAGCGTCAGGTTGATCAGCGGGATCAGCCCGATTTCAGCCCATCGCGGAAGCTGGTTCATGCCCGGCCTCCGGCATGACGCCAGACATGGGCGCCATCGAAGTCCTCTTCGCGCCGCGCACCGAGCCGTTCGGCGAGACGGTTCGCACGGGCGTTCTCGGGATCGGTATAACTGACGAGCCCGGGCAGCCTGAGCACCTGCACGGCATGGTCGCGTGCCGCGACCGCCGCCTCGTAGGCAAAGCCCTGGCCCTCGGCGGCTGGAGTGAACAGGAAACCGAGTTCGGGCTCGCGATCGCCCGCCTCGAATCCCAGCAGAACGAAACCGAGCAAGGCCTCGTCCTGCGTCTCGACCGCCCAGGTCCCGTATCCCCGCAGCAGCCACAAGCCGACGTTCGCGGTGAACTCGGTGAAGGCCTCGTCGCGCGTGAACGGTCCGCCGAGATAGGGGCCCGCTGGACCGCAGAGGATCTCGGCCCATGCCGGAAAGTCTTCCAGACGCGGCGCGCGAAGCCGCAATCGCTCGGTTTCGAGAACGGGCAGATGTCGTGCCAGCGCATGTGCGAAATCGGCGGCGGGACCTGGCGCCGGAACCTCGTGCGGGATCACGCCGCGACCTCGCCCGTCATCATCAGCCCGAGCTTGCGGTGATCGGCATCGCTGCGTGCAACAGTACCCACGACCCGGCCCGCGTTCATGACCATGATCCGATCGCTCAGCGCCAGGATCTCGTCGAGTTCGACCGAGACCAGCAAGACGGCGCAGCCCTGTTCCTTGAGGGCGACGATCTGCGAGTGGATGAACTCGATCGCACCGATGTCGACCCCGCGGGTGGGCTGACCGATCAGCAGCACCTTTGGTGCCGCCTCGATCTCGCGGGCAATGACGATCTTCTGCTGGTTGCCGCCGGAAAACCCCTTGGCCGCCAGACGGGGATCGGGCGGTCGCACGTCGAACCTGCCCATCAGCGCCTCGGTCAGCGCCTCCATTGCCTTGGGGTCGGTAAAGCGGCCCTGCCCCGCCTGCGGACCATCGTGATAGCCCAGCACCGCGTTCTCGCGCGCCTCGAACGGCAGGATCAGGCCACGCCGGTGCCGGTCCTCGGGGACGTGCGCGAGCCCGAATTCGCGCATCCGTGCAGGCGGGCACGGGTGACTGCGGTCGATCCGATGGCCCATCAGGTCGATGGTACCACGCTGCACCGGTGCGATCCCGGAGAGCACCTCGAGCAATTCCGACTGACCGTTCCCCGAAACCCCGGCCACGCCGAGGATTTCGCCTGCGCGCAACTCCAGCGACACGTCGGTCAGGCGCGGTGCACCGCCCGCATCGCGCCAGCTCAAGCCATCGGCCTTCATGGCGACGTCACCGGCAGAGACGTCGCTGCGATGCGCCTCCAGCAGCACCTTGCGGCCAACCATCAGCTCGGCAAGATCCTCGCGGCTGCTTTCCGACGGAACCCGGTGACCGACCATCTTGCCGCGCCGCATCACCGAGACCGCATCGCAAACCTCCATGATCTCGCGCAGCTTGTGCGTGATCAGCAGGATCGTCGTCCCGGCATCGCGCAGCGAGCGCAGGATCTCGAACAGCCGGTCCGTCTCGTCCGGGGTCAGCACGCCGGTCGGCTCGTCCAGGATCAGGATGCGCGCGCCACGCAGCAGCGCTTTCAGGATCTCGACCCGCTGCTGCGAGCCGACAGGCAGATCACCGACGCGGGCGTCCGGATCGACCTGCAGACCGTATTGCTCCTCGAGCCTGAGAAGCTCGGTCCGCATGGCCACGGCGCCGGTCTTCAACAGCGCCCCGCCCTCGGAGCCGAGCATCACGTTCTCGAGCACCGTGAAGGTCGGCACGAGCATGAAGTGCTGATGAACCATGCCGATGCCACGCGCGATGGCGTCCGACGGCCCGTCGATCTGAGCCTCGGCTCCATCGATCTCGATGGTCCCGCTGTCGGCTGTGTAGAACCCGTAGAGGATCGAGACGAGCGTCGACTTGCCCGCTCCGTTCTCGCCGATGATCCCGTGGATCGACCCTTTCGCGACCTCGAGATCGATGGCGTCATTCGCCTGCACCGGGCCGAACGCCTTGCTGATCTTCTGCAGCCGCACTGCGGGAGGGGTCATCGGGCTGGTCCGCCGCTCGGGTTGCCGCCCCTCCGTTTCGAGGGGCGGTTGAGTTTCTCGACGCTAATCGGTCAGGAGACCGGGCAGGCGTTGTCCGAGAAGTAGTCGTGGACCTGAATATCGCCCGAGACGATACCGGCGCGGGCGGCCTCTACGGCGGCCTTCATGTCGTCATCGACCAGCTTGGCGTTGTTCTCGTCCAGCGCCCAGTCGACGCCGCCCTCGGCCGCACCGAGGATCTTGACGCCTGCCGTGAAGTTGCCGTCCATGCTGTCCTTCATGGTCTCATAGGCCGCCACGTCCACGCGCTTGAGCATCGACGTCAGCACCGAGCCCGGCGCCATGCCGTTCTGGTTCGAATCGACGCCGATCGCGAGCTTGCCCGCATCCGCTGCCGCCTGGATCACGCCCGCACCCGTGCCGCCAGCCGCATGGTAGACCACGTCAGCACCCCGGTCGATCTGCCCGCGCGTCAGTTCAGACCCCTTCGCCGGGTCGTTCCAGGCGGTCGGGGTCGTGCCGGTCATGTTCTGGAAGACCTCGATATCGGCGTTCACCGACTTCACGCCCTGCACGTAGCCGCAGGCGAACTTGCGGATCAGCGGAATGTCCATGCCGCCGACAAAGCCGACCTTGCCGCTCTCGGAAGCGAGCGCCGCAGCGACGCCGACCATGTAGGAGCCCTCGTGCTCCTTGAAAGCGTACTGACGCAGGTTCGGCGCATCGAGCCACGAGACGTCGATGATCGAGAACTGGACCTCCGGGTTGTCGGCAGCGACAGCGGCGATCGCGTCGGCTTGCGCGAAACCGACCCCCAGAACCAGTGTCGCGCCACGCTGAACCATGCGGCGCATCGCCTGTTCGCGCTGGGTCTCGTTGGTGACCTCGAACTCCATGACCTCGACGCCGGTCTCGTCCATGAACTTCTTAACGCCGTTCCAGACGCCTTCGTTGAAGCTCTTGTCGAACTTGCCGCCCATGTCGAAGACGACGGCGGGCTTGAAGTGACCGTCGGCAAGAGCCGAGGTCGTCGCGATCAGGGCGGCGGCGGCCGCGCCGAGGAGGGTCTTGAACATCGTAGATCTCCCTGAGGACTGTCTGCCCTCAGATTAACCACAGGCCGGGGAAACAGTTAATCCCAAAATGCGTCTCGACGGTGGGTAGAAGCCAACCGACTGGCGCAAGGTTCCAAAAGATGGCTGCTCAGAGTTGGATATGGATGTGATCGTCGTGACGCGCGGCCCGGCAACCTTGGAAGCGAACCTTTGGATGCTCGACGTCCCAGGACCGGACCAAATGCGGTTCAAGAAAGATCTTTCCTATACGACGATCGCCATTGAGCAGCGCCAATGCCGTACGCATCCGCACGACGTCAGGCGGCAGTTCGTCGAAGCTCGATTGCAACCAGGCAAGGTTCCAGCGCAGCGTCAGCGTCCGGTCCGGGCAGTCTGTCGGCCCTTGTTCGAAGGCAAAGTAGCCGATAGGCGAACGCGTCTCGCCCGGAAGATAGACTCCGTCCGCATCGGCGTAGTGAAATGCCAAATCAACCTTACGGCCATCGTCGTGTGAAAGATGTGGCAGCAAGGGGAAGCCGTCGATGAACGGAAAGTTAGCGTCGAGCACCAGAGTGACTGTTCCGGGATGCCGGTTGGCGGCCTTACGCGCCGTGTCTTCGAGTACTTTTGCTAGCTCCGGCACGACATAGTGTCGGTTCAACACGCAATACATCCACGATTGCATGCGCAACTGTTCGCCAGTGCAGGGCAATGGCACGCGACCCGTCATTGGAGCTATCCAGACCGCCGATGCGGACAGAACGGCGTAGCTCAGAAGGAATACCAATGATCGTCGTCGGAAGAACAGGGTAATGATCCACGCGATTCCCCCAAGCTGGGTGAGCAAGGTGAGGAATAGGATCCAGGCGCCATGAAGCAGCATTCGCAGCACAATTGTCGTCAGCCCTTCAGCCCGATCTCGCGCAGCCGTTCCTGAAGAAAATCATCCGCCGTCGTGCCGGGCTTCAGGACGACCTCGGGGCGCGGGTGCAGGAACATCGGCATCGAGAAGCGCGCGCCGGTCTCGGTCTTCTCGGGGTTCACGACGCGGTGGACGGTCGACGGGAAATAGCCGCCGGATGCCATCTCGAGCATGTCGCCACAGTTGATTGCTATCATGCCTGGGTCGCAGGGCACTGCATGCCAGTTGCCCGCCGTGTCCTGCGCCTCCAGCCCGGGAGCGGAACCAGCAACCAGCACGGTGATCAGGTTGATATCGCCGTGCGCAGCGGCGCGCACGGCGCCGGGCTCGGGGGCCTCATCCAGCGGCGGATAGTGCAGCACGCGCAAGAGGTTCTGCTTGGACCCCGCGAGCATCTGTGGAAGCGCCTCGGAGAACTTGGCCTTTATGTCTTCCGGCGCGTTGTCCTGCACCCACTTCAACAGGGTGGCGCCGATCTCGACCAGATCGTCGTAGAGCGTTCGGGTGAGGTCCTCGATCGAGGGCGGCACCCGTCCTTCCGGATAGACGTGGTAGAACTCCTTCAGGTCCTTGGCCTTGGCACCCTTGGCGTTCTCGGACTTGAACGGGAAATAGCCGTCCTGCGTCGACGGATCGACGGTGTAGGCATGTTTCTCGTCGGAGTTGAAGAACCCGCCCCAGGCAGCGTAGGCGGCCTGGATGCGCTCCGGCGTCACCGGATGATCGGTCAGCACGGCGAACCCGGTCTCGCGGAGGCTGCGCGTGAAGGCGGCCGGCGCGTCCGGGCTGGTGTAGGAGACGGTCTGGATGTCGAACATGGTGCGCTCCGCTTGGGCGTGATGCCGCCAGTGTTATGCCAAACGTGCTTCCCGGCAAGCGTCCGAGGCTTTTGTGATCGTCAGGAAAGCCTCACGGACCGCGTCCTTGTCGACCTGCAGCGCGACCTTGACCGCGGGCCCATAAGGAGCAGGCGCCGTTTTGGCGACGCGCTCACCATCCGTCGCGATCGAGATTGGGGTTTCGCGATAAGTGAAGAACTCCGGTTTCGTGATGGCGAGCACGGCGGATGGGTCGTGCATGAAGCAGCCCTCGAACGCGCCGTGGGCGTAGTGCGGCTTGGTCCGGTGCCATTCGAAATAGAACTGGACGGCGCGGTTCAGGAAACCGCCGATCTTCGGCGAGGCTGCTTCCAGCGCGCTGAAGTCCCCGGGCGTGCAGCGGACGATTTCGGTCACGTCCAGCCCGATCAGGGTCATCGGCCACTCGGCTTTGAAAACCTCTGCCGCGGCATGAGGATCGTGCCAGATATTGGCCTCGGCGAACTCGGTGACGTTGCCCGGCGCTTCGACCGCGCCGCCCATGATCGTCACTCCGGCGACCTTCGATGCGATCGAGGGGTCGAGCCGCAAGGCAAGGGCGATGTTGGTCAGCGGACCGATCGGGCAAAGCGTGATCTCTCCCGGATGCGCATTCACGGTATCGACGATGAACCGGGCCGCACTGCGTGGGTCTTTCTTGCCCTTGGGCTCGATCACGCCGGAATTGCCGAACCCGTCATCGCCATGCACGTAGTAACCGGGCGGGCGCTGCGGCTGGACCAGAGGCACATCGGCACCTTCCGCGACCGGACAGTCCGAACCGGCCATCTCGGCCAGCGCCAGCGCGTTGCGTGTCGCGATGGGCACATGCACGTTGCCGAAGATGCTGGTCAGCCCGACGACCTCAAGTTCGGGATGCGCAAAGGCCAGCTGGATCGCCATGGCGTCGTCGATGCCGGGATCGGTGTCGATGATGATCTTCTTCATGGCGATCCTCAGAACGAATGAAGGGTGGACCGGTCGCCCACCCTCCGCAGCTTTCTCAGGACGGGCGCACGCCCATCCGTATCGGACTTACTTCAGCAGCGTGGTCTCCCAGCTGCCGTCCGCGCCCACGGTGTTGACGCCGTAGAAGCCCGGCACATCACCGTTCGCATCGAAGTCCACCGAACCGGTCGCGCCGGTGTAGTTCACGGCGTTGCCGGCTGCGATCGCGGCCTTGGCCTCGGCCCACTGGCCCGGGCCGACCTCGACGCCGTTCGGATCGTTGATCTCCATCAGCGCCTTGGCGATGGCACCCGAATCCGCCGACCCGGCCTTCTCGATTGCCATGGCGAGCATGAAGGTCGCGTCATAGCCGTGCGCGGCATAGGGCGCCTGCGGGTCGTTGCCGGTCGCGGCATAGGCCTCGGCGAACGACTTGTAGCTCGCCGAGTCCGGGTCCGAGGCCGACTGCGTCAGCCAGATATTCCCGCGCAGCGTGTCGGCGCCGATCTGGTCGATGACCGATTGGTCGAACATGCCGTCCGCGCCGACGAACTTGCCGAAGCTGCCGGTCTCGAGCGAGTTCTTGATGATGGTGATGCCGGACCCGCCGTAATAGGCGAACAGCGCGAGCCCCTCGGCATCGCCGCCGCCTGCCATCGTGGCAACCTCGGCGCGGTACGATGCCTTGTTCGGCTCGTGCACCTGGTTCGCCGTGATGGTGCCGCCGATATCCGCGAAGACCTGGGCGAAGACCGTGGCGATGCCCGCGTTGTAGTCGTCGTTCGCGTAGGTCATCGCCAGCTTGCGGAAGCCCTGGTCATAGGCGTACTGCGCCAGTGCCGCGCCCTGATAGGCATCGGACGGGGCCGTGCGGAACACGAGGCCCTTGTCGTCGAGATCCGAGATCGACGGTGCCGTGGCCGAGTCCGAAATCGACGGGATGCCCGCCGGGATCGTCACCGACTGGACCATGCCGTTGGTCGCGCCCGAGCACGACGCACCGATGATCGCGACGACCTGATCGACGTTCACCACCTTGTTGCCCGCGTCGACGCCGGCCTTCGGATCGCACTGGCTGTCGGCCGGCACCATGACCATGCTGTCACCGCCCAAGAGACCGCCGTTCGAATTGATGTGCTCGGCGGCCAGCGCGCGGCCGTCCATGATCGGCGCGACCAGTTCGGCGATCGGTCCCGTGATGCCGGCGACCGAGCCGACCTTGATATCGGCGGCCATCGCCGGGGCGGTCAGCAGTGCGGCGAGGGCTGCACCGGTCAAAAACTTCTTCATGCTCTTTCTCCCTGAAGTTTGCCCATCCCCACCGGGGCGGGCCGCTGCTCCGGCAACAGGCCCTCGGGACGCTGCTGCAGGATGAACTGCAGGATCAGCCCGATCAGGAAAATCCGGACATAGGCCGACCTCACCTGAAGATTCCCGATTTCAAAGCCGAACACAACGATCTCGTTGGGCAGGAAGCCCGAGAGAATCTGCGTCGCCGACCAGACGGTCCAGAGCAGGAACGCACCGAGGATCGCACCGCGGTTGTTCGCCGAGCCCCCGGCGATCAGCATCACCCAGACGAGGAACGTCGCCGTCAGCGGGTCCGAGACCTGCGGGTCAATCTGCTTGAGGTACTGCGCCAGCAGCGCACCGCCGAGGCCCATGAGTGCAGCACCGATCACGAAGCTCTCGACCCGGAAGCGCTCGACATCCTTGCCCGCCGCCGACGCCGCCTGCTCGTTCTCGCGGATTGCCGTCATGACCCGGCCCCAGGGCGAGAGCCGTGCGCGTTCCAGCAGGATGTAGATCACCGCGACGATGGCCAGCACCATGAGCAAGAACGCGACAATGTTCCAAGGCTGCGGCAGGCTCTCGAACGCCTTGGGGATCTGGCTGACGCCGCGCGGTCCGTTCGTGGCCCAAAGCTCGTTCTTGAAGATCAGGCGCAGGATCTCGGCAATCCCAATGGTGGCGATGGCGAGATAATCGGACCTGAGCCGAACGCAGATCCGCGCGATGAAATAGGCGACGATCGCGGAGAGGATCATCGCCAGCACCATCGCCATCGGGATCGGCATCTCAATACCGCCGATATGGCGCGCCGAAACCGGCGTGGTCAGCAGTGCCTGCGTATAGGCGCCGACGGCGATGAACCCGGCGACGCCCGCATTGAAGAGCCCGGTGAAGCCCCACTGGATGTTCAGGCCGAGCACGAGGATCGCATAGATCCCGCCCATCGAGGCCAACGTCAGCGCATAAATGCCGTAACCGTACAAGGCGTCCATAATGACCCTTCTCCTGCGGCAGATAAGCGGCTGACCGCCTAATCTACCACTCTATGCACGTTCGCGTGCGCGGCGTCACCAACCGGCGATTGCCGGCACGCACTTCCTTGATCTGCCCGACCGGGCAGGATCCGTCATCGACCAGGATCACCTCGCCGACCCGGAGCGCGCCGACGGGCGGTTCCTCGTTATAGATGTCGGGCGTCTCGCAACCGGCGAGCGTGAGAACCAGAACGGCGGCCGGCGCGAGCGCGGCGCCATGGGGAATTTGGGTATCGAAATGCATCAGAATTGCCTCCCTCGGAACAGGCCCTGGGGACGCCAGATCAACATGGCGACCATGATCGCAAAGGCCACCCCGGCCTTGTAGCCGGGATTGAGGAGCGGAGCGTTGCAATTGCTGACGAGATTCAGCGTAGATATTGTGAAGGTGTTGCCGTCGCAGACGCCGAGGGCCGCGATCCAGGGGAAGGCGGACAGCTCCTCGGCGATGCCGATGACGAGGCCGCCGGCGACGGCGCCGTAAGGCTTCCCGATCCCGCCGAGGATGGCCGCGGCGAACATCGGCAACAGAAGCTTGAAGCCCATCATGGTCTCGACATGGGTGTCCATGGCGAGGAACACGCCCGCCGCGACAGCGAGGCACGATCCGACGATCCAGGTCATGCGGATGACCTTCTCGGTGTCGATCCCGGTGACGCGCGCCAGTTCCGGGCTGTCCGAGACCGCCCGCATCGCCTTGCCGATCCGGGTCCGGGTCAGCAGAAAATGGACGGCGAGCATCAGGATCACCGTGCCGCCGATGATCAGGACGTGCTTCATCGGCAGCAGGAACGGGCGCAGTTCCTGCATCGGCATCTGGATGCCCTTGACCATCGGCTGGAGCTGGACACCCCAGAAGAACTGCACCACCGAGCGGATCATCAGCATCAGTCCGAAAGAGGCGATGACCAGCATGATTGTCGGAGAATTGCGGAACGGCTTGTAGAACAGCTTGTCGATGCCGATGGCCATCGCCGCGGTCACGGCCATGGCGATGGGAGCGACGAGCAGCGGGTGCAGGCCCGAGAGCAGGACCAGCGACAGCGTGACATAGACCCCGAAGGTCATGGTGTCGCCGTGCGCGAAGTTCGAGAATCGCAGGATTCCGAACGTCAGGGAAATCCCAATGGCACCAAGCGCATAGATACAGCCGAGGACCACCCCGGGCATCAGGTAGAAGTTGACAAACTCCCACATTCAGGCGGTCTCCGCCCGCGCCCCGAGGAACATCCTTGCGACCTCGGGGTCGGCGATCAGTTCGGCACCCGTTCCGGTATGGCGGTTCTGGCCGTCCACCAGCACGTAGCCGCGATGGGCGACGCCGAGGGCCTGCTTGGCGTTCTGCTCGACCATCAAAACGGGCACGCCGGTGCCATTGATCCGCTGCACGGTCTCGAAGATCTGGCCCCGGTACTTGGGACTGAGGCCCGCCGTCGGCTCGTCCAGGAACAGGATGTGCGGGTCGACCATCAGCGCCTTTGCCATGGCGACCATCTGGCGCTGACCGCCCGAGAGCGATCCGGCCGGTTGCGCGCGTTTCTCGGCCAGATCCGGGAACAGCGCGTACATCTCGTCCAGTCGCTCGGCCATGCCGGTCGGCCGGGTCCAGGCGCCCATTTCGAGGTTCTCCTGCACGCTGAGCGAGACGAAAACGTTGTGCGTCTGCGGCACGTAGGAGACGCCCTTGGTGACGACTTCCGTTGGTGGCGTGTCGGTGATCTCGGCCCCCTCCAGCGAGATCGTACCGGAGGTGATGTTGAGGAGACCCAGCACCGCCTTCATCGCCGTGGACTTGCCTGCGCCGTTCGGGCCGACGACCACAACGATCTCGCTTGGATCGACATGGATGTTCAGCCCGTGCAGGATCTCGGTCTCGCCGTAACCTGCGTGCAGATCGGCGATATCGAGGACGCGGTTCACGCCAGTTCGCCCCCGAAATAGGCGTCGATTACCTGCTGGTTCTCGCGGACCTCGGCCATCGGGCCTTCGGTCAGGATCTGTCCGTCAGCGAGCACGATGACGTGCTGGCAAAGATCGGCGACCAGATCCATGTCGTGCTCGATGATGCAGAAGGTGTAGCCGCGCTCTTCGTTCAGGCGGCGGATCATCTCGATCACCTTGAGCATCAGCGTCGGGTTCACGCCGGCGCCGGGCTCGTCCAGCAGCACCAGCTTGGCGTCGGTCATCATCGTGCGGCCAAGCTCGAGCAGCTTCTTCTGGCCGCCCGAGAGGTTTCCGGCCAGTTCCGTCGCCACATGGGTGAGTCCGAGGAACTCCAGCGTGTCGCGCGCGCGGTCGAGCACCTCGCGTTCGCGGGCCCGCACCGCCGATGCCGCGAACCAGTTGGCGAAGATGCGCTCGCCCGCCTGCTCCGGGGCGGCGACCATCAGGTTCTCCAGAGCGGTCAGCTTGCGGTACTCCTGGCTGAGCTGAAACGTCCGTAGCAGCGCGAGGTCATAGAGCCGGTGCGTCGGCACCCCGGTGATCTCCTCCCCATAGAGGTAAACCTTTCCATCCGTTGGATTTTCAGCGCCCGCGATGCAGTTGAAGGTCGTCGTCTTGCCCGCACCGTTCGGACCGATCAGCCCCGTGATGCTGGCCTCGGGCACCGTGAACGACACCCCGCGCACGGCCTGGACGCCGCCGTAGTGCTTGACGAGGTTCTCGACCCGCAGAACTTCGGTCGCGCTCATCCGTACGGCTGTCCCCTCTTGCCTCCAGCGCAAGTCTTAACAGAGGTTTCACCGCTTGAAAGGGGAATTCGCGGCTCCAAAGCCGTGCAATAGCGGGCTTGTGGCTGCGCTGAGCGGACAGACTGCGATAGGCGGACCGCTTCGCAAAACGCGCCGAAAGGGCTCTCGTCTCCGAACAGAAAACGGCCAACCGGCCGGTTCGATCCGGGATCGCTGGGACGACATCGCGGCGGAAAATGACTTATCCACCTCGGCTGAATTTTTGGATCGATATCGAGGTGGATAAGGTTTGTTCAAGTGAACATCCACATGCGCAAACGCAGGGATCGGCGCGGGTGCCGTGTGTCAGCCCGCTTCGACCTTCCGGTCGCTATCGGTCAGATGCACGCGGACGGTCAGATCGTCCTGCGCCCGCCAGATCGCGAGCGCGAGCAGGGGCTGATAGCGCATCTCGGCGGCATGCACGATTCCGGGCGGCGTATGGAAGACTTCCCCCGCATCGAGACGGCGCAGCGGTGCGTCTTCGAGCCGGAACCACGCGGAGCCTGCCAGCACCAGATAGTGCTCCTCCTGCGCGTGGCTGTGGTCGGGATAGAACAGGCCCTCGCCCCAGTATCCGATCATGATCCGCAGGCCGTCGGCGGTGTAAGGCCCCTCGGGTCCGGCCAGATCGAACCAGCCGTACCGCGTCAGGAACGCCCGGGGAAAACCGTCCGCCTCGGAATAGGTGCGCCGCCAGCGCAGATAGGGTGCGGCGAGCTGAACGCTGCGGCACACGTCGGCGGTCGCGGGGCAGTCCGGGGGCAGCGGACCGCAGATCTCGCCGAGTGCCGGAACCGCCATCGGCTCGACGTGATCGAGTGGCCGGATCGAGGCGATCTGGTTCTCGGTCAGTGCCAGTTCGCGGGACTTTGCGGTCAGGAGCGTCGTGACCTGCCCGGCAAGCCGCTGGATCGTGTCGTGGATCGGCGCGCCCATCAGACCGTATAGCCGTAGCGGCTCAGGATCTCGCCGAACCGTTCGTTCGCGCTGTTCTGTTCGCTCTCACTCAATTCCTGGCGCCAACGGCCCTCGGCCCCGCTTTGGATGTGGCGGTCATTGATCAGCGTGCGCGAGTCCTCGACCATGACGCGGTTGGTGTTCTTGCGCCGGGTCAGGCCGTCGATCTCGCCGGCGCTGACCTTCTCCATGACTTCCTTGTGCTTGTCGACAGAGGTCGCGGCCTCGATCTCGGCGATCTCGTCGAGGCCGGGCCAGAAGCCCAGGCGCCGGGCGATCTGGAAGATGTGGCCGGGCTTGTCGGCGACCAGAAGCTCGTAGGGGATGACCATCATGCAGTCGGCGTGGCTGGCTTCTTCGAAGATCTTGAAACTGTTCTCGACCATCCGGGCGGCGGCATCGAAATCGTGGTCGTGCAGCTTCATCAGCGAGACGCAGACATCGCGCGGGTCGCGAAAGTTGATGAAGCCGGTGACGAAGGGCGAGCCCGAGACCAGCGCTGCGGTTTCCGGGTTCCAGCTATGGGTGTGGACGAGGATGGTCTTGTGCCGGTCGTGCCCGGCCCGTTGCAGCCGCCGGAGCAGGATCGGCAATTGCTTGCCGTGCGGGTTCGACTGGCCGATCCGGATGCCGTTGCGCTCGAAAAGCTGGCGCAGGATCGCGTTGACCAGAACCGTACCCGAGCGCGGGACGCCTGCGTTGAGAATGATCACGCCGCCTCCCCTCAGACCGTGATGCGCACGAGGCCGAACTTGGCGAGCCAGAGCACCGCCCCTTCGGCACCGCCCGGCGACATGCCGGATTTCTCGATGACCTGATCGAGCCTCAGCGGGCCGTCGCGATGGATGATCTCGCTGATCAGAACGATGTGTTCGCGCGCCGTCACCAGCCGCTTGAGGTATCCTGCACCGGTCAGCAGCACCAGATCCTGCACCTCGTCGACCGAGACCGCGCGATCGGCGGAGAGCACGCAGACATTGGTGACCGCGTCGGACGGGTAGCGGGCGTAGAGCCGGAACGGGTCCATGCCGGAGGGGTTCGCGGCCTCGTCGCCCTCGCGCGGCGAAGACGGGATGCCCCGCGCCCGGCGGGCGTTCAACTCGCCCCAGAGCGCCTGGTACTGCGGGATGATCACCTCCCAGTCGTAGAGCTGGCGCGCCCGCGCCTTGCCGGCCTCGCCCATGCGGGCGCGCAGGTCCGGGTTCTGGATCAGGTTGACGAAGGCGACCGTCATCTCCGGGATGTCGACGACCGTGCGCTGCTGCACGAAGCCGAGATATTGCAGGTAGCTGTCGCGCCCGTCCTCGAAGCGTTCGGCGATGGTCCGACCGACACCGGCGCGCGAGAACAGGGTGCGCACGCGGATTCCCGTCTCGGCATCGACGATGGTGTCCTTGAACCCGTTCCAGTCCGAGCAGACGACCGGCAGGCCCGCCGCCATCGCCTCGACCGGGGCGAGGCCGTAGGTCTCCTGAATGTTGTCGACCGGCAGGGTAAAGATGTCGGCGGCGGACCAGATCTCGTAGCGCAGATCGGCGTCGCGCCCGTTCGGGAACTCGACCCGGATCGAGGGCGCGAACCGCGCCGCAGCCTCGCGATGCAGTTTTTCCGTCGCGTCATCGCCGAACCAACCGACCATCAGCAGGGTGATCGGCACGTCGGTCGCGCGGGCCGCGTTCTCGAGCGCGATGAGGAGCGGCACCGGGTGCATCTTCTCGAAGAGCGACAGCCGTCCCATCGACATGACGACGATGCCGTCCTCGGGGACCTCGTATTCGCCGCGCCACTTCGCGCGGAAACCGTCGTCGCGGGCGAAGCGTCCGGTGTCGATGCCGAGCGGGATGATCGGCAGTTGCGGGCGCGGCACGCGGCGCGCGCCGAAACGGCGGCGCAGGTAAACCTCGGCCTCGTCCAGTTCGGCCTTGACCACGGAGTGAACGGCCTCGGAGGTGCAGATGATGGCGTCCCAGTCCTCGACCGGTTCGGTGAGCGAGTCGAAGAGCCCCTCCATGATCCGCCGGGTCGAGACGGTGTGGGTGATCCCGCAGAGCGAATAGACGCGCTGGCCGACACGGCGGCGCGGCCAGGCATGCGCGCCAAGACCGGGACCGGGCAGGAAAACGACGCCCGGATCACCGAGCGCGCCGGGCTGATGGGTCATCGCGCCCGAGACCTCGCCGCTCCAGCCATAGGCCTCGATCAGCTCGCAGAAATGATCGATGTGCGCCTGGTTCTGGGCGACGCAGTGCAGCTTGTCGGCCTGGGCGTGTCTGGCGTACCCGGCGAGGAAGGACTGACCCGCGGTGCGCCGTCCGGCCAGCGGTTTCTCGTCGGATTCGACCGCATCCGGATGGTGAAAGATCGACGCTGTCGCCAGTGTGGTCATCGGGTCCTCCTGACCGTGTGCATGCCCTACACGGGCCGCCGTTCGGCGGCAATGGCAACCATCACACCGCTCTCACCCAGCCGTGCTCAGGGGTGATTGGTTGCACGCCATGGCGGCGCGGTATCCTTCGCGCGTCCGGATGTACCTACATGATGGAGGGAAACGAAACATGAGCAGCGGCACCGTGCTCGCGTTCGCCGGAATAGCGCTGGTCACGGCCTTCGCGGGCAGTCTCGCCGCGCTGTGGGGCGGCGACCCGGCAGCCTGCACCACCGAACTCGACCAGGACGCCATCACCCAGGACGACGCGAACGCGCTTTACGACTGCATCGAAGGCGATCTTCTCGCCGGATATGCCGAGGCCGCCGATGTGCCCGGCGTGGCCGGGTTCAGGGAGTGGCCTCTGGTTTCGACCGCGCCGCTGGTGTCGGCAACCCATGGCCGGATGTTCGTCAATCATTTCGTCAACCCGCCGGGCGCGGAGCTTTACACCCGGTGGGAGGAGATGGACGGGGCGCGCTTTCCGGTCGGCTCGATCTTCGTGAAGGAGAGCTTCCGCATCCTGAAGGGCGAGGTGAAGCGCGGGACGCTGTTCCTGATGGAGAAGGTAGCGGAGGACGCGGCGCCGGACGGCTGGGTCTATACCCGCGTGTTTCCGAACGGGAAATACGAGCGCACGAACGGTCCGAAATCCGGCCGGATGGCGTTCTGCCACGATTGTCACGCGGCGACGCTGGAGCTTCAGGACGCCGCCTTCTTTCCGCCGGAGGCGTATCGGACCACCGGCAACTGAGGTCGGCGCGGCATGACGGCCGGGGGTGCGCGCCGGATCACCCGGAGTCGGGATCGAGGTGGCAGGCGTCGCGCGAGATCTGCGGAGCGCGGATCCGTTTTCGCGACGCCGCGTCCGCTGATCAGAAGACGAAGTCGGTTTCTTCGAACAGGCCCGGCGTGGCGCGGTAGACGATGATGCTATCCGAGCCGTAGGTGATCTGATCGACCGAGCCGAGATCGTTGATCGAAATATCGCCGAAGCTCAGACCAGTTGCCGAGAAGTCGATGACATCCAGGCCGTGCTCGAAATCGAGGATCTGGTCGGCGCCGTCGCCGAGTGCGAACGCGAAGCTGTCGCTGCCGTCGCCGCCGCGCAGGAAGTCGTTCCCGGTTCCGCCGTCGATCGTGTCGCTGCCGCCCTTGCCGAGCAGGTTGTCGTTGCCGGACTGCCCGCGCAGGACGTTCGACCCGTCATTGCCGTTGAGCAGGTTGTCCTCGTCATTGCCGGTCATGTCGATGTCGCCGCTGCCGGTCGCGCGGGCATCCTCGACGTTTTCCGACAGGGTCAGGTCGACCTCGGTGTAGACGATGTCCCGGCCCTCGCCCGCGAGTTCGACAACGAGGTCGGCCAGATCGTCGACATCGTATCGGTCGTCGCCCTCGCCGCCGATCAGGGTGTCGGCCCCCTGTGCGCCGTCGAGCCGGTCGTTGCCGCCGAGACCCTGGATCTCGTCGGCGATCTGGCTGCCGAACAGGATGTCGTCGCCGGAGGTTCCGATGATCGCGGGCTGCACATTGCCGAAGCTGGTGATGAAGGCCGAGAGGTCCAGATCCGCTGCGGTCGCACCTTCGACGATCACGATGCCGCGCGTGCCGACACCGCCCGGATCGTCCCAGATCACCGTGGCGCGGCCTCCGGTATCGACAATCGTCATGTCGGCGTAGGAAATCCCGATTGCGCTGACGTCGATCAGGTCGATCCCGACCTCGTAGTCGAGGATGTAGTCGGTGCCGGTGCCGACATCGAACCGGAAGAGATCGGCGCCGGTCCCGCCCTGCAGGATGTCGCCGCCCGCGCCGCCATGCAGCGTGTCGTCGCCGCCATAGCTGATCAGCCGGTCGCGCCCGGCCCCGCCGCGCAGGACGTTCTGGTCGTCATTGCCGGTGATCCAGTTGTCGAGCTCGTTGCCCGCGACATCGATATTGCCGTCGCCGCGGGTCGCACCGGCTTCGACGTTATCGGCGAGCGCGAACGAGATGGTGCCGTAGGTCCGGTCATAGCCCTCGCCCGCAAACTCGATGACCTCGTCGGCGGCGCTGTAGATGTAGTGCTGATCGTCGCCCGAGCCGCCGAGCAGCCGGTCGCCGCCGCCGCGCCCGTTGACGATGTCCGCCCCGGCAAGGCCGCTGATCTCCTCGGCCGCCGAGGTTCCTGCCAGCGCGTCGGCAAGGGCCGTGCCGGTGATCTGGATGGCCGGGATCGGCGGGGCTGAATTGTCGAGCAGGAAATTGCCGGAGGTAAGCTGGTCCGCGATCAGGCCGGTGAAGATGATCTGCGCGTTCGTGGTGAAATCGTACTGGACAAGCGCGCCCTCGATGACGTCGATGATCAGAAGCTCGTTGTAGGACAGGCCGAGACCGAGCAGGTCGATCTGGTCGACGCCCAGCTCGAAATCGCTGATCGTGTCGATCCCGTCGCCATTGGCGAAGCGGAAGGTGTCGGCATCGGTGCCGCCGCGCAGCGTGTCGTTGCCGGTGCCGCCGATGATCAGGTCGGTGCCCGCGCGTCCGTCGATGGTGTCGGCGTCGGCGCCGCCCTCGATCGTGTCGTCGCCGTTCAGACCGGCGAGGCTGTCGTCGCCGGCGCCGCCGAGGAGCGTTCCGCCACCGTCGAGCGTGTCGTTACCGGTGCCGCCGTCGAGCGTGTTTCCGTCGCCCTGCGTGGTCGCAACATCGTCGCCATCGTTCAGGATGAAGTCGTCGTTGCCGGAATTGCCGGTCACCGTGTCGTTGCCGCTGGTCCCGAGGAAGGTGTTGTCGCCCTCGCCCCCGATGACCTGTTCGACATTGCTGAAGCTGTCGACGATGCCGTTCGAACCGGTCGCCATGCCTGCCACGAGGTCGACGACGAAGCCGACGCCCGCGAGGCCGTCGCCGACGCGCACGATGTCATACCCGCCGCCGCCGTCGACGCTGTCATTGCCTGCCGAGAGACTGATCGTGTCGTTCCCGGTGCCGCCCGCGATGGAGTTGTCGGCGCTGCTGTCGAGGATTTCGACCCCCGCGTCGGAGACGGTGACGTTTTCGATGCCATCGGCACCGATCTGACCGCCCGTCACGAAGGCGCCGCCGCGCAGGGTGACGGAAGTGATCGCCGCAGCGCCGGTCAGATCGAGCAGGTCGGTGTCCGTGCCACCATCGATGCTGTCATCGCCTTCGGTGTAGATGACCGTGTCGTCGCCTGCGCCGGCGTCGATGCTGTCGTTTCCGGCCCCGCCATCCAGCGTATCGTTGCCGCCCGCGCCGTCGAGCGAGTCATCACCGCCGCGCCCGGTCAGCGTGTCGTTTCCGGCCCCGCCGACAATCGTGTTGCCGAGCGCATCGCCCGACCCTGCGTTCCCGGCATCGGAGAGGATCAGGTTCTCGACATTGGACAGGGTGATGCCGAGGCTCGACCCGTCGAGATCGAAGGTCACAGGACCGGCAATGCCGCTGAGGTCAAGCCAGTCGCTGTCCGCCCCGCCGTCGATTATATCCGCGCCCGAGGTGTAGATGATCGTGTCGTCGCCTGCGCCAGCGTCGACCGAGTCATTGCCCGCGCCTGGCGCGAGCGTGTCGTTCCCGGCAAGGCCCTGCATCACGTCATCGTCGGCCGTTCCTGTCAGGTCATCGTTCCCGGCGGTGCCGATGATCGGCTGCGGGCCGGACGGATCGAGCAGGAAGTCCGAAGCGCTCAGGCTCGCCGCAGCGACGCCGGTCAGCGTGATCTGGCCGGAGGTCGTGAAGTCGTAGGTGACGCGCGCATTGCCGCCGACATCGGTGATCGACAAATCACCAAAGCCGATGCCGAGACCGAGGAAGTCGATCAGGTCGGTGCCGAGCTCGAAATCGGCGATGGTGTCGAAACCGTCCCCGAAACTGAACCCGAACGTGTCGATGCCGCCGCCGCCGGTCAGTGAATCGTCGCCGGCATTGCCGATCAGCAGGTTTGCCGCGTCGTTGCCGATCAGCGTGTCCGCTCCGCTGCCGCTGGTCGCGTTCTCGATCACCACGCCGTTGGCGATGGTCCGGCCCGCGATGATCCCGTCGACATAGGACATGAAGCCGCCGCCGCCGTTCTCGTAGAGCAGCGTCGCCTCGCGCAGATCGATCGTCGCCGCGCGCACGCCGGTGTAGCGGAACTCGTCGATGCCCCCGGTGTCCCAGGTCGCGTAGTAACCCGCTCCACTGCCGGTCGATTGGGTGTCGAACAGCGTGTAGACATCGTCGCCCGAGGCGTGCGTCGTGTTCGCGCCGTACATGTTCTGCAGCGCGGCGATATCGATCGCCCCGAAGGTCGCGCCGTGCCCGGTCGACGCCACGCTGGAGGCGAAGCCGGCGGGGTTATCGTTCCAGCCCTCGTTGTAGCTCATCGCCGTGAACGGTGCCTGGTTCAGCCCGAAATTGCCGCGGCTCGACGAGGACGAGACGCCCTGCATGACGTCGCTGCCACCGCCGCCATCGTGCGGGTGGGCGAGGCCGAGGCCGTGACCGAGCTCGTGCACCGCGACGCCGTACATGAAGCCGCCGGTGTCCAGCGTGCCGCCGGGCGTCGAGTTCCAGAGCGGGAAGCCCGAGCTGTTGTTGTTGAGGATGCCGAACCCGCCATTGCCGTTGGACGACGGGAAGAAGAAAAAGCCCAGCAGCGTGCCGCCGCTGACGCTCGGCAGCGTGTCGGTCGCCCATTCCAGATCGGCCGCGTTGCGGTTCGTGGTGATCTCGAAATCGACGTCGATGATTTCCTCGACGCCCTCGAAGATCGACCAGAGCTGGTCCTGCTCGTAGGTGTTGATGCCGGTCGCCGTGTAGGTCGTGCCGTCATAGGTGTAGGTGTCGCCGGCCTGCGCGAAATAGACCCGAACCGGATCGTTGGTGTTGAGCGTGAACGATGTCTCGACGGAATCGACAGGCGAGGCCGGCGGCGGCGGCGTGGTCGCCGTGACCTGCAGCCGATAGTCCCCGGTGAAGGCGCTGAGATAGCTGTCGACCTCGATGAAATAAGTGTCGGTTTCCGATGCCTGGAAGACCAGCCGCGAGTCGCGCTGCAGGCCCAGGATGATGTCGTCGTTCTCGGCGAGGAAATTGCCGTTGCTGTCGCGGATGCGGACATACGGGTCGACGAGTTCGCCGAGGCCGTTTCCGGCATCGTGGTCCAGTCCGAACAGGTCGATCTGGATCGCCTCGCCTGCCGTCAGGTCGATGCGGAACCAGTCCTTGTCGCCGACGAACTCCAGCGTCTCGTCACGGGTGCCGCCGACGGTGATCGTCTCGGTCGTGCTGATATTGTCCGGGATCACGAAGGCCGAGACGCCGGGCTCGCCGCTGGTCGCACCGATGTCCCCGTCCAGTGTCGCGTGTTTGCCCGCGCAGGGGTCCGCCAGGCCTGCTGCCATGCAGAAACCGCACATTACGCCGCTCCTCCCGTCTTCTCCGGAGAGTTTCCTGGAAAACTTGTGCCGTGCAAGCTGACGTTACCCTTCTCACTGGCCGTTCCGCGCCGTGCCCCTCTGCGCGCGGATCGAACCATCACCCCTGCGATTCGGATCGCCATACTCTCAGCCTGCTACGAATAACACTTGGTTAGTTAACTATAAAATACGCGTAATTCTACGCACTTTCCTCTCCCATCGATGGTAAGCGTTGCGGCACAATCGCGGCGGAAACGTGGCGGTGCCGAGGCGTTCCGCAGGAGAGGATGCGCAGGAATTTCAGGGGCATAGGGGGTATCGAGGTGTTTTGGCCTGGTCTTGTGGGTTGGCCGGGAGGGCATTGGGGATGCGAGTTGCGCGGAGGCCACGTGGACCGCTGCGGCTTTCGGCGGCTTAGGGATAAGGCCGCAACAGGTTGCCTGTTGTGGCGGTTCGATACCCGTCCGGCGATCTGGTGCGCCTCAACCGGCGACGTGGCAGGCACGGCGCTCAAGGCGGCGGGGTTGCGCATTACTGCTCTGCGCTGAGGCACACACATTTGCTCGGTTCCTGACCTGCTCCGGGTTTCTGCCAGAGATCGAACTTTAAGCTGTGGCTCGGCCCCCCGACGTGCTCCGCGTCTTCGTCAAGGACCAAGACTAATTCGGTGGCGCGGCCCGGACCTGATCCGGGGCCTCGATGGTTTTCTCGCAGATCGACGAGGTCCCGGGTCTTAGCCCGGGACCGAGCCGAGGGAGAGCCTCTGCGCTTGACCCTTGCGCGCGGCCATGCCCCAATCCGGGAAGATTACTGGGGCGGGAGTGCGCGCGATGAGTGAGGAAGAGGAGTTCAGCGAGGCCGAGCGCGCCGGAGCCTATGAGTTCGCACGTCAGAAGATCACCGAAGCCAAGGCGGAAGGCGCAACACGGCTCGATCTTGACCTACGTGTTACCGATAACAAAATCCGCGCGCTGACGACACTTCCGCCTGAGATCGCGGAGTTGACCGCGCTCACAGAGCTGGATCTTAGCAACACGCAGGTCTCGGATCTGACGGCGCTTGCGGGGCTGAGCGGGTTGCAGACGCTATACCTCAACAGCACGCAGGTCTCGGATCTGACGGCGCTTGCGGGGCTGAGCGGGTTGCAGACGCTATACCTCAACAGCACGCAGGTCTCGGATCTGACGGCGCTTGAGGGTCTGAGCGGGTTGCAGAGGCTATACCTCGACAACACGCAGGTCTTTGACCTGACGGCGCTTGAGAGTCTGGGCGGGTTGCTGGAGCTATGGCTCACCGGCACGCAGGTCTCTGACCTGACGGCGCTCGCACGTCTGAGCGGGTTGCAGGAGCTAAGCCTCAGCGGTACGCAGGTCTCGGACCTGACGGCGCTTGCACGTCTGAGCGGGTTGCATGGGCTGCACCTCAACAACACGCAGGTCGCGGACCTGACGGAGCTTGTGGGGCTGAGCGGGTTGCAGACACTAGGCCTCGACAACACGCAGGTCGCGGACCTTTTGCCATTGGCCGGATTGTCGAAGCTTGGCGATGGAGATTTTGGCGGGTTGTGGTTTCAATACACACCGGCGGCGGATCGCGACGCGGCCCACCGGGCCCTGGCGGCCATCGAAAGCTACCGGGACCGCGCCAAACAGGTGCTGCAATACCTCAATGGCGAGCATCCCGAGTTCCGCGGACCGCCCGAGCCGTATCATCCCCCGATCACACCGTTCGAGTTTACCTCGCAGGACAAGGCAGGCATCCAGTTCAAGATCGACGGCTATTTGTTGCGGCTGGACGTGCATTCAGACCCGCCGGCGACGGATGCCGAGAAGCTGTTGCCAGAGTTGCAGGACTCCGTCGAGGACCTGATCGACACGTTCGAGAACCCGAACTCGGTGATGGCGCGGGGCGTCCTGCGCCGCGCGAAGCGGATGCAGGCAATCCTGAGCAACAGCGCGACCGCGATCGCCGAGGAAGCCGTCGTGCTGTGGCAGCTCTCGGTCGCCCTGGGCAGCTACATGGACGAGCACGCCTTGGCGGTTGCGGACCGGGCCGATCCGCTGGACCGGTTGTCGGCCAGCCGGATGGGGGCTTTGCAGCGGGTGATCGAGGCGTCCTCGGTCTTCGTGCGGTTGTTCCCATCAGCCGAGGCGTTGGACGACTCGCGCGGCGGGTTCCTGCGCGACAAGTTCGGACCTGACCGGGTACGGGCGTTCCTGAACCATACGACGCATGCGCAGGTTCTGGACGAGCAGAGTGTCCTGTTCATCAAGGGCCTGGCCGAGATTGCCGCGCGGCAGGGGCCGCAGTCGGACAAGGCGCGATCGGTGACGATGACGGGGCTGGGGTCGCTGATCCGGATCGTCGGGCACTATGGAAAGGGCGCGATCACGGGCATTGCACTCGGGGTCGGGGCGTCGATCGGTGGCGAGATCGATGACGAGTTCCAGCTTGGCGTCAACGCGGCCCAGATGCTGCGCGATGGCGAGCAGGAAGTGCGTGCGATCCTGGCGGATCTTGCGCCGGATGTGCGGAATTCGGTCCGGGGCATGCTGGAGGAGATCTTCGGGTCGGACGTGCCGCTGCCGCCGAGGAAGCCGCCTGCGCGCTAGGGCCGCGACCGGCCGAGGGTGGGTGCATGTGAAGTTTGTGGCGGGCGTTTTATGGTGCCGCCCCTCCCGGCATTCGAACGGATCATTGAATGTGCAGATGCGCCCGCCCGTGGGGGCGGTCGGGCGCGGCCCGGCATCGCTGCGCGACTTGATTCCGGGCTGAAAGAGTCCTCCGGCGTCCGGCGCCAGATGATTTTTTTAGGACGTTTCTTGAGGCATCGGGCTCAGTAGGGCCGGGCGGTGCGGGGGAAGCGGTGCCTCGTTCGTTCAGCTTGGTGGTGCCTTCAGCACGCGGCCATGGCGGCCCCGGTGCGCTCGATTTGGGTGGCCTCGCGGATCTCGCTCCACTGGGCAAATTTCTCTGAGATGTCGTCCTGGCTGATCTCGGGCAGGGTCAGGATCGACTGGTCGTGGCGGGCGGGCATCCTCCACCAGTCCTCGGGCAGGTAGCCGCGCTGCTTGCAGGTCTGGAACAGGGCCGTGCCGGGGAACGGGTAGAAGACGAAGTAGCCGAAATCGAGCGGTTTGAGCTGGTGATGCAGGTCAATGGTGGCCTGCATGTCCTCGACGGTCTCGCCCGGCACGCCCATCATGTAGTTGGCGGTGACCATGATACCGGCGTCCTTGGTGCGGTCGAAGACCTCGATCAGGCGTTCGTTGGTGACGGGGCGCTTCATGACCTCGCGGCGGATGCGTTCCGAGCCGCTCTCGACGCCGTAGACGATGTGCTTGCAGCCGGCGTGCGCGAGGGCAGCGATCAGCTTGGGGTTCATGGTCTCGGCGCGGGCGTGTAGCGAAAAGCCGACGCCGATGCGCTCGGGGAACGCGCGCGAGAACTCGAAGACCCAGGGGTGGTTGATGGTGAAGGTGTCGTCCAGGAAGATGACGTAGGAAAGCTGGTCGGCATCGCGGATGGTCTCGAGCTCGGTGAGGACGCTTTCGAGCGAGCGGCGGCGGCCGTACTTGCCGATGCCATCATATAGCTGGTCGTACATGCGCGCGGCGCAGTAGGTGCAGGGGAACGGGCAGCCGCGCTGGGTGGTCATGTGGACGACGCCCCAGCGTTCGTCGAGCATGTCGCGGGCCATGAAGGGGATAGTGTCGATGTCCTCGATGGGTGGCGCGATGCCGGGATGCCGGCCGCCCTTGAGCCAGATGTTCTGGATCTGCGCGTCCGCGAGCGCGTTGCCCTCCGCCATGTGGTCGAGGAGCTTCGCGAACGGGCCCTCACCCTCGCCGAGGCAGACCGCGTCGAAGCCGGGCTCGCGTAGGATTGCGTCCGGGGAGAACGTGGCGTGGAGACCGCCGCCGAGGACGGGGGCGATGGGTTGGACTGCGGGGGCGATCTGTTGCGCTCGGAGCCACTGGCGCGAAGTCATGGAGATGCCGATCAGGTCGGGGTTGGCCTCCCGGGTGCGGGCGGTGATCTCGTCGATGGGTTGGTCGTGCGGAATTCGCAGCATCTCGGCGGTGTGGCCCTTCTCGCGCGCCACGGCGGCGAGGAAAGACGGCCCAAGCGAACAGACGGCCCATTCCGAGTCGGTGTCCAATTCGAGAAACACGATATGCATCTGGTCCTCCAAATGCGGCAAGTGTGCCGGAGGATCATGGACGGCGCAAGCGAAGCACGGAAACGAACAAAGCGCGATTGCGAGTTAAAGACCAACTAGGATTGCTATTGACTCTTCGCAGTTCTTCTTGGGAGACAAGATTGTTCGGAGTCAATGAAGCGAAAACACTGACGCCGATTCCCGACCACTAGGCCGGTTCAAGCAGGGCGCCAGCCTCTCCGACTATGTCGAGCCGTGCATAGGTGATACGTTTCTTGCAATGCAGCAGAGTCGGCATTTACGAGACGCAAGATACAATGATCGCAAATAAAGAGCCGCTGCTCGCGTCAGCGATGAGTGACTTGGCCGGCAGCGATCGCGTTTAGAATCCAGTTATCGCGAGACACGGTACAAGACTCAGTGGCCGCGCACTAAATGTAAAGGTCTGATCGGAAGCACCATCACTGGAAGCGCGGTCCGCCCTGGGGCCATTCGTTGTAGACATCTTTGAAGTGGATTTCTGCCTTTGACACCTTGCTATCGATCAGTTCTTTGATGTCCGCAGCAGTCGTCACATTGCCGACCGCCGCCGGATAATCCTGAGCGCTTGCAATGTTGGTAAAGATCTTCTTGATCCGCTGCGGGCTGATGCCATCAAGCGACTGTGTCAGATCCGTCATGTGTTTGTTAAAATCGCCGAACATCTGCGCACTCGCCGCTTTCATCCCGACATAGGTCGCCTGACTGAGCCCGAGCAGCGCAAGGATCCCGTCGGGCAAATCGACGTCCGCCAGACCGGTCAAGCCCGTTATAAACAGGTAGCCGCCGACGATCAGCGAGAAGCCGAACGCCTGCACCCGGGACACGTCTGTCCGACCGCCGGGATCGCGGAAGAGCTGCGAAAACTCGTACTTCTGCTCGTCAGGCAACCAGCCTGCCGTGATCAGCAACAGTCGGTTTTCACTCTTTAGGTGGAGGCTCAAACCATCGCCAACCTTCGCCGCCGCGCTGCCTGCTGCAGTAATCCCCAGCAACAGAAGCACATCGTTCGAGAGTTCACCGAGCTCACCGGTGCGCGTAACAACGTAGGCCATAGTCACGAGGACAATTGCGCTGAACCAGGCGATCTGGATATTCGCCAGGCTCATGCGGCCATCGGCACCCTCGAACAAGCGTTTCTTCGTAAATCTTGGCAGAACCAACAGCCATACGAAACATACCACAGCGGCGATGATGCCCGCGATCATACCGGCCTGGGCTGATACCACCTTCGCACTGACACGGCTTGCGAATTTCAGCGTCTGGTCATCGTCATACGCGACAAGCACATAGTGATAATCACCTGCTTCACTGCTTTCCGGAGCCCTGATCTGGAACAGACTGTTTCCGTCAGCGTCGAGGGACTCGGTTATTTGGCGCTGCTTCAGCGCATTCCTAAGCTGGCTCTCGATCTGTTCGATACGGGTGGTGTTCGAGCTATCCTCGACGTTCTCAAGCTGCCGCAACAGTTCCTCGAAGACCGAATCTTTGGTCCAATATCCGAGATATCTGTAGCGATCTTGCAGAGGCGGGAGCTTGAGGACGGTTTCGCTGTCAGACGGCAGCCATCGGGTCGAGAAGCCGCTGATCACGCGTGTCTGGCAGTATCTCGCAAAAAAATACTGCTCTAGCGCCTCATTGAAAGCTGGTGTCTGTGAGCAATCGTGGACCCTGCCAGCATGGGCGGGTTGATCGAACCCCGCTATGAATAACGCGATGAGGGTCAACGAGATTTTTATAAGACGCATCATTTCAGCTAACTTGTTAAAATTAATGACGTCACGAGATCGTATCTTTGATTTAACCATAGAATTGACTGGATGACAAACCAACTACGGATCTTTTAATCAATCCGATGTCGCTGATCAGATAGTCAGTCTTTATAACGCTGAATGCCATCACCCTAATTTGCCTCCTCGATCCGATCTGTGGCAGAGGGTGGTGGCGGGCTGAGCGCCGTGATCTCGGCGCGCATGTCTGGGGTCATGTCGAACTCGGCGGCGGCGAGGGCAGGCTGGATCTGCTCGACCGAGCGGGCGCCGATGATCGGCGCGGTGATCGCGGGGTTGGAGCCGACCCAGGCGACCGCCAGCGTGACCGGGTGGATGCCTTTTGCCTCGGCGTAATCGACGAAGGCGTCGGCAGTCTCCTGCATTGCATCGAGCGAATAGCGCTTGGCGTAGCGCTCGTTGGTGCCGAGGCGGCCTGCACCCTGACCCTGACCGGCCTTCTGGCCGCGGTATTTGCCGGACAGCAGGCCCGCACCGATGGGGGAGTAGGTGATCACGCCGAGGCCCTGGTCGGCCGCGAGCGGCAGGATCTCGACTTCGACCTGGCGTTTGACGAGGCTGTACATCGGTTGCAGCACGTCCGTGCGCGACCAGCCGTGGCGGTCCTGGATGCCAAGGCCGAGCGCGATCTGCCAGGCTGAATAGTTGGAAATACCGACATGCAGGGCTTTGCCGGAGCGCACGAGGTCCTCCATGGTGCGCAGCTTTTCCTCCAAGGGTAGCGAGCCGTCGTGATGGTGCAAGAACAGGACCTCGACCCGGTCGGTGCGCAGGCGATGCAGTGAGTCCTCGACTGCACGGGTGATGTGGCGGCGCGAGGAGCCTCCGGAATTGGGTTCGGCATACATCGGCGAGAACACCTTGGTGGTGATCACCAACTCGTCGCGCTCGTGCGCCATGAGGTTACCGAGGATAGTTTCAGCAGCACCCTTGGTGTAGCCGTCGGCGCAGTCGATGAAGTTGATTCCAGCCTCGCGCACGGTTTTATAGAGATCGGCGGAGATCGCCTCGTCGGCTTCCGCCCCGAAGGACATGGCGCCGAAACAGAGTGGCGAGACGCGAATGCCGGTGCGGCCGAGCAGGCGGTAGTTCATGGAGCGGTCCTGTGATGATCAACTGGGGGCGTCGCGACGTTTATAGGACGGCAGCACAGCTTGGCACCAGTGATTGCATGCGTTCAGCGCATTCGAAAACCCGCCCGTCTTTGTTTCGGAGCGATGATAGAGTAAGCAAGGACCGCGCGGGCCGAGGGTGGAGACGAAGGATGGACCCGCCGATGCTGTGGCACCGACAGGAGCGGTCGCTTGGAGGCATGCTAGGATCGTTCGGCGCGCAGCGTCTCGAGCATGGCGTTCAGTTGGTTGCCCGCAGCAGACCCGATCATCGAGACGCCGATGGCAAGCACCGCGCGGCGGTCGACGTGAACGATGTGGGCGCGTGCCTGCACTGTGCGCCGGCCGATCCGGCCTTCCTGAACCGCCCGAAAGCCACCCCAGGCGGCACCGAAACCGGCGATCTCGGTCGGCTGGGCCTCGTGGATCACGGTCGCCTCGGTCAGCTTGGGGCGAATGCGGTCCATGAAGGCCTGAAGCTTCTTCTGTGCCGTCGTCCTTGTGTCTCCCGCGTCGATCAGGATCAGCACGCCCGACATCAACTCGGGCGTCCCGGCATCGGCGACGGCAAGCAGAATGCGCGTGTCGTCGCCGGCCCGCGCGGACAGGCCGAAGCGATCAAACTGGTGCAGGTTCTCGCCGGCGATCAGCGGCCAGTCGGACCGTGTCGCGATGGACACGCCGTTGGGCAGATAGTGGCGGCGGGCGTCCGGACCCTCGGGCTCGGACCTGATGGCCGCGGACCCGGTGACGGGCGCATCCCCCGGCAACAGCGGCGCGATAAAGAACAGCGCCGCGAGGCCAAAGAAAAAGGCGGTCAGCCCGCCGATGAAGAAGCGCCAGAGATAGATCACGTGAGGCTCCGGTAGAGCTGCGCGAACCGGTCGACGAAGGCGGCCTGCACCGTCTGGGTCGGCCGGGGGTCCAGCCCGATCCCGTCGGCGCCCTTGAAGCGGGGGCGGCCGAAGAACTTCGTCGCCTCGGTCTCGGTGAACCCGGCAAGCTGTGTCGCCTCGAAGTAAGCCGAGGCGCGGTCGGCGCGCTTGATCTGTTTCTTGAGCGCTTCGTCCGGGATCGCAGGAAGTCCGAAGCGCAGATGGACGGCGGCCTCCAGCTTCGCCTCGAAGGCCTTGTAGTCGATGCCGATCGCCGCCTTGAAGGGCGAGATCATGTCGCCGATCACGTACTCCGGCGCATCGTGCAGAAGCGCGGTGAGCTTCTCGGCGGTCGACGCCTTGGGGCGGTAGATGCCGAAGATCTGCTCGACCAGCAGCGAATGCTCGGCCACGGAGTAGGGGTGCGCGCCGAGGGTCTGGCCATTCCAGCGCGCGACCCGGGCGAGCCCGTGGGCGATGTCCTCGATCTCGATATCCAGCGGCGAGGGGTCGAGCAGGTCGAGCCTGCGTCCCGAAAGCATGCGTTGCCAGGCGCGCGCGGTCATCGGCCTCAATCCGCCCGGAACAGCACGTCGCGGGCTTTCCAGACATCGACCAGATCACCGGCGAGATTGTAGCCTTTGTACCCGAAACGCTCGAGCAGCGGGATCACCTGGGGGCGGACATCGGCGGAAATCTCGGCATAGATCGCGGGCTTGTGGGCGAGGACCGCCTCGGCGCCGGCGAGCGCGAGGTGTTCGGCCCCTTCGACGTCGATCTTGATGAAAGCGGGCGCGGGTTGAGACTCGAGCAGCGCATCCATCGTCAGCGTCGGCACGGTTTCGACCGGATGGCGGGCCTGATCGGTCTCACGCTCGGTCCCGAGCAAGGTGTTAGACGCGCGCCCGGCATCCGAGATCTGGAACGACGCGGTCCCGCAACGGTCCGAAATGGCAGCCGGGACCACGGTGATCCGGTCGCCGTGCAGGCGGGCGGTCCGGCGGATGAGCGCTGCCATGACGATGTCGGCCTCGATGGCGACCGCTTGCTTGGCGCCGAAGGCCAGTGCTGCGACCGAGAACAGCCCCACATTGGCGCCGATGTCCCAGATGACGGTATCGGGCTCGACAAAGACGCGGGCGATGTCGATCAGTTCGTGTTCGAAGGCGCCGGAGCCCGGCTTGAGATAGGCGAGGCGCGCATCGGGAGAGACGACCAGCCACCGGCGCGCGCCCGCGATCTCGACCGAGCGGGTGAAGGTCCAGCCACGCGTCAGGCGCTTCACGAGCGTTCGCATAAAAGATGTCTCTCCGCGCTGGTTTTATCGGGTGTTAGGGCGTCGCAGGGCACCTGTCGATTGGCCGCGCCGCCGCACACCAGCCCGCGCGCAATAGCGCATTGTGGCACCGCACGCGCGCTGATATAGCCGCCGGGTTTTTTCGAAAGAGCCTGTCAGATCGGGCCAGCAGGAGCACCAGATGACCGATTACGTCGTTAAGGATATCTCTCTCGCCGAGTTCGGCCGCAAGGAGATCGACATCGCCGAGACCGAGATGCCCGGTCTGATGGCCACGCGGGAGGAATACGGCGACGCTCAGCCGCTTAAGGGCGCGCGGATTGTCGGCTCGCTGCACATGACGATCCAGACGGCCGTGCTGATCGAGACGCTGGCGGCACTCGGCGCCGATGTGCGCTGGGCCTCGTGCAACATCTTCTCGACGCAGGACCATGCGGCGGCGGCGATCGCGGACGCCGGCATTCCGGTGTTTGCGGTCAAGGGCCAGACGCTGGAGGAGCACTGGGACTATCTCGACAAGTCCTTCATGTTCGATGACGGGCCGAACCTGATCCTCGATGATGGCGGCGACGCGACGCTTTACGTCCTGCTGGGCGCGCGGGCCGAAGCGGGCGAGGACATCATTCCGGTGCCGAGCTCGGAAGAGGAAACCGTCATCAAGGCGCAGATCAAGAAGCGCATGGAGGCGAGCCCCGGCTGGTTCACCAAGATGCGCGATCAGATCGTTGGAGTGTCGGAGGAGACCACCACCGGCGTTCACCGGCTTTACGAGCTGAGCCGCGACGGTCATCTGCCGTTCCCGGCGATCAACGTGAACGACTCGGTCACGAAGTCGAAGTTCGACAACAAGTACGGCTGCAAGGAATCGCTGGTCGACGGCATCCGCCGCGCCACCGACACGATGATGGCCGGCAAGGTCGCCGTCGTCTGCGGCTACGGCGATGTCGGCAAGGGCTCGGCTGCCTCGCTGCAGGGTGCGGGCGCCCGCGTGAAAGTCACCGAGATCGATCCGATCTGCGCGCTTCAGGCGGCGATGGACGGGTTCGAGGTCGTGCAGCTCGAGGATGTCGTCTCGACCGCCGACGTCTTCATCACCACGACCGGCAACAAGGATGTCATCCGCATCGAGCACATGCGCGAGATGAAGGACATGGCGATCGTCGGCAACATCGGCCACTTCGACAACGAGAT
>JBCDAV010000022.1:0-85306 GCA_039184865.1 Pseudomonadota bacterium | reverse complement strand
TCGTCGACACGGCGCCCAGAACGATCGCCGTCGCATCGTCAACCGTGATGTCCTCGCCCACCGCGTTGAACGCGTCACCCGACCCGTCCGCGTCGAAGTCGTGCGTGTCCACATTGTCCAGCGCGATGTCGAAGAACTCGTCATTGGTCGCGTCGGCGTCTCCCTGATCGTCAAACGCCACGATAGACGTTGTCCCGGTGATCGAAACGGACTGCCCGGACGTATCCGTGATCGAGCCGCCAGCACCGACATTGAGGGTTGCGGCAGTCACCGAACCGAGCGCCAGGGCGTTTTCGTCGACAATCGTTACGCTCTGCCCGGACGCACTGATGACAAGCGCATCCACCGCATCAGGCGATCCCGACGTCAGCCTGTCAAAATCGTTGTCAACTGCATCCGCATTGAGAATGTCCGCACCCTGATCGAGGTCGATGGTGCTCGACGCTGTGAGAGTGGCAGCGTCGGCAACCTCGACCCGCGCGCCTTCGAGGTCAACGCCAAGGGTGCCGGTTCCATCCAGGTCACCGCGCACAAACACAGGTCGGCCCGAGGCGCCGGCGGCCTGTTGCGTGATCGTTCCGCCGGACGTGACGGTGAGGGTGCGCGTGGTGTCGACCGTATCTGTCTCATTAAAGCCGGCAGAGACCAGACCGAACTCGATACCGTCTGTATCGCGCAGCGCAATCGCGCCCGACGCCACGGCGTCTACGGTCGACTGGAAGTCATTTCCAGCGTTATCGAGCGTGATTGTCTGCGCCGTGTTGCCGACCGTAGAGTCGGCGGCGAGGAAGAAGGCAGTGCCAGTGACCGTCAGGCCAGCGTTCTGAGTGATGTTCCCGCCCGATACGGCCCGCAGGTTCGCGAAGGTCGAGGCACCGGTATTAAAGGCAATGTTCCCGCCAGCATCGTTCCCCGTAACGCCGCCGCCGAGAGATGATGTGAAGAACGACACCGTCGGAATACCAGAGACGTCCACTGTATCGACAGTGATGTCATTCACGCCGGTCGTGCGCACGGCAAGCGCAGTCGATGCAGTTATGCCGGACAGGAAGGAGCTGTCGAATGTCACCGGTGAGCTTTGAGTGATCAGAATGCCGGGCGCGTTCAGCGCGAACGTCGCATCGCGGACGAAGTTCTGAAGATCAAGGTCGATGACCGCGAGGACTTCGCCGCCTTCCGTCAGGAAGACCGTCGCGTCGCCACCAGCGCCCGAGTTGTTGTTGATCGTCGCGTCGTTCGTACCGCCGTTCGCGGTCACTGCGCCGACCGTAAGATTGCCGGACTGGCGGATCTGTATCTGTTCACCGTTTGCAGAGAATACGCCAGTGAAGGTCGACGAGCCTCCGGCGTTCGCGATCAGAATGTCGAACGTATTCGTCGCATTCATCGAAGTGTCACCAACGACGGTGATCGTCTGCGTGGAGTCGGTGATCGATCCACCAGACAGGACCGTCAGATCGCCATCGCCGTTCGCGATTGTTGCATCGGCAGTATCGGCGTTCGTGGTGACAGTGGCCAGCAGGATCGCGTCGACGTCATCGATGTGGATATCCTCGCCCGCGAGGAAAACGCCAGCCGTAGCGTCTGCTGCAGCGCCGGCATCGCTGTCAAAGTTGTGCGTATCGACGTTGTCGAGTTGGATATCGAAGAAGTCCGTGCCGGCCGCATCGACAGCCGTGATGGTGGTCGCTCCGGTGACAGCTATGGCCTGTGCGCTCGTGTCGGTAATCGAGCCCCGCGCCGTGACGGTAAGCGTGTCAGCCGTGACGACGCCGAGCGCGAGCGCATCCTCGTCGAAGATGCTCACGTCATTGCCGCTCGCATTCACGCCGTCAACGGCATCCGGCCCGGCCGCATCGTCATCGAAATCGTTGCCAACATCATCGAGCGTGATGTCGTTATCAGCGGTAACCGAAGTCGCGGTCAGCGTCGTCAGCCCCGCAACATCTATGCCACCGGCAGTCGAACTCGAGGTGCCGGTGTCCGTCACACTGCCGTCCTGCGCCGCAACACTGAGGAACCCGAACGCATTGATATCCCGCAGTTCGATACTGTTTGCGTCGCCCAGAGTGATGTCGAAGCCATCAGCATCCACCAGTCCTTCAAACAGATTTGCCTGGTCGACCGTGATCGTATTTCCGCTCGCGGTGTTTGCATTGAAGTCCGCCACACTCGGGACGGAGATGACGGTGGTCGTCGTCTGAGTGATCGACGTGCCGACAGTAACGAAAAGATCTCCGTCGTTTCCGGCAACCGTTGGAAGAGCGAGCGCGTCAGATGTCGTATCTGCGCCTGCAGTCGCAGTCACATTCCCGAGTTCAACCGCATCCACATCTGCCAAAACGATGTCCTGCGCAGACGCATTGAACGATCCGTCGAAATCGTGCGCCGTGTCGTCGAGAATGAGATCTCCCGCCGCATTCAGGGTTGATGCCCCCGAGATAACCACGTCGTCCGCTGTGCCGGATACTCCATCGTCAATGACCGTCCCGCCTGCGCTCAGGCTGAAGCTCGAGCCGTCAATACCGCCAAGCGTGATCGCATTCGTATCGACCAGAACAATTGCATCGGCGGTCGTGTCGATATCGATAACCGACTGGAAGTCGTTATCCGGCTGATTCAGAGTCACGCTGTCCGTCGCAGTAATGTCGACCGTATCCGACGCAACGATCGAGGTGCTGACGACCTGATCGATCGCACCGCCCGCATCGATGCTGACGGTCGTCGCCGCGATGTTGCCGAGCGTGACGCCAGTCGTTTCGTCCAACGCAAACGCTGAAGTTCCGGAGTTCGCATTGGCGATCACGGTCGAGAAATCGTGGAAGTCATCATCGAGGATGATGTCGCCGCCCGCAGTGAGCGTTGTGTCACCGGATATGCTGACGTCGTCTGCAACGGAAGCGGAAACTGCGTCATCCGCGATCACACCCGTCGCACTCACGCTGAGGCTGGAGCCATCGACGCCGCCGAGCGTAACGGCGTTACTGTTGACCAGAACAATCGCATCCGCCGTCGTATCGATATCGATCACAGACTGAAGATTGTTGCCAGACTCATTCAACGTCACGCTGTCCGTTGCCGTAATGTCGACCGTGTCAGACGCCACGATCGAGGTGCTGCTAACCTGATCGATTGTTCCGCCCGCATCGATGCTCACCGTCGTGGCCGCGATATTGCCGAGCGTAACGCCTGTGGATTCGTCCAGTTCGAACGCAGCCGTGCCACTGTTTGCCGTCGCGACAACCGTCGCGAGGTCATGATTGTCGTCGTCCAGAATGATCGCACCGCCCGAGGAGGTCAGCGTCGTGGTGCCGGTGATGCTTACGTCGTCAGCAGCTCCGGAAACTGCGTCATCCAAAATCCCACCGGTCGCACTAATACTGAGGCTCGAGCCATCGACTCCGCCCAATGTCACGTCGTTGCTGTTGACCAGCACAATCGCATCGGCAGTCGTGTCGATGTCGATCACAGACTGAAAGTTGTTGTTGGACTCATTCAGCGTCACGCTATCCGTCGCGGTAATGTCAACCGTGTCAGACGCCACGATCGAGGTGCTGCTGACCTGGTCGATCGTTCCGCCCGCGTCGATGCTGACGGTTGTCGCCGAGATGTTGCCGAGCGTGACGCCGGTCGCTTCATCCAGTTCGAATGCTGACGTGCCGGAGTTCGCAGTTGCGATCACCGTTGAGAACTCGTTGAAATCATCATCCAGGATGATGTCTCCGCCCGCGGTCAGTGTCGTGGTCCCGGAAATGCTGACGTCGTCTGCGGTCGCCGTCGACGTGCCATCATCCTCGATCGCGCCGTTCGCATTGACGCTCAGACTTGCACCATCGATGCCTGCCAGCGAGATGGCGTTTTCGTCACCCAGATCGATTGCGTCTGTCGCGGTCGCCGAGACCGTGCCAAAGTCGAAGCCTGTTCCACCGTTGTTGTTGAGCGTGATATCGCCATCGGCTGCTGCTGACTCGCCCGTCGCCGTCAACGCCGCAAGGCCGCTGACGGTCGCGCCCGCCGTCCCGCTTGCCTCGATGATATCATTTCCGGTGGCACTCAGGTTGGTTGCCGTGAACGGACCTACGCTGATCTGACCGTCATTGCTGGCTCCAGCGAGCGTGGCATCGAGTGTTAGCTGGTTCAAAGCTGCCGGTGCCGCGTTCGCGATGATCGAGCCGCCACTGCTGTTCGCGATCAGCGTGCCGACACCATTGTCCAGATTGCCGATGTCAGTCGCACTCAGGTTGAGTGTGCCCGCGACGGTTCCGCCAAGTACAATGCTCTCACCGCTGGAATTGAGCGTCAGTGTTCCGGCGCCCGAATTAAGTGCAACTGTTCCGTTGAAATCGACGCCAGTGTCTGGGCCCGCAATCGCAGACGGAGTCGTGATGGCCAGGTTGGCAGCCGTTACCGCACCGAAGTTGATCTGTTCATCGACGTTACTGACAATGGTCGCGGTCGTACCGGTGGAACTGCCCGCAATGACGATGTCACCACCAAAGTCATTGTTGCCGTCGTCGAGGGTAATATCTCCGGTAGACGCTGTCAGCGTGGTACCGTTGGTGACATTGACATCATCGCCGGCCGCCGCCGAGACGCCGTCATCGGCAATGGTCGTCGCGCTGACCGAGAACGTGCCGCCCGCATCGATATCGCCAAGCGTGATGTCGTCCGAATCCGCGACGACAATAGTCGAGGAGGCTGTCGTCGCCGAGATGTCGACCTCGTCGAAGTCATGGAAGGTGTCGTCCAGCACGACGTCGCCGGTCGCAGAGAGGCTCGTCAGACCGGAGACACTTACGTCATCCGCAACGCTGACGCTCACCCCGTCATCGACAATGTTTCCGCCCGAAACAACGTCCAGACTGGCAGCCGAGACGCCCGCCAAGGTGATGCCATTGGTATCAGAGATATCGACGTCCGATGATGACGTGAGACTGACAGCCCCAACGAAATCATTTCCTGTATTGTCGAGCGCAATCGTCGAAGTGGACGATATCGCGGTTGCACCGGTCACGGAAACCGTTCCGGTGTCGGCGATCGCGGCCGCGTCGCTGATGGTCAGCGCTTCGAAACTGTTGGCGCCCGTCAGGAAGTTGACCGCATTGCCGGTATTACTAACCATGACGCCGTCGATGTTTGTGGTCGTCGTCGTGTCGACCGCATCGAAGTTGAGAACATCATTCGGATTCAGGATCAGGTTCCCGGTCGTTAGATTATCAAGGCTGGTCTGGGTAAGATCGAATGTGGTTCCGTCAGCGTCTCCCGCACCGCCGACCGTCATGAACGACGTGTTCGCATTCGTGATCGTCGCCGAGGTCGTGGCGCTGACTGCGCCAATCAGATCGGCCTGAGTGGCAGCGACGGAGAGAGTTCCGGTGTTGATGATGCCGAGCGAGACCTCGTCCACATCTGTGAACGCCAGGTTCGTTCCGGCCGTGGCGTCCGTTTGCAGCGAATTCACGTCGTTTGCCTGATTCAGCGTGATGTCCGAAGTCGCGAACTGGTTAATCGTCAGCGCGTCTGCCGTGATCGTTCCGCCGCTCTGCGTCGCGACCTCGCCAATGCGCAAAGTCAGGTCAGACGTGGCTCCAATCGAAACCGTGTCGCTGAAGTCGACCGTGCCGGTGTTCACGGTGAGCGTGTTCGTGACGTCGGTCGCATTGGTTGCAGATATCGCGGCAAACGTCGTGTTGCCCGTGGCGTTGAATTCAATGATCTGGTCGGCGGTGAGGGCCACGGTCCCGCCGAACTGGTGCACAGAGTTCGTGTTTATGTTGATGTCATTACCAGCCGAGATCGACGTGTTCCCGGTCACGCTGATATTGCTGCCAGCGTCCAGAACGTCACCGGCGCCAGACGCAACCACTGTCAGCGTTCCGGTTGCCGTGATTTCGTCGAGGTTAAGCGAGTTTGCATCGCGGATATCGACATTCTGACCGGTGATGTCGATTTCGCCCTGGAAATCGTTTGTCGTCTCCGCAACGGTCACGTTGCCGGTCCCCGCAGAAACCGTCGTGTTACCGGTCACCGTGATTGTCGTGCCGCTGTTCTGGGAAACATTGCCGTTGCCGGTCGTCGTAACGGAAAGAGACGCCGCGGTGATCGACCCCAGCGTGGTATCGGCAGCTGAACCGCCGGAGTTCGCGCCGGAACTGATGACGACCGTACCACCGCCCGCGATCGAACCTGTGGCTCCGAAGGTGACAACGCCACTGTCATCCGACGCCTCAGCCCCGGTTGCACCGGATCCCGACGAGTCTGCGTCAGCGGTGAGGCTGATGGTTCCGGACGACGTTATCGCATCGTTCACAGCGATGTCTTCGCTCGCCTGAACGATGAAGTCATTGGCACCAAGCGCCAAGGCATCACTGATCGTCACATCGTTTGTGGCCTGAAGCGTGACGTTACCGCCAACCGCAACGATCGCATCAGACCCAATGTTCAAAGTGTCGCCGTCGCGTTCGGCAAACTCGATGATGTCGCCATCAAGTTCCAATTCGTCCGTCGCGTTGCCAGTTACCGAGTCGACGACATTGATGTTGAGCGGATCGAGAAGAAGACCGCCGACTTCGCCGTTTGGCGCGGTCAGATCAACGGATCCGAAAAACTCGAGGCCGATCTTCCCAGATACCTCGGCAAAACCGCCATTGCCGGAAATCGATCCGCCACGCGCTTCGATCGCGCCGTGGAAGAAAGCCAGTTCGTCCGACCAGACGATGATCTCTCCGCCGTTTCCTGTCGTGCCCGCATTGGCGAGGATCTTGGCATCGGGACGGATTACCGTGCGCTTCGCGACCGGCAGGGGCGCGCCTTCCGGTGCAGAGGCCGACACGTGACGGACGACCGAGGACTCCACCGCCCGGCCCTGGAAACCGCCGCCGATTTCGACCTTGCCGCCATCGGTCGCGCCCGACGCGTTGACGACCGCCGTGCTCTGAATGTCGACGATGTCACCCGTGATCGCGATCTTGCCGCCTGCACCTTCGACCTGCGATGCGTCGATCTTACCGGTGACTTCGGTGACCCCGTTTTCGCCGCCAGAGATGACGATTGTGCCGCCGCGATTTTCGATCCGGGTTGCTTCCACCTCGCCGCCGATCGAAACGACAGCGCTCTCGACCGAGCTTGCGGCATTGGCGGACATGTAAACGGCGCCGCCCTGCGCACTGATCTGACCGGAGTTCGTTAGATTGACACCATTGCCCGGCTGCACCTCAAACCGCGTCAGACCGTCGAGATCCATATCGACGGTGAACCCGGAACCCGCGCCCACGGCGACATCCGAGCCCTCGGTCGTAATCGTTCCGCTGTTTTCCACGACCGGCGCGACAAGCACGACGTTGCCGTCGCCGGCGCTGATGGTTCCTGCATTGATGATCGAGCTGCCATCCGGCGCTTCCGCGAACGAATAACTTCCCGAGCCATGCCCGGAGATGATGCTCTCATCGGTGATGCGGGCCGTTGTCGCGATCAGGCCGTTCACGTTGATCTGCGCCGTGTTGCTGATCGCGACGCCAGACGGGTTGAGCACCCAGACGTTGCCCGTCGCAGACAAGGATCCCCTGATATCGGTGGCCCCGGGACCGACGATCCGGTTGACCGTCAAAGAACTCTTGCCCGGCTGCTGAAAGTGCACGGACTCGGCCGCGCCGATATTCATCGACTGGTGGTTCATGATCCCCAGATTGGTCGTCTGGGTGAATTGAGTGTGGTTTCCGGTCGTCGTGCTCGAGATCTGTCCGTGGGTGACCACCGTTCCTTGCGGCCCGGCTTTCGCGTCGCGTGGGCCGCTGCCCAACACGGCACCCAGCGAAATCACGCCACACAGCGCAGTCCGGCCAAGCAACCTCGACCGCAGCCTTTCGATCTGGCTACCCTGGCGAGAAATGGCCCTGAATTCACCGCTGATCATCTCGGTACTCCGCTGTCGATCTCGTTACCGGTCTGTCGTCTGCCGGCTGTGTCGTCGCCACGCGATGCGCGGCAACACCCCATGATATCAGAAAAATTGCGTCAACGTGAACTTGACGGTGCTGTCGGGTCGGACCGCCAGCGTCGAGAGTGCATCTGTCTGCGGCGAAGCGAAATAGAGGTCGCCGTAGAGCATCTCGAACAGCTGGAATCTCGTCCCGAAGCCAACGGACATCAGCTCTTCGAACTCCTGTCCTGTCGGCTGACCGATATCATAAAGCCGGCCATAATCGTAGAATCCGTAGAATTCGAGGCGGTCGAGCCAAGGAAGATCCATGCCAGGCGGATAGAAGCGTATTTCTCCGGTAACACCGACACCGCGATCGCCGGTAATGGCACCCGGCTCGAACCCACGCCCGAAGGTCAGTTCGCCCAAAGCCATCTCTTCGTAGCTGGTGAGCGGTTCGTCAGATATCTGGAAGCCGACCTTTCCGAAGATCTCAAAGAACGGCCAAATCGGTTGCGCGTAGCTGATGTCACCGCGCGCCAAGGCGAAGTCGTTTACGGCATCCGTCCGGCTGCGCGATATCTTTGGCCCGTCCGACGCGCCGAAGAAATCGATGCCCTTGCGCAATTCCAGATCGAATTCGGCACGCCCACCCAGCGGCGCGAACCAGATGCCCCGCACACCAGCATAGAGAATGCGCAACTGATCGTCGAAAAGTTCGTCATCGTTGGGCTTGTCACCGACCGACGCGCGGAGATCGGAAAATTCGAAACCGCCGCGCGTCCAGATGCTGAGTTTGCGGGACCGCACAATCGGATACTCCGCCTCGGCTTTCACGACGAAGGAGTCGATGTTCAGATCCAGCGGCGCAAGAACGTCACCAGGTTCGGCCAAGCCATACTCGGCAGTCATCCTGACGACCATGCCATCGTTGCCGACGCTCATCTCACCCGCCAAGAATCCGCTGAATTGCTCGGGTACTTCTAGGGCAGCGAGGCCGATCGCACCGATGCGCTCTGCATATTCGGTGTTCGAGTTCGCCGCGGCACCCGCCGAGAGCGTGAACGCGCCGGTAGCCTGAGCGTTTTTGTTCTGAAGCTGGACGAAACCGTCGACGGCCTTCCGCGCCGTGTCGACAACGAGGATAACGCCGCCGGGAAGACTGTCGCCCGCCGAACGCAAGGTACCCGTCAGCGAGATTCCCGGAAGATCGCGGGCCAGTAGGAGATACCGTTCAATGTCCGAGCGGCGCGCGGCCTCATCCGTGATCAGATTGTCTAGCAGCGCCGCAATTTGTTTCTTCACCGGGCCGATATCGCCATTGACCTCATAGTGTACGATGCGGCCCTCGTGGATCTGAAGCTGCGCGACCCCGTCCTCGATCGTCTGCGCAGGAATGATCACGCGCGTCGCGAGGTAGCCCTCCTCGCGATAGAGTTGCTCGATCCGGTTCGCGATCTCACGCAGACCGCCGATCGTGATATCCTTGCCTACGAAGTCTTCGTAGATCTCCGAGATGCGGTTGAAGTTCCCGCGCTCCTCGGAAAACTCACGCGGCGGAAACTCTGGGAACGTGATATCTGCGAGCTGGAAGGCGACGGTCGACGACCCGGCGACCCCATCATCCGTAGATCCGTCGCCCGTTGTGACTTCCGGCAGGCTCTCACCCTGCCGCGATGCTCTGCGACGATCGATCCCGCTCTCGAACTGCCGCAGCCGGTCCGAAGACGCTGCACCGGAGCCGACCGCGCCCGGTTGCTGCACCAGTTGCCGTCCGATGTTGACGGCAGGATTCTGAACCCCCTGCGAGACCCCCTGCGCGGCGGAGACCGCCGGTAAAGCGGCGCAGGCCGCCACGACAAAAGCCGCCGCCATGAAAGATTGTCGATAAGCCCCCGACATCCTGTCCCCCAAAATCTGCCCCGGCCACATCCCTTTTCAGCCGAACGATGCAATCAGCCGCCATCAAGCGAGCGCTTCGACGGCTACCCTGCGAGATTTATGCAAGCTTACCAAGTTCTTATTGTTGCCTCAACACGACGGTTAATACCAGCAAACGGGTCTTCTTCCAACCTTGGCCTTTTCTCTCCGTAGCCTTGGGCTCTCAAGCGGTCCGTTTCGACTCCGAGTTCTTTGAGGAATTCGACGACCACCTGCGCCCTTCGTTCGGACAGGGCATTGTTCAGCACGTCAGCGCCGCGCGCATCCGTGTGCCCGTCCACATTGAACGTACTCGCCTTCAGCTCCGGAGACCCGATCGCCTTAGCAAACTCCCTCAAATTCGCCATGGCGGTATCGCTGAGCCGGTCCGAACCAAGCTCGAACGTGATCAGCAAATCGAACCCACCCGGATCCTCGACGGCGGTCGGGCGGGGCACTCCGCACTTGCTTTCGGGCCCGATACAAACGTCACGCGATTTCCGTTTGGGAAGACATTGCTGTCCCTCGGGGCAGGCAATCGGCGCAGGTCCTTCAATTCGCTCGAAATGCGCCAGCACGTCGTCTGCCAGGAATTGGGGCTTGATTTCGTCTTCCGCGTCAGCATTTAATGAAAGCAGTGCGATTGCGCACGTGACGGCGGCAAAAATTTTGGTCATTACGCACCCTAACGCATATAATCAGCGTCGGAAACGATCAGCCAACTGGACGCCTATGTCAAGCTAAGGTAAATTTTTTCAGCAAGGCCTGTCAGGAGACGATAGTGCAAAAATTGTTACAGGCGGACAGGTTTGCTCGCCTCTACACCACACTAGGAGCTGATACCCTCGTCCTTACAAATTTCGATGGTTACGAAGGCATCAGCGAAAATTTCGAGTGGACCGTAGACGCACTTTTGAATGCCGGCGAAAGCCCTGTCGATCCCGCCCAGATCATCGGAAAACCGTGCTACGTCGAAATGGACGGCCTGACCGGCGACGTCCGCTATTTCCACGGAGTGTGCACCGAACTGCGCTTCCTCGGCTGGGGCGGCGACCACATGCAGTACCGGCTCGTTCTGCGGCCGTGGACGTGGCTGCTGACGCGGGGATCGAACAGCCGCGTCTGGCACCAGAAATCGGCCAAGGACATCATTCAGTTCGTTTTCGGCGAGGCCGGGTTCTCCGATGTCGAATTCCGGGTCACGAAGTCTTACGATCCCATCCACTATTGCGTGCAATATCAAGAAACCGATTGGGATTTCGCATGCCGCATGATGGAGAAGTGGGGCATGTTCTTCTGGTTCGAATGCTCCGACCAGAAACACGTTCTCAAGATTTACGACGATCACTCGAGCCTGCCTGCGATCGGCGCCTACTCATCACTTGAATTCTGGCCGACGGAACAGGCCGGATCTCGCGAAGCCCGGATCATTCAGTGGCAGAACGAGAACAGGCTGCGCACGGCGAAGGTCGAGACCGACGACTACAACTACGAAACGGTCAATACCGCGCTCGAAAAGATCGGGACGCCCGCGGATTCACCCAGCCACACGCATTCGGGTTTTGCGTACTATCGGTATCCCACTGGCCACTACGACCCGGGCGTCGGGCAACTGCTGGCCGATATTCTGACGGATGCCGAACGTGCCGAAGCTGCTCGAAAGTACTGCGCCGGGTTTGCGCCGCTCATGCACGCAGGCGGTGCGTTCACGCTCAGCAAGCACCCCGTCGACGAGGAAAACGTCAAACACAACGTGATTGCTTCACGGCACACGATCAGCCAAGCGTACCACGTCTCCGGCAGTGGAGCCTCGGTCGGTCAGGACAATGATTACTACGGCGAGTACGAGGTTGCCGACGCGACGCTGGCCTACAAGCCACCGCACACCACGCCGGTCCCCAGAATCATGGGATCACAGACGGCGCTGGTAATCAGGTCGAAGAACGCGCCGAACGACGAAGAGATCGACGTCGACGATCAGGGTCGCATCCTCGTAAAGTTCCATTGGAACACCAAAGCGGGCGGCGAGGACCAGTGTTCGATGCGGCTCCGCGTTGCACAACTCTGGGCGGGCTCAGGTTGGGGCGGCGTGTGGATACCGCGCGTTGGCATGGAGGTCGTTGTCGACTTCATCGGCGGTGACCCCGACCGTCCGCTTGTCACCGGCTGCGTTTACAACGGCAACAACAAGCCTCCGATCAAGTTCCCTGGGGACAAGACGCAAAGCACGATCAAGTCTCAGAGTTCTAAGGGCGGCACGTCCTCGGCAAACTTCAACGAGCTTCGCTTCGAAGACAAGAAAGGCGACGAAGAGATCTATATCCACGCCGAGCGCGACCGGCTGATGATCATCGAGCATGACGATGACATCGAGATCGGGAACAATCAGACCGAGAAGATTGGCGGCTCGCGCACCTTCGAACTGACCGGCGGCGACGAGACAGTCACGCTGAAAGGTGCGCCGGGCACCAAGGACAAGTACGGGGCGATGATCACGAAGGGTGGTCACCGCACGACGACGCTCGAACTGGGCGACGAGACGCTGACAATTGCCGAGGGCAAGCGCACCACCAGCATCAAGATGGATGACAAGCGAACCATCACCGACGGTGATGACATCCACAAGATCGAGAAGGGCGATCAGACGACCACGATCGACAAAGGGGACCAGACGATCACGGTCAAGATGGGCGATCAGCAGACCAAGATCAGCGCAGGTCTGGGCAAGGTCCAGGCGATGAAGTCCTACGAGATCAAGGTGGGGGCGTCGTCCATCAAGCTCGAACCTGCCAAGATCACCATCAAGTCCGTCCAGATCGCGATCCAGGCCCAGGTCAAGCTCGACGCCAAGGGCGTCATGACAACGGTCGAAGGGTCGGCAATGTGCACCATCAAGGGCGGTATGGTGATGATCAACTGACGAGGTCGGCGAGCTACGTCAATTGACTGAACTTTTCACTATCGGATGCAATCGGATTTCGTCCGCGCCTACAAGCAGCGGACAGAGCGTATCAAGCGTTGCTGGAAGCGCGTGAGGGATTTTCCTCAGGCCCCGGCTGAGCCCCACCAGGAAGGCGGGTGAACGGGGCCAGGCTCCGTCACGAGAGTTCTCAGCCTTACTTTCATACAGCGCGTGATCGCCGCGACTGAAGCGGGCCTGAACGACCGGGCGCCAGCGCGTTTCTCCGGATCATCAACTGGTTTACGCGGCGAGAATGCCGCGAAAAGCTTCCGGTCGGCCTTCGCATCGGCTTCGAACGCAGCAACAATCGTTTGGCCGAGAGGCGTCCATATAGCTGAGGGTTACGTCAGCCCATTAGCAAAGCTGGACGAAGCAGGCTCAGATGGATGGTCAAGCGTAAGTCTCAGTGGATTACGGACGGGGGCTTTCCCTTTTTTGTCCGGGCTTCATTCGTCATTCCGGATCGATTGAAGTTGGGTGGCGCAGGTTCCCGGTGCCCCGTGTGCGAGCGCAGGAGGCGAAAGGCTGCGAAAAATCTGATTGTAGCTTATCCCGAAACAGCAACGCCTTGCGGAGTCTCCGTCGATATCGTGGATGTCGTTTCTTGGCGACGACGGCGATTTTCAGCCAGCAGTTGCTGAAACAGCTTCTTGTCAACTGGCGCCGGTTTCACGGAAACGACCTTCGGAAGCTGAAGCTCCGGCGTTTCTACTGCACCCGTCAAGCGATCTGACATCGCGGACGCCTGCCCCACTGGAGTCTTGTCAGCTTCTCCGGAATTAACCGCTGCACTTGTCTTTTGCTTCGACGTAGCCGCGCTAGCGAGTAATGCGTTGCCCATTTCGATGAATCTGTCGAGCAATGCAATTTCTTCAAGCAGCGCCGCGCGCCGTTCCTCAGCTACCCGGATTACATCCATGACCACCCCCACAATTTAAGAATCGACGCTTTATACCACCGTTAAACAATTTGGCCGAATTGAGGCGAAACGGACAATCACTCTGATCAATCCTTGCAGCGCCGCCCGTCAAGAATGCTCGATGATCATACCAATCAATCAGCTCGGTGTGGCGGCTGTTTATTTGGCCAAGCCCGAATTAGTGCATGTGTAAGAGTGCGTTAGCTATCTCCGATTTATTCCACTGTCGTGTCCGATCCGCGATGCGTTAGCATTCGAGGCGACAAGCCTCAGAGCTTGTGAATGCAAGTGCGCTAAGTTTCGTCCGCGGTCTTACGCCTAATTTTGCGCAGTAGCCCTCCTCGCGAAGAGAGGGTGGATGACCGATTTTCTGCCAGCTTCTCCACTTGAACGGAGTACGCCATCGGGCGCGCGACGCGTTGATCGAAACTGTGCAGCGATCTTGGAGAAGAAACGTCCGCAGCGAGTTTCGCACCTGCTCGTCGTCGGGAGCCCGGGCGGATCACCGCTAGGCAGTAAACGTCGGCAGAGTCCTCATTTTGGGGGCTCGCGAAACCGTCACTCATCGCAAGCTGCTCTAGGTAATCGCACGTGTAGTATGGTTGCATTATGCTAGATATGACCGGCCGTAGTTGATCCTTAAATTTCTCACCGCCCAAGACACAACGACAGCTAGAATAAGACGAACCGCTATGAATTCTCGGGCTTCCGGGCGATCACCCGGACTCCGCCCAGCGAGCCGCCCGAGAAGAGGTCGCACATGGTCTGGTAAAACGTATCGAGCGCCTCGACCACTTCCGCGCCGTGTACTGCCTGCTTCTCTTCCCGCACCGCCCGGAAGGCGTTCAGCCGGTCGGCGCAGAAACCGCCCCACCTGTCGGACTCGTCCTGCAGATCGAGCGCCGTGAAGCCCGCCGCTTCAAGCTCGCCCGCATATCCGCCGAGATCCGTCATCGTGTTCGCGAAGAGAGCGTTGCGCAGCACGTCTGCCTCTGCCGCGGTAGGCGTTGCCCGTTGATACAGATCCTCGACGTAGAGTCTCGCCCCCGGTGCCATCGACGCGAAAATCTTGCGATAGACCGCCGCGCGGTCGGGGATGTGGTAGAGCGCGAGGTAGCTGATAGCACCGCCGAAGCGGTCCGCCGCCAACTCGACGTCATGGATATCGCCACAGACGTGTTCGACGCGCGCGCCGAGGCCGCAGCGCCCGGTCAGCTCTGCCGCCGCCCGGTCCAGATCAGGCTGCAGCTCGACCGCCGTGACGCGGCACCCGGAACGGTCGGCCATGTAGCGCGCTGGTCCTCCGAACCCTGACCCTACATCCAGCACGTCGACACCCGTTCCCGGCCCGATCGCGGCAATCGCTGCGTCCACGGCTTCGGTCCCGAAATAGTGAAGCTGGTCGAACGGCGTCAGCGCATCGACGCTCAACGGATCCGACGGTCCGATCCCGACGCTCTCCAGATCTCGGTGAATGCGCTCGACCTGCGTGTAGAGCTTCATCGACTTGATGGCGTCGGTCATGCGAATTCCCCCGCGCTGGCGTCGCGCGGGACGCTGGCAATGGGGCAGCTTGCACCGCGAACGCGGTCAGGCCAAGCGCCATGTCGGCCCGCGGTGCACAACCACCATCGCGCGATCAGGCAAACCAGAACCGCGTGACGCCGGTTTCTCTGAAAGCTTGCCCGTCGCGAACGCGCCTTAGCGCTTATGCCGTCGCCAGAACCCGCAGCTTCTCCATGTTCCGAAGCGACACGAGGTGGTAGTAGACCAGCTCGAGCACGTCGCGGGCGAAGAAGTCGGTGAGCACGTCGGGCTTGATCTCCTTCAGCTTCTCGCGCGACACGACGTGGAACCCCGTTACTGCTCGCTTCTGCCCGTCCGGCATCGTGATCCCAGCCTGCATCGGCGTCATCAGCTCGTTCGCTTCCAGCAGTTTGCCGAATTCCAGCGTGCGCCGCTGCTCGAGCTCGACATTCTTGGTGAACTCCAGCACCTTTTTCAGGAACTCTGACGGCTCCTCGCCGTCATACATCGCCTGACCCCTCTCGCCTTCGCTGTCGACGCCCTCGTAGTCCTCGTCCAGGCACAGCGTATAGGTCTGCTTGTCCTCGGCTTCGGCGAACACGAACGGATAGCGCCGCACGAAGGCCGGGATATACTGGCCCACCCAGCCGCCCTTGTCATCGACCGTCAGCGCCTTGCCCTGCTCGATCCCGATGATCACAACCGGCGTGTACCCGGTCTCGGTCTTGCCGAAGACGATTGGCAGTTCGGTCGCCGCCGACTGGAACTCGGCGCACATCAGCGGTGCCGCATTGGTCTCGCGCGCGAACCCGTAATCGCCCTGCGCCACCGACCATCCCTTGTGGCGCTCGAGGCTGATCGGCACCACCTTCTCGTAATACATCAGTTGCTTGGCCATTCTTGACTCCCTGCTCGTCCCGACCGGCTTCTCATGCCCCCCAAAGGCGGGCGCATCATCGGCAACAGGCACCGAAATGCAAGCGTCTCTATGGTGATAATGCTTGACGAACCGTTGCCCCGTCACGCGCCGGTGATAGTGTGCGCCCGAACGCCAGGGAGACCAAGCCAATGTCCGATTTCGTCCGTCTCGACGCTGCAGACAATGTCGTCACGGCCCTTCGCCCGCTCGAAGCGGGCCACCCGGTCGAGGATATCGCCACGACCGGCCTGATCGCGCGCGGACACAAGCTGGCCACCGCCGACATTCCGGCAGGCGGCGTCGTCACCAAGTACAATCAGGTCATCGGCTACGCTTCTGCCGACATCGCCGCAGGCGACCACGTCCACACCCACAATACCGAGTTCCGCGGCACCGATGTCGACTACGAGTTCGGCACCGACATCCGCCCCGTCGCCATGGTGCCCGAGGCCGAACGCGATACGTTCATGGGCTATCGCCGCCGCGACGGCCGCGTCGGCACGCGCAACTACATCGCAGTGCTCTCCTCGGTGAACTGCTCGGCCACCGCCTGCCGGCTGATCGCTGACGCCTTCACGCCCGAAATCCTCGCGAGTTATCCCAACATCGACGGCGTCGCCGCCTTCACCCACGGCACCGGTTGCGGGAATTACGGCGAAGGCTTCGAGGCCCTGCAGCGCGTCATGTGGGGCTATGCGCGCCACCCCAACATCTGCGGCGTCCTGATGGTCGGCCTCGGCTGCGAGGGCAACCAGATCGAATGGCTGATGGAGGCCTTCGGGCTCGAGATCGGCCCGCTCTTCCAGTGGATGAACATCCAGAACGTGGCCGGCCTGACCCGCACGGTCGAGATGGGCGTCAAGAAGATCGGCACGATGTTGCCGCTCGCCAACGAGGCCACGCGCACCGAGTGCCCGGCCTCAGAGCTCACCGTCGCCCTGCAATGCGGCGGCTCCGATGCCTGGTCGGGCGTTGGCGCCAATCCCGCCGTGGGCTACGCCTCGGACCTGCTCGTTGCCCAGGGCGGCACTACAGTGCTGGGCGAGACGCCCGAGATCTACGGCGCCGAGCACCTGCTGACACGCCGCGCAGACGAGGCGACCGGCAAGAAGCTGCTCGGCTACATCCAGTGGTGGGAGGACTACACCCGCAGAAACTACGCCACGCTGAACAACAACCCTTCGCCCGGCAACAAGGCCGGCGGGCTGACCACGATCCTCGAGAAATCCCTCGGCGCCGCGGCCAAGGGCGGCACGGCACCGCTTGCCGCCGTCTGGGACTATGCCGAGCAGGTCACGACGCGCGGCTTCACCTTCATGAACTCGCCCGGTTACGACCCCGCCAGCGTGACCGGCCAGATCGCCGGAGGCTCCAACCTCGTGGTGTTCACGACCGGGCGGGGCTCGGCCTTCGGCTCCAAACCCGCGCCGACCATCAAGGTCGCAACCAACGCCGAGCTGTTCCGCAAGATGCCCTTCGACATGGACATCAACGGAGGTGCCGTCATCTCCGACGGCAAGTCCCTCGAGGATGTGGGGCGGGAGATCTACGCGAAATTCCTGGCAGTTGCTTCCGGTGAAAAGACCCACTCCGAGCGCCAGGGCCTCGGTGATCTGGAATTTGTGCCCTGGCAGATCGGGGCGACGTTGTAGCGCTGAGCCGTGGGGCTTAACCTGAGCCCCAACTTCGTTCCGGTCATTGCGAGAAGCCGCCGGTTCTTGTCCCATGAGAACACGTTACCCATTTCTATTTTCCTAGTGCGCCCGATCGGCACGAGACTCCTGAGAGATGAGTGCGGTCTTCTTCGAATGTAGTCCTCTCTCGAAGTGTTGAGTCTGACTTAGCCTTAGCGAGAGCTGCAATCTGTGTCTCGCTCAACGTCTCGTCGCGGACGCTACCGAAGAGAACGAAGGTAACTTTCCGCATTTTGTAAATGCGTTTCTCTCGTTTCATCGCTCATACGGTCAGCTGTGCGGCACATCATGGCCCAGCGCGGATTGCCGCCAAGCTCGGCTTTGTGCTTGTTGATGAAGCGCCAGTAGAGCCCGTCCCAAACGTCCGCCCAATCGCCCTTGGGCCAATGGCTCATTTTCCGGACATAGTTCGATCCCGAAAAATACGGCTTCGTGGTTATCAACCCGCCATCGGCGTGTTGGCTCATCGCGTAAGCGTTCGGCACCATCACCCAGTCGTAGCTGTCGACGAACATCTCCATGAACCAGCGGTAGACATCATCGGGATCGAACTCGCACAGAAACATGAAGCCACCCAGAACCATGAGCCGTTCAATATGGTGGCAGTATCCCGTGGCGATGATCCGCCTGATCGTGTCGTCGATCGGGTCGATGCCGGTCGTCGCGTCGTAGAACGATTGAGGGATTTTCCGCGTGTGGCCCCAGTGGTTTGTCGTGCGCATCTGGACGCCCAGGTCTTCATAGGTTGCACGCATGAACTCCCGCCAACCGATGATCTGCCGTACGAAACCCTCGAGAGAGTTCAGCGGCACATCGTGTCTATCTGCATGTTCTAGCGTGACATCCAGAACCTGCCGAGGCGTCAGCAGACCGATGTTCAGCATTGGCGTCAGGACGCTGTGCCAAAGCCAGCTTTCACCCTCCACGATTGCGTCTTCATAGGGGCCGAAATCCTCGAACCGCTCCTTTAGAAAAGCATTCAGCCAGGCTTCGGCCTCCTCATGACGCGTCGGATAAATCAGCGCCTCAAGCGAGCCATAGTTCTCCGGAAAGTCCGCCTCAACGCTGTCTCTCGCGTCGAGGTCAATCTGGCTGCGGTTCACGGAAGGCAATTCGGGCAGATGACCGAGCTTCGCCTTCGGCACTTTCTTCCGATTGTCTTCGTCAAAGCTCCATTGTCCGCCGACAGGTTCGTCCCCGTCCATCAGGACATCGAGCCGCCGACGCTGGAACTTGTAGTACTCGGCCATGAACCAGCGTTTGCGGCCCTTCGACCACGCGTCGTTCGTGCGCCAGGTGTTCAAAAACCCCGGCGTGTCCAACACCCTCAACGAGATATCCGCGCCCCTCACGGCGTGGCGAAGGCGCCTCATCGCCATGAAGTCTACCAGGTCGGCCACGACAATCTCACGAACTCCGTCATCGGCGAGACCATCGATCACGCGCGCGATCATTCCTGTGTCCCGCCGATACTTCGCGATCTCAACCAACCATCCCTTGCCCTTCAGCCTCTCCGCGAAGTGCGCCATCGTCGCGCGATGGAGCCACAGCTTCTGCTTGTGAAATGTCGCCGGATATTGCGGATCGCCGAAGAAAAGCGGGTCTTCGACAAGCAGAATTCGATCCGGATTTTCCACAAGCCCCGGATGTTGATCAAAAAGCTGATGCGGAAAAATGATGAGGGTTTTTGACACGCCGGCTCCGATTGGCTGCTGTCCCGCGCAAGCTATGTGTCGGTTTGACGAAAGCAACGCTTGCGCATGCGGCGACTGTGAGAAACGACGGGGATCACATGCCTGAAGGACACACGATTCACCGCGCAGCGCGCGACCACGCCGCGATGATCGGCGGCAAGGTCGTTTCAGCAAATTCGCCGCAGGGGCGGTTCTCCGAAGGTGCCGCAAAGATAGATGGAACGACGTGCCAAGGTACGGGCGCGGTCGGCAAACACCTTCTCTATCATTTCTCCAACGGCGAGACCCTGCACATCCACCTCGGTCTCGGCGGTTACTTCGTGTGTCAGAAGCAGCCGGCAAAACCGCCGCGCGAGGTGGTAAGGGTGCGGCTCGCGAGCGCGGAGCACGTCATCGACATCATCGGTCCGAACACCTGCGAGCTCTTTCCGACGGCCACTATGGAGGCCTTTACGCTGCGGTACGGACCCGATCTTCTGTCAGAAACGCCCGATCCCGACCGCGCGATTGCCGCGATCCGCAAGAGTCGTGCTCCGATCGCCCGCCTTCTAATGGATCAGAAGGTGATCTCAGGGATCGGGAACATCTATCGCGCCGAAATTCTCTGGTTGAGAAAGCTGAACCCGATGACGCGCGGCGTCGATATTCCCGAGGACGAACTCCGGGGACTTTGGGACGATATGCGGACGCTCCTGCAGGTTGGTGTGGAGACCAACTCGATCATCACGAACGGCGTTCTGGAGAAGACTGGAAAGGCGGTGACGGAACGGACCAATATTTTCGCTCGGGAGATCTGCCCCGCCTGCGATGGCGCGATCGAAAAGTCAAAGCTGAGCGGACGCACGCTTTACCACTGCCCGACGTGTCAGACGAAGGACACTCCCATCATTTGAGGAGGGTGGCTCATTCACCAGACGGCTTGTGTGCCGCCATAATATCCGAAAGCCATGACCCTGCACAAAACGCGGACGACGCGCCGCGCGATCGTCTGCACATCATTCTCGACGAGCCCGACACGACGCTGGAGAAACGCGCGGAGAAAATCGAAAACCTCAGGGCGTTCCTAGCCCATGGCGCGATCGAGACGCATCTCTGGAAGGCCCCTTGGCGCAGTGACGACGACGCGCGATGTACACTCGCGCTCATGAAATCGGCCAAGGCCTGGCGGTTCAATTTCTCTGCTGTCGTGGATCGGATGAAAGGTTAGCGCGTCGCTCGGATCCCGCACCGACGAAGCTGATTTGAGCAGCGGCGCGGCCGCGTCCGACGGCACGTCATGCAAGAAGCTCGGGCGCGAAATCTCAGAGCCATACCAAAGCGAAGACACTTTCTCCCAGCGCCACGGTCCGGGCGACTTGGGATTTCTTCATAAGGCATGTCGGAGCTTTTTCTGAGTGCCCACGCGCGGAACATTGGCGGCAACGCGGGAGCCCCGAATGAATCAATGCTCGCGAAAGCGCTCGCGTCATGTGGCATCAATAAAGGGATTATTTGCGGACAACGCTACCCACTGGCGGGGTTTTCCCGCATCGGTCTCTAGTCTAGGAGCGCCAGCTGCCATCCTTCGGCCTTTAAGAACCCGCCATACCGCTCGGCGCCGATGTCGCATCAGACGCTCACGCAATCCCGCTTGCCGATGAAGCCGAGAGAAACGGGTCGCGAAGAACGGACGGGTCTCCAAACTTCGCCCTATCGAACCGCGCTGATACAAAAATCATCGATGGTTTGGGCGTCTTCTTGAGACAGCGCGTTCCGTTCGAAATCGAAGCTACCGCGTAGGGCACAACGTCGGATCTTCTGTCCGCTGCCAAAAGCATCTCTGGTCTTAGCCGTCCTTGCGTCGACGCTCAGCAGTGTGGCGCCCCCCGCTTTGTTTGGTTTGTCGAAAAAGCCTTCCGCCAAAAGCAAATCAGGACTGGTCCCGTCGAACACGCCGACCTCGAGATCAACGACGCGGAAGCCTTCACGACGGAATTTACCTTTTATCGTCACAACCTCGCCCGGCTCGGCTTTACCTGTGAGTCCGCCAATCAGCGGGACTGCTCCAACTGAGCCTTGCGGATCATATCGCCCGATCACTTGGTCCACCCCGCGCTCTGTCGGGGTGACGCGCGTTGCAACGACGCCTTCAACCGACCAGAACCCGTCGATCACGACCGCTCCATCCTTTGGCAGATCGCCGATAATAGGCACGCCCATGACTTCGTTTTCGCCGGTGATTGGACCGATGAGGACCGGCAGGCGCCGCAACTCGATTGCTTTCCAGCCCTCCCCATCCCGCGCAGCGCGCAGCGACAGTGTCATACCCATCCGCAAGTCTTCGATGCTGTCTATCCCGTCCAAGCCAATCGCGTCCGGCAGGTTGAAGCGCATCCCCGCAACTTCAAACGTCTTGAGCCCCGTGACTTCGCCGACGACGCCGGTGCCGATGATGCCGCCTTCTTTTTCGTCAGCGCCTGCAACCCCAAAGCCGAGGCAAAGGATCAGGGCGAGTCCCAGCCGCCGCATCATTCATGCTCCTTACTGTGCATAAAGGCCCCGAGAACGAAGAGGTTCGATCCTTCTTCCGCCTGTTGCAGCTCGTTCGCTTTCTTGTTCATTGTTTGGAGCATGTCCTTAGCCAGCTTTGCGCCCATTTCCTGAAGTTCGGCAACGGCCTTTTCCGACAAGTGAGAATATCTGACGGCCTGATCCATCTGTGGCGTGTCGCCAGAAATATTCTCCGCCGTGGTCGCCAGATGCGGAGCTAGCGTCGCCACTGCGGCACGCAGCTTTTCTGCGCGGTCCAGCGGTACGACTGCTGCGTGGACGAAATGCAGGGTGCCGCTTTCCTCCGCCACGTTTCCGGCGGCGATCAACAGCGACAATACCGTCGCCGGTGCGGCGTCAATTTTTGCGCTGCGGACCAATGCGTCGAAACCGTCGTCTCCGCCGCGCGCCAAGGGGCGCGGCGACCCGTTGATCGAAAAGGTCGGATCACTCTGCCAGCGCGTCAGAACCCGCGCAGCAGCGATGGCGCGCTCGGGTGACGGGTCGCGACGCTCCATACGCTTGATGTCTTTGCGATGCACGCCCGTGCGCAGGCTGACATGGCTGGCTGAGGCACCCGGATCGTCAGACACGGCGGCTTGCACAAGCGCTGTCTTCAGCATGTCGATCGCATCATTGAGGACAACGCCGTTCTCAATCATGATCCGGGCGATCGGCGCAATCAGCGCCGCTAAGGACTGTTCAGCCGTGGCTTTATCGTCGTCTGCCATCGTCCTCTTCACTCCGCCTGGATTCCGGCCGAACCATTGCGGTCTCAGATCATAACCTATCAAGCTGCAGAGACGTCATCCTCAACACTCCACAACTATTTGTGAGAGCGAGTTATTTTACAATGGGAAAATTTCCCATCAATCCATCTGTGTCAAATCAGACGACCGAAGACTGACCAGTGGCAAGCCTCTGCTTCCGAAATTTCGCCGAGGACCCCTGACATCCGATGGAGGAAAACATCATGAAGAAACTTGCAATGGCTGCGGTACTCGTTGTGGCCGGGCTCGCCGCCGGCGCTGCAAACGCCACCAACCAACTTGCTGTAGCAATCGGTGGCCATGACACCGTTTCCTACTTCAAGGACGGCAAGGCAACGATGGGCCAGGCCAAGTTCCACCAATTCTGGAACGGTGCCGTGTGGTTCTTCGCGAGTGAAGCCAACCGCGATGCGTTTGCGGCAGACCCCGTTGCATATGCACCGGCGACAGCCCCAAAGTACGATGGCTACTGTGCCTGGGCCGCGTCCCAGAACTACAAGCGTCCGGGCGACCCGAACGTTTGGCAGATCGTCGACGACCGGCTCTACCTCTTCGTGCACGAAGGCGCCCGGAAGAAATGGCAGGCTGATATCCCGAAGCACATCGCACAGGCTGATGACAACTGGGTGCGCATCGCACCATACTGATCGGGTCAGCTTTCAGCGCACGCGCTGTGAAGACGGTCGCCGCAAACGCGGCGACCGTATCCGTTAGTGAACGATACGTCAAAAACCGCATCGAACGGGTGTACCCGGACAGCCGATCGAAAGATCATTGCTCGTAACGATGTAAAGCGGATTGGAATCGGCCTTTCGTTCACCCACAGCACCAGAACTAACTCTTAAAGATAATGTCGTTGTGCCCGCAATTGTCCCCAAACAGCACCCGATCAAGACTTTTTCCACTGACTTCATAGGGAGTGGTAGGCCCGGAGGGACTTGAACCCCCAACCAAACCGTTATGAGCGGTCTGCTCTAACCAATTGAGCTACGGGCCCGGCGGGGACCGGACTTAAGCCCGCGGCGGTGAGCGGTCAATCATCGTATTGGCGTTGCCCGCGCGCCGCCCCTGCGATAAGGCACGCGCAACCATGCGCAGGGGGCCACATGAGCGACCGTCCCAACCGTCTGACCTACAAGGACGCCGGTGTCGATATCGAGGCCGGGAACGCTCTGGTCGACCGGATCAAGCCCGCAGTGGCATCGACTGACCGGCCCGGTATCATGGGCGGGATCGGCGGGTTTGGCGGGCTCTTTGACCTTAGAGCCGCGGGGTATTCCGACCCTGTTCTGGTCGCGGCCACCGACGGTGTCGGCACCAAGTTGCGGCTCGCCATCGATACCGGCCAGGTTAGCACTGTCGGCATTGATCTGGTTGCCATGTGCGTCAACGATCTTGTCTGTCAGGGCGCCGAGCCATTGTTTTTTCTGGATTATTTCGCGACGGGAAAGCTGTCAGTCGAGCATGGCGCCTCCGTCGTCGAGGGCATCGCCGAGGGTTGTCGACAGGCTGGCTGCGCACTGATCGGCGGGGAAACCGCCGAGATGCCGGGCATGTATGCGGACGGGGATTTCGACCTCGCGGGGTTTGCCGTTGGCGCGATGGAGCGCGGCTCGGCCTTGCCGCACAACGTCTCAGCAGGCGACGTTCTTCTCGGCCTGCCGTCCAGCGGCGTCCACTCGAATGGCTACTCGCTGGTGCGCCGGATCGTGGCGGACAGCGGCCTCGCCTGGGACGCGCCGTCACCGTTCTCTGCTGGCACGCTTGGCGCTGCCCTGCTCGAGCCGACCCGCATCTACGTGCGTGAGGCGATGGCTTTGATCCACGAGACCCGCGCCCACGGCTTCGCCCATATCACGGGCGGCGGCCTCACCGAGAATCTGCCGCGCGTGCTGCCCGACGGGCTGGGTGCCGACATCGACCTGAATGCGTGGGATCTGCCGCCTGTGTTCGAGTGGCTCGCCGCACGCTCGGGGCTCGATCAGACCGAGGCGCTCCGCACATTCAACTGCGGGATCGGGATGATCGCCGTGGTGCCCGAAGACCAAGCTGATGCGGCGACGGAAACGCTCGCCCGATTGGGCACACAAGCAGTACGGATGGGCCGTGTCACAGGCGCGGAAGGTCTCACTTACTCAGGGTCTCTGCTGTGACGCAGAAGCGCCGTGTGGCGATCCTGATCTCCGGGTCGGGTTCGAACATGGTGGCACTCGTCAAGTCGATGCAGGACACTGACCATCCCGCACAGCCGGTGCTGGTCCTGTCGAACCGACCGAATGCCGCGGGTCTCGTAAAGGCCGAAGCACTGGGCGTGGCGACCGCCGTCGTCGATCATCGCAGCTTCGAGGACCGCGCGAAGTTCGACGCGGCGATGAGCGCGGCACTGGCGGAGCACGATGTCGAGCTGATCGCGCTTGCCGGCTTCATGCGGATCATGACTGACGCATTCGTGGAAAGCTGGTCGGGCAGGATGCTCAACATCCACCCATCGCTGCTGCCCCTGTTCAAGGGTCTGAACACGCACCGAAGCGCGTTCGCATCGGGCATGGCGGTGCATGGATGCACGGTCCACGAGGTCACGCCGGCTCTCGATTCAGGGCCGATCCTCGGACAGGCGGTCGTGCCGGTGCTGGCCGGTGACACGGAGGAGACCCTAGCAGCGCGGGTGCTCCGGCAGGAGCATCGTCTCTACCCTGCGGTCCTTCGGGCGTTCGTGGACAACGCCAATGCGGCTCGAACGCAGCGGATTGCTTTGTCCGACCCAGACTTCTGATCGAGATCGCGGTTCACGATCAAATGCAACACCGATACGCTCCCGGAAACGGGAGGTAATCAAATGGCCTATGATTTTGAGATGATCACGGTTTCGCTCGACCGCGGCGTCGCCAGCGCGATCATAGACTGCCCGCCGATCAATGTCATGACACCGGGGCTCTTCGTGGAACTCGATCAACTCTCGCACGAAATTGAAGCGGACCCGGACGTCCGTGTGCTCGTGATGAAGAGCGCCAATCCGGACTTCTTTATCGCTCATTTCGACGTTGGCGCGATCCTTGAGCGCCCGATCGACAAGCCTCCCGTACCGACCCGGCAGATCAAGCCTTACCACGCGATGTGCGAGCGGTTCCGGACGTCGCGGGTCGTGACGATCGCGCAGATCGAAGGACGGATCGGCGGCGGCGGCAGCGAGTTGGCAGCCTCGTTCGACATGCGCTTCGGCGTGCGGGGCAAGACCATCGTCAACCAGATGGAGGTCGCGCTCGGTATCCTCCCCGGCGGCACGGGCACTCAGCGGCTGCCCCGCCTGATGAACCGGGCGCGGGCTTTGGAAGTCATGCTCGGATGTGACGATATCGACGCCGAGACGGCCGAGGCATGGGGGTACTTGAACCGCGCTTTGCCAGCCGACGAGATCGGCCCGTTTGTCGATAATCTCGCCCGGCGGATCGCCTCATTTCCTGCGAAAGCCGTCGAACTGGCAAAGATGTCCATCGACAGCTCCGCAAAGGAGCGCGAGCAGGGCATGATGGACGAGGCCTTCAACTTTCAGGTTTTGCTTCAAACACCCGAAGCCCGGCGCAACATGGCGCGGTTCCTCGAGATCGGTGGACAGACGCGGGAGGGAGAACTGGCGATGGGGGATCTGTGCGCGCGGCTCGGAGCGGAGAGCTAACGCCCAAGCCAAACAACCTATGGTGAATCATCCGTTACAGATCTGCCTTCGCGAACGTGCAATGCTCGCAGCAACTTCAGCGGCTTTCACGGAGACAACCAGATGGGGCGCCACCAACCGCAATGGCGATTGATCGATCAGACGCTCGACCGCGTTCACGCCGAGCTCATCAAGCACCCGGCCTTCACCGGAACCGGTGGACCGAACCCGGGCGCGGTGAACTACCACGTGAACTGGGAGAAATTGGAGCGCGCCGGGCGTATCCTGAAAAGCTGTCTGCAGAACATCAAGAACGCGCAGGGCTGGCTGCACGTGCAGTCACTTGCGGCCAGGAAGATCCCGCGGCAGCATCGTTGGTCGGTCAACGAGAGCCTGCGCGCGCGGCAGGGCAATCTCGACTACGTGCAGCGCAAGGCGCAGAACCTGCTCGAGATGCTGGACGACATGGTGCGCAACTACGGCGGCCCGGATATGGGCAGTCTGAACAAGCTGTTCGACAAGGCCCAGGACGGGGTCGAGGAACTGTTCTCGATCATCTCGGATGAAGGTCATATGACGCCGCAACCGGGCTACAGTGCACCGGCTGTACCGGGCATCGGTCAGATGCCGTTCCACATGGTGCTGGCGATGATCGTCTTCTACATCAAGTACCTGCGCAACCGCGACAAAGGCGGAGACACCTGATCAAGGATCGATGCCTTGCCCGAAATGGACGAGGAAGGCTTCCCACGACACGTGGAACTCGCGCATCCCGTATTCCTGGTTAAACGGGGCGCGCACCCGTTCGATAGGATGCGCCGAAAGCTTTTCCCGAACCTCGGACCAGAGCGCATCGACCCCGTCGACCCAGATATAGGCTGAGGTTTGGCAGGCCGGACTTTCCGGCTCATGGTCAGGTCCCGCCGCGATGAACATGATCCCCGCATCGCCACGTGCGATAAGGGCCCAACCGCCACGCCCGTCATCGTTGCGCTTCTCGAAGCCCAGAATGTCGCAGAAGAACGCCGTGGCCGCCGGGACGTCCGTCACCTGGATGACCGGCGCAATGCCCTCGACTTTCGGAACCATTCCTAATCTCCGTCGGGCGCTACTGATCCGGCGTCGGCCGCAAATCTGGCGCGAGCGATTCCTCGGCGAGAGCCGCGATGGCCTCGTCGAGCGGCATCACCTTCTGGCCCTTCTCACCGAGACGACGAACCGAGACCGTGCCGGCCTCGACCTCCTGACGACCGACCGCGAGGATGGCTGGCACATAGGCCGCCGAGTGCTCGCGGACCTTGTAGTTGATCTTTTCGTTGCGCTTGTCGGACTCGGCACGCATCCCGGCTTCTGTCAGTTTCCGCACCACCATGTCGGCGTAGTCGTCGGCGTCCGAGACGATGGTTGTCACGACGGCCTGCCTCGGCGCGAGCCATAGCGGGAAGCGCCCGGCGTAGTTCTCGATCAGGATGCCGATGAAGCGCTCGAACGAGCCGAGGATCGCGCGGTGCATCATCACCGGGCGGGCCTTGTCGCCGTCCGGCGTGATGTATTCCGCGCCCAGCCGTTCGGGCAGGACGAAATCCGCCTGGAAGGTGCCGCACTGCCATTCGCGGCCAATGGCATCCGTCAGCTTGAAGTCGAGCTTCGGGCCGTAGAACGCGCCTTCACCGGGATCGACCTCATAGTCATTGGTCACCTTGCGGATTGCCGCTTCGAGTGCGGCCTCGGCCTTGTCCCAGATCTCGTCCGATCCGGCACGAACATCGGGCCGGGTCGAGAACTTGATGTCGAAACTCGCAAACCCGGTGTCCTTGTAGATCGAGCTCAGCAGTTCGATGAAGTTCGCCGTCTCAGACTCGATCTGATCCTCGGTGCAGAAGATGTGCGCGTCGTCCTGCGTGAAGCCGCGCACACGCATCAGACCGTGCATCGATCCGGAGGATTCGTACCGATGGCACGAGCCGAATTCCGCCATGCGCAGCGGCAGATCGCGATAGGATTTGAGCCCCTGATTATAGACCTGCACATGGCAGGGGCAGTTCATCGGCTTCAGCGCGTTCACCCGCTTCTCATTGGCATGTTCCTCATCGATCTCGGTGATGAACATGTTCTCGCGGTACTTGTCCCAGTGACCCGAGGCCTCCCAGAGCTTGCGGTCCACCACCTGCGGGGTCTTGATCTCTTTGTACCCTGCGCTGGTCAGGCGGCGGCGCATGTAGTCCTCGAGCGCGCGATAGACCGACCAGCCGTTCGGATGCCAGAACACCATGCCGGGCGCTTCTTCCTGCAGGTGGAACAGCTCCATTTCCTTGCCAATGCGCCGGTGATCGCGCTTCGCGGCTTCCTCGAGCATGTGCAGATGCGCATCGAGATCCTTGCGGGACTTGAACGCAACGCCGTAGATCCGCTGCAGCATCTTGTTTCTGCTGTCACCGCGCCAATAGGCACCTGCCACCGACATCAGCTTGAACGCATCGCCCGGAACCTGACCGGTATGTTGCAGGTGCGGACCCCGGCAAAGGTCCTGCCAATGCCCGTGCCAGTACATCCGGATCGCCTCGCCTTCGGGGATCGCGTTGACGAGCTCGACCTTGTAGGGCTCGTCGTTCTCCTCGTAGAAGGCGATCGCTCGGCCGCGGTCCCAGGTTTCGGTGCGAACCGGGTCGCGTGCCGCAATGATCGCGCGCATCTTCTTCTCGATGCGCTCGAAGTCCTCCTCCGAGAACGGCTCGTCCCGGTCGAAGTCATAGTACCAGCCGTTGTTGACCACCGGGCCGATGGTGACCTTGACGTCCGGCCAGATCTCTTGCACGGCGCGGGCCATGATGTGAGCGCAATCGTGGCGGATCAGTTCCAGCGCTTCCGCGTCGTTCTTCCCGGTGATGATGTCGAGGGACACGTCTTGTTCGAGCGGTATCGACAGGTCCGAGAAAACGCCGTCGATCCGGCAGGCAAGTGCCTGTTTCGCAAGCGATTTCGAAATGTCCGCTGCCACCTCGACGCCCGTCGTGCCGGCGGCGAATTCGCGCACGGCTCCGTCGGGCAGGGTGACTTTGATCTGGGCGGACATCTTGGGACTCCTTGATTGGGGTGTATTGAGCGCGCGCAGATGGCCCAAGCACCGAACCCCTGTCAAGGAAAGCGGTTATTTTTGAATGACGGTTCCCCGCGCAACGCTGCGCGGGGAACACGCTTTGGTGAAGAGTGACGTGGGTTGACCCGCCGTTGAGGCCCTGATCCGCACAATCGCGCCCGCTCAGACGCTGAGCATTCTCGACTGTACGTTGCGGTCAGATGGCCCGGATGTATTCGTACCGGATTGGGCAAGTGACCTTTCGGAGATAACCTTTGGTGTTCCGTGATCGCCGGTTCGCTTCACCGGCCGTTCGTCATGCGATGGTTGTGGTCGATCGTGACCAATGCAGGTGTTGGAGCGGCAGCCGAGATGCCACGGAGTGTCTGGCGATTGACCATCATAATCGCGTGGGGACCCTGTCGCGCAGACAACGGCGCTTGCGTTGCCCCGGCTAAGCGAAACCTCAGATCAAGCTCATCCTGCCCATCACACCGTCCTTGTTGACAAGCCAGTGCTTCAGGGCGCCGCCGATATGAAGGAAAACGCAGAGCGTGATTACGTAGCCGAACACGCCATGCACCGTGTAGATCAGCAAGGTCCCGACGGCCCTGTCCTTGTCGAGGACTTTGGGCAGTTCCCATTCGAAGAACTCCACCGGAAAACCGGACGCTCCGGTGCCCAGCCAACCCGTGACCGCCATGCCGACGAGTGCGACGTAGAGCACTCCGTGCACCGCGCCCGAGGCGATGCGGTCGAACCGGGACAATGGCGGGTCGTAGGCCGGGCTTGGCAATACCAGCTTGAGCACGATGCGGATCAGCATCAGGCCGAGGATCAGAATGCCGAAGGTCTTGTGATACTTGTAGAGCGTGTTGGTCATGGCCTGACCGAAGGTCTCGACCGTTGACTGGAACCCAAGCGTGCCCAGTGTCCAACCGACCGTCAGCGCCCCGAGCACCATCACCGCGATCACCCAGTGCAACACCCGCTGGGCCAGTGAATAGCGTTCCATCCCGTCCCTCCGTCTGGCTCAGACGGAGGTGCGGTCAGGCAGTCTCCGCCTTCTGTTCAGCTAGATCGCACATGCATAGCATATCGCCGTCGCGAAAGCGCATGGTCCGGACGATGGGTCGGTGCGCCTCGTCGAGGTTCTCGATCGGCGCGAGGTTCAGCCCGGTCTTGCCGGAACCGAGGATGATCGGCGCCAACATCAGGTGCAGCTCATCGATGGCACCGACATTGATGAACCCGGCCAGCGTCTTCGCGCCCCCTTCGATCAGGATCTTGCGATATCCGCGCCCGGCCAGCTTCGACAGGATCGCATGCGGCTGGATGTGGTCTGTGCCGTCGCAATCGAGTTCGACCGATTCCGTCCCCGGCGCCGAGGCGATACCCCGGCAGGTCAGTGCAATCACCGGGGCTGCCCCGTCGCGCAGCATCGATGTATCCCTCGGCAGACGCCCGTGCGGGTCGATGATGACACGCGCCGGATTCGGCCCTTCGACATGCCGCGTCGTCAGAGCGGGATCATCGGCGATGGCCGTGCCGACGCCGATCACGACGGCATCGACCTCGGCGCGGATCGCATGCAGATGCCGCAGCGCTTCCTGCCCGTTGATGTACTTCGAGGCGCCTGTCGGGGTCGCGATACGCCCGTCGAGCGACTGACCGAGTTGACCGATGACGAAGGGTTTCGGGCCGTTGTGACGGCGCAGGCGCGTCAGCGCCGTATCCGCGTCGTACAATACCGCGCGGGCGGTTGCCGCGCTGGGGATCGCCTGGACGAACAAGACTCGTACTCCTTCGGGTGTTTATTCTGCCGGGACCGCGCTGGGCGCGTTGCCGGTCTTGCCTGTCGGGGCGGGCGTGGTGCTGGGAGCCCGGTCGCGCCAGGGCTGGCGCTTGATCCATGAACAGAAATAGGCGGTGCCGATCAGGATCGCCACACCGGTCAGATTGACCATCGCGGTCATCCACGCATCGCGCGGTGTCAGGTAGTCCCAGCCGTAATCCGCCATTCGCACACCCATGCCATCCATCCACGCGCCACTGAAACGGCTTAAGACGATGGAGACAAGGAAAACGGCAAGCGACTGGGTGCCGACCTTCCGGATCACCGGAACGCAGGCGAGGAACGCATCGCGCACGAGCCAGGTGCGCGCACGGTCGCCGATCGAATGCCAGGTGAACATGATCAGTGCCGTGAGCGCGATCAGGTGCACCATGCCGAGGTAGCGGCCGGGGATCAGCACGATGTTCTCGAAAAGCCAAGTGTCGAGCGCCGGGAGGAGGAACTTGATCTCGTCAATCAGCGTGTAGGGCGCGGTCAGGAGCAGCACGGCCCCGGCAACGACGCGCACGGTCAGTCGGTGTTTCGTGGTGCGAGCAATGACCTGCCAGCCCGTCGTCAGCCGGATGCCGCCCGGCCCGACCGCGGCCCATGCAAGGTAGGCAACCGCGAGGAAATGCAGGTAGCGCCAACCGCCGACCCAGGACTTCCAGCGCACAGGCTCGATAAAGCCGCGTGCCTCCCAGAGACCGCGCCCGACCATGCTGTCGGGAATGAAACCGCTGAGATACTGATACATCTTGTGCCAGGCGAACGGCACTGTGAGGACGACCACGCCGATGGCGATGATCACCAGCGTGCGGTTGACGGGCGGCGCCGGGATCCAGCCCATGGCAAAGCTGAAGCCGGTGAAGAACACGAGCTGCCAGCCGAACGGGTTAAAGAACCAGGTCGCATTTTCCTGCCACGGAATCCCCGGGAAGTTCATCCAGGTGAAATGACTTCCGGCCCAGACGAATGCCTGCTGGAAGGCGGACAGTTCGATTTCGTCGCGCGCAGCGATCCGGGCGTATCCGGCAAGGTTCGCGCAGAGCCACGTGACCGCGATGAAGGCGAAAACCGCCTCGCGCCCACCGACGCGGTAGATCGCCATGACCAGCGGGACCATCGCCAGAATGACCAAATACATCGGCAATATGTCGAACAGCCCCGGCACGTAGGTCAGGGTGAAAAGACCCAGCAGCGTCTCTTCCGAGCGCGTGAACAACCCGCCGACCGGGAACCAGCGCGCATACTCCTTCGACGGGTCACCAAACTGCGTGACGTCGATAATCACCATCAGCAGTGCGGTTGCCAGAACCACGCCGATATGTGCCCAGTAGACCTGCCAGACCCGGAAACAGATCCGTGCCGCCCCGAGAAACCAGCTTTTCTTGAGGAAGACGGATCCGAACGCGATGCCCGAAGCCATACCCGAGCAGAAGACGAAGATCTCGGTTGCGTCAGAGAAGCCGAAGCGCGCCGGAATCCACAGCGTCCAGCCATTGCCCGGCGTGTGGGCAAACAGGATGATGAACATCGCCAGCCCCCGGAAGAAATCCAGGCGCAGGTCACGTTGCCGCTTGCCCGGAGCGGCGATTTCAGGCTGGCGTGTCATGATCAGGTATCTAACATATTCGTATCGGCTTCCAGTCCGGGCGATGCGTCGCTGCACCAAATTGCACGAGTTTTCCTGCGGATCTGCGGTACGGTGGCTCCCCCGGCATCGATTGGACGGCAACATGACGTCATTCCGTTGGTCCTGCGATATCCGCTCACCCAGTTGTGACCAGCCGAGACCCGACGCGAGATTGCGTCGTCTGGCAGACGCCTACGCACTGAGATATGGGTCTGAATATGCAGAAACCTGTTCTTTTCGCGGCTATTCTTGGGCTGGTTGGCGTGGCGCTGGCAGGTTTCACGGCCCGCGGCGGAACCGACGGGCAGGGTTTGCAATATCTGCTGGGGGCGTGCGTCGGCGGTCTCGCCGGGTTCGCACTCTACCACGCGGCCTTCGGTTTCACAGCGGCCTGGCGGCGCATGACGCGCGAGCGGCGCGGTGCAGGGCTGCGCGCTCAGATGGCGCTGTTCGCGATGACCTGCGGCGTGACGTATCTGCTGATCGGCTACGAGGACGTCACCGGCTGGAACATGCATCCCGTCGTGATGCCGATGGGCCTGTCTTCGGCACTCGGGGCCTTTGTCTTCGGCGTCGGCATGCAGATGGGCGGCGGCTGCGCCTCGGGCACACTCTTCACGACCGGCGGCGGATCGACCCGCATGCTGATCGTTCTTCTGTTCTTCGTGCTTGGCTCGGTCTGGGCGACGCTGCACATCCCCGAGTTTTGGCGCGAACTGCCTGAAATCACCGGAATACCGAACATTCCGCGAACCTCGCTGATCACCGAGCTTGGTCCCATAGGTGCAATCGCGACGCTGCTCGCCTTCTGCGCAATCGTGATTTTCGTGTCCCGACGGGTGGAGATCGCAGCCCACGGAGAACTCGAACCACTGCGCCGAACCGGATCGGTGCTCACGGGTCCATGGTCGCTGATGCTTGGTGCCATCAGTCTGGCTGTCGTCGGCATCCTGTGTTTTCTCGTTTTCGCGCGTCCCTGGGGAGTGACCACCGGGTTCGCCGTCTGGGGCGCGAAGATCCTCTACGCGGTTGGCGTCCCGGTGAACGAATGGACCTATTGGCAGGGCTGGCGCGCCAATGTGCTCGAGGGCAGCGTGTTCGCGCATCGCACGTCGCTGATGAATTTCGGCATCGTCTTCGGGGCAATGGCCGCCGCAGCACTTGCCGGAAGATTCAGCCCAACTCTTTCGCTCAGCCGCCGCGACGTGATCACAGCCGTCGCGGGGGGACTGATGATGGGCTACGGTGCACGCCTCAGCTACGGTTGCAACATCGGCGCCTATCTGGGCGGCATCGCGTCCGGATCGCTGCACGGCTGGTGGTGGCTGATCTGGGGCTTCGCCGGAAGTCTGGTCGGCACGCGCGTGCGCGGGCTGTTGGAGATGGACCCACCGCTGGCGCCCCGGCACGCCACAATCTGATATCGGAGAGCGACATGAAACCCATCCTGACCTTCTTTGCCGCCCTCGTGCTTGCCGGACAGGCCCTCGCAGGATCGGTCGCGCCGCGCGAAGGCTGGGCTGTTCATGACACGGATCAACCTCACAAGGCGCTGATCGACAGTCTGAAGGCTGCGGTGAAAGCCAACGGGATGATAGTAGTCACCCAGGCTGGTCCGACAGGAGCAGCAAAGCGGCGCGGCATCACGATCCCAGGGAACCGGGTTCTCGGCGTCTACAACAACAAGTTCGCGGTCCGCGCGATCCGTCTCTCCGTGGCGGCGATGATCGAGGCCCCGATCCGATTTTACGTGACCGAGGACGAGGACGGCACCGCGACCCTGTCCTACAAACTGCCCAGCCATGTCTTCGCGCCATACTACGACGAGGGCGGAGAGGAACTGCGGAGCCTCGCGTCGGAACTGGATGGGATCTTCGCGACCATCGCCAACGAGGCGACTGGGCAATAACATCCCCATCAGTGCAAGCCCTCCCGATCTCGAAAAAACGGTTCGTTTTTGATCGGCAGGTTCACGCCGCATTAAGATATCTTTGCGACTGTTGAAGTTGATCCGAAACATGTGTGGTTAGGACGACCGGAACGAGACGAACTCGGCACTGAAGCACCCCGAGTAGGGCTTGTGTGATGAGCATCTTGTCTGGAGTCGTATCGCTTGGCAGCCCGACCGCTTTCGGTTCGCGCGCGCCGCAAACGGAATCCGAGCAGCGTGCGCAGTCCACGGTACTTGAGCCGGCGCAGGATGTCCTGAAAGTCGATCCGACGATCAAGCGCGTCGTTGAAGCCGCCGGACAGTCGGGCCGTCCGTCGCTCAGCAGTACCAAAGGGGACGTTGCCGTCGCGATCGCGCCCGGCGACGCGCGGTACTCGAAATTCGTGGATGCCGTGCTGGCGCTCCGGCTCACGCGCACCGACGCGGCAGGCATGTCACCGGCACGGATCTCTGAGTTGCGCGACGCGGCGGAGGCCGTGTTCAATATCCGGTCGGGCATTCCGCGGGACCAGAGACCGGCTGAAGTCTTCTCCGAGAAACGTGCGGCCGCCGCGGAACAGGAGGCTGCTCGCAAGGCCAGCGATGCGGCGAAAGTTGCGGAAAGCTCTGAGACGAATCCCGCAACCGACACCGCAGTTATCGCTGAACCGGCTTCTGATGGATCTCACGGCACCGTGCTCTCTGCGGCCGAACCGGTTGAACCTACTCCGGTCCCCGCGACCACGCCGGCGGTCCCAGAGCAACCGGCACGCGCGGCACCGACGGTTTCTCAGCCGGTGGCGTCCGGTGATGCTTCAGGCTCCGTGCCTGAAAGCGCTGCATCGGGAGGGTCGACCACTAATACAGGTTCTGCCGACGTCCCGGCCTCCGAAAAAGGCACCGACTGACGTCTCACCCTTCTCTCGGCGTTCTCCGCCCGTCCGGCATCGCTTTCTCGTCCAGAGCCTGCTCCTCGACCGATAACGCGTCCGCCAGCCGCCTTGTCGCTGAGCCAGGCCGCAAGGCCACCGGCTGATCCGGAGCCGGCGCCCAGCCGGTCAGGAAGATCACCTCGAACGTCGCACGCAGGCGACCGTCCGGCAGACCGTGCTCAGCCATATAGATCTCTCCAGCACGTTCCAGAAGATCGCGCCGCAACGGGGTCCGCCTCCGGTCCGATAGAATGTTCGTCTCGCCCATCGCTCGGAGATCGCGCATCAGGGCAAGGATATCGGGATAGGTCGTCCGGATGCGCTCGCTGTCGGCGACCGGCATGGCCAGTCCCGCGCGCTGCAGCAGCGCGCCGAGTTCGCGGATCTCGCCCATGGGCGCAATGCGTGGGCTGATGCCCCCTGAAATCTCGGCCTCAGCGCGCATCAGCGCGCCGCGCAGCTCGCGCAGGGTCTCTCCGCCGAAGAGCGTCGCGATCACCAAGCCATCCGGCTTCAGGGCGCGGCGCAACTGGATCAGATGTCCGACCGGATCGTTGAGCCAGTGCATCTCGAGCATCGAGATCGCGAGGTCGGCCGATGCCTCGGCAATCGGTAGTGTTTCGGAAAACGACGTCGCCTTGATGCCAGCGCGATTAGCGCGTCGGCCGGACCATTCGATCTGGCTGACGCTCGAGACGCGTCCCGCCAACGCTCGCGCATGGAGCCCGCCCCCCGAGCCCACGATCACTGCCGCCTCGAACGGCCGATTGACCTCGTCCAGACGCTCACGCAGCAGGCCGGCGACCTCGCCGTGCAGGAAATCGCCGCGGCCATCGAAGCCGCACTTTTCGGCGCGGTCACGACGTTCTGGGAGCATCTCGCTGTCAAACAGACGAGGCCTTGCGGTCGTGGTTCCAGTTTTCATCCAGATGATATATACGCCGATCAGAACGGGGCGCGAAGGGAGTGTTCATATGACGCTCACATCCGCCGTTCGATCGCTCGGGAAATCCGGCGCTGCCTCGCTGCGGGATCTGCTGTTTCCACCTGTATGCACGGTTTGCCGAAGCGAGACGAGCGAGCCCGGATCGCTCTGCGCAAACTGCTGGCGCGAACTCGCGTTTCTCTCTGGAACCGGATGCCGCTACTGCGGCCGACCGATCGCTGCAATCGGAACGGACCCTGACGAACTCGTCTGCGATTCCTGCCACCATCTTCAGCCGGTCTGGCACTACGGCCGCGCAGTCTTCCGTTACAACGGCACCGGACGAAAACTGATCCTTGGACTGAAACATGCCGACCGGCTCGACCGCGTACCGATGCTGGCAACCTGGGCGCTGCGACAGGCGGGCGATCTGCTCGATGACGAGGCGGTGCTGATCCCCGTGCCGTTGCACTGGACGCGTCGTCTGAAACGCAGATCCAATCAATCGGCGGAGCTGGCCCGGGCGCTGGCATCCCGGTCGCCTGTACTTCGCTACGCACCCGAGGCATTGGTGCGGCATCGCAAAACGGGCAGTCAGGATGGCCGGAACCGCAATGGACGCATCGCCAATGTCGCTGGCGCCTTCAGTCCGGGGCGAACAGCCGCGAAACTGCGCGGCACGCGGGCGATCGTCGTCGACGATGTCATGACGACGGGGGCGACATTGAACGCCGTCGCGCAAGCCTGCCTCGATCTCGGCGCAAGCCGGGTTGACGTTATTGTGCTCGCTCTGGTGATCCGCGACGGGACCGACTATATGGCGCCGTCGATGGAGGACGAGACCTATGAAGCAAGTTGAGATCTACACGACGCCGATCTGCGGTTATTGCGCGATGGCCAAGCGTCTTTTGAAGTCCAAGGGCGTCGCTTACACGGAAATCGACGTGATGAGCAATTCGTCGGCCAAGGCTCAGATGATCGAGCGCGCCAATGGCGGTCGCACCGTGCCGCAAATCTTTATCGGCGGCGATCATGTCGGTGGCTCGGATGACCTGCACGCGCTCGAACGCCAGGGCAAACTGGACACTCTCCTCGCGGCGTGAAGCCGATGCGCGCCGCGCTCGTCCAGATCACAGCATCCGACGATCCGGCAGCCAACCTGCCGGTGACAGAGGCGTTCATTCGGCAGGCCGCAGGCGATGGCACGGATCTCGTGCTCACGCCCGAGGTCACCAACATCGTCTCTGCAAGTCGAACACGGCAGAACGAAGTGCTGGCGCAGGAAGCCGATGACCGGACCCTCGCGCGACTCCGCGAGGTCGCAGCCGAACTCAAGATCTGGCTGTCGATCGGCTCGCTGGCGCTGAAATCAGGCGATCCGGACGGGCGGTTTGTCAATCGTCAGTTCCTGATCGACCCCAATGGCGTGATCAAAGCGCGCTACGACAAGATCCACATGTTCGATGTTGAACTCGGCGGCGAGGAAAGCTACCGCGAGTCGAAAGGCTACCGGCCGGGCGAGAACGCATCCATCGTCGAGACACCACTGGCGAAGCTCGGGCTGACGATCTGCTACGACATGCGCTTTCCGGCGCTCTACCGGACGCTCGCAAAGGCTGGTGCCGAGATCCTCACAGTTCCATCTGCCTTTACCGTCCCGACGGGGCGGGCGCATTGGGAGGTGCTGCTGCGGGCGCGCGCAATCGAGACAGGATGCTTCGTTCTCGCCGCAGCGCAGACTGGAACCCATGCGGCGACGCGCGGACGCGTGCGCGAGACGTGGGGCCATTCGCTCGCCGTCGACCCTTGGGGTGCTGTGATCGCCGATGGCGGAGCCGTGCCGGGCGTCACCATGGTCGATCTGGATCTGACTGAAGTCGCGGCGGCACGCGCGAAGATCCCGTCGCTCGCAAACGGTCGTGACTTCGGCCTCACGGCCGATTGAACTCTCGATTCACAAAGGCATCGGATCAGGCGAGAACTGCACCCGGGTTCATGATCCCGATGGGATCCAGCGCCTGCTTGATCGCGCGCATGGCCGCCAGTTTTGCCGGGTCTCCGTAGACTTCGAGATCTTCGCGCTTGTGCCGGCCGATCCCGTGCTCGGCGCTGATCGACCCGCCATGCTCGGCGACAAGATCATGGATCGCCTGCTTCACCTCGGCCCGCCGGTTGGCGAAGTCGGCTGCGGCGCGCGCCTCAGGCGGAAACACGTTGTAATGCAGATTGCCGTCCCCGATATGGCCAAAGCAGTTCAGGCGCAGGGCTGGATCGACCGCCGCAAGCCTCGCGATGCCGTCATCGATAAAGTCCGGGATTTGGGCGATCGGCACCGAGATGTCATGTGACGAGACCGCGCCGACCTTTCGGTTGCATTCGGGGATCGTCTCGCGAATCCACCACATATTGTCGCGCTGGGCCGCAGACGAGGCGAGCACGCCATCGGTTGCCAGTTCACGCTCGAAAGCTTCCGACAGCGCCAACTCGGCCTTTTCGTTCAGCATCTCCTGATCGGGTCCGGCGACCTCCGCCAGAACGCGCCAGACCGGCGCGGGATCGAGCGGATCAACGGTCTCCGGGAAGAAGCGCTTCACGAAACTGACCCCGGTTCCGTGAATCAACTCAAAGCCGGTCACCTGGTCGCCGAGATGATCCTGCAGCAGCCGCAGCAAACCGACCGCTGCCGTGTGATCCGGGATCGCCAGCATCGCCGTGACGGTTGCGGCCGGACGCGGAAAAAGCTTCAGGGCTGCGGCGGTAATGATCCCGAGCGATCCTTCAGCGCCGATAAGCAGATGACGTAAATCGTAGCCCGTATTGTCCTTGCGCAGTGTCTTGAGTCCGCGCAGGATCTCGCCCGACGGCAGGACCGCCTCGATGCCCAGGCAAAGGTCCCGCGCATTCCCGTATCGCAGAACCTGAGTTCCGCCGGCATTGGTCGCAAGATTTCCACCGATGCGGCACGAGCCCTCCGATGCCAAGGACAGTGGGAAGAGCCGGCCCGCTTCTTCCGCCGCGCGTTGCACTTCGGCCAAAGTCACACCCGCTTCGACGATGATGGCTCCCTCCTCGACGGAGACGGACCTGATACGGTTCATCCGTTCGAGCGAAAGCACCACTGGCAGAGGGCCGTCCGCAATCATCTGCCCGCCGACAAGCCCGGTGCCCCCGCCGTAGGGGACGATCCCGATCCGGCGGTCGGCGCAGTACCGCACGATTCCCGAAATTGACTCCGGCGTGTCCGGTCGCAGAACAAGCGCTGCAACGCCCGGCGTCAGCCCTCGCGGGTCCACCAGATAGGGGTCTGCATCGGCACCGCTGCGCGAGGCTCCCGCGAGTCCGGCAAGGTGCTCGAGATCCGCTTCGTTCGGTGCATTCAGGTTCTTCGTCATCGCTCGCACCATAGCGCCGCGGACCTCACTGTCGAGCCGCCGGATTGCAACCCGGACTTGCAGTACGGCCTGGCATTCTCTTTCTCGTGAAGACGGTCGTTTTCCCGCACAAGAACACCAGTTCTAGCGTACCAGACCGGAGGGGCTCTCGATGCGTGTTTTGGCCGGAACCATTATCATGACCTTTACGCTTGGGGCGTGCGGACAATCGATTCAGGCGCGGTGCAGCGAGGCCCACGGCAATGATCGTGCAGCCTACTCATCCTGCGTGGCATCTGCCGAAGCTGCCGTGAGGGCAAACTTGCCGAGATCGCGTCCTAGCGGTCGCTAGTCCCGAGGTGCCGCAGCCCGACGCAGTCTGTCGTTGATTGCGATGCCGAGCCCTTCTTCGGGAATCGGAGCCACGGCGATCGTCCGGCCCGCCGACTGAGCATCCAGCGAATGCAGGCTTTCGAAAAGACGTGCGGCGGCCTCTGACAAATCACCAGTCGGAGAAAGCGACAGATCGCCAGTATCGCCGGATCCGAACGTCAGAAATAGTTCATCGTGGTTAGTGCGCTGCGCATTCAACCGCACCCTGGCATTTGGCGCATAGTGGCTGGCGAGTTGACCCGGTGCCGTCACGTCTGTCCCATCGAAGTGCTTGAGACACCGACCGAGAACATCTTCGATCCGCTCGACCGTCAGGCCTCCGGGCCGCAGCAGCACCACGGTGTCTTCCTCGAAGCCGAGGATTGTCGACTCCAGGCCGACTTCGCAAACGCCCCCATCGAGCACGGCGGCGAACTTTCCGCCGAGCCCGTTCAGGACGTGTTCCGCCCGCGTCGGGCTGATCCCACCGGACGGATTGGCTGAAGGCGCTGCAACCGGTCGGCCCGCTTCCCGCAGAAGCCGGTTGGCCAGACGCGATGCCGGCACACGCAGAGCGATTGTCGAGAGCCCCGCCGTGGCCAGTCCCGCGATCTCGACGCCCGGTTTCAGCGGCGCGACAAGCGTCAACGGTCCCGGCCAGAACGCACTCGCGAGTCTTTTGCCAGCCTCTGGAAGTTCGATCAGATCAGTCGCCTGCCCTACCTCGGCCACATGCGCGATCAGCGGATTGAAGCTCGGGCGTTCTTTGGCTTCGAAGATACGCGCGACGGCTTCTGCGTTGGTCGCATCGCCGCCCAGCCCATAGACCGTCTCGGTCGGAAAGGCGACGAGTTCCCCGAGCCGGAGCAGTTCGGCGGCCCTGGCAATCCCGGCCGCATCCGGCTGCAGGCGTTCGGTTGTGACCATTGATCCGCTCTCGCGATCCTCATGTGATTTGCGCAGCGTCAATCTTGCGTTCGCAGACGTGCGACGCTAGCGCGACCGTCAGACGACTTGCGCTTCGGCTTGCGCGCCTTACCCTGCGATGATGTCGGATCGCAAGCCGCAACGGGACAGGAGCCGAGACAGCCATGACCTACCGGGTGCCCATCGACGAGATGATCTTCACCGCCGAGCGCGTCATCGGCCAGGGACGCCTGTCCGAAACCGAGCGGTTCACCGATGCGACGGATGACACCCGGGCGGCCATCATCACCGAGGCCGCGAAGATGGCGGAAGGCGCCATGGTGCCGGTCAACCGCAACGGCGATCTGCATCCCGCGCGGCTGGAGAACGGTGTTGTTCGTTGCTCGCCGGGATATCAGGCGGCCTACGATGCCATCGCCGACGGCGGATGGATGGGCATCTCGGCCGACCCCGAATACGGCGGCATGGGTCTGCCGATCAGCTTCACCACGTATATCAACGAGCTCATGGCCTCGGCCTGTCTCTCGCTCAGCCTCAACCCGCTGATGACACAGGGTCAGATCGAGGCGCTGGAGGCACACGCCTCAGACGAGATCAAGGCGACCTACCTGCCCAAGCTGATCTCGGGCGAATGGAACGGCACGATGAACCTGACCGAGCCACAGGCCGGTTCCGATGTCGGCGCGCTGACTTCGAAGGCCGAACCGAACGGCGACGGCACCTACGCAATCAGCGGTCAGAAGATCTACATCTCCTGGGGCGATCACGACCTGAACAAGAACATCTGCCATCTCGTGTTGGCGCGGCTGCCGGACGGCGTCCCGGGAACCAAGGGGATCAGCCTTTTCATCGTTCCCAAGTTCATCCCGGACGACAATGGTGAGCCGGGTGTCGCGAACTCGCTGCGCGTTGTATCGTTGGAGCACAAGCTTGGCCTGCACGGATCGCCCACGGCGGTCATGGAATACGACCGCGCGACTGGCTGGATGGTCGGACCCGAGCATGGCGGTATGGCGGCGATGTTCACGATGATGAACAATGCCCGGCTCGGCGTCGGTGTCGAGGGGCTTGGCGTTGCCGAGGCCGCGACCCAGAAGGCGATGGCCTTCGCGATGGACCGCAAGCAGGGGCGGACCGCGGACGGTTCGGACTCGATCGTCGGTCACGCCGACGTGCGCCGGATGCTACTGACGATGCGGACGATGACCATGGCGGCACGCGGCATCTGTTATGACTGCGCGTTCTCGCTCGACATGGCACATGCCGACGATCCTGATGGAGCTCACAAGGCTCGCGGTGCCTTCCTGACGCCTATTGCAAAGGCTTTCTCGACTGATGCCGGGATCGATGTCGCGCAACTGGGCGTGCAGGTCCACGGCGGCATGGGATTTGTCGAGGAAACCGGGGCGGCCCAGTTCCTGCGCGATGTGCGCGTCACGGCAATCTATGAAGGCACCAACGGCATCCAGGCGATGGATCTGGTCGGGCGCAAGCTCTCCGACGGAGGTGCCACGGCGCGCGGTCTCCTGGCTGAAATCGCCGCCACGGCCGAGGCGGGCGGCGATATGGGCACGGCGCTGGCGACGGCAGCAAGCCAGCTTAACGAAGCGACAGAGTGGATGTTGAACGTACCGGACTTCAACGACCGTGCAGCAGGTTGTGTGCCCTACTTGCGCGCCTGGGGCTTGACGCTCGGCGCGCACTACCTCGTCAAGGGCGCCCAGGCGGACCCGTCTGAAGAGCGCGCGGCCCTCGCCCGCTTCTTCGTTCACCAGCTTCTGCCGAAAGCTCAGGCCGAGCTGGCCGCCGCGACACAGGGGGCCGAACCGCTTTACGCGCTGCCCGCCGAGAAACTCACGGCCTGATCACGGCGAGGCAGATCGATCCAATGGGCAAGCGTTACAGCCTCGTGCCTCCCGGCGGCGGCCAGAACTACGACTGGTCGGCCGACCATACCTTCGTGAAGGTCTCCGCCGCTGATACCGGCGGCCAGTACACGCTCATGGAGGACAACCTGAAGGCCCACTTTGCGCTGGGTCTGCATATGCATCGCTTCCATGCCGAGACCTTCTACGTGCTCGAGGGCGAGATCGAATTCCACGTCGACGGTGACTGGATGACGGCGTCGCCCGGCACCTGCCTGCACATTCCGCCCGGCGTGCCTCATGCCTGCAAGGTGCGTGACGGCACCGAAGGCGCGCGAATGCTTATGATCTATCAGCCGTCGGGCTTCGACCAGTTTCTCGCGGAACTTGGTCAGATGACCGACGCGGACTTTGAGGATCAGGCGAAGATGACGGCGCTGAACGAGAAATACGATATCGTTAACCTGGGCGGCGTACCCGAGCGAAACTGACCGCATGGGGCGGATGAACGCCCGAGGAGATAATCCCTGTTGGCCCTAGACAGATCCGCCGGCGACGGTGCCGCCCAGATGCACTTTCCGTGGGACGATGCGCCCGACCACGTTGACGTGCGCCAGGTTGTCGACGGCATCCTCTGGGTTCGCTCACCATTGCCGATGCGTCTGGACCACGTGAACTGCTATCTGCTGGACGAAGGCGATAGCTGGACGCTGGTCGACACCGGCATGAACACGTCTCTGGTACGCGGGCTTTGGGAGGGCCTTCTTGCCGGTCCTCTGAGCAGCAAGCCGATCGGTCGCGTCGTCCTGACCCATCATCACCCCGATCACATCGGTCTCGCCGGGTGGTTCTGCGACAAGGGTGCCGACCTCTGGTGTACGCGCCTTGCCTACGTGATGGCGCGGATGATGCTGATGGATCGGCAGGATAAACCTTCGGACAGTCAGGTTGCCTTTCGTCGCGAGTCCGGTGCACCCGAGGAAGAGGTGCAACGCTACGCGGCCGACAAGCCCTGGATGCTCAGCGATGCGGTCGGTCCCTTGCCGGCGAGGTTTCGCCAGATCCGCGAGGGCGAGACGCTGCGGCTCGGCGGTCGTGACTGGCAGGTTCATTTTGGCCACGGCCACGCGCCCGATCACGTGACGCTCTGGAATGACGAGGTCATTCTTGCCGGTGATCAGATCATCCCCGGGATTTCCACGAACATCGGCGTCTGGTCGATGGAACCCGATGCCAATCCGTTGGGCGACTGGCTCGAGAGCTGCCGCCGTCTCAAGACGGTCTCGAATGGCTCGAACGCGCTCGTGTTGCCCGGGCACAAGCTGCCGTTCCACGGCGCCGATTTCAGACTCGAAGCGCTGATCGAAAACCACGAGAGCGCGCTGCGCCGTATTCTCCGTGCGCTGGAGGACGGGCCGCGCAGTGCGGCTGGCGTCTTCGTGCCGATCTTCAAGCGTGAAATCACCGGGTCACAGTATGGTCTCGCGCTGGCCGAGTCGGTTGCGCACATGAATTATCTGCACCAGACTGGCCACGTTTCCCGGAGCTTGGAGGAGGGCGTCTGGATGTACGCCCTGAGCGGAACATGACTGAATTCGAAATTTCTGCAAAGCTGCGAACGGAACCCGTCCTGCCGGAAGCTGGGGTGTTTCGGACAGATTGCGCAGACGCGGATTGTGCCGAGAACCAGCCGCTTCCGGCGCCGGTTGCGCAGAAACCTCCCGAACAGAAATCTCCGGCGCAGTGGGCGTATGAGCGTCTGGTTCTTTACATCCAGAAGTTCGAGGAGACGCTCGACGCCGATCACGAGGTCGGGATGGGTTTCGCGGGCTCGGACGCCGGGATGCTCCATATTCAGGGGATGGGCTTCTTCGCGCCGGACATGATCACATTCTACGGTGCAGATCCGTCCGGCGCGAAGACCCAGCTTGTCCAGCACGTGAGCCAGCTCAATGTCATGCTGAAAGCCGCGCCGAAGCTGAATGATGAACCGGCACGGATCGGATTTCAGATGCGCCGAAAGCTTGAGGACGAAGACGCGAGCTGAACAGAACGGTCATAGTTTTCTAGTGTGACCGCGCGCTGTCTATATGCCGAAGCTTTCACCCACATCTTATTGCAACGGCCGTCTTCGGAAGCGCCGCGACGTGACTGCCCTGCCTCCCGGTACATTGGTCCGGGTTTTCGGTGCTGCTGGCGCCCCAGTGACTGCGAATTGCGAGCGGCTCGAAAGACGGCACGCCGCTGCGTAGGGGCTACGATACGGATATCCGATGTAGTGCTTCGTGCACTCGAACGCTCCGTTTCTACTGACCGTCAATCCGCCAACGCTTTGGAGAGACAGTGCCATTGTCACCGTTCGTCTAAACTGTTCTCGTACGGATACGGAACGGCGGCTACCGAGTTAGCTTCGAACCCGCGCAGGCGACCCCGCAGCCGGCTTCTTGGAGCAGAGTTCCACCAGTGCCTGCGGGATGTCGTTGAGCGCCAGTTCAACCTCGACGGCTCCCTTCTCAAGAGCTGCGCGTGACATCCCGTAGACAGTGCATGTTTGCTGGTTCTGGCCAATGGTGAACGCGCCGCCCTTCCGAAGATCCAGAAGGCCGGTTGCGCCGTCGCTTCCCATGCCCGTCAGCAGAACGCCGATTGCGGTTCCCTTCGTGCGTGCTGCGGCCGACCGAAACAGGACGTCGACAGAGGGCCGATGGCGGCTGACGAGCGGACCTTCCCGGACTTCCACGCGAAGACTCCGCGGCGCCCCAGCGACAGACATGTGCTTGTTGCCGGGCGCGATGACCGCCATGCCTCGCTCGAGCGCCATATCGTTTTCGCCTTCAACCACGCGGATTCGGCATTCGGCGTCGAGCCTGTTGGCGAAGGCAGCGGTGAAATGCTCGGGCATGTGCTGGACGATCACGATGGGTGGGAAGTCCGTCGGCAGTTGCGAAAGAACAGTCTTCAGGGCATCCGTCCCACCGGTCGATGCGCCGATGGCAATCAGATCGACGTTTTGTGCTGATTTCCGTCCACGAATTGGCGACGACTTCGATGAACTCGGCGGCGTGGGAGCGGGCGGGCTCTTGGGAGCCGAGCCGACCGGATTGAGTTTTACCTTCGCAGCGGCAAGCACAACGTCTTGAATGCGGATCTTCGACTCTTCGAGGTATTCCTTGGTCGAAATCACAGGCTTTTTGATCAGTTCGACAGCGCCCGCTTCTAACGCTTCCAGAGAAGCCCGCGAACCCTGCCCGACAAGCGACGAGCAGATGACCACCGGTACGGGACGCTGAGACATCAACCGCTTCAGGAAGGTTATCCCGTCCATGCGCGGCATCTCGATGTCCAGCAATATGACGTCCGGCACTTCTTTCTTGATGAACTTCGCTGCCTCGAACGGATTCTCGGCGAGGCCGATCACACTGAGGTCAGGATGCTGCGAGACGATCGATGAAAGAGTTTCGCGGACAACAAGTGAGTCATCGACAATAAGGACTCTTTTCACGTTCATCATCTCCGTCTGTGTTTTGTGTAAATTGTCGGGGCGACCGTTTCGAGATCGAGACCTTCGAGAAATGAGGTCTCGCTGTGCCCGAGCATCAGGTATCCACCGTCACTCAATCGTTTGACGACATTCCTGAGGATCTGTTTCTTCAGATCCACATCGAAGTATATCAGCACGTTCCGAAGAAAAATGATGTCGAACGTTCCGGGAAGCCCGAAATCACGGTCGCTCAGATTAAGGCGTCGCCAGGAAGCTTTGTTCCGGATGTCATCCGAAATTCGGTAGCGCTTGTCAGTCTTCGTAGAGCGCAGGATGGACCACTTTTTGACGCTTTCGGGAATTGGTGCGATCGTATCGGCATCGTAGACGCCGGTTTCTGCAGCTTTCAGCACCTTTGTCGAAATATCGGTTCCGAGCCCTTCGAAGCTGAAAGTCGCCGCGTTATCCCGGCGAAATTTTTCCAACGAGATCAATGTCGAATAGAGTTCAGGACCGCTCGAGCACGCAACGCTCCAGACCTTGATCCGCCGTTGCGAACTGGCCGCCGCGAGCTTGCCGATCCCGGTTTTTTCGAGCCAGTCGAAGTGGTGCCTCTCCCGATAGAAGCTTGTGGTGTTTGTCGTGATCTTGTTGATGAAGTCCTTGATCGCCGCACTTTCTTTCGGCGCTGACGACAAGTGCGTGCAATAGTCCTCGAAGCTGGCCAGATTGTACTTCTTCAGCTCGGGAAGAAGTCGATTCTCGAGGAACTCGCCCCCCTCGTCCTTCAGAACCAGGCCGGACTCGCGATAGGCGATTTCGCAGAGCCGGGTGACCGACTCCTTCTTAATCTTGGAGATATGTTTCATTTTAGAGGCTGAACCCGCTGCTATCGAAATCGATCTTCAGAAGAGAGTTTATGTCGAGCAGGAAGATCAGCAGATCGTCGTGCCGCGCGAGTCCGAGCATGTCGCCATCGGCGTCGGCGCTTGCGATCAGATCCGACGGGGCCTCGATCTGGTCTGAGACGATCTGCGTGACGTCGCGCACCCGGTCGGCGATGATTCCGACAGGCTGACGCTCGGCCCCTTTGGAGACCTCGAAGACGATGATTCGATTGTCCTTGCCGTCGTCGGAATGGTGCATACCGAGCTGCGATCGAATGTCGATGATCGGGATACTCTCGCCACGAATATCGACAAGGCCTTCGACACGACTTGACGCATTCGGGATCTTCTTGATCTCGACCTTGTCCAGAATTTCTCGCACATTCGAAACCTCGACCCCAAGCGTTTGCCCTGACAGGTCGAACGTCACGTAGGTCTTCGTCTCCGTCGTGAGCTTCGGTGCACTCCCGCTGGCGCCGTATGCGCCGTCATGAAATTGCGCGCTTTCAGTTTCGGTATTCAACACTGCATGTCTCCGCGATCGACGAATCTGTTTAGCGGTTTCAGTCCGGCAGGCCCCGAGAGGGGCGAGGCGATGTCAATTTGCCGATGTCGGCTGAAAGATCGTCTCGGTGTCGAGGAAGATGATCATCCCGTCCGACACCTGGATGATCCCCTGAATGAACGCAGACGGCCATTTCAGGCCCAGAGCGGGTGCAGGATGGATCTGCGCCTGCTCGACTTCGAGAACTTCGTGGACGCTATCGGCGATGATCGCAAAGGTGGTGCGGTCCTCAAAGGTGCCGGCCTCGATCACGACAAACCGCGTATCCTGGGTCTGGTCCGAGCGCTCCATTCCCAGGCGGTACTGAATGTTGAGGACGGGCACGACGGCGCCGCGCACATTGATCAGACCGGGCGCGAAGGGGTCCGCGTTCGGCACGAGCGTCATCTCCAGCGGATCGATGACTTCCTGCACGTGCTTCACCGAAATCGCGAACCGCTCGCCGTTCAGATCGAAGGTCAGCGCCATGAAGCTGTCGGGTGACATGCCTGCCGCCGGTGCGCCGGCGGAGTCCTGTGTCTGCAAATCGACGACCTGATCCATTATGCGGCCTCGCGGATCTGATTTGAAAAACTCTTGATCAGAGCGGACGGGTCAATGATCAGGGCGACCGACCCGTCGCCGAGAATGGTACATCCGGCGAGGCCCTCGACATTGCGGTGATAGTTGCTCAGCGACTTGATCACCGTCTGGTGCTGGCCGATGACGTCGTCGACCATCAGACCGATCCGTTTGCCCTCGGCGTTTACGATCACGACGCGGTTCAGCGCATCTTCGCGACGCTCGAACCCGAAGATCTCGCTCAGGTTGAGATAGGGTACCAGTTCATTGCGGATGTTGATGATCGAGCGATGCTTGTCGTTCTGGATCTCTTCGTCGTTCAGCTCCACGCACTCCTCAACGCTCGCGAGCGGAAGCACGAAGTCGCCCGGTCCGATCCTGACGAGCAGACCGTCAATGATGGCAAGCGTGAGCGGCAGGCGAAGCGTCACCGATGTCCCGCGGCCGGTCTCGGACTTCACTTCGACGGCACCGCGCAGATCTTCGATGAAGTTGCGCACGGCATCCATCCCGACGCCGCGGCCGGAGACGCTTGAGACCGTCGCCGCCGTCGAGAAACCGGGCGCGAAGATAAGCTGATGGACCGCTTCGTCGGAATACTCGACATCCGGCTCGATCAGTCCACGCTCAAGCGCACGTTTGCGGATGATATCGGTCTTGAGACCGCCACCATCGTCGCGGACTTCGATGTGAACCTCTCCACCGCTTTGGCGCGCGATCATGCTGACCGTCGCCTGGGCAGTCTTGCCGTTGGCGACGCGCGTCTCGCCGTCCTCGATGCCGTGGTCCACCGCGTTCCGGATGATGTGCACAAGCGGATCGGACAACCGGTCGATGATGTTCTTTTCCAGTTCGGTCTCGCCGCCTTCGGTCGTCAGGCTGACATCCTTGCCGAGTTCGGTCGCGAGATCGCGGACGACGCGCCGGAACTTGCCGAAGACACCGGCGATCGGAAGCATTCGGATCGACAGGGTGGCATCGCGCATTCCGGTGACAAGACGTTCGATTTCTTCTGTGGCGCTGCCGAGCGCACCATCGCCGAGTCGTTCGGCAATCCTGTTGAGACGGGCCTGAGCGATGACAAGCTCGCCAAGCTGATCCATCAGTTCATCCAGCCGATAGGCCTGCACGCGCACCGACTCGACCTTGGAAACCGGTTCGGGTCGGCGCTCCTTTTCGGCTTTGCGGTCAGCGGGCGCCGCTGCGGTTTCCGGCTGTTTCGCAGCCGCCACGTCGGACTGCGCGGCCACCGGAACATCCGGAGCGGCCTTCGGTGCTTCGGCTGCGGCTTCCTGCACCGGCTTGGGCTCGTCCGTTTCGAGCGGCGTTTCTTCGATCCGGATCTCGCCATCGTCGAAAAACAGGAAGATATCGTCGATCTTATCCCGGCCGGCATCCGAGCGCAGCGTCAGCTCCCAGGCCAGATAACAGGCGCTCGCATCCAGTTCTTCGAGCGGGGGAACCATGTCCGTGATCAGGCGCGAGGAGCACTCGCCCAGCATCGACAGTTCCGACGCGATCAGGTCCGGACGCATGCCGTTCCGCAGTGCCGATTCTTCAGGTTTGAAGAAGATCCGGTACTCGACCATCGGCGCGGCATCAGACGTGTCTTCCACGCTCTCGCTCGCGGCTGCTGTCGCCGCATCGCCTTTACCCGAGAGGACGCCGATGCGGCTCAGGAGCGATTCGTGCAGCTCCGACTTGACCAGCCCGGCGATGACTTCCTCATCCTGGCCCGCGTCAAGAAGTGCTGCGATGTGATCGCGCGACGCGAGCGAGATATCGATGAGTTCCTGGGTGACCTGAGAGTCGCCCGAGCGCACCAACTCATAGGCGTTCTCGAGATGGTGCACGAACTTGGCGAGCTCGGAAAACCCGAACATCTCGCCAGAGCCCTTGATCGTGTGAAGCGCCCTGAAGACGACGTCGATCTTCTCGCGATCCGTCGGCGCCGCTTCAAGCTCGAGAAGGTTTTCTTCCAGATTTTCCAGCAGGTCAGTGGCTTCCTGGCGGAAAGTATCTGCAGGATTGATCATGCGCTACGCCTCTCTCGAACCTGACCGGAACATCACGCAAGACGCCGTTCCCGGGACGGATCGTGCATAGGCGCGTTCTCTTAAAGGACGGTTTAATGCAGACGGCGGATGCGCTGCGTTCCATCGTTGATTGATCGCACTCAGCCGCTAGTGTGCGAGCCGAAGAGGACGGACCGTGGCATCACTCAGAACCGCTTGGCTTGCACTTCTGCTCGCGACGATGCTGGGGGCGTGTTCCTCCGATCCCGAGACCGACATCCTGTCGTTCGAGCGATCGAGCACCGCGATCGACTACGAAGTCGAGATATCGGGCCTGCCGAGCGAGGAACTGCAGGCCAAGGCCGAAGACACCTTGGCGCTGTTCCGGCGTCAGGAGGACGGCGCGGAAAGTCTCGCCTTCCTGAAGCGCCGGGCCAGCAGCGATGCGGATCTGATCAAGCGCCTGCTCCGGTCCGAGGGCTACTACGCTGGTGAGGTCGAGATCGATGTCACGGACGCGCAGGGCAAAGACACGCCCGCACGGGTGGAGATGTCGGTCTCGCCCGGCAAGGCGTTCACGCTGCTGCGCCATGATTTCGTCCTGGCCTCCGGCGCCGCCACGGAACCGGACGCCGCGGCCTTGGGCTCGCCGGTCGGAGAGGCCGCGGCGGCGGCCGCGATCGTCGGCGCGGAAAGGGCGGCGGTCGAGGAACTCAAGCAGTCCGGCTATCCTTACGCTCAACGCGGGAAGCGCCGCGCCGTGGCGGATCTCGAGGCCGCGACACTGGAGGTCGACACGCCGCTCAGCAGCGGCCCGTCCGCGGTGTTCGGAGATGTCGGCTTCGAGGGTCTTCAAGACGTGCGCGCGCGCTATCTGCTGACCTATCTGCCGTGGGAACCCGGCGACGTGCTCGACACCCGAAAGCTGCGAACTTTTCAGCGTGAAATCCTTGCGACCGACCTCTTCAATACCGTGACCGTCGTGATCCCGGAGACATCGGATGAAACGGAAGGCCCGGTTGCGCTGCCGGTCACGGTGACGGCCGAGGAACGCCCGTTCCGCACCGTGTCCTTCGGCGCGCGGTATTCGACGGATAACGGACCGTCGGTGTCGGCCGGGTTCGAGCACCGCAACCTCTTCGGTGAAAACGAGATCATCGAAGCTGATGCCGATATCGGGCTGGAGCTGCAGCGGCTCGCCATCGGGTATCGCGAGCCGCAATACCTGCGACCGGGACAGGACCTGCTGGCCGGACTGGTTCTGAAGCGCGAGGAGGACGACGCGTTCGACGATCTGTCTGCCACGGGAACGGTCGGCCTGCAGCGGCGGCTCAACGAACGCTGGGTCGTTGGCGCGGGCCTGCTTGGCGAGGCCAGCCTGATCACCGATCAGGGCGTCGAGACCACGGCGTTTCTCGCCGGCATCCCGGTCTTTGCCGAATATGACGACAGCAATGACCTGCTGAACCCGACAGAAGGTATCCGCTTCCGGGCAGAGGCGACGCCGTTCGCGGGCGTATTCGATGACGCCTTCGCAGGCTTCCTGCTGGTCGATACCAAGGCCTCGACCTATTACGACATATTCGGCGATCAGGAGCATGTTCTCGCGGCGCGCGGCCGATTCGGAACCATCCTGACCGATGAGCTCGACACGGTTCCGCAGACACGGCGGCTCTATTCTGGCGGTGGCGGGTCGGTGAGGGGTTACGCCCAGCGCTTCGTCGGCGAACTCGATGCGAACAACGACCCGATCGGCGGGCTGTCCGCGGTCGAAGCCGGGATCGAACTGCGCAGCCGGATCTACGGCGATCTCGGCGGCGTCGTGTTCGTCGATGCAGGTTCCGTCAGCGAAGAGAGCTTCCCGGCCTTCGACAACGGCGTTCAGGTCGCGGCGGGCCTCGGTTTCCGATACTATTCTCCGGCCGGACCGATCCGGCTCGACGTCGCCTTCCCGGTCAACGGGCGCGACGCTGACGACGCTTTTCAGTTCTACTTCTCGATCGGGCAGGCCTTCTGATGCGCAAACTCGTCTTGATCTCGTGCCTCCTGTTCGCGCTGGCCGTCCTCCCGGCGCAGGCGCTGTTGTCGCTGCTCGGCATCAAGAACTCGATGGTCGAGTTTCTGCTCGATCAGATTTCGGTCGAGGGCGAACTCGTGGTCACGGCAGAAGAAGTCGTCGATCCCGAGGACGGCGTCACGGCGATCCGCGGCCTGAAGGTCGAGGACGCCCAGGGCGTCTGGCTCACCGTCGACAGCCTGAACTTCGCCTGGAACTCATCACGTCTGCTGCGCGGCGAGGTCGAGTTCTCGAACCTCGAGGCCGTAGGCATACGCGTCCTGCGCCAGCCGGTGATGCCCGAGGGCGAGCCCGAGCCGGTCGACACCTCGGACCCCGGATCGCTGATCCCGAAGATCGCGTGGCCGCGGTCGCCGCTGACCCTGCGCATCGACCGCATGGCGCTGACCGATGTCGCTATCGCCGAGCCGGTCCTCGGTCACGCGATCTCGTTCAACGCGGTCGGCGCGGCTCAGGACGAGGGCGACGTCCAATCGGCGCGGCTCGATCTCGACCGGACCGACGCGATCACCGGGACGATCCGCTTCGACTATGCGCGGAATTTTGCCGACAACACGCTGCGACTGAACATCGATGCGGCCGAGGCCGCCGGCGGCCTGATCGCCGATCTCGGCGGTCTTCCGATGGACGCGCCGTCCTCGCTCAGGCTTCAGGCCGACGGGCCGCCGCAGGACTGGCGCGCCGCACTCGATCTCTCCGTCGCGGGGCTCTTGCGGTCCGACGGCACGGCCCGCATCGCCTATGACGGCCCGCTTTCCGTCGACACGGCGCTGGCGCTTTATCCGGGCGCGCAGCTCGATCCGGATTTCGCGGCACTCATCGGCCAGCGTGCCGACCTGAAGGCGGTCGCGACCGAAGGCGCGGACGGCACGATCGTCATCGAACAGGGGCAGCTGAGCTCGCCGCATGTCGAACTGACCGCCTCGGGAACATTCGGACGCGCGACCGGCGCCGCCGATCTGGCGTTGAAGCTCGATGCCGGTCCGGGACTTGCCCGGCCTTTCGACGGCGTGGACTTCGCGGGTGCGGGCTTTGACGGCACCGTCGTCGGTGTTCCCGGCGATCTTCGCGCCGACGGGGTTCTCACGCTCTCCGGTCTGGCGACCGCGCCTGCCGATGTCGTAAGCGCCAGCCTGATGACGGCCTATCGCCAGGGCGAGGCGGGCGGAGAGACCGTGCATACGGTCAATCTCGAAGGTCAGACGACCGGCCTGCGCCTCGACAAGATCGCGGCGGACGTGATCGGTTCCGCCGAGATCGGCGTGGCAGTGCAAGCCGCGGGCGATCAGGTGCAACTCGAAACCCTCTGGCTCGACAGCGGCGTGCTCGTCGCCTCGGCGGCGGGCGAGGTCGATCTCGAAACGCTGAACGCCGAACTGCAACTCGGCATCTCCACCCCGGATCTGGCCCCGGTGGCGGAAGCCTACGGCGTCGAAGCACAGGGCGCGATCCAGATGCACGCCGATGTGCTGCGCGTCGACGAACAGACGCAGGTCAAGCTGGACGCCGCACTCGAGGACCTCGCTCATGAACTGGCCGATGCGAAGACGCTCTCGGTCGCGGCAGTCGTGCGGCAATCGGGCGACTGGCTGCGCTTCGATATCGACGGCGCGGGCGACGCCCTCCGTCTCGACCGGATCGACGCCGACTTGCTGCCGACCGCAAATCTGTCCGCGACCGGCACGCTTCAGGACGACACGCTCGAACTCGACCTGCTGAAACTGTCATCTCCGCTGATGGAGGCGTCGCTGAAAGGATCTCTCGATACCGGATCGGGTGAGGGCCAGTTCAGCTATTCGGTCTCCACGGCCGAGTTGTCGCCGGTGGCGCGGCTCTACGATCAGGAGGCGGGCGGAGCGCTATCAGCGACCGGACTGGCAAAGCTGCCTGCGCGCGAAAGTGCAACGCCGCCCCGGCTCGATGGCGAAGTCGAATTGCAATCCCTGCGCTACCAGGGTCAAAGCTATGGCGACCTGACGCTCGCCCACGATGTGCTGGCCTCGCCAACCCCATCGGGCACCATCGATCTTCGCAACACGGCGGGGCCATACGCTCCGGCCAGCATCAGGACAGGTTTCGCCGTCGAGAACCCGCGCGTGACACTGACGGATCTCGATCTCTCGGCTCTCGGACTTTCGGCCAAGGCCCGGGACACCGTCGAGATCCGGACCGATGCGCCAAGCGTAGACGGGACGATATCCATCGCGGCGCGCGACCTGCGACGCCTGCGTGCGGTGACTGGAACCGCCCTCGGCGGTTCCGTGAACGGCACGGTGGCGCTTTCCTCCAATGCGGGCCGTCAGGACGCGCAGATGGATCTTGGCATCCGGAACCTTTCCACCGACGGCGCGAAGATCGGCTCCGCGTCGCTCAAGGGCAGCGCCCGCGATCTCCTCGGCCGACCAGCTCTCGACGTGACGCTGACGGCAGGCGACATAGCGGCGGGCACCGCCGAAATCAGCGGCGCGAGCCTCAAGGCCAAGGGGGCGCTGTCCGCCCTCGATCTGATCGCGTCAGCCAAGGGGAGCGTGGACAGCCGCGCTGTCTCGCTGAGTTCGACCGTGCGCGCCGATCTGTCGGGATCGAGTGTCGGCGCGCGCGTCAACACGTTCGAGGCGACGCTGGACAAAGAGCGGTTTGCGCTGGCGCAGCCGATGCGGGTCGCGGTTTCCGGATCGACCGTGGCGCTCAAAGACATTGATCTTTCGATGCCGGACGGCGCCAGCCTGCGCGGCGCGCTCACCAGTTTCGGCGGACCCGTCTCCGCCGATCTGCGGCTTTCTGCACCGAGGCTCGGCTTCCTGAAACGGCTCGCGGACGTGCCGATTGCCTCCGGCAGCCTGGATGTCCAGGCGGCCTTCGACACGAGACGCGGACGTGAAAGCGGATCGGGCCAGTTCGCAGCGCAGCGGCTCGTCTTCGAGGATGTCGAACTGGAGGGCGGTCTAACAGCCCAAGGCGGTTTCGAGCTTCGACGCGGCGCGGCAGACCTGAACGCGGAGATCAGCGGCGCGTTCGGCGACCCGATGCGCCTGACGGCAGCCTTGCCCATCGTCGGCGGCGGTCCCGTACCGGCGCTGGCGACGCGCGGGCCGGTCTCGGCCAAGATCGACTGGACCGGACAGATCGGCGATCTCTGGGCTCTCGTCCCGGCCCCCGGTCATGTCCTTTCCGGCGATACCGTCATCGATCTCGGCGTCTCCGGCGATATCGCCGATCCGAAGATCAGCGGCGGCGTGCGGGTTCGCGACGGCGGCTACCAGAACCTCGATCTCGGCACGATCCTGACCGATCTGAAGATCGACACCGATCTTTTGCCCGACGGCGCTCTCGGTCTCGACGTCATGGCGTCGGACGGCGCGAAGGGCACCGTCAAGACCGAGGGGCGGATCGCTCTCGACCAGAGCGGTCTGAAAATCGACACGACCATCGACAGCGCCATCCTGATGCGGCGCGAGGATGTGACTGCACGCACGGACGGCTCGGTCTCCATCGCCGGTCCGATGAACGCGCTGAAGGTCACCGGCGGCATCGTCATCGAAGAGGCCGAGGTCCGGCTGGTGAACAACAACCCGCCCTCGATCGTCGAACTCGACGAGGTGCTCATCAAGGGCGCACCGGACCCGGAGCAATCTGACGAAGACAGTTCGGTCACGCTCGATCTCACAATCTCGTCGCCGGGCCGGATGTTCGTGCGCGGACGCGGGCTCGACAGCGAATGGAAGATGGATCTGGCCGTGCGCGGCAACGCGGCGAAGCCGAGGATCAGCGGCAGCGTAGACCGGGTCCGCGGGCAACTCGACCTGATCGGCAAGGCCTTCGAACTGGAACGCGGGCGGATCTTCTTCGACGGCGGTGCCTCGATCGACCCGATCATCGACGTCATGTTGACCCGCGAAACCCGTGACCTGACGGGGCGGATCGTCGTCGACGGCTCGGCCTCGGACCCCAACCTCAGTTTCCGCTCGACACCGGCGCTGCCCGAGGACGAGGTCCTGCCGCGCGTCCTGTTCGGCAAGTCCAGCCAGGCGCTGACGGGTTCCCAGGCGATCTCGCTCGGCATCGGGCTGGCGACCCTGATGGACGGCTCCGGCGGAACGATCGACTCGGTGCGCGGCGCGGTCGGGCTCGACTCGCTCAGGCTCGATCAGGACGAGGACGGCAACACCGCCGTCGCGGCGGGCAAGGAGGTCGCGGAAGGCGTCTGGGTCGGCACGAAACAGCCCCTCGGAGAGGGCGGCACCTCGGTGGTCGTCGAGGTCGAGGTTTTCGAGGACATTCTGCTGGACACCGAGATCGAGGCTGGTGGCGATGCCAGTGTGGGCTTGGAATGGAAGACGGATTTCTGAGCCAACCCGCCAAAACCGGGTTTGCCCAGGTGAACATTACGCTGCGGGAATTTTGCCCACCTCGATATCAGCCTTGATGCTCACCTCCGGCGGATGCGCATGTCCACCTCGATGCTCAGGTCCCCGCAACCATCGGCGCAGTCATGCGTTGCAGGCAAGCGATGACCGACAGCGCCGTAATCTTGCCCGTGCGCGGGTTCTCGACCGAGGGGATATTGCGGATGCCCATGGTGATCTCGCCGGAATCCGAGACGACCCGGACCGTCTGCATGTTCCGGTCGATCGACGGATCGGCCCAGACCTCGACCGAGGTGCGGTCGGGACCGATCCCGGCCAGCGACAGTGCTGCGGCCACGTTGACATTTGCCGGAAAGCCGATCGCCGCTTCACGCGCCGACCCAGCGAAAACCTGTTTGGCTTCAGTGAGTTGATCGACGGAGATGTCATTCTCGACCAGATGTGGCGCGCCTGCCAATCCGTTTGGAGGCTTGCGGGTTTCCAGCGTCACGGAGTGGATCTCGCCGACCGCCATGGCGCGCACGGCGTCCAGACCGACGATGGCGCCGGTCGGCACGATGATGCGCCCGGCATGCGCTCGCGCCAGATCCGTCAACTCGGGATGCTGCAGCAACTGACCGCAGGACAGCGGCATGAAGACCCGTCCTGCCTCCAGCACCGATTGAGCCAGCGGCAGGAAAACAGGTTTTGGCGCGCACTCGATGACGATTTCTGCGTGCGTGGCGAGCGCCGTGGCTTCCACGACCGCGGGCGGAGCCTCGAAATCAGCGACCCGCCCGGCCGCACGCTCGAGATCCCCGGCGGAAACGGCCGACAGCCGCATCCCTTCGATCTCTCCCTGATCGAGGGCTTTTGCCACTCGCATTCCAATTGCGCCAAGCCCGGCGATGCCGACAGTAAGCATATGGTTCTCCTCAGTAATTTCCGCTCAGCAGCACGCGGCCTGCAAGATAGACCCCGATCACGAAGAGCGCGATGAAGAAGAGCTTGCGATAGAACGCCTCCGAGATCCGGTGCCGGACCTTCTGGCCCAGCCAGATGCCGATGCCGACGGGAATCAGACCGATCGACGACAGGATCGCGTGGTCCCACGAGACCAGCCCGTGCCCGGTCATCGACAGCGCGAGCGTCGACGAGATCGTGATGAACGTCAGGCCGAGCGCCTGCACGAACATGTCGCGCTTGAAGCCAAGGGTCTCGAGATAGAGCAGGCCGGGAACGATGAACGTACCCGTCATCCCGAACATCACGCCTCCCAGACCGCCAGCGACCGGAGACATCCAGACCTCGTGCCGCCCGGGGCCGGACAGACGTGCACGGGTCAGCGACCATGTGGAGTAGCTGCACAAGAGCGCTGCCAGCACGAGGATCATCACGTCCGAGCGGGTCGCCGCGAGCACGCCGACGCCGATCCAGATGCAGACGACCGCCGCCAGTAGATAGCTCCACATCCGGCGAAACAGAGGAATGATCCAGGGACCGCTGGTCGCCTGCCAGATGTTCGCGACGACACCGGGTATCAGGAACACGGCGAGCGCATCCCGCATCGGCATCACCAGCACCAGCGAGGTCAGGACGACCTGCGGCAGCCCCATGCCGATGGCGCCCTTCACGAACCCGCCGAGCAGGAAGGTCGCGACAACCAGCACAGCGGTTTGTGGATCGAGCATACGGGGTTCCTGCGCGCGACGCGCGGTGCATGGATGGACGTGACCGAAAGGCTCCTAGCCGCTCCTGTCGGCGAGGTAAATCTAACGCACGGATGCTTTCAGCCTGACGCTCGCCGGCGGTTCGATCAGTTCAATGAACGGCGGCAGCCGTGCCCGAAATCTCGCTCAAGAGGATGTACCGCGTGATGCCGTAGTTCTTCTGGTTGGCACTGCCGGACGACCCGAACAGCACCCCGCGCGTCGTGTCCTTGTGCCGGGGCGAGATGTTGCGCTGCTTCGCGAACGTCATCTTCTTACCGGTCGCAGGGTCGATCCCGGTCACCGTCCCGGAACCGTTCGCATCGGTCAGCAGCACCCAGTGATCGCCCGAGGCCCCGCCCTTGTAATCGACATGCGCTGCTACGGGCCGGTCAGTCTTCAGGTGCGCGATGATCTTCTCCGCGCCATCCGCCGGCACTGCCACGCTCTGGAACCCGTACTGATCCGGAACCATGCCCAATTCCCTGGCGGCCTTCTCCATGAAGAGCATGTATTTGGTATAGGCCCCAGCCTTCTTCAGGATCGTGTTCGCCTTGAGCGGATCGAGATCCTTCGGCTCCAGATCCTTGGGCCAATGCTCCGTTGGCGTGCCGATTCGCGTGGCCGCCATGGTCAGGGTCGTCAGCGCGCAGCCATATCCTGAAATCGTCTTGGACTTGTCCTGAATGCCGTCATTGTCGGCATCTCCTCCGTACCGGTGCCCCAGCGTCTTTTTGTAGTCGCCCTGCCGATAGGCCTTGTAGGCCGCAGGCAGCACCTGTTGCGGGTTCGATCCCGGTGTTGCGTCGGTGCGCGCAGTAGCGCCGGTGACGGCAATCGGTGCCGATGTTCCGACCGATCCCGAAGGTCCCGGAGCCGTCGCCGAGAGCGTCTGCGAGGACGACGCGCCTTGCTGCGCGCCGCCTGTCGGGCCGGACTGGAAGCTTGCAAGCAGGCCAGAAAATATGCCGCCCGAGAAAATCCCCCGGGTCGGTGGTCCTCCACGCGGCGCGACGACGATGGGCTTCGTCGCCTCGGACTCCTTGCTTTTCCCAGGGGGCGGGCCGAGCGCATTCTCCACCGCGTTCAACGTGCCCTGCGTCAGCGACCTTGGCTGGATTCTCGTGCTCGCCGCGACATTGCCGTTCAGGGCAGTCCAGGTCTTGCCGCCCGGATCGACGCGGCCGTCGACCGAGCGCGCCCCCCAACGCATGACCTGTGCCTGGTAGGTCTTGATCGACTGCACCGTCAGCGGTCCGCACACGCCATCGACCTCGAGACGCGTGGCCCTGAACGGCACCGGTGGCTGGTTACCCGGACGGTTGAGCAAAGCCTGAACGGTCCGGACATCCGTTCGGGAATTGACCGCCCGTTCGCCGACGGAATTCTTGATCGCCCGAACGCGGGACTGGGCTGGGTTGGACACGGTGACCTCTCAACGGACTCGATGGCAAATACCTGCTGACAGAAATACCAAGCCCGCCTTTGAAAGGGGAGTCGGTCAAGACGTCGCCCGTGCGCTTGGGAGGCGGCCAAACAACGGCATCAGCGGGCTGGCATTGCCGCGCGCGGAGTCCTCCGCTAGATCGCTGCGCGACGGCTTCGCACGGATCGTGCAGAGCAACCGATGATCTTGCCGAAGAGAGGAAGACCTGCATGCGTGATCTCGAAAAGCCCGGCCGGTCGCCGGCCCACGGAATGCAGGCGATGGCGGCGACGAGCCATACGCTGTCGACCCAGACGGCGCTGGACATCCTGCGGAGCGGTGGCAATGCGCTGGATGCCGCGATCGCCGCCTGCGCCGTGCAATGCGTGGTCGAGCCGGGATCGACCGGGATCGGGGGGGACAACTTCTGCCTATACTCGAAGGCCGGATCGTCGGAGCCCCTGGCTTTCAACGGATCGGGGAAGGCACCGACCGGCGCCACCTGCGACTATTTCGCGGGCCTCGGGCTGACCGAACTGCCGCGCCAGTCACCGCATTCCTGCGTTGTTCCCGGCGCGATCGATGCCTGGTGCCGCCTCAACGCCGATCACGGCAAGATGCCGCTCAAGGACTTGCTTGCGCCCGCCATCGGTTACGCGCGGGACGGCTATCCGGTGAGCTCGCGCGTACATTCCGACTGGAACGGTGCGGTCGAACTGATGAAGGCCGAGCCAACGATGTCCAAGACCTTCCTCGTCGATGGCGGTGCCCCTGCGGTCGGGGCCATTCATCGTCAGCCGGAACTGGCGCGGACCATGCAGGCCGTCGCCGACGGTGGTCGCGAAGCCTTCTACACCGGCGAGATTGCCCGTGACATGGTCGACTACCTGCGTGGCCTCGGCGGGCTTCACACGGTGGAGGACTTTGCCAACGTGCAGGGCGAATACGTCACGCCGATCTCATCCGAGTTCCGTGGTCACATGGTGTGGCAATGCCCGCCGAACGGACAGGGCGTGATCGCGCTGCTGATGCTGAACATCATGTCGGGCGTCGACACGTTCGGGGATCTGCTGTCGCCCGACCGGATTCATGCGGAACTGGAGGCCTGCCGGCTCGCTTACACGGCCCGCAACATGTATGTCGCCGATCCGGCCTATGCGGAGGTCGATGTCGAGACGCTGCTGAGCGCGGCCTATGCCGACAAGCTCCGCGACGCGATCGACATGAAGAAAGCGCGCGATCCCATGCCGGAACCGGATCTCGTCCGTCACAAGGACACGGTCTACATTTCGGTGGTCGATGCCGAAGGCAATGCCTGTTCCTTCATCAACACGCTGTTCCACGGCTGGGGTGCCGGGCTGATGTCGCCGAAGACCGGAGTCGTGTTCACGAACCGGGCACAGGGCTTCAGCCTCGATCCGGCAAGCCCGAACCGGATCGAACCCGGAAAGCGCCCGCTGCACACGATCATTCCAGGCATGGTCACGAAGGGCGGACAGACCGTGATGAGCTACGGCGTGATGGGGGGCGAATACCAGAGCATGGGGCACATGCAGTTCCTGACGGGGATGTTCGACTATGGCCTCGACATGCAGGAAGCGCAGGACCGACCGCGCTGGATGGCCGATCCGTTCACTGGCGAGGTCGAGATCGAGAGCACAGTTCCGGGGTCTGCGAGGTCCGAACTTGCTTCGCGCGGACACCGAATCTCACCGCCGCAAAAGCCGATCGGCGGCAGTCAGGCGATCTGGATCGATCCGGAAACCGGCGTGCGCACGGGTGGGTCCGACCCGCGAAAGGACGGCTGCGCCATCGGCTACTGATTGGCGGCAAGGTGCTCCGACATCAATCGACCGTTCGGCTTCCCGCGCAAATCGAACACCTGAACAAAACCGACAGGGCGACAGGGTGAAAACATGACGACCGTTGCGATCCTTATGCCCGGAGACATGGGCCACGGAGTCGGACAGACGCTGATCGCGTCGGGACATCGCGTCGTCACGGCACTCGACGGCCGCAGCCCGCATACGCGCAGTTTGTCGGAGCGGGCCGGGATTGAGGATCTCGGATCAATCGAGACCTGCATTGCCGAAGCGGAGCTGGTCCTGTCGATCCTGCCGCCCGACCGTGCCGTTCCGCAGGCGCAAGCTGTCGCGCAAGCGGTGAAGCGGACGGGAAAGTCGCCAACTTACGTGGATTGCAACGCAATCTCGCCGATCACGATGGGCCGGGTCGCGGACGCCTTCAAGGAGACAGGCGCGACGGTGATCGATTGCGGGATCATCGGTCTCAACCCGATCAAGTCGCCGCCGACGCGGTTCTACGTCTCCGGCCCGGATTGTTCGCAGATCGAGGCACTGAACAGTTCCGCGATCAGCGTTGAGAAGATTTCGGACGACGTTGGCCGGGCGTCGGCCCTGAAGATGGTCTACGCCGCGGGCACAAAAGGCGTCTGGACCCTGCAGACCGCGCTTTTGATGGCCGCGAAGCAACAGGGCGTGCTCGATCCGCTCCTCGAGGAACTCGCGTACTCGCAGGCCGGCCAGTTGAATGCCATGCTCTCGCGGGTTCCCTTTCTCCCGGCGGACGCGGCCCGCTGGGTGCCCGAGATGGAGGAGATCGCGGCGACATTTTCAGATGCCGGCGTGACCTCGGGTTTCCATGACGGTGCCGCGGATGTTTTCCGCGTTCTGGCGAAAACCCCGTTTGCCGAGGAAACGCGCGAGACCCTTGACCAGACCCGCACCCTTGAGCAGGCGCTTGCCGAGTACATTAAGCACCTTTGACGGAAGCGGAATGCTTCACACCGACGGCCCCAGCGAAGCGCCGTTAAACAGCCTCAGCCCGAAATTTCCCTGATGCGCTGGATCAGCCAGGGATCGGGATATCCAAGTTCGTAGGCGCGAACGAAATCGCGGTTGGCGGCCTCGCGCCTCCCGAGCGCGTCGTAATACTGACCGCGCGCGAACCAGCCGCCGCCCCATTCCGGATCGATTTCCAGCGCACGGTCAAAATCAATCCCCGCATCGGCCCGACCCATCGCCGCACGAACCCGGCCGCGGTTCAGATACGCGCCTGAGTCGCTCGGGCTGCGCTGGATAACAACGGAGAAGTCCTGATCGGCCCTGACCATCTCTCCCAGCCGGAAGAGCGCCACACCCCGGTTGAAATAGGGCGAGATCCACGAGGGCTTGAGATCGATCGCCGTTCCGAAGTCCTGAACGGCGCGCTGCGGGTCCCCGTGATTGAGCAGCATCACGCCGCGGTTCAGATAGACATCCGCCGAGCGCCGGTCGATCTTGAGCGCCTCGTTGTAGTCGGCCGCAGCCTCGGTCAACCGCCGCAGCTTCTCGTAGGACCGCGCCCGGTTCACGTAGAGGTCGATCAGGCGCGGCGCTGTCTCGATCGCGCGTGTGAACTCCGCGATTGCGTCCTCGTACTGGCCAAGCTCGTGAAACCCGATCCCGAGATTTGCCCGGACCTGTGCGGATGCTGTGGGTCCGAGCTTGCCGGTGTCGAGGGCGCGCTGACACATCGTGACAACGTCGCGCGCGGATGCATTCGGGCTCCCGCACACGTCCACGAAATTGCGAAGATTGGCCCGCGCAACATCTGCGGTGAACGCAAACACCAGCACGCATGCCAAAGCCGATCTGATCATGCGAATCTCCTGCACATCCCGGCACTATTGTAACAACTTTTCCGACCGTCACGCACCATGCATGCAAAAGCGGCAGCGGTCTGGCTAGTCCGTCATTATGGCAGCGAAGTCGTGGATACGGAACGGAATTTCCTTTTCAGTGCAGGAGATTCACCATACTTTCGTACCGGTGGTCCGGCGATCCGGGCGTGGTTCGAGGAACGGGGCTGACGGGCAGTTGTGGCGATGCGTCTGTTTGCAATCCTAATATGCCTCATTGGTCTGGGCGCCACGGCGTGGCACGCGGTCATGCGCGGAACTCCCCAGCAATGGATGCTCGGCGCGCCGCAGGTCGAGGCGCTGGTGGACGGTGGTGCCCGAACGGCCATCGACGGGCGATCCACGCATCCGATCACGATCACCACGGACGGTCGCAATGTCCGCCTGGACGGTGTCGTCAACTCTGAAGCTGAACGCCAGGACATCGTTGCTGCCGTCCAGCAAACGCCTCTGCTCGTGACGCTCGACGCTGCGCTGCGGGTTCTGCCACGGGCCGAACCGTTCGAGTTCAAGGTCGAGAAACAGCCCGATGGCGCGATCGTCCTGTCCGGTCACGTCTCGAATGAAGTGACGCGCGAGCGTCTTCTCGCGAGGGCTCGAACCCTCTCGGATGGCGGCGCGGTGTCCGATCAACTCATACTCGCCTCGGGCGAACCCGACGCCGGATGGCCTGATCTGGCGCAAACCGCCCTTGAGGTGCTGGAACACCTCCGTGACGGGGTCGTCTCGGCGACGAACATGGACGCCGTGATCGCCGGAACCGCACCGGATCTCGAGTCCGCGCAGGAAGCCGTTTCGATTGCCAATGCAACGCCGCACGGGTCGTGGTCGGTGCAGATCTTCGGCGCTGAACCGGCAGTAGACGATTTCACGTTCTCCGCAATGAAGACCGATGACGGGGCGGTGATCCTCGATGGTTCGGCTCCCGATCTCGAGACGCGCGAACAACTGCTGCAGGCGGCCGCGGCGATAACCGAGCAGACGGTCGGCGGAACGATCGACCTTGCCGACGGGGCACGGACGCCGGATTGGCCGGAAACCGCCAAGCGCGGTATTGCGGCGCTTGAACTGGTTGCGAACGGGTTGTTCGTGACGGACGCCGAGGGCAGCGCGACTTTGACGGCCGAAGTCGAGACCGACGACGATCTCGCGCGGCTGTTGCCGCAAATCGGCGACGATTGGCAGACCGAAATTACTGTGCGCGACCCGACACCGGACGCGAAGCTGCAAATCGTCCTGGCGGACGATGTCGAGGGGCTGGTCGCAGAAGGATTGTTGCCCGAGGGCCTGACTCCGGGGGATCTCGCGGCGATCCTGCCGGGCCTGAAGTTCACTGCCCTGAACAGATCCGGGGCGGGGCGGCCGGTCGAATGGCGCGGTGCGCTCGACGGCCTCAACATCGTTCTTCCCCGGTTCCGCAGCGCCAAGATCGAGCTGGTTGGCAGGTCGCTCTCGATGCGCGGAAAGCTGGAACGAGGATATGGATCCGACGGCGTCGAAGCCGCGATGCGCAGCGCCATCGGCCGCGACTGGGAGCTGGATTTCGATCTCCTCGCCTCGGCACCGCTGGCGGAAGTGGTTTTCTCGACGCGCGAAGACCAGATCGTCCTCTCCGGGGTTCTCCCGGTGGGGGTGCAACTCGAGGACGCGCTCGCGCTGTTTGGAAATACCGCCGGCGGTGAGGGCCTCACGGGTGGCGGCGACGGCGACTCGGATGCCTGGCTGACCTCGATGCTCGCGCTCTCCGAGGGGTTGCCGAGGTTCCGCAACAGTTCCGGGCTGATCACCGATGGACAGATCGAGCTCAATGGCATTCTCCTGCCGGGTTATCCGGCAACGGATATGCAGGGCTGGTTCGAGGCACGCCTGCCGGAGGGTTGGTCGGCGATCATCGCCGCCGACGAAAGTCCCCCGGACGAGGGCGACCGGCGGGCGAACCTGACGACGGGTGAAATCGAGAGCTACCGGCGCGGATACTGGTTGCCAGACCTGGACTTTGCCGTTTCAATGGACCGGTGTGGTGACGAGATCGAAACTGTTCTGGCAAAAGACAAAATTCTCTTTGTTACCGGGTCTGCGCGGATCGACCAGACGGGAAGCGCCCTGCTCAACCGGCTCGCCGCAGTCGCGGTCAGGTGTCTGAACAGCTCGGTCTTCCGATTGGAGGTTGGCGGTCATACTGACTCGGTTGGCAACGACGAGAACAATCTCGTTCTCAGCCAGCAGCGGGCCGACGCCGTGGTTGCAGAACTGATCGACCGGGGTGTGAGGTCCGACGCGATATCTTCGAAGGGCTACGGCGAAGCCTCTCCGATCGACACGAACAATACGGCCGAGGGGCGCGCGCGGAACCGGCGCATAAGCTTTGACTGGTCGGACGGCGGCGAGTGAGAGCGAGGCGCAGGGTCAGGGGACGTGAATGGTTGAACTGATCACCGAGATGTTGATCTACCTCGGCCTGGCCGCGCTCCTGGGGCTGGTACTCGGATATCTTGTCTGGGGCTGGGGAACATCGGCACGGATCGCCGCTGCGCGCTCGGAAGGCGCCACGTCCGCCCGTACATCCGTCGACGGCGATGTCGGGATGCGGGAGCAATTCGAAGCTTCAAAGCGCGACCGTCTCCGGCTCGAAGCGGAAGTCGAACGGCTGTCCGCTGATCTTGCCGACGCGGAAGACAAACTGGCCGCGCAATCCGCGGGCGTTGTCGGAAGCGCAGATCGGTCCGAGGCTGTGAGGTCGCTGACACCTGAGCCCGGCAGGTTGCGACCCGAACCAGCAGAACCCCTTGCCGAACTCTCAACCGTTACCTACGGCTCGGCGAGTCATGACCACGAGCCGTTCTTCAAGAGACCTAAGAGCAGGCCGGAGGAAATCGCTGAGGAATTCTCCGAGAGCGAGGTCGCCGAAGGTTCGGGAGCCGATCATGAAAGCGATGGCGATACCCAAACCCCTTCGTTCCTGCTGGATGAGCGTCCGGACGAAGTCGACGACCTCAAGCGCATAAAGGGCGTCGGCACGGTTATGGAGACCGTGCTGAACGACAAGGGCATTTACCTGTTCCACCAGGTTGCCAATCTGACGGAGCGCGAAATCGACTGGGTCAATGACGCCATCGAGGCATTCCCGGGGCGGATCCAGAGGGACCGCTGGGTCGAACAGGCCCGCGACCTCTACAGCGAAAAATACGGTCGCGCGCATGACGCCGACTGAGGTGGGGCGTCTTCTCCGCTGACGTCTCCGAATGCACCACGCGCATCGGCAACCCGGAAAAGCGCATTCTCGCTAAATTCTTCACAAAATTGCGCGCGACGGCGCAGATTCTCCTGTGCTACGATTCCGCGAGGGGCGAACGTTTGGTGATGGAGACTGATTTGGCTCGACGGTATTCTCCCGGAGTTTCTGCAGCATTCGGCGTCCTTCTCGGTTGCCTCCTGATCATTGCGACGGGCGGTCATGCTCAGGCGCTCGATCTCAATCGCGCGAAAGCCGATGGGCTAACGCTGTCCGAAGCTCTCGATGTCGGGGCGCGGGGAGACTGGGCACAGGCGCAGGCGATGGTTTCTGGCTCTGATGCACTCGTTCAGGATGTCGTGCTTTGGCGAAAGCTGCGCGCCGGAAAAGGCTCGGATGCCGAGTACCGCGACTACACCAGCCGCCGACCGACCTGGCCTGGCCGCGAGGCGCTCGATCGCGCCATCTTCGGCGGATCGTCCGGGGGCGGCAGAGCCGGCCTGTCCGGTCAGGCATCGGACAACTGGCGCGCGTTCTCGCGGGCCTACAAGCGGCGCCAGTACGAACAGGCCGAGACCCTTCTGCTCTCCGTGACCGCCAATCGCTCGGCGCTCGGCAACCCGGAAGTCTGGGCCGACCGGCGGCTCGCACTGGCTCGGCGTGCGGCCCGTGAAGGGCGCTGGTCGAACGCCTACACCATCGCCAGCGAGCACCATCTCTCTCCCGTGGTTGGATACGACTATTCGGACAGCGAGTGGGTGTCTGGCTGGGTTGCCTTGCGCAAGCTGAACAATCCCCAGCAAGCCGTCGCTCACTTCCGGAAGTTCCGCGACTCCGTGGAGACACCGATCAGCCTGGGGCGTGGTGGATACTGGCTCGGCCGGGCCTACGAGGCCGCGGGCGATCAGGCGAGCGCGCGCCGCTGGTACGAGGACGCAGCCCAGTATCAGACGTCTTTCTATGGCCAACTCGCAGCGGCCAAGGTCGATGCCAAGGGTCAGAAAATGCTGACCCAGGGCGGTCTTCCGGATTGGCGCACGCACCCGGCCATGCGCGGCGATGACGTGCGCCTCGGTGCGACACTCTACTTTGCCGGTCAGGACCGGCTCGCCATGGCGGTCTTCAGCAAGCTTGGCCGGACATTACCAGCGGGAGCGCTCGCACCGCTGACCCGGCTGGTGCTCGATCTCGGTCAGCCGCACTATGCCGTCCGGATTGCAAAGCGGGCGGCGCGGCGCGGTGTGCTGATCCTGCCCGCCTACTACCCGCTGCACGAAGTCGCGAAGTACACAACCAAGGTCGAGCCGGCCTTTGCCCTGTCGGTTGCACGGCAGGAAACCGAGTTGAACCCGCGTGCCGTCAGCCGGGCGGGCGCGCGCGGCCTCATGCAGCTCATGCCGGCGACCGCGCGCAAGGTGTCGAGCTGGATCGGCGAGGAATACTCGAAGTCGCGGCTGCTCACGGACTGGCGCTACAACGTGCGGCTGGGCGAGACCTATCTCAGCCGGCGGACCAACCAGTTCTCGGGATCCTACGTGATGGCGGCCGCAGCCTATAACGCCGGTGCCGGTCGCGTCGATCAGTGGATTGCCGATTACGGCGACCCGCGCATCGGGCAGATCGACATCATCGACTGGATGGAGCAGATCCCGTTCAACGAGACCCGGAACTACGTGCAGCGCGTCATGGAAGGGCTTTACGTCTACCGCTCGCGCCTCGCGGATTTTGCCGGCCCGATGACGATCGAACAGGATCTGCGGCGCGGATTCCGCTGAGCAACCCTGACGGGAGTGTTCTGCATCTAATACATCTGGATTGCCTCGCGCTGTTGCACGATGGTGATGGCGTCGGGTGCGCATTCTCCCGGCGCGTTCATTCAACGTGATTTCACACACACCGCATTTTCTGGAGGCCCAGAATGACCGATTACACCGCCAAACTGCGCGATCCCGTAGCAACGCTCGAAATGTTCAAGAAGTACGCTCTGGCGTGCACGGACGGGAATCGCGTCGGCGTCGAATACGAGGACATGGCCGGCACCTACGACAACATCCGCCACGGCACCGTGAATGCCGAGAACCTCATCCGGCATGTGAAGCTGTTCAAGGCGATGGATGCGACCGCCCATGCCGAAGGAGAGGCCGCTGTGAATAACGCGGCCATGGGTGCGGATTTCAGTGCTCAGGACGATGAAGAACAGTTGCGACGGCTCGGCGTGGCTCAGGCGGCGAAGGAAGAATACAAGGCCACGCACAAATCCTACATTCGCGGGGCAACCACGCTGGTCTCCGAGAATTCGAGCGATGCCGCAGGTGACCGCGTGCCCTGTTATTTCCTGCCCTGGGATGCCAGCGGTGCGGCGATGGAACTGACCATTCCCGAGCTTCCGGATGACGCGACTGCCGACACCCACCCGCCGGTCTTCATGACAGCGGCGCTCAGCGGGTGTTCGATCTTCGTGCGCGGCACGGCGCGGAACCCGCGGATCTTCCACTGCGGATCGCAGTTCGACACGACCGGCGCGGATGCAACCGAGTACTGGACAGGCGCGATGCGGCAGATCCTCGGCGACGACGCAGTGGTCGGCGCGAACGCGATCCACAACAAGGATTACATGCTGCCGAACCGGGGAGATCAGGGCAGCGGAAAGACCATCCGCGACGCCGCTCACGACCGGTTCAAGTCGCATTACAAGGAGGGCTACAAGGTCGAGGAGACCAATCCCTGGGGTGCCGTCTTCGGCATCCGGATCGGGGCCGACTGGGAATTCTACATGCAGGAGAACGTGACGGTCACGTACCGCAAGCTGCTGCCCCCGACCGGCTTCTTCAAGAAACTGAAGAAACCCAAGCCCGTTGATCAGGCGCGCGTCGTGGCGCGCCCTGCCATGGTACGCAAGATTTTCCCCGGTGGCGGCGGGGCGGTGAAACTGGTCAAGCGCTGGCGCACGCTCCGATACTGATCATCCCGATCAGGATTGATCGGACGCCGGTTCTGGGTCAGGATCGGCGCCGATCTCAAGGAGCAACACGATGGCTATCACGACCTGCGTCTTCGACGCCTATGGAACGCTGTTTGACGTTGCGGCTGCCGCGCGCGAGGCTGCCGCGGAGCCCGGTCGCGAAGGCTTTGCCGAAACGTGGCCGGCCATCGCCGCGACATGGCGTCTGAAGCAGCTTCAATACACGTGGCTGCGGGCCACTGCCGGTGTGCATCAGGACTTCTGGACGGTGACGCAGAACGGGCTGGACTATGCGCTGGAACAACAGGGTCTCGACGATCCGGACCTGCGCGAGCGCCTGTTGCAGCTCTACTGGGAACTCAGCGCCTATCCCGAGGTGCCGTCGATGCTGAAGGCCCTGAAGGATGCCGGCATGAACACGGCAATCCTCTCGAACGGGACGCCCGACATGCTGGACGGTGCCGTCTCGGCCGCCGGGATCGGCGATGTCCTCGACGCTTGCCTGTCCGTCCAGTCGCTCGGCGTCTTCAAACCGGCACGCTCGGTCTACGGGCTGGTCGGTGAGTATTTCGGCTGTGCCTCGCGCGAGGTCCTGTTCGTCTCGTCCAACTGCTGGGACGCCTGCGCCGCTGCCGGGTACGGGTTCCGGGCCGTCTGGGCCAATCGCGCTGGCGAGCCGATGGACCGCCTGCCGTGGACACCGGACCATGTCGTCTCCGACCTGACATCCGTTCCGAGCCTGGCCGCATCATGAGCGAGGCGATCACCATCGACGATATCAGGGCGTCGGCGGAACGGCTGAGCGGCGTCGCGCGGCGCACGCCGATGCTGGAAAGTCCGTTCCTGAACGAACTCGCAGGACGGCGCGTGCTGGTGAAGCCCGAATGCCTGCAACGCACCGGATCCTTCAAGTTCCGGGGTGGATGGTCAGCCCTGTCCGCCTTGCCGGACGATGTTCGCAAGAATGGCGTCATCGCCTATTCCTCGGGCAATCACGCGCAAGGCGTGGCGCACGCGGCCGAATTGCACGGCGTGCCCGCCGTCATCGTCATGCCGGACGATGCACCGGCGCTGAAACTCGCCAACACCCGGGCACACGGCGCCGAGGTCGTGACCTATGACCGGCCCAACGGCGAAAGCCGGGAAGCGCTGGGCGAAGCGATCTCGGCAGAGCGCGGCCTGACGCTGATCCGGCCCTATGACGAGCCGATGGTCATGGCGGGACAGGGAACCTGCGGCCTCGAGATCGCAGACCAGGCGCGCGAGATGGGTGTCGAAGAGGCCGATGTTCTGGTCTGCTGTGGCGGCGGTGGTCTGACCTCCGGGATCGCTCTGGCGCTGGAGGCCGAAGCGCCGGGGTTGCGAGTCCGTCCGGTCGAACCCGAATCCTCGGATGACGTGGTGCGCTCTCTGCAAAGCGGCACGCGCGAGAAGAACGAAGGTCCGATCATCTCGATCTGCGACGCCATCGTCACACCTTCGCCCGGCGAACTGACGTTTCCGGTGATGAAGCGGCTCTGCGGTCCCGGTCTTGCGGTCTCGGACGAAGAGGCCTTGCGCGCCGTGGCGCACATCTTCCTCCGCCTGAAGCTGGTTGCGGAACCGGGCGGCGCCGTGGCTGCCGCCGCAGCCCTTTTCCGAAAGGATCAGATCGAGGGCGATGCGGTGATCTGCACGATCTCCGGAGGCAACGCGGACCCGGGCGTGTTCGCCCGCGCGCTCTCCACGCTGGACGCATGAGACCGTCCAGAGACGATCGCTAGGCAGGGATCTCAGACTGAGCAGCCATGTCCTTCACGATCGCGAGCTTCAACGTCAAGAACCTGATCCGGCCGGACACGGTCTACTATCCGTTCGAGTCCCTGACGCCCGAGGCCTACGCCTGGAAGCGCGACTGGCTCTCGGACCAGCTTCTGCAGATGGACGCCGATATCGTCGGGTTCCAGGAGATCTTCGACGCCAGATCGCTGCGCGATGTGATCGCCGACTGCGACACCAAGGGGATCGAGGTCAACGAGTTCAGCCAGCCGGGTCGGGACAAGCGGTACCGTCGCCGGGCGATCTATCGGAACCTGAAGTACCGCCCTTACGGCGACAAGCCCAATCTCGTCATCGCGCCGAACATGCACTCGGTGGAAGAAGACGGGCGTCGCCGTCCCGGCATCGCGATGCTGAGCCGGTTCCCGATCCTCGAGCATGAGGCGATCCAGGATCTGTCTGACGATCCGCTCGCAACAGGGTTCGAGCAACTCGGCGGCGGTGAGGCGGGCTCGTGGCGCCTCAGCAAGCTGTCCCGTCCGGTTCAGCGGATTGTTATCGATATCAACGGGCACGCGGTCACGGTCTTCAACGCGCATCTCAAGTCGAAGCATGGCGAGTATGACCGGGATGCGTCGGGTGCCCGGCCTGCCGAAAACCTGCTGGATTACGATCCGTTGGGACGCGCCATGGGCGCGCTTCGCGCTGCATTGCGCCGGATGGGCGAGGCGCTGGTCATTCGCAAAATGATCCTTAAAGAACTGGCGCTCGGCCGCCCGGTGATCGTGTTGGGCGACATGAACGACGCCCTGACCTCGGTTTCATCCGAGATCATGGCCGGCGAGCGTCCGTTCAAGAATTACGCCTGGATGCGCCGGCACGACGCGGAACGCGAAAACGATCGCTATTCCGATGACGAGAACGACCTGATTCAAACTGCGGTGCGCGGCGCAATGCTCGAATCCGCGGAAAAGATGTTCGTGCGGCGCGCTCAGCGCGACATGATCTACACGGCCGCGTTCAACGGGGTTTACGAGAGCATCGACCTGATCCTGCTGAGCGCGCATTTTCAGGAGGGTGCGACCGAGCAGATCGCTCGGCTGGACTATCTGCAATGCTTCAATGACCACCTGACCGACGGGTCGTTCGTGGAGGCGCCCTACAACAAGCTCGCCTCGGACCATGGGCAACTGGTGGCGACGATCAGCTGGTTGTCCGACGAGCGGAGATGAACCGTTTCAGGCATCGCATGTTATCGATAACAATTCGGCGATGAGCCGGGACGCCTCGGCGGGCGTTGACGCCTTTCCGTGGATATGCCTGTCGGGCCGGATCACCAGCGCGTGGGCCGCGTGTCCGTCCAGCAGGTCACCGATCTCTGGCACTTCGCCCGGCGTGAGGACCTGCATTCCAGGCGGATGATCAGCCAAACGGTCCCGGGCCAGACAGACCGGTTGATAGCCCAGCAGATCGTCCAGCAAGCGCTGGTCCATGAGCCTCGGCTGCGGCGCCAGCCATCCGCGCGCCGGATCAGCCGCGTTGCCAAGCCCGTGCCCAAGCGGGCGGTTCAACGAGTCCATGTGCGCTGTGCCGTCTGGCTTACGCAGGGCCGCGCGCAAGGCGGCCTCGGTCCCGCTGGTGTTGATGAGGCGCCCAAGCTGGACGGCCGTCTCGATGTAGGTGCGCGCATGCGGGGCCCGTTCGGACTGATAGCTGTCGACAAAGGCGTCGGGCGCCCCGCGCAACCAAGCGGCGAGTTTCCAGGCCAGATTTGAGGCATCGCGCACGCCCATGCAAAGCCCCTGACCCATGAAGGGCGGCGTCTGATGGGCGGCATCGCCCGCGATGAAAAGCCGGCGATCTCGCCACTGTTCCGCGATCACGGAATGAAAGGTGTAGACTGCGGCACGTTCGACCGTTGCCTCGTCGGCCTCGATCCAGCGATCGAGGAGCCGGAAGACGGTCTCCGGCGTCGTCAGGTCTTCATCGGACTCATCCGGCAGCGCCGTGATCTCCCACCTTCGCCGCAGACCGGGGCCGCGCACATAGGTCATCGGCCGCGCCGGTTCGCAGTGCTGGATGGTCAGATCGCCGAGATCCAGTCGGTCCTCGTGCAGCAACAGATCGACGACCAGCCAGCGTTCGTGAAACCCCAAATCCTCGACCCCGTCGCCGATATGCGTGCGCACAGTCGAACGCGCACCGTCGCAGCCAACAACCGCGGCTGCCCGCATGGTCCCGTCGCTGGTGGCAAGGCGGACCTCGTCGTCAGTCTGCGTCAGGCCTAGTAATTCGGTCCCGGTGCAGATCTCGACATTCGGCATGTCGGCGATCCGGTGCCGCAGGATGCGTTCCAGATCCGGCTGATGAAACCGGTAGCTCGGGTACCAGCCTTGCGCGCTCTTCTCCTGCGGGCGCGGCCAGTCAAGCAGGGTCCGGCCTTCCGCATCGACAAATCGCATGCCCTGATTGATGCGCGATACTGCGGAGACCCTGTCCGCGACCCCGAGGGTCTGAAAGACGCGCATGACCTCGTCGTCGAAATGCACGGCGCGGGGCAGGTCGAGGACTTCCATTTCACGCTCGATCACCACGACCCGCAGATCGCAAAGTCCGAGCAAGGCCGCCATCACGGCGCCGACCGGGCCGAGCCCGATCACGGCAACGTCGAAACGATCCATCTACCGTCCGGTCAGCACGCCGTGGAGCCAGGGGCAATCGGTCGGCGGCGGCGCCTGCAGACCCTTTGCACCGTTGGCGAGCCGCATGTCCGTGTACTTCTGACGAAGCTCGTCCGGCAGGTAGGGGCGATCGTGACCCCACAGGCTTGGGCCGTCGCGCATCTCCTCGGGCTCCCACGCCGACGGTTCGATGACCCGAACGCCCCAGCCGCTTTCGACGAAGAACCCGGACGGCGTATGGGCGTAATAGGACGTGGCCCAGTCATTGGTGTGCCGGCCCAGTGTGAAGGCGACTTTGTCCCTGTTCTGCGCGAGGTCGTATCCCTGCCCGACATCGTCAAGGTTCGTGTACTCGACCATGAAGTGGTGGAAGCCCTCCTGACCGGTGCCGATGATCGCGAAGGAATGATGTCTGCCGTTGACGTGAAAGAAGTACATCGGGATCGGGTCAAGTCCGTAATCGCTGACGGCAAACCCCAGAACGTCCCGGTAAAAGCTCAGCAGGCTTTTGGCATCCTTTACGTGCAAGACGGCATGTCCCATGCCGAACGGGCCGGTCTTGAAACCCGAGATCGGGCGGCCCGGTACGAACAGCGCGTCGGTCACCATCGGACCATGGAACAGCTCGATATGATTGCCCGCAGGGTCGCGGGTCGTGATCAACCCTTCGACAAAGCGCCGGTCAGCAAGCTCTCGCGATCCGAGGGTGACAGGATGACCGGCATCGGAAAGCCGCGCCGCGAAAGTATCGAGATCATCAGCGCCCAATACTTCCCAGCCCATATAGGCGAGGGCGTCGCCGGGCTCGTTCGTCACGACAAGACGCTGCTGGCGGTCATCCATCCTGAAGGCAAGCTGGTGACCGGCGCGATCGATCCGCTGCATCCCCAGCAAGCCACCGGCAAAGTCGCCCCAGTCTTCGAGCCGGTCCGAGCGCACGCCCAGATAGCCCAGGGCCGTGATCGGCATCGCGTCCTCCCATGTTTCCCGCAGCCTGTCCGCAGGATCGCGCCTTGTCCAGTCCCGGGACGATGCCGCCGCATTCCGCGCATTCGCTGCAGAAATTTTCCGCCGTCCTGCCATCGACTGGACTCATCTACCGTGAGAGACTTCGCCACTTTCGCGAAACAGGGAGTTCCGTCGATGGGTGTCCGACTGATCGCCATGCGCCACGCCGTTGGTGCGGCTGCCGTTGCAGTCCTCACGAGCTTGCCGGTCCACACCGCGACTGCGCAGGAGACCGTCGACCCAGTGCCCGACCGGCGCATCGTGACCGCGATCGGACAGGATTTCTACGGCGGCGATATCGGGTCGATCTTCGACACGACCTTCAAGGCGTGCCGCGATGCCTGCTACGGGAACCCGGCCTGTCAGGCGCTGACCTACAACACGCGCGCAGAAGCCTGTTTCCTGAAGTCCGGTGTCGAACGCGTCGATGCGTTTGACGGCGCGATCTCGTCCCGGATGATCGAGACATCCGATGCCACACGGCAGAAAGCCGCTGCGCGGCGCGCGGAGATCGGATTTCTGCCGGACGCACTGATCGCGCAGGCAGCGAAACTGGCCGGCTCGCTAGGCGGACGCGTCGCGGCGAATGGTCAGTCCGTCGATGCCCTGCACAGTGCCGCCGCGGCCTCGGAGGCAGCCGGCGACCTCGAGAACGCGGCCCAGCATCTCTCGGCTGCTGTTTCCGTTGCAGATCGTGCGGATAGCTGGCGCGATCTCGCGCGGGTCTGGGGCAGCATCAGAAGCGAAAACTCTCAGGAGCGCCGACGCCTGCAACGGGACAGCCTCTCGGCTGCCCTGAACGCCTATCTTCGCTCGGAAGGCGCTGCGTCACGCGCATCGTCGTTGCTGACAGTGGCGCGGGCGCTCGAGCCGCGCGGCCGGGGGCGCGACATGATCCCGACGCTGCGGCTGGCGCAGTCGGTCGCTCCGCGCGATGAAGCCGCGAAACTGCTGGACGACGCCGAGGAGAAATACGGCTTCCGTGTCGTCGGCCACAGCGTCGAATCCGATGCGGCCAGCCCGCGAATTTGCGTCGACTTTTCGGAACCGCTGTCGGACGGCGGCATCGACTACGCGCCTTACGTGGCCGTCGAAGGTGAAACGAAAATCGCCGTCGAAGCGCAGGGAAACCAGCTTTGCGCAGAGGGTTTCCGCCACGGTCTGAGATACTCGATGGCTGTGCGCAGCGGGCTCAAGTCGGGCGCAGGCGAGACCTTGCGCAAGACCGCGACGGTCGAGGCCTATGTGCGCGACCGCTCGCCGTCAGTGCGCTTTGTGGGGCGTGCCTATGTGCTTCCGAAATCATCGACCGCATCGATCCCCGTCGTGACCGTCAATCTCGACAGTGTGGAGATCGAAATCCACCGGATCGGCGAGCGCAACCTGCTGAACGCGATGCAGACGAACCTGTTCGATGAGGCGATCAACCGCTATCGCGAGGACAGTCTGGCAGGTGAATTCGGCTCCGCTGTCTGGAAGGGCACGGCGGAGGTCAGCGGCGAGGTCAACGGCGATACGACGACAGCACTGCCCATCGGCGATGCGATAGAAACCTTCGAGCCCGGCGTCTATGCGATGACGGCGCGGGTGCCGGGCGAGGAATCGACCTGGGAGCGCGCGGCCACCCAGTGGTTCATCGTCACGGACCTCGGCCTCGCATCGATGAGCGCATCCGACGGCGTACACGGTTTCGTCCGCGCCCTTTCGTCGGCAGAGGCCGTCGCCGACGCGAAGGTTCGCCTGATCGCCCGCAACAACGAGATCCTCGGCGAGGCGTCAAGCGATGCGGACGGTTACGTGCGTTTTGCGCCCGGTCTGACGCGCGGCACCGGGGGCGATGCTCCCGCGCTTCTCACGGTAGAACGCGATGGCGATTTCGCCTTTCTCGATCTCTCGAAGCCGGGTTTCGATCTTTCCGATCGCGGCGTGGCCGGGCGGCCGGTTCCCGGTCCGGTCGATGTCTTCGCGAGCACCGAGCGCGGCGTCTACCGGCCGGGCGAAGTCGTGCATCTCACAGCGCTCACGCGGGACGGTGCTGCCAATGCCATTGCAGACCTGCCTTTGACGGCGGTCGTGAGCCGCCCGGACGGTGTCGAGTACCGCCGCACGGTTTTGAACGATCAGGGCGCTGGTGGCCGAAGCTGGTCGGTTCGCCTCGGGACCGGGGCGCTGCGCGGGACCTGGAGCCTGAAGCTCTACACCGACCCCAAGGCCAAGCCGGTCCGCCAGATCACGTTTCTCGTCGAGGACTTCGTCCCCGAGAAGCTCGCTTTCGATCTGACTCTGCCGGATGAGCCGGTGAACCCCGCGGCCGCCCCAATCGTCGATCTGGACGTGCGCTATCTTTATGGCGCGCCCGGCGCCGATTTGCCGGTGGAAGGCGAAGTGCGGCTGACCAGCACCGCCACCCTGCACGGTTATCCGGGTTTCCGATTTGGTCTCGCGGATGAAGAGACTACCCGGTTGTCGACGCGCATCGATGGGGGCCGCACGGATGCGCAGGGGCGTGCGCGAGTCCCGTTGACGCTGCCGGACGGCGACGCGGGCACCCGGCCGCTTGAGATGACGGCGATCGTGCAGGTGCGCGAATCGTCCGGTCGTCCGGTCGAGCGTTCGTTGACGCGGCCGGTCCTGCCCGGCGGCCTTCGCCTCGGGATCAAGCCCTTGTTCGAAGACCAGGCCGAAGAAGGCTCGAATGCCGGGTTCGAACTGATCGCCGTCGGCGCGGATGGCAGCCGCGTTGCAGCGCCCGAGATCGGATGGAGCCTGAGCCGGATCGACCGGACATGGGTTTGGTACGAACTGGACGGGCGCTGGCGCTATGAGCCGATCACCCGGCGCGAGAAGATCGCGAACGGTATCATGGCGCTTTCGGCCGATAGCTCGAACCGCGTGGAGGCCCCGGTGGCGTGGGGCGAGTACGAGCTGAAGCTGGCCACGCTGCAGGGCGAGCAAACCGCGAGTTCATACAAGTTCACCGCCGGCTGGTACACCGGCGGCGCCGGGACCGAGACGCCCGATATCCTGGAAGTCGGCCTGGACAAGCCTGCCTACCGGATCGGTGAGACCGCAAAGCTGCGGCTGAAGCCGCGCGACGCGGGCAAGGTCCTGATCGCCGTTGTCGACAACCGCGTGATCGATCTGAAGACCGTCGATGTCAGCGCTGGAGAGACGACGGTGGATCTTCCCGTCACCGCTGAATGGGGACCCGGCGCCTATGTCACGTCGACCCTGATCCGGCCGTCGGATGCAACGCAGAGCCCTGCCCGTGCCCTCGGACTCGCCTGGGCCGAGGTCGATCCGGAAGACCGCGTTCTCGATCTCAGCTTCGATACTCCGGATCAACTGGCACCGCGCGGACCGCTCCCCGTCGCTGTCCGGATCGCGAACCTGAAGCCGGGCAGCAAGGCGCAAGTGACCCTTGCTGCGGTGGATGTCGGGATCCTCAACCTGACAAGTTTCAAGTCTCCCGCGCCGGACAAGTACTACTTCAGCCAGCGCAGGCTCGGGACCGAGATGCGGGATCTCTACGGTAAGCTGATCGACGGCAACCTCGGGACGCTGGGGCGGTTGCGATCGGGCGGCGATGCCGAGGCGCAGCGGTTGAAGGCAGCGCCGCCGGTCGAGGAGCTTGTGGCGTATTTCTCGGGTGTGCTCGAGGTCGCGCCTGACGGATCGGCCGAAGCGCAATTCGAGCTTCCGGACTTTAACGGAACCGTTCGTCTTATGGCCGTCGCCTGGACGGACAGTGCGGTCGGCCATGCCGAGAAGGACGTTCTGGTCCGTGACCCGATCGTCGTCTCGGCAGCAACGCCGCGGTTCCTCGCACCCGGTGACCAGAGCAGAATACTGCTGGACCTCGCCCATGCGTCCGGCCCGTCCGGAGACGTTTCGATCAGAGTGTCGGGCGATGGCGCGGTTTCCGTGCCGGGCGATCTATCGACGATCAGCGTGCCGGACGGCGCGATCCGGCAGATCTCACTGCCGATGACGGCGGCCGAGATCGGCAACAGCAAGATCAGGGTCGAGACGACGACGCCGGACGGCAAGACGCTGGCGAAGAACCTCTTGCTGCCGGTTCGCATGAACGATCCCGAAATCGCTCGGCGATCGCGATTGACGCTCTCGGAGAATGGCACCCTGAAGATCGATCGCGCGACCTTCGACGGCATGCGTGCGGGAACGGCACGCGCAACCCTGGCGGTTGGCCCGCTCGCGGTTTTCGACGCGCCTGGTCTTCTCACCGCGCTCGATCGTTACCCTTATGGCTGCACCGAGCAAACGACGTCCCGCGCGCTGCCGCTGCTCTATCTGTCCGAAGTGTCCGACGCGCTCGGGCTCACGGCCGCTGCGGATCTCGAGACCCGGATCTCAGAGGCGATCGGGAAAGTGCTGCGCAACCAGTCGCGTCGGGGTTCGTATGGCCTCTGGCGTCCCGGTCGCGGCGACCTGTGGCTCGACGCCTATGTCACTGACTTTCTCAGCCGGGCGAAGGCGCGCGGCCACACTGTGCAGGACACCGCGTTTCGCGCCGCGTTGGACAATCTGCAAAGCCAGATTTCCTATTCCGGCGATTTCACCGAAGGCGGCGAAGACGTTGCCTATGCCTTGATGGTCCTCGCGCGGGAAGGTGCGGCGTCCATCGGCGATCTCCGATACTATGCAGACGCCAAGGCAGACGCCTTCGCCACGCCCATGGCGAAGGCGCAACTGGGCGCGGCACTGGCGAGCTACGGTGAACAGCGCCGCGCCGATCTGATGTTCCGCGCGGCCTCGGCGCAGGCCAAGGCCGATACGCCTGATGGACGGGGCTGGCGCTACGATTACGGTTCGCATTTGCGCGATGGGGCGGCTGTGCTCGCGCTGGCGGCAGAGGCTGGGTCCGAGGTCGCGTCCGACCGGGCGCTTCTGCGCTCAGTCGCGGATCGTGCCGGGGCCGAAACCTGGACATCGACGCAGGAGAAAGTCTGGATGCTGATGGCGACCGCCGCATCGCTCGACCGGACGGTTCAGAACCTCACGGTAGACGGTGCGCCGCTGCAGACGCCGGTCGTTTCTGTCGACGATCGATCGGCAAGTTCTGGCCAAACGATCGAGATTGCCAATGCTGGAACAGCGATAGACGCAGCTTTGACTGTCTTCGGGGTGCCCGAGGCCGCGCAGCCAGCCGGTGGCAAGGGTTACCGCATCGAGCGGGCGTACTACACGCTGGAGGGCGACGCGGTTGGCGTGGAGACGATTGCGCGGAACACGCGACTGGCCGTTGTCTTGAACGTGAGCTCCGAGCGCACGGAGCAGGGGCGTCTGATGATCGACGATCCGCTGCCTGCAGGCTTCGAGATCGAGAATCCGAACCTTCTGAAATCGGGATCGGTGCGCGGGCTAGAGTGGGTCGACGCGCTCGAGGAAGTCGAGATGGCGGAGTTCCGGACGGACCGGTTCCGTGCCGCGGTGAATGCGTCTGGCGGACAGTTCCGTCTCGCTTATATCGTTCGCGCGGTCTCACCCGGCGCGTTCCACCATCCGGCAGCAACGGTTGAGGACATGTACCGGCCGGAGTTTCGCGCCTGGACCGATAGCGGCCGGGTCGAAATCCTGCCCGGGACGCCTTGAGAACCTGTGGCGGGATCTTGACCAAGCGACCAAAGAGCGGCGGTGAGCGAGAGATCGCTGAGGATACGCGTCGTTTTGTGGTCGAACGGTTCGTGATCATAAGCTGTCTGATCGCGACGCTGCTTTGCGCCGGGTTCGAGCGCTGGGTCCGGCTCGCGCCTATACCCGACCTGTCGCCGGAAATCTCGGCAACAGCGCTTGATCGCGAAGACAGATTGCTGCGCGCGTGGCAGGTCGGTGACGGGATCTGGCGGCTCCCGGCGACGCATGACCGGGTCGATCAGGGGTATCTTGCGCAACTGATCGCTTATGAAGACGGACATTTCTACCGGCATGGCGGCGTCGATCCGGTGGCCCTCGTGCGCTCGGCCGCACAGGCCGTCTGGTATCGCCGCCTGGTTTCCGGTGCTTCGACGATCACCATGCAGGTCGCGAGGCTGCTGCAGGGGCGCACCACCCGATCCTTCGCAGGGAAACTCTCGCAAATCCGTCTCGCTCTCGCACTCGAGCGGCGCTTTTCGAAGCAACACATCCTCGATCTCTATCTGACGCTCGCGCCATTCGGCGGCAACCTCGAGGGCATTCGGGCCGCATCGCTGACGTGGCTAGGGAAAGAACCTCATCGGCTGACGCCGGCAGAGGCCGCGCTGTTGGTCGCGTTGCCGCAATCGCCGGAGGCACGGCGGCCGGATAGGTTTCCCGAGCGCTTGCGCGCCGCCCGCAATCGGGTGCTGGACCGGATCGCAAAGAAGGGCGTGATCTCGCGGGAAAGTGCGGATGCGGCGAGGTCCGAGAGGATACCAAACCGGCGCATCCCATTCCCGCAATTTGCGCTGCACGAGACGGATCGGATTCGGATTGAAGCACAATCTGTCGCTCTGACACTGGATCGAGACCTGCAGGCACCCCTCGAACGCCTGATCTCCGATCACGCAGCGACGCTGCCACCGTTTGCGTCGGCGGCCATGATCGTCGCGGACCACCGGACGGGCGAGGTTCTGGCGTCCATCGGGTCTCCCGGAATTCAGGAAACCATGCGCGGCGGCTTTGTCGACATGACGCGGGCCGTGCGCTCGCCCGGATCGGCGCTCAAGCCGCTCATCTACGGCATGGCTTTCGAAGCGGGCATCGCGCATCCCGAGAGCATCATCGACGACCGCCCGTCCTCATTCGGGCAATATCGCCCGACGAACTTCGACGGTCAGTATCGCGGCCCGGTGTCGGTTCGTACGGCTTTGCAGCTCTCGCTGAACATCCCGGCCGTGACGCTTCTCGACGCGGTCGGACCGATCGCTCTGATGGCGCGGATGCGGCAGTCTGGAGCGCATCCGGTTCTTCCACCGCACAGCAGGCCCGGGCTTGCCATCGGGCTCGGCGGTGTCGGATTGTCGCTGCGCGATCTGGTGTCTGTTTTCGCGGGAATTGCCAATCAGGGCTCGGCGCATCCCCTGACGCTTCGGCCGGGTGAGACTCGGTCCCCGCGCCAAATTCTTTCGCACCAGGCGGCCTGGCACGTCGCGGATGTGCTGGCGGGAACCCCTGCGCCGCTCGACGCTTCGAATGGGCGGATCGCATTCAAGACGGGGACATCATACGGGAACAGAGACGCATGGGCCGTCGGGTTCGATGGGCAGTACGTTGTCGGAGTCTGGACCGGTCGGCCGGACGCCGCGCCCGTGCCTGGAATGACCGGTATCTCCGCAGCCGCGCCGTTGCTGTTCCGAGCGTTCTCCGTGATCGATCCCACGCCGACCCCACTTGCCGAGGCCCCGGAAGACGCTCTGACGGTGCCCGCGAGCGAATTGCCGCCTCCATTGCGAACGGTTGCTTCGGGAGGGGTACTTCGCCCGATCGATCAGCCAGAGATTGTTTTCCCACCGGACAATGCGAAGGTTCAGGTTCGACCGAGCGCACCGCTCGCGTTGAAGCTGCGCGGCGGCAAGCCGCCCTTCACGTGGTTCGTGAATGGACGACCGGTCGCGACCCGCGAGATCGAGCGTGAACTGTCCTGGAGCCCGGATGGTCCGGGTCATGTCACGATTTCCGTTGTCGACCGATATGGTCGCTCTGATCGTTCGAGCGCTCTTATGCAATGAGGTTCTTGCGACCTGATCTTACCTGAGGACGTCGATTTACCTCGTCAATCCGACTGATGGATGATTCACTGAGCCGGTCTTGGAGAGGTTATCTTGATGGTTCGGCAGGCAGGATTTTTCGACATCGACAATCGTCTGAAACGGCTGAGCGATCTGGGCGATCAGCTCGAAGCCTATGCCGCAGGAGTGGATTTCGAGATGTTCCGTGCCGATCTGGACAATTCATTGGCGTATTCGGACGGTAAGAAAGGCGGTCGCCCGCCGTTCGACGCGGTGCTTATGTTCAAGATCCTGATCATTAAGGCACAGAACAATCTCTCGGATGACCGCGCCGAGTTCCTGATCTCGGATCGGCTGAGTTTCATGCGGTTTCTGGGTCTTGGGCTGCAGGACAAAGTACCCGACGCTAAAACGATCTGGGCGTTCCGCGAGCGGCTGACGAAGGCGAAGGCCATCGACGGCTTATTTGCCCGGTTTGATGTCGCCCTGCGCGAAGCCGGATACATCGCCATGTCCGGGCAACTGATCGACAGCACGTTGGTTGCTGCCCCCAAGCAGCGCAACACGGACGAGGAAAAGCAAGCCGTCAAGGAGAGCAAGACCGCCGCCGAGATCTGGCCTGACGATCCGGCCAAGGCGCGGCAAAAGGATGTGGACGCTCGATGGACCGTGCAATTCGGCAAGGCAAAGACACCCAAGGACGGCGGCCCCGCACCGCCGGACATTGCAATCCCGAGCTTCGGCTACAAAAACCACGCAAGCATCGACAAGGCGTTCCGCTTCATCCGCCGTTGGGACGTCACCGATGCAGCCCGCCACGATGGGCGCAGGCTGCGCCGGGGATTGCTGGACACAAGCAACACCGGATCAGGCGTCTGGGCCGACTCTGCCTACCGTTCAAAAGCCAATGAGGCGTTCATGGCCCGCCGCGGTTTCGTCAGCCATGTCCATCATCGCAAGCCTGCGGGCAGACCGATGCCGAAGCATATCAAGCGCGGCAACAGCACGAAATCCAAGCACCGCGCCCCAATCGAGCACGTGTTCGCTGTCCAGAAGCACATGATGGGCTTGGCAGTCCCGACCATCGGTGTCGCTCGTGCCAGAACCAAGATCGGCGTAGCCAACATCGCCTACAATATCCGCCGACTTGTCCAAATCGGAGGCGCAATCACCGCCTGAATACGGGACGAATCCGTCCGAAGACCAAGAAAACCGCCAATACGGCGGTGCAAAGCACCATGATCATACGATCGACACCGCCAGGAAACCATCGCCATGCGCGTGTCGCTGAAAATCGTGCCAATCAACAGGATTGATAGAGGTCCACATCTGCTTGCACCGGGTCGCTTCTTTTGTCCGATCGTTCGCAAGGGCACCGACAAATGGTCGGCCTGCTTGCTGACCGTCAGCTTGTGGCGTGCTGCGCTCGCGCGGCCTGCGCGATGCGCTTGCATTCGCCCCTTTCTAGACATAACGTCCGCGCGCCGGAGAGGTGGCCGAGTGGTCGAAGGCGCACGCCTGGAAAGCGTGTATAGGGGCAACTCTATCGCGGGTTCGAATCCCGCTCTCTCCGCCACCTTATTGGTTATGTGATATATATTTCAATTACTTAGATTAACCGCCTTAGATCGTCCCCACAAATGTTCCCACGATGCTCGCACGAGCGTAGGCCGCAAGGCGCAAGTATGGCGGAATGGTGTTGAAAAACCCGGCCTTGAAGCAGCTGTGAGCGCCTGATTCAATCGATCCAAGACCAGGAGGATCGAGCGGATGATGGGGCCGAGGCAGGTTGCGCAAGGGTCGCTGTTCTACGAGTT
>JBCDAV010000021.1:0-86772 GCA_039184865.1 Pseudomonadota bacterium | reverse complement strand
GAACTCGGGACCGTTGTCCGATCTAATGAACCGGGGTACGCCGCGCAGAATGAACAGGTCGGACAACGCATCGATCACCGCAATCGAGTTGAGCTTTCGCTCCACCCGGGTCGCCAGGCACTCCCGCGTGAACTCGTCCAGGATGTTCAGCGTCCGGAACGCCTTGCCGTCATCGGTCCGACAGTGGACGAAGTCATAGCTCCAGACGTGATCACGATGCTCTGGCCTGAGCCGGATGCAGGATCCGTCCGCCAACCATAGACGGCCCTTCTTCGGTTGCTTCATTGGCACTTTCAGCCCCTCTCTCCGCCACAGGCGCTCGACACGTCCATCGCTGACTGACCACCCGGCGTCTCGCAACAGAGCTGCAATCCGACGATAGCCGTATCGGCCATATTGCCTGGTCAGTTCGATCATGTCCGCGACCAGCCTGTCTTCGTCGGCACGCCCCTGCGGGGCGCGCCGCTGCGTGGATCTATGCTGACCAAGAACGCGGCAAGCACGACGCTCCGAGACATCGAGCGTCTGGCGAACCTTGTCGATGCAGGCACGACGGCGAGAGGGGCTCAGAAGTTTCCCCGCGCAGCCTCTGAAAGGATCAGCTTATCCAAAGTGAGGTCTGACACGGCCCGGCGGAGACGTTCGTTTTCCTTCTGCAACCGTTTCAACTCTTTGAGCTGTTCGGTGCCCATGCCTCCATACTTCTTACGCCAGCGATAATAGGTCTGCTCGGTCACACCAATCTGTCGGATCGCATCCGTTCTCGGCATTCCCGGACCCACAAGTATCTCCACCTGCCGCAGCTTCGTGACAATCTCTTCGGGCTTGGCTCGCTTGTTTGCCATCTCTGATCCTCCGTTTTCCTAAACATAACGGTGGACCAACTCTTCTGGGGAGGCTCAGTTCCCAAAGAAGGAACTTGCGAAGCCAGCCGCACCTTCAGCCCATTCATCAAACCTAAAGCCCGGCAGATCTGCAGTGGCCGCTTCATACTCTGATCTGATCAGATCGATCTGCGAGTCAAACCAACTTTGATCTGCAATCGATACCTCTAGCAACGCCCCAGACAGTAACGCAATTTGATCTCCTACAAGCGAAAGATCACCGTCGATTATCTCAATCGCATTCGCCGTATAGATTGAACCCGAAACATCATATGGAACAAAGGCGTCGCCTCCGGTTAGAAAGTTGAGGAAGCGAAGAATGGCATTCCTATCAACCTCAATTCCAGAAAGCGACGAGAGGTTATTTGAAACCTCCAACTCCAAGGAAATTGAGTCAAACTGCCCAACTTCGAGGATGTAGTCTCGAATATACATTATACTATCCCCAAAGCATCAATGCAAACCACGTGAAACATCTAAGCTGCAACGTCGCTCGTGGGCTGAGCAACCAAACTGGGTAACAAGTGAAGTGTGTGCAGCATTTAAACCCCAAAAGCATAGTTTACTAAAGCATATCAGCGTTGAGCGTGACAGTGTAAAATTCATGAGCGACCAAGCTCGATAACGGCCTTCCAATCTGACTGCGTTGGCTCCAGGGCATGAGCACGACAGCATCTGTGCCACAGGTCTGCTCAGCGGCCTGCCACGTGGCCGAATGCTGTTAGCCGACAAGGCCTATGACGCGGATGCAATCTGGAAGCTCGTATCGTCACAAGGCGGCTGGGCGAACGTCCCGCCGCGGCGCAATCACGGAGACCAAATCTGCTTTTGTCCCCACCTCTACCGAGACTGAGACTTGGTGGAATTCTTCTTCAACCGCATCAAGCACTGCCGTCGCATTGCGACGCGGTATGAGAAGCGCGCCGCCAGCTCCCTTGCCTTCGTCAAACTCGCTGCGATCCGGCTCTGGTTGCGGGTTTATAAGTCCACAGCCTTCTAGGATTACCGCGAATCTTGCGACCCCGAGACTCCACGCCTGGTCACATGCGTACGATCTCGTCTCCTAACATCTGAGACACCGTGATGTCTCGCTCTCTCGTGCAGCACAGCGCTCACGAACAAACCTGGAGACCAAAATGTTGAATGACAACGACGTCATAACCCTTCAAGAACCCGAACTGAGCTGGGCTCTCGACGCGCCCAAGGGCGGTAAGACGGTCATGAACCGCATTCTCAAGGATGGTGCCAACGTCCCGCTCTTCTTTGCTCAAACCCTGGTCTCGTCGTTGCGGGATCAGGGTTACAACGACACGACGTCAGCACTCTGCGAGCACGTCGACAATGCTGTGCAGGCAGGTGCAAATGAGGTTCGCATTTACTTCCGACAAGTTGGCAAGAAGGGTGCTTACAAGACTGACGTTGTGGTACTGGACAACGGTCAAGGTATGGCGCCTAACGTACTGAAGGTCGCGATGGCGTTTGGCGGTTCGATGAATTTCAATAACCGGGTTGGGATTGGTCGGTTCGGCATGGGCATGAAGACCGCTGCGCTGAGCATGAGCTCTCTAGTGGAATTCTACTCGTGGCAAGAACCTGGTGCGATCTACAACCTAGCATTGGATGTGGACGCGATTGGTCGTGAGCGAGTCAACAACGTGTTATTGCCCGACCCCGAGCTCCTTGAAGAGCTGCCGGAAGACGTTGCCGACATTATCCAGAAACCAATGTCGTTCCCAAAGGACCAGAACCAGCAGGATTTGCTTGCTGAGCTTAGGGATGACCTGAGAGAGGCGTTGGGCAACTCCGGCACCATCATCTTCATGCCTGATTGTGACAGGCTTAGTTACGCCAAGGCCAGCACATTAGTTGATCACGCAACCAAGGAAATGGCTAGGGTTTACAGGCGAGCGATTGGCGACGGCCTGCGTCTCTTCATCAACAATCGCCGCGTCACTGCCTTCGATCCAACCTACTCAATGGCTGACGCTCGGCACCGCAAGTACCTCGCGGATGTTGAGGCCAAAGGCAGTAAGCTTGTGACAGCAAAGCTCGTTGATGTCGCTGTCCACGACAAGGAAGACAGCGAGACTTCTAAGATCAAGATCAGCCTGTACAAGTTGCCCATCGAAGAATGGTATCATCTACCACAGAAGACGCTCAGGAACGACCTACACATCTTTAATGGCCAGACGGTTTCGATCTTGCGGAATGGGCGCGAGCTGTTCGCTGATCGCATGCCTGAGCTGACGACACGCCACTCAATCACGCACTGGTTCCGTGTGCAGATCGACTTCCCCGGTGAACTTGACGAGGCTTTTGGCGTTGCGGCCAACAAGCAAGGCGTGAGGCCCGAAGGCTATGTCAAAGACGCAATCAAGAAGGGCATTGGCGAGGACATCAGCACAGTCATCCAAGAGATCCGGCGTTTTCAGAGCGCGCAGCGGATCAACGCTGCGGCAGCCAAACCATCGACAAGCGAAAGCAAGGCTACGGCGTCGGACCCACATCAAGCGCACTCGCTGGCCCTAAGTGCGGACGAGGAAGAGCAAGTCCAAGAGAACCTTCGCACTCTTGCAGTCTCGTTGAAGCGTGCAAACGAGACGGACGCCGAGGCGTTTGAACGGGTGAAAGCGTCACGGTACCTAATTAAGTACGTGCACGACGAGTTCTGGCCGTTCTACCGAGCGGAGCATCGCTTCGGCCGGATCATTCTATCGATCAACACTGCCCATCCGTTCTTCTCGGAACTCTATGACCCTATCCGCAAGCTTGAGGCGCAAGATGGCGTAGACGACAGCGAGGAGAACACCGGCGCAAAGCACGTGCGCGAACAGTCTGGCCCGCTGGTGGCGCTAGAACTCCTCCTGCTGTCTCTCGCCCGCACGCAGTCTGCTTTGTCGCTCGAGAACGAAGAAGCTCATCGGACCCTCGATAAGCTGCAGCGCGAATGGTCAGAGGCGCTGCGTATCCAGTTGACGACCTGATAATCGCGGCGGCTGTCACAAATGGCCGCCGCCATCTCCCTGAAGTTGAGGATATCGGTAAGATTTGATATCCTAGCCCCACGAATACTTGGTCGACGCGGGTGACCGTCATCAGCCAGCACAGCGCCTGAGCCTATGAAAACGCCCAAGAAGACCAGTGTTCTTCAACCTCGCGGTGCCACACGGGCCGCACAGACAATGAGGACTACGATGGAAGACCAACCGGTCAACTGGGCAGAATATGCCCGTGCTCAAGAACAGCTAATCAGATCCACCACATCGAACGATCGCCACTGGGGGCTTTAGTACGCCCTCGAGCAAACCCTCTATGACATTGAGAGTCATAATCCGTTTGACCGCTCTGATGTCGAGCGTCGCATTCAGTCTGGAGCCCGCCGCAATCGGGACCGCGCCCGGCGGCTGAGATTGCGATCGATCCCGTGGTTGGCTGGACCGAGCGATCCTGCTGCCATGGTAGAGGCAAACTCGGAACTGGACCTACTAAGGGTTAGCGTTGCCGATTATAACCTCGTGGAGAAGATTGCTGAGGGCTACACATACTTCGAGTTAGCATCCCTCACCGGCAAAGCGCCCACTACCCTGCGCAAACGGGTCTCTCGCGCAAGCAAGCGTATCCGCGCAATGCCTTGGCAATCCTGACTGTCAGTAATGAGCGCTTTCGGCATCGGGGGCGCTCGAACCTCACCATTCGTAACGGATACTATTGGCGTTGCCCGAGGTGGCGCGTATGCGGCGCGTGGAGCTCAAGGCGATGGCTAGACGCGCGCACCTTCGATTATAGTCTAACCCCTCACGTTGCCGCAGAGATTTCACTGGTCGCTTCCGCAGGATTCGTTAGTTGGGATATCAATTTGGAACTTGGTTGTCCTTTGCGCGACCGCGGATTGCGTAGTCTAGCATCATGCCGAAACGCAGCTCGCCAAGGTCAGATGTCAGTCATTGTATCCCGTTCAAATGAAGGCGGTGATCAAACAGGTGTCCAGACACCTCAAACGCAGCTCCGGGTATGGGGTAATGTATGGATTTCGAGAGACTTCAGTCAGTTTTGTGAATAAATCTCAAACACTTATGTTGTTTATGTGGCGGAGAGACAGGGATTCGAACCCTGGGTGGACTCGCGCCCACAACGGTTTTCGAGACCGCCCCGTTCGACCACTCCGGCACCTCTCCGCACTCGGGGTCATCCGAGAGCGCGGAACCTAGCCACGCCGATCACCCTCCGCAAGAGGGAAGTCGCCGGATTTATGCGGCAATTTGGGTGAGTTCTGCTTGACTTCGCAGGGCAGGACGAAGATATACCGCGCTCCGCAGGCGACCTTCAAAGACGCCTGTACAAAACGTCCGCACCGCGGATGCGCTGTTTGAGGCTGGTTGTTTCGCAACCGAAAGTGTCCGGGCGACCGGGCCGCCGAAGGACGCGGTCGTAAGAAGGAAGATAGACATGTTCGCTGTCATCAAGACAGGCGGCAAGCAGTACAAGGTCGCATCTGGCGACACGCTGACTGTCGAAAAGCTCGCAGCCGACGCGGGCGAAACGGTCCAATTCAACGACGTGCTGATGATCGGTGGTGATGCTCTCACGGTCGGCACGCCGATGATCGACGGCGCGGGTGTGCAGGCCGAGATCGTCGAGCAGAGGCGCGGCGAGAAAACGCTGAACCTCAAGCGCCGGCGCCGCAAGCACTCGTCTCGTCGGCTCAAAGGTCATCGGCAATACCTGACGACTGTGAAGATCATGGATATCCTCACGACCGGAGCCGATGCGTCCGGTGTGAAGGCTGCATTGGGTGCGGGAACGGCAACCGGCGCGATAGCTGCTGCGGCGCCTGCGCCGGCGGAGAAAACCGCGCCGAAGGCAACCAAGGCTGCGAAGAAGGCGAAGGGCACCGATGCCGCGACCGAGGAGGCTCCCGCCACGGAGGCACCCACGGTCGAAGCCGAGAAGCCGGGCAACCTGCTCGAGGAGCCGCAGGGCGAGCCGGACGATCTGACCAAGATCTCCGGCGTCGGACCGGGCCTGAGCGCAAAGCTCAACGCGAACGGCGTTTTCCACTTCTGGCAGATCGTCGAGTGGGGTCCCGCCGAGATTGCCTTCATGGACGATCAGCTCAGCTTCAAGGGGCGGATCGAGCGCGACAACTGGATCGGTCAGGCGAAGGACTTCGTCGCCGAAGCCGCATCCGAGTAAGGAGACGACGCGATGGCACACAAAAAGGCAGGCGGAAGTTCCCGCAATGGCCGCGACAGCGCCGGGCGCCGTCTCGGCGTGAAAAAGTTCGGTGGCGAGCTGGTCATCCCGGGCAACATCATCTGCCGGCAGCGTGGCACCAAATGGTGGCCGGGCGAGAATGTCGGCATGGGCAAGGACCACACGATCTTCGCCACGGCCGAGGGCCATGTGACCTTCCGCAAGGGCCTCAAGGGCCGCACGTTCATCTCGGTGCTCCCAGCGGTCGAGGCCGCAGAGTGACCTGACCGGACACGAATACCGCTGATGCATTCGGGGCCGGTCTTGCAGACCGGCCCTTTGCTTTTTGGGGAACCATCCGATGATGACCGGTGTCGACATCGCGGGATTTGCAGTGTTTGCGCTGGCCATGGTGGGCACGCCGGGCCCGGCAAACATGATCCTGATGACGGCGGGCGCACGCTTTGGTCTGCGCCCAGCGCTGCCGTTTGTCGGCGGGATCGTTCTCGGTAAGCAGTTGATCATCTGGCCGATCGGCTTCGGGCTCATGACGCTGGCGGCCTCCGTTCCGTGGCTCTTCACGGCGCTGAAATGGGGGTCGGCCGCATACATCCTCTGGCTCGCCTGGCGGATCGCGGGGGCCCGGATCGCACCGGGTTCCGTGGACGACACAGCACCCGGTCTGACCGCTGGTCTCATCGTGCATCCGCTCAACCCGAAGGCCTGGGCGATGATCACGGCCGGGTTCACGAATTTTGTCGAAGCAGGCACGGCGCCCATAGATGCAACGCTTGGCATCGCCGCGGTTTTTCTTGCGGTACAGTGCCTGCTTCATCCCCTCTGGTGCTGGGGCGGTGAGCGCTTGTCCGCCTTCGTCGCGGGTCGGCCGGCAGAGCGCTGGATCATGATCGGGCTTGCCACCGCGACAGCACTCAGCGTCGTCTACGTACTGATCAAGGAGGGCGCCCAATGACCGTCCCCGACCTGACCACCAGCCGCCTGTTGCTCCGATCGCCGCGGCTGTCCGACACCGGACCGATCACACTTTTCGCCGGTGACCGGAGGGTCTCGGGGATGACAACGTCGATCCCGCACCCCTACAGCGATCAGCTTGCCGAAGCCTACGTGTCGGCGATCCTCGACGGACGGCATCGCGAGCGGGTCTGGGCCATCGACGCGACACCGAGCGATGGCGCGGAATTCGTCGGCCTGATCAGCCTGAAGCCCGAGATTGTCGAGCTTGGGTACTGGATCGGCCCGCCGTTCTGGTCGACCGGTTACGCTTCCGAGGCGGTCGTCGGTCTCCTCGCATATCTGATCGGCGATCAGGAGATGCCGGAGATCAGGGCGTCGGTGTTCTTCGACAACCCGGCTTCGCAGCAGGTGCTCCGCAAGGCCGGTTTCGTCGAGACCGGGAAAACATGGCTGCACTCGGTCAGTCGAGATGCCGAGGTGCCTGCCGTGACCTTCAGATACAGCGCGCAAGCCGGTTGACGCAGGCAGGGACAGAGGCGAAGCAACGGCCATGAAGTTTCTCGATCTTGCCAAGGTCTATATCCGGTCCGGCGCGGGCGGTCCCGGAAGCGTCAGCTTCCGGCGCGAGGCGTTCATCGAGTACGGCGGGCCGGATGGCGGTGACGGGGGCAAGGGTGGCGACGTCTGGGCCGAGGCGGTCGACGGCCTGAACACGTTGATCGACTTCCGCTACCAGCAGCACTTCAAGGCGAAGAACGGCGAGCATGGCATGGGCCGGCAACGCTCCGGCAAGGGCGGCGACGATGTCACCCTGCGTGTCCCGGTCGGCACCGAGATCATCGACGAGGATCAGGAAACGTTGATCGCCGATCTCGATCATCTTGGCGACCGGGTTCTGTTGGCCAAGGGCGGCAACGGCGGATGGGGCAATCTGCACTTCAAGTCGTCGACCAATCAGGCGCCGCGCAACGCCAATCCCGGCCAGCCCGCGATCGAGCGGACGATCTGGCTGCGGCTGAAGCTGATCGCCGATGCCGGGCTCGTCGGCCTTCCCAATGCCGGCAAATCGACCTTCCTCGCGGCCACGTCGAACGCGCGGCCAAAGATCGCCGACTATCCGTTCACGACGCTGCATCCCAATCTCGGCGTCGTCGGGATCGATGATCGGGAATTCGTCCTGGCGGACATTCCCGGCCTGATCGAAGGCGCGAGCGAAGGGGCAGGGCTCGGCGATCGTTTCCTTGGGCACATCGAGCGCTGCGCCGTGCTGGTCCATCTGATTGACGCGACGTCCGATGACATTCAGGGCGATTATCAGACGATCTGCGACGAGCTTGAAGCATATGGCGCCGGGCTCGCCGACAAGCCGCGCATCGTCGCGGTCAACAAGGTCGACACGCTGGGCGAGGACGGCGGCGCGTTCGCAGAGATCCTTCAGGGCGAAGGCGTGCCCGTCACCCATGCGATATCCGGCGTCACGGGGCAGGGGGTGCCGGAGCTGCTGCGCGCAGTGATGACGGAGATATTGGACGCACGCCGGCGCGCCCAGGCAACCGAGCCGGATAAAGCATGGGCACCCTAGTGCAGAACGCCGGAGCGGATACCGAAGACTGCCTGGCTGTCGCGCGGCGTCTGGTGGTCAAGATCGGCTCGGCGCTGCTGGTCGATCCCGAAAACGGCGTGCTCCGGCGCGATTGGCTCGCAGCACTGGCTCAGGACATCGCCACGCTCAGGCGTGAAGGCCGCGACGTGGTCGTGGTCTCATCGGGTGCCATCGCGCTTGGCCGCCGCGTCCTCGACTTCGGCTCCGGTGCTTTGTCGCTTGAACAGTCGCAGGCCGCCGCGGCGATCGGACAGACGCGCCTCGTGCAGGCCTGGGAGCAGGCGCTGTCGGCGCACGGGATCATGGCGGCGCAGGTGCTGCTGACTCTCGAGGACACTGAACGCCGCCGCCGCTATCTGAACGGACGCGCCACGCTGGCGGCGCTGTTGAATGTCGGCGCCGTGCCCGTGGTCAACGAGAACGACACCGTCGCCACGGACGAGATCCGGTACGGCGACAATGACAGGCTCGCCGCGCGTGTGGCGCTGATGTCGGATGCCGACACGCTGGTCCTTCTCTCGGACATCGACGGCCTCTACACGGCCAACCCGCGCGATGACACGTCAGCGAGACACATCGACGAAGTGACCGAGATCACGCCAGAGATCGAGGCGATGGCGGGCGGCACCGGCACCGTGGGTGCCAAGGGTGGCATGAAGACGAAGCTCCAGGCAGCGCAGATCGCCATGCAGGGGGGCTGCGCAATGATCGTCACGCGCGGCGAGACACTGAACCCGCTGGCGGCCCTGCGTGACGGCGCCCGTGCCACGAGGTTCTTGCCGCTGACCGAACCGACCGCTGCGCGCAAACGATGGATTGCGGGCATGAAGTCCAGAGGCCGGGTGCACATCGATGCCGGGGCCGTGAACGCACTGCGCAACGGCAAGTCATTGCTCGCCGCGGGCGTTCGGCAGGTCGACGGTGATTTCCAGCGCGGCGATCCGGTCGAGATCCTCGACCCGGTCGGCGCCAAGATCGCCTCGGCCCTGATCGGCTACAATGCCGACGATGCCCGGGCCATCGCGGGCGTGCGCTCGGACCGGATCGGCGATATCCTCGGCTATCCTGTGCGCGCAGCTCTGGTGCATCGCGACGACATGGTGATCTGGGGAACGGATGCCCACAAGGACGGGAGGGATGGATGGACAAGCGCGTAGATGACAGTGCTGACATCGCCACCATGATGGCCGAGATCGGGCAGCGGGCCCGCGCGGCATCGGCGGATCTGGCGCATGCCGATCCAGCGCGCAAGCATGCAGCCCTGATCTCGGCGGGTGAAGCGATCATGGACCGCAGCCGCGAGATCGCCGAGGCCAACGCGCTCGACATTGAGTTCGGGCGCGAGAAGGGCCTTAGCGACGCCATGCTCGACCGCCTGCTCCTGACCGACGACCGAATCCGGTCCATGCAGGGCGGATTGCTGACCGTGGCCGATCAGACGGATCCCGTCGGGGCCGTTATGGCCGAGTGGGACATGCCTTCCGGTCTTCACATCCAGCGCGTGCGCACCCCCCTCGGCGTGATCGGCGTGATTTATGAAAGCCGCCCGAACGTCACCGCGGATGCAGGCGGGCTCTGCCTGAAATCCGGGAACGCGGCGATCCTGCGCGGCGGGTCGGAGAGCTTCCATTCCTCCGGCGTGATCCTCGAATGCCTGCAGGACGGTCTGCGCGCTGCAAACCTGACGGAATACGCGATCCAGCGCGTGCCGACGCGCGACCGTGCCGCCGTCGCCGAGATGCTGCGCATGACGCAGCACATCGACGTGATCGTACCGCGCGGCGGCAAAGGTCTGGTCGGTCTGGTCCAGGCCGAGGCCCGTGTGCCGGTCTTCGCCCATCTCGAAGGCATCTGCCACATCTTCGTGGACCGCTCGGCCGATGACCGGAAGGCGCGGGCGGTCGTGTTGAACGCAAAGACGCGGCGCACGGGGATCTGCGGTGCGGCCGAGTGCTTGTTGATCCACCGGGCAATCGCGCACGGGTTGGGCGCCACCTTGGTCAAGGATCTGATCAAGGCGGGCGTCACCGTCCACGGTTGTGCCGAGGTTCAGGCGATGGACGAACGCGTCGTCCCGGCGACCGGAGAGGACTGGGGCCGCGAATACCTCGCGATGGACATCGCCGCGCGGGTGGTCGATGACGTCGATGAAGCGATCGCGCACATCCGGCAGTACGGCTCAAACCATACCGAGTCGATCCTGACCGAAAGCGACGGGATCGCCGGACACTTCTTCGAACGGCTCGACAGCGCGATCCTGATGCGCAACGCCTCGACCCAGTTCGCCGATGGCGGCGAGTTCGGCATGGGCGCCGAGATCGGCATCGCCACGGGAAAGATGCATGCGCGCGGCCCGGTCGGCGCCGAGCAACTCACCAGCTTCAAGTATCTGGTCACGGGGAATGGAACCGTACGACCGTAGGCAAGAACCTGAAGCAGGCAGTACGGTCTTTTTCACCGTTGGCATCTTGTTCGCGTATGCTGGGGCGTGGCGTTTCTTGTTTCCCGGGCAATCAGGTTCGAAACCCTTGGGCTTTGACTTGGTCTTCGGACTGTACCTGGCAATGAGGGGTGATCTGCGTCCTCAACGTCATCATATCCGGACCGAGGCGCAGCTTGAACGTGACGTTAGACGCTACTTGGCGATTGCAATGTTCGTTTGTTTTGGAACGGGCGTTTTCGCGACGGTCATGTAGCGATCGCCCGGGCGCCTAAAGCGTGTTTTCGGACGCCACGGCCCGGATGTGAGAAAATGCATGATCGGCATCGGGCGGCGGGACGTCGACTCTGCGTTGGCGTCTAACGCACACAATCGCGGCGGAATAGGCATACGATTGCGGTATCAAGTCGATGTGCCTTGATCGTCGGCGCGAGGCCTCTGAACGCCCGAGAATCATTGTGCGAAACTTTTTTGATCGTACGGCCAAGAATTCGCACGCGAAACGCGTCATACTGTTCGAATGCTGGACGAGACCGAGGATCACCGGCTGGCCATGGACGCAGCCCAGGGAGACCGGGCCGCCTTTTCGCGGCTCGTCGAGCGCCATTATGGCCGCATCCACGCGCTCGCCTGGCGCTTCGTGGGCGGTCCGCCAGATTGCGAGGATCTGGCCCAGGACGTTTGCGTGTCGCTGGGACGCAAGATCGGCTCCTATCGCGGCGATGCGCGCTTCACGACGTGGCTCTATCAGGTCGTTCTGAACGCGGCGCGGGACCGGATGCGCCGTGACAAGACGCGCTCGCAAGCCCATGACGGCTTTGCGGAATTAGACGCGCTGCATCGCGGCGCCGACGCGTCGCGCAAGGGCAGGGCGGAATGGCTGCGCCTTGCCATACAGCAACTGGCGCCCGATCTGCGCGAGACCGCGGTCCTGGTGCTCGATGAAGGTCTCAGCCATGCCGAGACGGCCGAAATCCTCGGCCTCTCGGAAGGCACCGTATCGTGGCGGCTCTCGGAGCTGCGCAAGAAACTCAAGGTGATCGCAGCAGAGGAGGGATCGCTGGCATGACCGATCGCGACGAACTCCAGGCCCTGTTGTCCGAGCATCCGCCGGAGCGTCCTTCGTTGACCTCTAAGACCCGCGCTGTCGAGGCGGCGCTTGCATCGTTTGAAGCTTCGCAACCGGAAAAATTCATCGCAGTCCAAGAAAGCGCGGACGCGTCGCGTCGTACCCACAGGCAATCAGGCCTTGTCAGCTTGTGGAGACGACTGATGACTCTCGAACTTTTCTCGACGCGAACTTTGATGATGGGGTCCGCATCCATGGCCGCACTGGTGCTCGCGCTGGGTGTCTTTCACACCCAGTATCAGCAAGGTTTAAATGACTTCGATAGCTCCGGGACCAGCGTGGGTCAGGTCAACGATCTCGAGGCCCTTAACTCGGGCGCATCCGAGTCCCTGTTGGCGCCGTCTGCAAACAGCACGCTGCAGTTTGAATTGTCTCACGAACCGGCAGAAAGCACGCTCGTCGATCCGTTCAGGCCTCTGCAGCTTTCAGAGGGGGGTTCGGAATCCATGCCATCGGCGCGCATACCGGTGCCGAACGCCGCGCTTCCGGCATCGCCGTCGAGCGAGGCTGCCGAAGCGGCCGTAGAGGACTTCATTCTGCTGCCGAGAAAAATGAGAGCTCGTGGTGTGAAAATCGGGCCGGACAGCAAAATTGGGCGCGCCGGAGCCGTCGCCGGGTGCACGGGCAGCGCAGCGGCATGTCAGTCGGGGGGGGGAGGCCTTGCATTGATTACGCCGTCGATCGGCAGCTCGGAACGCCGGGAAGCTTCACAGTCCGCGGTAGCCGACGGCTTGATCGTGCAGCCGCAGGAGGAAGGGCGCGACCGGTTCGAGGATACCGAACCGAACCGGATCAAGCTCACAACGGAAGAACCGGTATCGACCTTCTCGATCGACGTCGACACTGCGTCCTACGCCTTCATGCGCGGATCTCTGATGGGTGGGGTGTTGCCTCCGAAGGATGCGGTTCGTGTCGAGGAACTGATCAACTATTTCCCCTACGACTACGCGCCGCCCAGCGACAGTGCTGCACCCTTCGCAAGCCATGTCGCGGTGATGCCGACCCCGTGGAACGACGCGACGAAACTCGTCCGCATCGGCATCAAGGGATACGAGATCCCGAACGCCGAGAAACCACGGTCGAACCTAGTCTTCCTGCTCGATACGTCCGGTTCGATGAACCAGCCCAACAAGCTGCCGCTCCTGAAGAACGCGTTCCGGATGCTCGTGCAGGCGCTCGACCCGGAGGACACCGTCTCGATCGTGACCTATGCCGGGTCGGCCGGAACGGTTCTGGAGCCGACAAAAGCCTCCGATCAGTCGGCGATTCTGGCCGCGCTCGATCGTCTCAATGCCGGTGGATCGACGGCTGGCGGCGAGGGCATCCGGCAGGCCTATCGCCTTGCCGAACAGAGTTTCGAGAAGGACGGCGTCAACCGCGTGATCCTGGCGACGGATGGCGACTTCAACGTCGGGATCACCGATCCCGAGCAGCTTCAGGACTTCGTCGAGCGCAAGCGCGAGACCGGCGTCTTCCTGTCCGTCCTCGGTTTCGGTCGCGGCAACTACAACGATCAGCTCATGCAGATCCTCGCCCAGAACGGCAACGGGATCGCCGCCTACATCGACACGCTGAACGAGGCGCGAAAGGTGCTGGTCGAAGAAGCGGGCTCGACCCTCTTCCCGATCGCCAAGGATGTGAAGATCCAGATCGAGTTCAACCCGGCAACCGTCTCCGAGTACCGCCTGATCGGCTACGAAACCCGGCTTCTGAACCGCGAGGACTTCAACAACGACCGCGTCGACGCGGGCGAGATCGGCTCGGGCCACACGGTCACCGCGCTCTACGAGATTACGCCCGCCGGGTCCGAAGGTGGACGTGTCGATCCGTTGCGCTACCGGACCGAAGCACCGGCGGACGGTCCTGCCAATGAGTACGGGTACCTGAAGATGCGCTACAAGGCACCGGACGGCGATACGAGCAAGCTGATCGAGCGCCCGATCACCGTGGCCGACGAGGCGGCGCCCGGTGCCGAGGCGCGCTTTGCCAGCGCCGTGGCCGCCTTCGGCCAGCTCCTGCGCGGCGGGCGCTATACCGGCGCGTTCGATTACGACGACGTCATCGACCTCGCGAACGGCGCGAAAGGCTCCGATCCCTACGGCTATCGCGCCGAGTTCGTTAACCTTGTCCGGTTGGCAAAATCGGCGGCGGCCCTGCCGGCGCGACGCCCCTAGGCCGATCCCTCTTGACGCGACGACGGGCGGGCCGCATGACGGCCCGTCGTTTTTCGTCGGGAGGAAATGGTGGCGCGTCTTCTGGGTATCGATACGGGCGGAACCTACACCGACGCTGTGGTGCTGGACGAGGACGCCGACGGGACCGGCGTGCTCGCGAAAGCCAAGGCCCTGACGACGAAGCACGATCTTTCCATCGGGATCGGCGGGGCCGTCGACGCGGTTCTCGCCGGCGATGTTGCCGCCGATGAGATCGCACTGGTGTCGATCTCCACCACGCTGGCCACGAATGCCCTGGTTGAGGGCCATGGCGGGCGGGTCTGCCTGATCCTGATCGGGTTCGACGAGGGCGCGCTCGAGCGCGGCGGTCTGCGAGACGCGATCGGAAGCGATCCGGTCCGGTTCGTGGCGGGCGGTCACTCGGCCACCGGCGACCGGCAGGCTGCGCTGGATCGCGATGCCGTCCGGGGGATCATCGACGAGACCGCCGGTGCGGTTCAGGGCTACGCGGTCGTCGCCCATTTCGGGACGCGCGATCCCGTGGACGAGAACGCAGTCCGAGACATGATCCTCGATCAATCCGACGTGCCTGTGACCTGCGGACATGAACTGGCATCGGCGCTCGGCGGGCCAAAGCGCGCCGTGACCGCCGTTCTGAACGCCCGGCTGATCGGCATGATCTCCGATCTGATCGCCGCTGTGCAGCGCATAGTGACCGCGCGCGGCGTGTCCGCACCGATCATGATCGTGCGCGGGGACGGCTCGCTCGTGTCATCGGAGTTTGCCCGGTCGCGGCCGATCGAGACAATCCTCTCGGGCCCTGCGGCAAGCCTTGTCGGAGCAGCCTATCTTACCGGATGCGCCGATGCGGTGGTCTCGGATATCGGCGGGACGACGACGGACATTGCCATCCTGCGCAACGGTCAGCCGGCGCTCAGCCCCGGCGGCGCGCGCGTCGGCGATCATCAGACGATGGTCGAGGCCGTCGACATGGTGACCCACGGCCTGGGCGGTGACAGCGAGGTCCGGGTCGATGACAGCCACCGGGCTCAGGGCGTTCTGCTCGGTCCGCAGCGGGCGATCCCGATCAGCCTGCTGGCCAAAGAGCATCCCCAAGTCGTCGACATGCTGCGCGAACAGGCCGGCCGCGTGATGCCCAACGCCAACGATGCGCGCTTCCTGATCAGGAACCCGGCGATCGCGGCGTCGGAACTCAAGGACATCGATCAGAAAGTGTATGACGCGGTTCCGGCGCATCCGGTACCCGTCTCGCAGGTGATCCGGACACGCATGCACAGCAGCGCCGTCCAGCGCCTCGTCCGGCGCGGGTTGTTGCGGATCGGCGCATTCACGCCTTCGGACGCGGCACACGTTCTGGGCAGTCTCGATGCGTGGCACGGCGATGCAGCAAAGCTCGCCGCCGACCTGATGGCCCGCCAGAGCACGGCGCGTGGCACGCCCGTCGCCAAGTCCTCAATTGCTTTTGCAGAGATCGTCCGGGCGCGGCTCATCCGGCGTTCGGCTGAGGTGCTGTTCGATGCGGCCATCGCCAACGATGGGGTCGAGCAGGCCGCCCCGAGTTCGACGGCATTGGCAAAGGCTGCGTTGGCCGGACACTCCGGGGCAGCACGGATCTCGCTCGGATTGGCCCTGCCGCTCGTTGGGCTTGGTGCATCGGCATCTGCCTACTATCCCGACATCGCCGCGATGCTCGACACCGAACCTGTGATCCCCGATGATGCTGACGTCGCGAATGCGGTCGGCGCGGTTGTCGGCCGAGTGCGTCTCGTGCGCGAGGTGACCGTCACGCAACCGGCGGACGGGCGCTTCCAGATACATCTGGCCGAGGAGCCGCAGACCGCAGCGACCGTCTCGGAGGCGCGCCATCGCGCGACAGAGGGTCTGCGCAGCGCAATTCTCAATCAGGCGCGCGCTGCCGGTGCGACCGAGATCGACGTCCAGATCGACTGGTTCGAGAAATCAGCCGAGATCGAGGGTCAGACCCGGTTCATCGAAGGGCAGGCGGTCGCGACCGCCACCGGACGACCACGGCTGGCGAGCTGACCTACCCGAACAGCTCGCGGCAGAGCTCGAGCGCCTCGACCAGTTTGTCGACCTCTTCCGTCGTGTTGTAGAGTCCGAAGGACGCCCGGCACGTCGCGTTCACGCCCAGATGCGTCATCAGCGGCTGCGCGCAGTGGTGTCCGGCACGAACCGCCACGCCCTTGCGGTCGACAATGGTCGAGATGTCGTGCGGATGCGCGCCGCCCTCGATATTGAAGGCAAAGATCGCGCCCTTTGTTTCTGACGTCCCGTACATGGTGAGCCAATTGAGCCCGTCCAGTCGCTCGCGGGCATAGTCCCGCAGCGCCTTTTCATGGGCCGCCACCTTCTCCATGCCGAGATCCTGAAGATAGTCGATCGCGGTGCCAAGGCCGATCATCTGCGCGATGTTCGGGGTGCCCGCCTCGAACTTCATCGGCGGGTCGTTGTAGACGATCTCGTCCTTCGCGACGGTGCGGATCATGTCGCCGCCGCCCTTGAACGGGATCATTTCCGCCTGCCGCTCGGCCCGCGCGTAGAGCGCCCCGGACCCCGACGGACCATAAAGCTTGTGCCCGGTCACCACGTAGAAGTCGCAGCCGATCTCGGCGACGTTCACCGGCATGTGCACGGCGCCCTGACAGCCGTCGATCACCGTCACCACGCCGCGCTCACGCGCCGCCGCACAGATCGAGGTCACATCGACCACGGTACCGAGAACATTCGACATGTGCGTCAGGGCGAGGATCTTCGTTTTCGGACCCATCGCATCAATGACGGCCTGCGGATCGAGATCGCCCTTCACGTCGACGTCGATCCACTTCAGCACCGCGCCATAGCGTTCGCGCAGGAAATGCCACGGCACGATGTTCGCGTGGTGCTCCATGACCGACAGCACGATCTCGTCGCCGGGCTCGATGCGCGGCATCGCCCAGCCATAGGCCACGAGGTTCATCGCTTCCGTCCCGTTCGAGACGAAGATGATCTCGTTCTCGCTCGCAGCACCGAGGAAGTCGGCCAGTTTGCCGCGCACGCTTTCATAGGCCTCGGTCGCGTGGTTCGAGAGATAGTGCAGGCCGCGGTGCACGTTCGCGTAGCCGCTCTCGTAGACCTCGGTGACCTTATCGATCACCGCCTTCGGTTTTTGCGCGCTGGCACCATTATCGAGATAGACGAGATCCGTCCCGTTCACTTTCGTCGACAGGATCGGAAAGTCCTTACGGACGGTTTCCACGTCGTACATCGGTAACCTCCTGGTATCGGCAGACGCGTCAGGCACCACCGAGTCCCGCGAAAATCAGCATGACACAGGCCGGGATCGCAATGATCACACCGGCGACCTTCCAGATGCTGCGAAAGCCGTGAACCTCCGCAACAGCGCTCGAGAACAGCCAGAGGCTGAGCGCACCCAGAATGAAGAACAGGGTGCCGTTCCCACCCTCGAACGTGATGACGGGCTGCTCGCCGACCGCCTCTTCGACGATCGGGCGCGGCATCGCGATCACCAGCAGCGGCGCCAGCACAGTCGACACCAGGCCGAACCAGGCGGTCGCCAGTTGCGCTCCGGCGAGCGAGCCCTCTCCTCCGGCAGCGCGGCCGACCCAGAAGATCAGCCCCGACAGGATGAAGAACACCAGGATTTGGCTGACAATGCCCGAGAAATGCGTCGCAAGAGCCCCGCCAGTGGCGTTTTCGGGCACATCCAGCATCAGCGTGCCGACCGCGGCACCGAGCACGTATCCGAGAACGAGCATCAGCATGGCTTCACGGAAGCCGTACCCGCCGGCCAGCAACGTACGCACCGAGGAGCGTGGCGCGAGGTAAGCCTGCGCCAGCCAGTTTCCAAAGGACAGGATCAAGGAGTTAGAGCCTCGCTGCGAAAACCACCGTTCCGACGGCTAAAATGAACGCCACGACGGAAAAGGCAATGAAAACGGGCGAGGTCCGTTTTGCCCCGTGCGCTTCCGCGACGCCGGCAGACAGGAACCAGACGAAGGCGACCGGTCCGAGGATGAGAGGCGCGATCACGAAGGGATCGCTCGCGAGAATCGGAAACTGAGTCGCCCACCGGCCGAAGGTGGCTCCGATCAGCGCGCCGAGAACGCCCACTGGTGCCGCGACAAGGGAAGCCCAGAAGACCGCGGCGCGGGTTTCCCGCCAGTTGGCCGTGCCGCCCAGCCTGCGTCCGACGAAGCAGACGACGCCCGAGAACAGATAGAGCGTCGCCGTCCGGAGCACGAAGACCAGAACCAGCCAGAGCCCGATCTCGATCGGCAGGAACTTCTGGGCCGCACCGGCAGGTGCCACGACCAGCGAGAGCGTCCGCGCCAGGAAGAAGATAACGTCCGACAGCAGCACGAAGAAGATCAGCCGGCCTTCCGAGGGGTGCTCGTCCAGCAGCGCCCGGGTGCTCGCCCGCATGTTCATCCACGCGTCTGCGACCCGGCTCGACAAGACCACGCCGCGTTCGTTTTCCGCCACCAGATCGAGCTTTCGCTCGCGCGCCGAATGCTCCGCGAGCAGCGACGATGCCGGATTCACTGATTGCTCTGCGTTCAAGCTGCCGTCTCCCCCAGTCTGGCAGATACACGGTTAACGCGATGTGAGAAAAATGCAACCTAGTGGCGATCATAACATCACCAGCACGCCATATGAGACATAGGCCAACAGTGCCGGAGAGCAAGTTACAATAAACACCAGCCACGGCCGGGTGAACGCGAAAGCCCCTGCGAACGCCTGAGCGACCGTCCAAAGGATCAGGATAAACGCGGCACTGTCCAAAAGGACCATCAGAGTATGGCCAATATTGGGCACGAGAAATTCCAGCACGGCGATCGCGGTCAGCACCGGTGCCGCGATGAAGCTGCTCCAGAACAGCGCGACACGTCCTTCGTACCAGCTTCCGTCGCCCCGGAAGAGGCGCGCGATCATCGTCCCGAACGAGGCGAAGATGTAGAGGCCGAGCGGCACGAAGAACAGCGCCGAGACGATGTGCCCGGTCAGGACCTCGACCCGGTTCTCAACGAAGGCGTCGCTGGCGGAAACGGCAAGGCTCTGCCGGATCAGCAGCAGGAGCGACACGAACATCGCGATGGCCAGCAACGTCCCCTCGGACGGCCGCCGGGCGATCACGGCCTCGACCGATTGGCGCGGACTGATGAAGAAGCGCGCCGCGGCAACCAGCAGGCCGCCGCCTTGCTTGGTCTCGGCGGACATCTCAGCTTCGGTTCGACATCCAACGCGCCACTTCCGCGCGCATGGTATCGGCCAGGTCCTCGTCGGCGATCTCGGCAATGGCCTCGTCCGCGAAAGCCGCGATCAGCATTGCCTCGGCGTCCGCCTTCCGCACCCCGCGCGAACGCAGATAGAACATCGCCGTCGGATCGAGCGCGCCCGTGGTCGACCCGTGCGAGCAGGCGACATCGTCGGCGTAGATCTCAAGTTCCGGCTTGGCGAGGAACTCTGCCCCGTCGTTCAGCAGAACCGACTGGCTGATCTGGTAGCCATCGGTCTTCTGAGCGCCGTCGCGCACGAAGATCTTGCCCTGGAAGACCGACTTTGCGCGCCCGGCGAGCACGGATTTGAACACCTGACGGCTCTCGCAATGCGCGGCCGAGTGGGTCACGAAGACCGTGTTGTCGACATGGCTCTGGTCCTGCGCCAGTACCGCACCCGCAATGTGTCCGGACGCTTCCTCGCCGACCAGATCGAGCACGACCTCGTTGCGCGTGATCTCGCCGTCGGCGCTCAGCGTGAAGGTCTTGAACTGGCTCTCCGTGTGCAGCCGCGCGAAGATGTGCGATGCCGATGGCGTCCGCGCGCCGCTCTGAACCCGGATATGGTGGAAGATCCCGCCCTCGGCGACGTCCACCTCGATCACGGTGTTCGAGGCCGATCCGCTCTCCAGCAAGGTCAACTCTGCCCCTGCCTCGACACGGATCAGATGGCGCAGCACGCTGGCACCGTCGCCGATCAGGTCAGAACGCATGTGAACCTGTCCGGCCGCACCGTGCGCCTGGATCACGAGACCATCGGTCGCCGTCGCGGTGTTCAGGATCGCGAGCGGGCGCATGACCTTTTCCTGCCCGGCATGTTCCAGAACGCCGAACACTTCGCGCGCGATGGAGATGTCCTGCTTCACGACTTCGGCAAAGCTCGAAACTGCCAACCCTTCGACGTGCGGCATGGCCGACAGATCCTGCCGGAGGCGGCCGTTGACGAACCGCGCGTGCGGCTGTCCGCCGAACGCCTCGGCCGCTGCGGGCTGCTCGTCCGACGGCTCGGCGAGCGCCAGCGGCGAGCTCAGCTTAGCCGGGTTGGTGTACTTCCAGTATTCGTCGCGGCGCACCGGCGCACCCTGATCGAGCAGACGCGCCCGCGCCTTCGCCCGGACCTCGTGCGCCCAGGCGGCTTCCTCCATGGGAACGGGCAGGGCCGAGAGCAGCGCCTCCGCCGCCAGCCGCTTCTGATCGGCGAGCGCGCTCATGCCACGTCCTTCAGGATGTCGCCGTAACCGTCGTTCTCGACCTGCAGTGCGAGCTCGGGTCCGCCGGTCTGAACGATCCGGCCGTTCGCGAGAATGTGCACCACGTCCGGTTTGATGTGATCGAGCAGGCGCTGGTAGTGCGTGATCACGAGGAAGCCGCGATCGTCTGAGCGCAGCGCGTTCACGCCGTCCGCAACCAGCTTCATCGCATCGACATCGAGCCCCGAATCCGTCTCGTCGAGGATGCACATCGACGGCTCCAGCACGGCCATCTGAAGGATCTCGTTGCGCTTCTTCTCACCGCCCGAGAACCCGACATTCACAGGACGCTTCAGCATGTCCATGTCGATGTTCAGGCCCTTCGCCTTGGCGCGCACGAGCTTGAGGAATTCGGGGGCCGAGATCTCGTCCTCGCCGCGCGCCTTGCGCTGTGCGTTCAGCGCCGTGCGCAGGAAGGTCATGTTGCCGACACCCGGGATCTCGACCGGGTACTGGAAGGCCAGGAAGAGCCCGCTCGCCGCGCGCTCCTCGGGATCGATGTCGAGGATATCCTCGTCGTTCAGCGTTGCCGTGCCGTCGGTGACCTCGTAGCCGTCACGCCCCGCCAACACGTAGGACAGTGTGCTCTTTCCCGATCCGTTGGGGCCCATTATGGCGTGCACTTTTCCGGCGGGAACTTCCAGTGTCAGCCCGTTGAGGATCTGCTTGTCCTCCTCCTCGAGCTTCACGGACAGGTTCTCGATCTTCAGCATCCGTCTCTCCTCCATCGGCCTCGGCGACGGTCTCGTCGACTGCCGCGGCCATGTCGCGCCGGAAGTCATCCGGCAGGTCTTCTCCGTCGCGGATCAGGTCCGCCATTCTCTCGAACTCTTGTGCCAGCGCCTCCAGATCGTCCGGGAAGGTCGCGGCGATGTGCTGTGCGAAGCTGCGGATCGTCACCTTGGCGAGCGCCATCCGGATCAGCGGGTCCCGGTCGATCTTGTCGATCTGCGCGCTTGCATCGCGCACTGCGCGGCTGATCTCGTCCGAGACCGTTTCGCGCTTGACCTCTCCGCCGACAATCACTGCTTCTTCCGTCATGATCCTGATCCTTTCTGGTTCTCGGAGGGGCTCCGCCCCGCACACCGTCATCGGATCAAGATCTCGGTCACACTCCTTTCGATTCGGTTTATGGCAAATGCCACGTTTAGCTATTTGTTCCTGTTTGAGACCTTTGCCGCGATCGAAACCGCGATCACCGCGAAGATCCCCACGGCAACAGCGAAGACGATGTTGATCGTCAACGTGCCGGCCCCGAAGACATACTCGCCCAGGAAGAACACGACGAACGCGACGACGGCGCCGTAGATCAGACGATCACGCATCTTCATTGGACGGTGACCGCCGTTCCCGACGCCGAGACCATCAGCATGTTGTTGATGACCTCATAGTCGAGATCGACGCCGACCACGGCATTAGCGCCCAAAGCTTCTGCACGTTCCTGCATCTCATCCAGCGCGGTCTTGCGGGCCTTGGCCAGTTCCTCCTCGTAGGCGTTCGAGCGCCCGCCGAGGATGTCGGTAATGCCCGCGAACACGTCGCGGATCACGTTCGCGCCCAGGATCGCCTCGCCGACGGCGATGCCGTGATAGGTCTGGATCGCCTGACCTTCGATCGACGGGGTGGTGGTGACGATCATCTAAAGCTCCACCGACAGATCCGGTCGCCGGCAACAGCCCCGAAAGAAGCCGTCAGGTTGCCGTGCAACCATTCTCGCGCAGCCGGACCAAGTCCGGCGAAGATCGTTCGCATCAGCCAACGCTGCCTTCGAGGCTGATCGCCACGAGGCTCTGCGCCTCCATGGCAAACTCCATCGGCAGTTCCTGCAGCACCTCCTTGCAGAAGCCGTTGACGATCAGCGCCACAGCGTCTTCCTCACCGATGCCCCGCTGACGGCAGTAGAACAACTGGTCGTCATCGACCTTGGATGTGGTCGCCTCGTGCTCGGACCGCGAGGTCATGTTCTTAACCTCGATATACGGCACCGTATGCGCACCGCACTTGTCGCCGATCAGCAGCGAGTCGCACTGCGTGAAGTTCCGCGAATGCGCGGCCTTCGGGTGCATCGAGACCAGCCCGCGATAGGTGTTCTGCGCCTTGCCCGCGCTGATGCCTTTCGAGACGATCCGCGATTTCGTCCGCTTGCCGAGATGCACCATCTTGGTGCCGGTATCGGCCTGCTGGGCGTTGTTGGCGATGGCGATCGAGTAGAACTCGCCCTGGCTGTCGTCGCCGCGCAGAATGCAGGACGGGTACTTCCATGTCACCGCCGAGCCGGTCTCGACCTGGGTCCACATCACCTTGGAGCGGTCACCCCGGCAGTCGGCGCGCTTGGTCACGAAGTTGTAGATGCCGCCCTTGCCGGTCTCGTCGCCCGGATACCAGTTCTGCACGGTCGAGTACTTGATCTCGGCGTCCTCGAGCGCGACCAGTTCGACCACCGCGGCGTGCAGCTGATTTGTGTCGCGCTGGGGCGCCGTGCAGCCCTCAAGATAGCTCACGTAACTGCCCTAGTCGGCGATGATCAGGGTGCGCTCGAACTGGCCGGTGTTCTCGGCGTTGATGCGGAAATAGGTGCTCAGTTCCATCGGGCAACGCACGCCCTCTGGCACGTAGACGAACGAGCCGTCCGAGAAGACCGCCGAGTTCAGCGTGGCATAGAAGTTGTCGGACTGCGGCACGACGGTGCCGAGGTACTTCTTGACCAGGTCCGGGTGCTCCTTGAGCGCCTCGGAGATCGAGCAGAAGATCACGCCCGCCTTGGCAAGCTCGTCCTTGAAGGTCGTGCCGAGTGAGACCGAGTCGAAGACCGCGTCCACGGCAACCTTGCGTCCGTCCGCCGGAGCGGACTCCGCACCCTCGACGCCCGCGAGGATCATCTGTTCTTTCAGCGGGATGCCGAGCTTCTCATAGGTGCGCAGCAGTTCCGGGTCGACCTCGTCCAGGCTCTTGGGCTTCTCCTGGAATGACTTCGGCTGGGCGTAGTAGTACTGGTCCTGGAAGTCGATCTTCGGGTAGTCGACCATCGCCCATTCGGGCTCTTCCATCTGCTCCCAGCGCCGGAACGCTGCGAGACGCCATTCCAGCATCCACTCCGGCTCGTTCTTCTTTTCGGAGATCAGCCGCACGATGTCCTCATTCACGCCCTTCGGCGCAAACTCGGTCTCGATCTCGGATTCCCAGCCGTACTTGTAGCGTTCGCCGACCGAGCGCACCGCATCCACGGTTTCCTGATCCACGCCTTCCTTGACGTTGACATCCAGTGCGGTCATCGCTCTCTCCGTTATGCTGCCCGGGCCTTGCGGCGCCGGTACGCGTCTTTCCATGCGTCGGCGAAGGCCAGGACCTCCGCCTCCGTCGTCGTCGGGCCAAGCGATACGCGGATCGCGCTCGAGGCCGTTATCTCGTCGAAGCCCATTGCCAGGAGGACCCGGCTTGCCTTGTTCACCTTGCCGCTGGAGCAGGCCGATCCAGCGCTGATCGCGAACCCGGCGAGGTCCATCTGCATCACCTGAGTTTCGCCCTTCCAACCGGGGACCGCGAAACACGAGGTGTTGGGGAGCCTTGGGCTTTCCTTACCAAAAAAGATGGTTTCTGGCGCAGCTTCGACAAGGGTGTTTTCTAGAATGTTTCTAAGTTTTTCGACCCGGTCCCAGACACCCGCTTCCAGATCGCGGCGAGCGGCCTCTGCGGCGGCTCCGAAGCCGGCGATTCCGATGACGTTTTCGGTGCCGGAACGGCGGCCCTGTTCCTGTCCGCCGCCACGGATCAGCGATGCTTCGAAGTTTGAAGCCTTCGACAGCAACGCCCCGGACCCTTTTGGCCCGCCCAGTTTGTGCGATGAGATGGCCGCCCCGTGAAGTTTGGAGTCGCCAAACGAAAACGCTCTCTTGCCGACACTCTGTACTGTGTCTGAGAAAAAGGCTTTGAACTGCTTGCACTCAGACGTCTTTTCCAGAGCCCTTTCAATGTTTTGCAGGACGCCGGTTTCGCTGTTCGCGCTCTGAAGGGCAAACGCATGCGCTTCGTCATCGTCAAATACGAACTCCAAGAATGGTCCCCAAGCAATCTGCCCAGTCTTGAACAGTTTCAAATCCCGTCGTGCGTAACCCTCATGTCGGGCGACGGCATCATGTTCGATGCCACTGTGCATAATGACGTGCGATGGCAGGTCATCGCGCTTGAGAACAATCTCAGGAGGACCGTTGGCAAAAGCTGGGTGGACGTTGTTCAACCAGATTTCACGAAGATGAAAGTTTGAGAGTGCGTGTTCTATGGCTTCCGTCGCCCCACTCGTGAACACCACCTCGTCCGGCTCGCACCCGACCAGCGCCGCCACCTGTCGGCGCGCCCGTTCGACAATCGACTTGGCCGCACGTCCCTCGGCATGCACCGAGGACGGGTTGCCGACCGCGTCCATCGCCTCGAGCATCGCCTGGCGCGCCTCGGGCCGCAGAGGCGCCGTAGCATTCCAGTCGAGATAAACCCGGTCTCCGTCCAGCCCCGTCATCGTCAGACATCACCGGTGCGGGCACCGAGCAACCGAACCCGGAAACGGCTGGCGCGCCCGACGGCGCAGGGCAAGAAGTGAACCTCGGCGGCTATCACGGGTGAATGGCCTCGGGCTCGTCGACGACGCCGATGAAATCCGGCACGGCCGGGCAGGGCACCATGCGATCTGCGATGACATCGGCTATGGTGGTCTGGTTCAGAAAGACGTGGACATGTGCTGAAAGTTGCTCCCACAGCGCATGGGTCAGAAATGCCTCGCGAGAACCCTCCGCATCGCTCTCGTTCGCCGATTTCCCGAGCGCATTCAACCGCTCGTCAACGGCCGCCATGATGTCCGAGATCCGCGTATCGTCGGGCGCTTTGGCAAGGTGATAGCCACCGCCCGGACCCCGCACCGATTCGACGAGGCCCGCCCGGCGCAGCTTGACGAACAACTGTTCCAGATAGGCGAGGCTGATGTCCTGGCGCTCCGAGATTTCCGCCAGCTTCACGGGAGCGGTCCCGCCATTCAGCGCGATGTCCGTCAGCGCTGTAACGGCATAGCGGCCCTTGGTGCTCAGTTTCATGGCCCAATCTCCCCCGCGACAGTATTGACCTTGACGCGCCGGACGTTTACCTCCCGTCCACCTTAGAACGGGGAGCGTTCTCAGTTTAGAATTAGAATTGTTCTAGGTTGCCTGGACAGACGAGTCAAGCAAACGACGGACACCCGCCCGAAGGAATTCAAGCCGCATGCCCGAAGTCCATTTTCCCGGTCCCGAAGGCCGTCTGGAAGGCCGCTATCACCCGGAAGACGAGAAGGATGCACCGATCGCGCTGATCCTTCATCCGCACCCGCAATACGGCGGCACGATGAACAATCCGGTGACCTATCGGCTGCACTATGCGTTCCGCGAGCTTGGCTTCACCGTGATGCGATTCAACTTCCGCGGTGTCGGCCGCAGTCAGGGCGAATTCGACCAGGGGATCGGCGAACTTTCCGACGCGGCGTCGGCGCTCGACTATCTGCAATCGATGCATGAGAGCGCGCGCGCCTGCTGGGTCGCGGGGTTCTCCTTCGGCGCTTGGATCGGCATGCAGCTTCTGATGCGCCGGCCCGAGATCAACGGCTTCATCTCGGTCGCGCCGCCCGCGAACATGTACGATTTCAGCTTTCTCGCACCTTGCCCGTCCTCGGGGCTGATCATCAATGGCGACGCCGACCGGATCGTGCCGATGGATGACGTCGTCAAGCTGTCCGACAAGCTCAAGGCGCAAAAGGGCATCACGATCACCCACCAGACGGTGCCCGAGGCCAACCACTTCTTCGAGAAGGGGATGGACGAGATGATCGAGGCCGTGAAGGCCTATGTCCAGCGCCGGATGGTCGAGGGCGGACGCTAGGACGCAGCGCTTCCAGGGTTGCGCTTACCTCTCGCATTCGACGCGGCTTCGACGACAACAAATACTGCCCAATCGGTGCTGACGATTGTGATCGCTCCTGCGCATCATTGATTGGAATTCCTCGGGTTTGCTGCGCATACTTCGGCCATGTTGCGGCTGGTTGCGGGATTGCTGTTCTGGCTGGGTGCGTCGTCGGTCATGGCCGACGATTTGCGCGTCGATGTCGAGCTTGTTCTCGCGGTGGACGTCTCCCGCTCGATGTCCGAGGGCGAGCTCGAGATCCAGCGGCGCGGCTATGCCGAGGCTCTGGTCAGCGACGAGGTCATAAACGCCATCGAGCAGGGCTTTTACGGCAAGATCGCGCTGACCTACCTGGAATGGGCCGGAACCTTCTCGCAGCGGGAGATCGTCGGCTGGACGCTTATCGAGAGCCTCGAAGAAGCCGAGCGCTTTGCGTCGAAGCTGACCGCGGAATTCAACACCAGCCTGCGCCGGACGTCGATTTCGGGCGTCCTCGATCATGCTTCGGCGCTGTTCCGCGACAACGGCTATAACGGCACGAACCACGTCATCGACATCTCGGGCGACGGTCCCAACAACATGGGCCGGCGGGTCGACAACGCGCGGGACGACGCGCTCTCCCGCGGCATCACGATCAACGGTCTGCCGCTGATGACGCGCGAGGGCCTCGGCGCGCAATGGCATCTCCCCGACCTCGACCGCTACTACAGGGATTGCGTGATCGGCGGGCCGTCGGCATTCGTCATTCCGGTGCTCGAATGGGAGCATTTTCCTGCTGCGGTCCGGCGCAAGCTGGTTCTGGAGATCGCCGGACGCACGCCGACCGTCATCCCGGCGCAATACCGCGTCGATCCGAACGAACCCTACGATTGTCTGATCGGAGAAAAGATCTGGCAAGACTTGATGGATACCTGGGACTGGTAACCGACGCGTTCCCGCGCATGGCGAACTGGAATATCCGCCCGAGATGACACGCTACCTGCTCCGAGATATCGAAACCCTGGTGACCATGGACGCCGACAGGGTGGAAATCTCCGGCGGCTGGCTGCTGTTCGAGAACGGTCGGATCGAGGCGACCGGGGCGGGGCTGAACGCGCCGCCCTGCGACGAGGTGATCAGTGCCGCCGGGTGCATCGTGACGCCCGGCCTCGTCAACACGCACCACCACCTCTATCAGAACCTGACCCGCACCATCGCCCAGGACGCGCTGCTGTTCGGCTGGCTCAAGACGCTCTATCCGATCTGGGCGCGGATGGGGCCGGAGGAGATAGGGATCTCCGCACTTGTCGGTCTCGCGGAACTCGTGCTCTCGGGCTGCACGCTCAGCTCCGACCACCTCTACCTGTACCCGAACGGCGCGCGGCTGGACGACACGATCGACGCGGCGCGGGAGATCGGCGTCCGCCTGCACGCGACGCGCGGGTCGATGAGCATCGGCGAGAGTCTTGGCGGTCTGCCGCCCGATAGTCTCGTCGAGGACGAGGCCGCCATTCTCAAGGACTGCATCCGGACAATCGACGCGTTCCACGATCCACGTGCCGGAGCGATGGTCCGCGTCGCCGTCGCGCCGTGCTCTCCGTTTTCCGTCAGCCGCGACCTGATGCGGGACTCCGCCGCGCTGGCCCGCGACAAGGGCGTGATGCTGCACACGCACCTCGCCGAGAATGACGAGGACATTGCCTATAGCGAGACGCAGTTCGGTTGCCGCCCCGGCCAATATGCCGAGGAACTCGGCTGGACCGGCGCCGATGTCTGGCACGCGCATTGCGTCAAGCTGAACGGGTCCGAGATCGACCTCTTCGCGCGGACAGGAACCGGGGTCGCGCACTGTCCGGGATCGAACTGCCGTCTTGGCAGCGGGATCGCCCCGGTCCGCGCGATGCGCGATGCCGGGGTCAAACTCGGCCTCGGCGTCGACGGATCGGCGTCGAATGACGGTGCCGACTTGATCGGCGAGGCGCGCCTCTCGATGCTTCTGCAGCGCGTCGCACTCGGTGCCGACCGGATGAGCGCGCGCGAGGCGCTCGAGATCGCGACGCTGGGCGGCGCGCAGACGCTCGGTCGCGACGATCTTGGGTCGCTCGAACCGGGCAAACGCGCGGATTTCGTTCTCTGGCCGACCGATGGCATCGCGATGGCCGGCGTCGCGGATCCTGTTGCCGGGCTTGTGCTCAGCGGACCGCATCGCCCGAAGGAGGTGTGGATCGAGGGACGCCAGGTGGTCCGCGACGGACACCTGACCACCATCGATCTGGAGGCCAGTCTTCGACGGCACCAACAGCTTTCGCGCCAATTGATCGAGGCCTAGGCGATGGCCGCGGCACCGGCCAGCAGCGACCCGGTCGCCCCAAGGCTGAGCGGCCAGCGCAGCGCCGGCCACCATGCTGGCGCACCGCCGAGCCGCGCCAGACGCAGATCGGCGACCAGCAGCGCCATCAGGCCCACGGCAAGAAGGATCTGCGCCTGACCGTCCGGCAGAAGGGCGACCACCCAGGCGTAGAGCGCCGGGATCACCGACAGCGCCAGCGGTCCGAACGCCGCGCCGTCGCCCATGCCCGCAGCGGCAAGGCCCCAGCGGCAGCCGCCCATGAAGCTCAGGATCACCACGCCGTAGCCGGTCAGGATCGGCGCCATGAGATCCTGCTGATCCGGGGTCAGCCAGATCAGCGCGGCGAGACCGGCAAACGGGATCAGCCCCGACAGACCCAGCCAGAGGGCGGGACGGGGGACAGCAGCAGTTCCAGACATCGCGTCGCACTTTCCAGACCGGGCAGGGCGCCCATTTCCATTCGTGAGCAATATGGAGCCTCGCAGATGACCGTCGAGACTGATCCGCGCGCCGCCACCCGCGTCTACTACGATGGCGGCTGTCCGCTTTGCCGGCGTGAAATCGGCTGGTATCAGGGCAAGACCGGCGCCGATGCGATCGACTGGGTGAACGTCGCAGGCGACGGGACGATCGACGGCCCGCCGGGCCTGACGCACGAAGACCTGCTGCGCCGCTTCACCGTGGAGCGCCGCAACGGCAAGACGGCGCGCGGGGCAGCGGGGTTCATCTCGCTCTGGCGCGCGTTGCCCTCGACCCGGATGCTCGCGATCGCGGCGGACAATCTCGTCGTGACCTGGTTCGCGGAACGGCTCTACCGGACATTCCTCTGGCTGCGTCCGATCTGGCGCCCGCAATCTGACAAAGCCTTGGGCGTTCGCTAGATTGGGCACATGCCCGTCGAAACCCGGCCGCTCATTCCCCGTTTTCTGACGTCGCACTGGCGCGGCGAGACGCCGTTGCTGCGGGTGATCCTGATCAACATCCTCGCCATCGGCATCGCGTTGAGCTTCGTGCAGCAGGGCCTGCGCGGCGGGCCGGAGACGCTGATCGTTGGCGGCGCTGCTCTGTGCTGCGTCGCCGTGCCGGTCTGGCAGATCGTCGGGTACGTCCGGACTTACCGGGCGCACCTGATCGAGGGCGGCGATCAGTTCCTGCCCTGGGCCGGTCATCTCGCGCTGGTGTCGATCCTGTTCGTCACGCTGTCTCAGACCATCGGATCGATCCTCGCCATGGATCGCTTCCAGCCGCGCGTTCAGACCATGCCTCAGAGCCGGGAACTGGCGATCTCCGATCGCGGGATGATCGAGATGCGCGGCGAGATCGACTACGAGACACTTGCAGCGCTGCGGCGCGCGCTTGAGACCGGGACGGGCATCAAGGGCGTCGATCTTCAGAGCAATGGCGGCCTCGTCTACGCCGCACGGGCCATCGCAGACGTCGTGACAACCCGGAGTCTCGACACCCATGTGCCGGAGTTCTGCAACTCGGCCTGCACCCTGATCTTCGCCGCCGGTGCGAACCGATCATTGGCCGAGGGCGCGCGCCTTGGATTCCACCGCTACGGCAAGCCGACGGAGTTCCACCAGCTTCTCGTCGACGCCGACGACGAATTTGCCAAGGATCTCAGGTTCTTGCGCGACCGGGGTGTCGCGGACGGGTTTCTCGAGAAGCTCTCGGCCGTCGACAATCAGGACATGTGGTTCCCCGACCGCAGCGAGATCGAGGACGCCGGTCTGCTCACGACATCACCCGGCAGACGCAACTGAGGCCCTGTGGCGACGCGCCCATTGACCGCGATGCGCTCCCGCCAGTAACGCACGCCTCGCCAAATTGCCCCTTCGGAGACCCCATGTCCTGCCGCATTATCTCCTCGCTCACCGAAATCTCGGACGGATACGATGCCATCCTGTGCGATCTCTGGGGCTGCTACCACAACGGGGTCGAGGTCTATCCCGCAGCCGTTGCCGCCTGCCGCGCGTTCCGGGAAAAGGGCGGCACCGTGATTCTGCTGACCAACGCGCCGCGCCCGGCGGCAGGCGTGAAGGTCTTTCTCGACCGGATCAAGGCGCCGGAAGACAGCTACGACGCCATCGTCTCCTCAGGAGCCGCATGCCAGGCAGCACTTTCGGGCGGCCGCTTTGGCGACCGGTTCCACTATGTCGGACCGGACCGCGACCTGCACATGCTCACCGAAGTCGGCCTTGCGCCGGTCGCACTGGACGACGCCTCGGCGATCCTGATCACCGGACTGCGCGACGACCGCACGGAAAGCCCGCAGGACTACGTCGGCGACATCGAGAATTGGAAGGCGCACGGGCTGCCGATGCTCTGCGCCAATCCCGACATCGTCGTCGACCGGGGGCATCAGAGGCTCTGGTGCGCGGGCGCGATCGCCCGGGATTACGAGGCGGCGGGCGGCGAGGTGATCTATTTCGGCAAGCCGCACCTCCCGGTCTATGATCGCTGTTACGAGGTGTTGAGCGAACTCGGGCGCGGCATTGCGAAAGACCGCATCCTCGCCATCGGTGACGGGATCCTGACGGACGTGCCGGGCGGGATCGCCGCCGGGCTCGACACGATCTTCGTGACGGGCGGGCTCGCCGCGCAGGATCTCGGCCCCGACCCGGAGCATCCGCAGCAGGATCTTCTGGACAGGTTTCTCGACGAAAGCGGACTGACCCTGGCCTTCGCGATCGGACGGTTGCGCTAGGGCCGAGAGGCCACTCTGCCCCCATAAAACTCCGAACTCCAAAGCAAGGCGCAAACCGCAAGCGCCGAGGGTGCAACGGCGTCGCCCATGGCGTTTCGCGGAGCATTCCCTTGGTTGCGCGTGTCGCAAATCATCCGGCGACCGGTCCGAAACGCGCTTGCGCTCGTGCAGACGTTGGCGTCTTAATGACGTCAGGCAAACGCGCCGCAAGCGGCGTATCCGATGATCCGGAGGACCCAAGCATATGAGATTCGAAGCCCCGAGCACGGTTGACGGTGCGGTGGCGCTTCTGGCGGCGGAAGACGGGATTACCCGCGTGCTGGCCGGGGGCACCGACGTGATGGTGCAGTTGAAGTCGGGCATGGTCGAACCCGACCTGATCGTCGACATCAAGCGCATTCCCGGCATGTTCGACATCGTCGAGGACGACGGCGGTTTCCGGATCGGCGCGGCGGTGCCCGGCGCGATGCTGGGCGAGCATGAAGGCGTCTCTCGGGCATGGCCCGGTGTGGTCGAAGCCCTCGGTCTTGTCGGCTCGACCCAGATCCAGAGCCGCGCGACCCTCGGTGGCAATCTTTGCAACGCCTCACCGGCTGCGGACTCGGTTCCCGCGATGATCGCCGCGGCGGCCGTCGCCCGCGTGCACGGCCCCGACGGGGTGCGCGACGTGCCGGCCGAGGAGATCGCCACCGCGCCCGGCAAGACCTCGCTGGCGCGGGGCGAAATGGTCGGATCGATCTTCCTCCCGGCCCGGCCGGCAAATGCCTCGGATGCCTATCTCCGGTTCATCCCGCGCACCGAAATGGACATCGCTGTCGTCGGCGCAGGGGTCTCGCTGGTGATGGACGGCGACACGGTCGCTCAGGCGCGGGTCGCCCTCGGCGCCGTGGCTCCGACGGCGCGCCTCGTCCCCGATGCGGCTGATGCCTTGATCGGGCGGACGGTGGCTGCGGCCGAGGACGACCTCAAGGCGGCGGCCTCTGCGGCCTGCGCGCCGATCAACGACAAGCGCGGGACCATCGAGTTCCGGACCCGTGTGGCGGGTGTTCTTGCGGTGCGTGCAGCGCACATCGCCGCTAAGCGCGCGGGGGCGTAGACCATGGGCAAGATGCACATCACCACCCGGATCAACGGGGACGATACCGAGTTCCTCTGCGACGCCGACGAGAGCCTGCTCGACGTGCTGCGCGACCGGCTCGGGCTGACCGGCGCCAAGGAGGGCTGCGGGACCGGCGATTGCGGCGCCTGCTCGATCGTGGTCGATGGCCGCGCGGTCTGCTCCTGCCTGATGCTCGGGGCCGAGGCGCAGGATCGCGACATCAACACCATCGAGGGCATGGCCGAGGGCGAACACCTGCACCCGCTGCAGCGCAAGTTCCTGGAACACGCCGCCCTGCAATGCGGGATCTGCACGCCGGGCATTCTGGTGACCGCCAAGAACCTGCTCGAACGCAATCCCGATCCGACCGAGACCGAGATCCGTTACTGGCTGGCCGGCAATCTCTGCCGCTGCACCGGCTACGACAAGATCGTCCGCGCCGTGCAGGACGCCGCCGCCGAGATGAGAGGGGCCTGACCCATGGCACTTGACGAATTCGACTCAGAGAACCGCATCTTTTCCGCCGTCGGCACGCGCCCGGTCCGCCCGGACGGCATCGACAAGGTGACCGGCAAGGCGATGTTCGGCGCCGACATCAGCGCACCGGGGATGCTGCACGGAGCGATCCTGCGCTCGCCGCACGCCCACGCGGTGATCAGGTCCATCGACACCTCGGCGGCCGAAGCGCTGAGCGAGGTCAAGGCCGTGGTCACCCGCGCCGATTTCACCAGCCCGGTCAGCCGCGGCAACATCGACGTGCTGGAGAACTGTATGGCGGGCGAAAAGGTTCTCTATGACGGTCACGCCGTGGCGGCAGTGGCCGCGACCTCGGCCCATGCCGCGAAGAAGGCCCTGCGCCTGATCAGGGTCGACTACGTGGTTCTGCCGCACGTCACCGATGTCGACGCGGCGATGCAGCCGGACGCACCTGTCATTGCCGGCGACGAGATCAAGGTCGAGGGCCACTCGGCAAACGTAATGAGCCGCTGCGAGTTCGGGCACGGCGATCTCGAGGCGGGCTTCGCCGAAGCGGACATCGTCATGGAGAAGAGCTTCAGGACGGCGGCGACCCATCAGGGCTATATCGAGCCGCACGCCTGTCTGGCATCGCTCGGCGCCGACGGGCGCGGCGAGCTCTGGTGCTGCACGCAAGGCCATTTCGTCGCCCGCAACATCTGCGCCGACATGCTCGGCATCGACTCGACGCAGCTGCGTGTCGTCGCCTCCGAGATCGGCGGCGGCTTCGGCGGCAAGACCACGGTGTTCATCGAACCGGTCGCGCTCGCACTCAGCCGCAAGACCAACCGCCCGGTGAAGATCGTCATGCCGCGCGAAGACGTGTTCCGCGCCACCGGCCCGACGGCCTCGTCCTCGATGGACGTCAAGATCGGCATGAAGCGCGACGGTACGATGACGGCGGGGCAGGCGGTTCTGCGGATGCAGGGCGGCGCCTTCCCCGGCTCTCCGGTCGACATGGCGGCGATGTGCGCCTTCGCGCCCTACGCGCTCGAGAACGTCTCGGCCGTCGGCTACGATGTGATCTGCAACCGTCCGAAACAGGCGGCCTACCGCGCGCCCGGCTCGCCGATGGCGTGCTTCGCCGTCGAGTCGGTGGTCGACATGCTCTGCAACGAACTCGGGCTCGACCCGTTCGAGGTGCGCCTGAAGAACGGCTCACGCGAAGGCACGCGCGCGTCCTATGGCCCGAAATGGCCGCGCATCGGGTTGATGGAGACTTTGGACGCCGCACGGGCGCATCCGATGGTCGAGGCCGAGCTTGGCCCGAACCAGGGCCGTGGCATCTCCTGCGGCTTCTGGTTCAACCACGGCGGCGAGACCTCGGTCACGCTGTCGCTCAGCCAGGACGGAACCGTGGCGCTTCAGGTCGGCACACCGGATATCGGCGGCTCGCGCGCATCCATGAGCATGATGGCCGCCGAGGAACTGGGCATTCCCTACGAGAAGGTCCGCACCACCGTCGCCGACACGGCCTCGCTCGGTTACAACGACGTGTCGCACGGCTCGCGCGTCACCTATGCCTCGGGGCTCGCCACCATCAAGGCCGCCCGCGACGCCAAGAAGAAGCTCTGCCAGCGCGCCGCCAAGATCTGGGGCATCGATGAGGACGCCGTCGACTGGCAGGACGGTCAGGCCGTCCCGGCGGGTCACAATGCCGGCGGCCACGACCCGCTGCCGTTCGCCAAGCTCTGCAAGACGATGGGCCGGACCGGCGGGCCGGTCTCCGGTCATTTCGAGGCAACGCCGGAAGGGGCAGGGGTGTCGTTTGCCACCCACGTCGTGGACGCCGAGGTCGATCCCGAGACCGGCGCCACCAAGATCCTGCGCTACCTGGTCGTGCAGGACGCGGGCAAGGCGATCCACCCGTCCTATGTCGAAGGCCAGTTTCAGGGCGGTGCCGCACAGGGCATCGGCTGGGCACTGAACGAGGAATACATCTACGGCGAGGACGGCCGTTTGCAGAATGCCGGTTTCCTCGACTATCGCATTCCCGTCGCCTCGGATCTGCCGATGATCGACACCGAAATCGTCGAGGTGCCGAACCCGGGCCATCCCTACGGCGTGCGCGGTGTCGGCGAAACCTCGATCTGCCCGCCGCTGGCCGCCATCGCCAACGCAGTCTCGAATGCGGCCGGTGTGCGCATGACCGAACTGCCGATGTCGCCGCCACGCATTCTGAAGGCGCTCGACGACGCATGAGGGCGCCGGTCCGGGCCTGACGGGAGGCGAGGTTTGAAACCGACCGTGACGGTCCAGCTTTACGGCTCGCTGACTCAGTGCACGGGCGGTGTCGCCTCGGTCGAGCTCGAAGCGAGCAGCATTCGCGACGTGTTCCGCGAACTGCTGACACGGCATCCCGCGCTCGGCGACGATCTCGACACCCGCGTCTCGGTCTCGGTCGACGGACGCATCTACACCGAGTCGCTCTTCCAGCCGGTCGGTCCGGAGAACGAGATCATTCTTCTGCCGCGCATCGCTGGCGGGTAAGAGAGGATCATGAACGCTCGATCCGCACCTGCGATTACGGGACGCTGTTATTGCGGGGCGAGAACGTTCGCGTCATTCGAGGCACCGCTCACCGTCGCCTATTGCCACTGCACCGACTGCCGGCGCGTCACCGGGGCGCCTGTCGCGGCATTCGCCGCCTTCAGGGAAGACGCCGTCCGCTTCTCCCCGGACGAGGGGAGTACCATCCGTGCCAATCCGGGCGTGACCCGGTCCTTCTGCACCGCGTGCGGCTCGCCGCTCGCGGGCCGCTACGATTATCTGCCGGGGCAGGTCTATGTCGCGGTCGGGCTGATCGATCAGGCGGAAAGCCTTGCGCCCGAGATCCACGCCCACGCAGAGAACAGGCTGAGCTGGCTGACCATCGAGGACGATCTGGAACGCTGCGAGATGAGCGCGCGATCCAGCCTCAACGCCTCGGCCGGTCCGTGATCCGGCGCGCCGATGGTTGAGCAGGCCGAGCGCCTGCTTGCCGATCCCGACCGGCTCGCGCGCTATGCCGGTTTCCTGCACCGCGAACTGCCGCGCGCCGCTGCTGCTCCGCGTCCCGGTTTTCTGTCCCGGCGGATTGCCGGGAAACATGACGTGTTGCTGCGCCGGACCGCAGGGCTGCTCAGACCGGGCGCGATCCTCGAGTTCGGCGTCTACGCGGGCACCTCGGCAAGGTTGCTCGCGCGGGTTTGCCCGTTCAGGAAGATCCACGGGTTCGACAGTTTCGAGGGCTTTCCCCAGGATGGACGACCCGACTGGCAGCTTGATTTCAGCCGGATCGACCTGCCGCGCGTCCCCGCCAACGTCCTCCTGCATCCCGGCTGGTTCGACGAGACCGTGCCGCGCTTCCTGTCCGAACTCACGGCGCCCGTCGCGCTCGTGCACATCGACTGCGATCTCTATTCGTCGACGCGCACCGTGTTGCAGGCGCTCGCCAGCCACGGACACCTGAAACCGGGCCTCCCGATCGTCTTCGACGAGTTGCTGAACTATGACACGCATCTCTGGAACGAGATGCTCGCCCTGTTCGAAGTGCTTGATGAAAACAGCCTCGGCATCCGCTGGACGAATGTCGGCGGACGGGTTCGTCTGGCGCCCGATGCGCTCGGCAGATTGGCCAGCGGTGACTTCGGATACGGCTGGGAGGCCGACCGCGCCGCGGGGTTCAGGACCCAGGCGGCGGTGGTTCTCACCTCTGCGCCCGCGGCCGAGACACCGGCACCCGACGATCTCGTCGAAGCGCTGCGGCTCCAGACCGGGCGGTTTCGCGATGGCGCCCTGCGGCGGGCGTGAGTGGACCGACCCGCTCCGCCTAGCGACCATGTCGCGAATCCGGCTGCAAACCAGCGCGCGCTACGCACGCAACACCCTGAATTTTAATCGAATTTTAGGTGAATGGACCTAGACCGGCTCGCGCATATGCCGAGGCCCGTACGCGGGTTCTCAAACGTCGCGACGGGCGGTGGCCGAAGACGGTTGGGGCGAACCCTTCCGAGGCTGCCGTCGCCTCCGGACAGGAGGCAAGCGTAGACAGTAGTGTTCCGGGTGACTGGCCAGTCGCCGCTTTCCGAGCCGGAGGGTTCGGACCACACGCGAGCCGCATCCGCATGCGCGGACGGTCGCCGCAGATCTTCCCGAGATTGCCGATAGCCGTTCCGGAGCAGACCTTCCGGCCTCGCGGCCGTTTGGCATGGGCGGGCCGGAAGCCCGCCCGGAGCCGCGGCCTTACTCGGCCTTCGGATTGGCCTCTTCGAGCTCCTTGATCCGGGCGTTGATTTCCTCGGACATCGCGCGGAAGTCCAGATTCTCGTTGCCCAGATACTTGTTGCTGAAGCTGTCGACCTCGTCACCGATCGCCCGGGACACCATCGACGTCTTGGCGTTGAGCTGATCGCTCAGCCGCACCAGTTCGGCCTGCTTGCGCCGTTCGAACTCGGTCTCGGCAAACGACCACTCGATCCCCCACGGAATGCGCGACAGCCCGGCCTCATACGGCAGTTGCGTCGCCAATCTGGGGACCGCGAGGACGATGATGATCCCGATGACCTGCAGCGTCACGAACGGGATGATGCCGCGATAGATCTCCTGCATCTTCACCGACGATGGTGCCACGCCCTTCATGTAGAACAGCGCAAAGCCGAACGGCGGCGTCAGGAAGCTCGTCTGCAGGTTCACCGCGACGAGGATCGCGAACCAGTAGATGACCTGCGCCTCCATGAACTCCTTGGCCTGCTGCGACTGGGTCACCACGTCGATCCCGAGATGCCCCGCGAACTCCGGCGCGTAGGACCGGATGACCGGGTCGAAGACCGGCAGGATGATCAGCGTGATCTCCAGGAAGTCGAAGAAGAAGCCGAGCAGGAAGACCGCGAACATCAGCAGGAACAGCAGGTTCCACGGCGACAGATTCAGCCACTCGATAAAGTGGATGATCAATTCCTCGCCGTAGACGTTACGGAAGATGGTCGAGAACGCGGTAGCACCCACGAAGATGAAGAAGATCATCGCGACGGTCAGACCGGTGCGGTGGCAGACCTCCTTGGTCACCTGCCATGTCAGCGTCCCGTTCACCCAGGCCAGCACCAGCGAGCCGAAGGCACCGACGCCCGCGGCCTCGGTTGGGGTCGCCCAGCCCGCGAAGATCGATCCGAGCACCAGGATGATCAGGAAGATCGGCGGGATGAAGCCCTTGAGGATACCGCCGAGCAGCGTGTTGCCCTCACGCTTCCCGATGAACATCGAGAAGAAGAAGATCGCCAGGATGCACATCAGCGGCCAGTTGACGTCGTCGGTCATGACGCCGCCCGACTCGAGCACGAATGTGCCGACCAGAATCACCGCGATGCCGACGAGGTAGAAGATCAGGTTGCCCTGTCCGGTCGGATTCAGGTTGATCTCATCCTCGTCGATCCTCGGCGCGATGGACGGGTTCAGGCTCGCCCGCGACAGGATGTAGAGGAAATAGAGCGCCGAGAGCGTCAGCCCGGGCAGCAGGGCACCGATGAACAGGTTGCCAACCGAGACCGCCAGCAGCGAGGCCATCAGGACCAGCATGATCGACGGTGGGATCAGGATGCCGAGCGTCGCCGAGGCCGCGATCGTTCCTGTCGCCAATTCAGGCGCATAACCGCGCTGCAGCATCGTCGGCAGGGCCAGTAGCGTCATCATCACGACCGAGGCGCCGATGATGCCGGTGGTCGCGGCCATGATCGTGCCCATCACCGTCACCGACAGGGCGAGCCCGCCGGGAACGCGCTTCAGCATGATCTGAAGAATGTGCAGCAAGTCCGCGGCAACGCGCGATTTTTCCAGCATCGTGCCCATGAACACGAAACAGGGTATCGCCACCAGTATCGGGTTCTGGATAGCGCCGGATTGCCCGTCGCCTCCCCATATTCGGTTGAGCGCCTGGAAGTAGATCTGGATGTTGAAGATCTCGAGCCAGATCGCGAGGAACCCGAAGACGACCGAGACGCCGCCCAGCGCGAACGCGACCGGCAGGCCGGTGAACAGCGTCAGCGCCAGCGCCAGGAACATGTAGGCGCCGATGTACTCGTAGAGGTGGTCCCACAGGAACCAGTCCCACCATTCCGCCAGCATCTCCATCAGGCGGTCCCCCCGGCTTTCGGTTCTTCATCTTCGAGGACGACCTTGGGCAGGACCTCGACATCGGTGAAGAACTGCAATTGGTCCTCGGCAATGGCCTGTTGCTCGTAGTTGCCGAAGAGGTAGTTGATGCAGCGGAACAGGGTCGCCAGCGCCGCCATCAGCGCGATCAGGAAGCCCCAGATCAGGAAGGACTTGATGATCCAGCGCCAGCCGAGGCCGACCTGGCTTTCCGAGCCTTCGCCCTGTGCGTACGAGGATGAGGCCATGACCCAGGAGAACCAGATCATCAGGCAGAGGAACGGCACCGCGCAGATCACGAGGCCGAAGAACTCGACCCAGACCTGCTTGCGGCGTCCCAGCCCCTCGCGGAAGATGTCGACGCGCACGTGGCTATTCATCAGGTAGCCGAAACCGAAGGTCAGCAGCAGCAGCGCGCCGTGCACGTGCCATTGCAGATCCTGCAGGATGAACGAGACAGAGAAGCCGTAGTTGATCGTGATGTCGGCGGATGCTTCCTTGATGTAGTCGATCTTGCGCGTGATCACGTCGAACATGATCAGGAAGATCAGCGGCAGGATCAGAAAACTCGCGGCCTTGCCGACACTTCGCGAGATCCTGTCCAAAACATCGCCGAGGCCTAACAGCGCTCCCATTGCCCCTCACCCGTTGCTTATGGTTGTTGTGACCGCCGCGCCGCCCGGTCTGCCGGGTCTCAGAGGCTGTCATGGATACGACCGGCGCAGGGCCGCGCCGGCCGTCTTTGTTCAGCGCGCCGTCACGGGGACGGCGCCGAGGCGGCTCAGTTCTTCAGGTAGCCGCGCGAACCCCAGACCTGATAGGCTTCGTGGAACTCGGAATAGCTGTCCCACATGGCCTTGACGTCCGGGTTCGCTGCCAGCTCTTCGGCCAGCACTTCTTCCCACTTCTCGCGCAGCTGGGCGATCACCTCGTCCGGCCAGGTCACCATGGTGACGCCGTCCTTCTCGTTGGCGATCATCGCGGCCGACTGCAGGGCCTCACCTTCGGCGAGCTCGTGCATGAAGTTCGCGTCGCAAGCGGTCTGGAACATCGCCTTGTGCTCGTCCGTCAGCTTGTTCCACGCGTCCATGTTGACCAGGATCTCGTTGGTGGTCGACTGCTGGTGCCAGCCCGGGAAGTAGTTGTACTTCGCGATCTGGTAGAAGCCGAGCGTCCGGTCGATGGCCGGCATCGAGAACTCGGTCGCGTCGATCGTGCCGAGCTCGAGTGCCGGGTAGATGTCGCCGCCGGCAAGCTGCTGGGTGGCCACACCGAATTTCTGCATGACCTTGGCGCCCATGCCGAAGAAGCGCATCTTCAGGCCCTTGAGCTGCTCGAGGCTTTCGATCGGCTCACGGAACCAGCCGGACGTCTCGGGCGGGATCATGCCGCAGTAGAAGTACTTGATGCCGTCCTTGGCGTAGAGGTCCGAGATGATCTGTTCGCCGCCGCCCTGCTTGATCCAGGCGTTGAATTCCAGCGCACCCGGGCCGAACGGCCAGGTCGAGGCAAACGCGAAGGCCGAGTTCTTGCCCTGGTTGGCGCCCGGCGTGCCGTAGGCTGCTTCGAAAGCGCCCTGGCTGATCGGGTCATAGTAGGCGTAGCCACCGGCGAGTGCGCCCGGCTCGAAGACCTTGATGTCGAAGTCGCCGCCCGACATTGCGCGCACCATGTCGGCGATGCGGTAGCCGACCGGACCGATCACGGCGACGTTCTTGCCGAACGCCGAGTGCATTTTCCAGCGGACCTTCTTGGCGTCGGCTTCGGATGCCGACATCGCAACAACGGCGGTCGCGGCAAGTGCCAGAGCGCCGACCTTCTTGAAAAGATCGAACTTCATAGAGTTCCTCCCTGTACCGCAGGCTTGACCGCCTGCATCGCATATGTGGCCGGGCGTTGGACCGACCGGGCCGCCGCAGTCAAACGGGAGGGTGCGAAAGTGTCAACGCTTTCCTCGGAAATTCCCGAGTCTTTATCATGGACAGGCAAAGGGGCGGGCAGCTTTCGCGTTATGCGGGAATCGCGAGCAGTCCGGGCTCGACGAACGTGCGAAGGAACGTCGCTAAACCATCTTGCAAAATAGAAAACCGGCCGGGAAAGCCCCGGCCGGTCCGAGCGCCCCAACGCGGCTCAGAATCGGTACTTCAGCGATATCGCGCCGATCATTTGTCCCTCGGGTTGCAGGTCGAACTCCGGGCTCAGCCAGTTGATCGAATAGACGATCGCGAACGGATCGTATTCCATCATGATGCCGGCGCGCAGGCGCATCGTAAGTTCCTCGCGCCCGACATCTGGACCGTCCGCGGTGAAGCCGCCGTCGAGGAAGACATCCGACGCGATGTAGCCGACATCGCCGCCGATCCAGAGCGCCCAGTGAAAGCCGTTGCGTTCCTGCGAGCCGCCAGGGATCAGCGCCCCGATTGCCGGCTCGCGGTTCCATGTCCGGGCGCCGAGCGATGAGCCGACGATCACGTCCATTCCAGCGCGGATGCTGTTCTCGCGCATCCCGGCGGAGACGCGCACGAAGGGCGCGATGTCGAGATCGACGAACCGGTTCGAGGTCTGACGCCGGTAGACGCCTTCCAGTTCGAGATTCACCAGAAACTCGCCGTCGACGGTGTTCGTGGGCGAGAGCGTGACCTGCGTGTTGTCGTGCAACGCTTCCTGGATTTCGAACAGCGGCAGCGGTTCACCCTGCCAGCCGACCTCGATTCCCGCACGGGTCTCCAGCGCGCCGGTGGTGTCGGCGTCCAGCCGTTCGGGTGGACCCCAGGTTCTGAGATAGGCGCCGACGCCGACATACTGCACGAAGGGCCGGTCGTTGACGCTGCCCCCGGCGCGCGTGTTGTCCGGTGTCGCGATGAATCCGCGGCCCTGAAGTTCGAGCGCCGAGACCCGGCCGGGAATCAGCCGGTCTTCCAGAAACAGCGTTTCGGGGAATACCCAGGACTGGGTCATGCCGCCCGTCTTGTAGCGATCCTCGCCATCGCCGATCCGGTCGTTCCAGATCGCGCCCTCGGCCATGATATCGCGGTTCTCGGACAGCCATTTGAAGCCGTCGCGCCCGACATCGGCAAGTGCTGCGCCGGACAATACTTGCACGCCCACGGCAACCGTGGCTCCGAACATCATCGATTTCATCATTCGCCCCCAATTCTCACGTGCACGATATCAGCGCAAAACGTGCAAGACTTGGTTTCCAGGCAAGGTTAATAGCTTATTTTTTGTCGTTAACGAAGTATTAATGTGAAGATAGATAAAGTTTTAAGTATTTTATTGTTAACTAATATTAATAATGACTTGGTAATTCTGTTGCGGGGGCGCGGCCGACGCCTGCAATTGTCGGATCAGCCACGGCCCCACGGCGGCGTCCGGCCGATCCGCTCGAGCAGGAAGTCGATAAAGACACGGACTTTCGCGGTCAGCACGTTGGCCTGCGGGTAGACGAGCCACAGTACCGACTGGTCGTCGACCTCGTATTCCGGCAGAACCCGGACGAGACCGCCGTCGCGCAGTTCGCGGTGCACGCTCCAGGTCGAATTCACCGAAATGCCCGCCCCGGCGAGGGTGGCAAGCTTCTGGCTGTGCCCGTCATCGACCGTGAGCCTGCACCGGCCCTGGCGCGGATCGAAGCTGGCGAGCGTTCCGTCATCGTGCTTCAGGCGGCGCGCGGTATGGTCGATGAACGAGATTAACTGATGGTTTGCAAGATCGCGGGGCTCGGCCGGGGTCCCGAAGCGCGCGAGATAGGCGGGCGAGGCGCAGAGGATTCGTTTGTCATCGGCCAGCTTGCGGCCTTTCAGGCTGCTGTCGCGCAACTCGCTGTTGCGCAGCGAGAGGTCGAAACTGCCCTCGATCGGGTCGACGCGCGTGTCGGAGAGCTTGAGATCGAGCGCAATGCCGGGAAAGCGGTCGAGAAAATCCGGGATCAGCGGCGCGATGTAGAGCTGCGCGAAGCTGCTCGGAGCGGCGAATCTCAGCGTGCCGGTCGGTTCGGCCTGACCGCGGCCGAGCGCGGCCAGCGCCGCGTCCTCCTGCGCGAGGATTTCGCGGGCATAGGGCAGGAACTCCGCGCCCTCGGTGGACAGGGCGACCTTGCGGGTCGATCTGAGCAGGAGATCGGCGCCGAGCGTGCGCTCGAGCTTGGCGAGCCGGGTGCCTGCGACCGCCGGCGCGTAGCCGAGCGCGCGGCCGGCGGCACTTATGTTGAGCTTCTCGGCGGCGAGGACGAAGAGCCTGAGGTTGTCGGTGTCCATGGGATTATATCCATAACTCATATTCTGAAGTCAGGTTCTGTCAGTTTTTCCCGAAAATCAAAATACGATATCGCGGAGGTGCCTCGATCGTTCCGGGGCCCGCAGCAGCACTTGGAGCAGACGCAATGTCCTATTTCTCGATCCTCGCCGTGACCCCGACGCGCGAAGACTGGATCCCCGACTACATCGGCCCGGCGAACCGGCTGGTCGCCAAGCACGGCGGAAAGTATCTCGCCCGCACCGCCACGCACGAGCAGGTCGAAGGCGATGACGACCCGGCGGCCTTGCGGATCATCATTCAGTGGCCGTCGAAGGACGCCGCACAGGCATTCATGGCCGATCCCGAATACGTGCCGCATCTGCAGGCGCGCACCAATGGCTCGACGAGCTTTCATTATCTGGTCGAAGCCAAGGACGACCTCGCCTAGGCTGCGCCCGGCGCGGCGATCTGAGCGACATCCGGGGCAGGGCGTCCAGACGAGGAGACCGAGATGACGGCAAAGACGATTCTGATCACCGGAGCCACCGACGGCATCGGGCTGGAGACAGCGAAGGCTCTGGCCGCCGCCGGTCACAGCTTGTTGCTGCACGGCCGGAGCGAGGCCAAGCTGGCATCGGCGGCAGAGGCGGTCGCGGCGGCCGGGGGCACGGTCGAGACCTTCGTCTCGGACTTCTCGGTGCTGTCGAGTGTGGCTGCGCTGGCTGACAGCATCGCGGCGCGCGGCGCCAGCCTCGATGTCATCCTGAACAATGCCGGGGTCTTCAAGTCGCCGGTGCAGCAGACGGCCGAAGGGCTCGACATCCGGATAGCGGTGAACCTCTACGCGCCGGTGGTTCTGACGCGCAGGCTGCTGCCGGTGCTGTCGCCGGATGGCCGGATCGTCAGCCTGTCTTCGGCCGCACAGGCCCCGGTGTCCGTCGCCGCGATGGCTGGCGGCAAGGCGCTATCCGAGATGGACGCCTATGCGCAAAGCAAGCTCGCGCTGACGATCTGGTCGCAGGAACTCGCGCAGGATCTGGCGGCGGGGCAGGTCGCCGTGGCGGTCAATCCCGGCTCGCTGCTCGCGAGCAAGATGGTGCAGCAGGGCTTCGGCGTCTCGGGCGGCGATCTTCAGATCGGGGTCGATATCCTCAGCCGGGCGGCGCTGTCCGAGGAGTTCGCGACGGCCAACGGGCGGTACTTCGACAATGACGCCGGACGGCTTGCACCGCCGCACGCCTGGGCCGGGAGTGCCGAGAACCGCGCGTCGGTGATGGCGGCGATCGATACCGTCCTGGCGCGGCTCGGTCTCTGACCGCGGATCGACCTTCGGTCAGCCTGCCTCGGCAAGCGCCTCGGGCAGCGCGTCGGCGAGCAGGGCGAGATCCTCGGGCGTGCCCGCGCCGATGCGGATGCACCGGTCGAGCGGCGCAACACCGGGCATGCGCACGAAGAGCCCGCGCTTTAGCAGGGCCTGCAGCACCGCGCGCGCATAGTCTCCGTCCCGGCCGCAATCGACCGCGACGAAGTTCGTCGCGGACGGCAATGCGGTCAGCCCGTTCTCGCGCGCGATCTCGGCGATGCGTTCGCGCGCGGTCGCGGTCTTATTCACGACATCGGCGAGATGCGCGCCGTCGGCCAGTGACGCGATGGCCGCTTCCTGGGCGACGCGATTGACCCCGAAATGGTTGCGGATGCGGTCGAAGGCCGTGGCGGTCTCGGGGTGCGTGACGGCATAGGCGATGCGCATCCCGGCCATGCCGTGGGCCTTGGAGAAAGTGCGAAAGCGGATCACCCGCCGGTCGTCGGTGTCCCAGGGCATCGCCGTGCCGCCGGGCGCGAACTCGATGTAGGCCTCGTCGAGGCACAGAAGCGTGCCGTCCGGCAGCCCGTCGATCAGCGCGCGGATTTTCTCCGCGCCGTGCCAGGTTCCCATCGGATTGTCCGGGTTGGCGATGAAGACGAGCTTCGGGCGGTGCTCCCGCGCTGCCGCGAGCAGCGATTCCGGGTCTTCGCGATCGTCGACATACGGAACGGTTATGAGCTCTCCGCCGAAGCCCGCGACATGGTAGTTGAAGGTCGGATAGGCGCCGAGCGAGGTGACGACCTTGTCGCCGCGCTCGACAAACAGCCGCACGGTGTTGCCGAAGAGGCCGTCGATGCCCTCGCCGATGACGATGCTGTCGGGATCGATGCCGTTGTGCCCCGCGATCGCCATGCGCAGGTCGTGCATGTTCGGATCGCAGTACATCCACGCCTCGGGCCCTGCCTTGGCGATCGCCTCGACGACGCTGGACGAGGGTCCGAAGACGCTTTCGTTCGCACCGATGCGGGCCTTGAACGGAGCGCCGCGCTGGCGCTCCTGATGCTCCGGGCCGACGAAGGGGACGGTCGAGGGAAGGGGCTCGACGACAGAGGTGTATTTCGCAGTCATGGGCGCTTGATTGCCACCTTGAACCCGGGAGGCCAAGCACGAGTTTTGCGCCTTTGCCTCGATTCACCTCGATTTGCCCCGGATTTCTCAGAAAGTTATCAGGAACCGCTCAGTTAAATCTCAAGATAAATGCCATTTTAAAATTTATAGACAGTTGTGCAGTCGGAAGCGGCTGCACGGAGATGGAAGATTACCCCAGTGGGACGGCCAACAAACATGGTCGTTCCCGAGACTTACAACGGTTTGAGATATCAAATGGAGACTTCAAATGCCTTACGTCGAAAAAATCCGCGGCCCGCTCAAATTCAACATCAAAGAGGGTGACGATACAAACAATGAGATCCTGCTTTGCGCACATGGCGGCTATACGCCTAAGCGTGTGTGGCTCAAAATGAAGAATATGAAAGTCGAGACACAAGGAAGTGGTCCTTGCGCAATTCCGAAATACATCAAAAAGGCTTACTTTTACTGCGACGACGACTTTTACTCGACCGGTACCTTTATCGGAATGGCATATGATCATGCTGCTGCACATGCGAACAGGTTGAACATTCCATTGACTGATGAAGTTCGCCAAAAGCTTACATTTAAGCGAGACCCGGTAAAAGAGGAAATGGTATCATTCGATGTCACGAAGAATTACCGACTCACTTATAATGACGCAAACAAAACATTCTATCCGGATTATGGAACCATGGATGTTGTTCGAATTCTTCCAGGTAAAGTGGCGCATTTACAAGACGTATTTATGTGGATTCATAAACTTGGGAAAAGCTACGATATCTTCCATTATGGCGCATGCCGGGAGAACCGTAAGACCGAAACGAAGATCGGCTAGTGACGATGATACACTTCGTGGGAACGACGATTCCCGCGAGGACCGGGTGAAATTGCACCTTCCGTCGCATATACACTTGGAATTCCTTTGAACGGCTTTTGAGCGCGCTGCTACTGCGGCGCGCTTGACTAAGTTCTTATTTGTTTCTTCGGAACACGACTTTTGAACATCGATGCTCCCTGTCGGTGAGTGCAGCCTAGCCGGCAACGTCGCAGAAGTCCCGTTGGTAGCGCTCGAAGGTGTCGGCGAAGCGCGCGGGCTTCTGAGGATCATCGATCATTTCGTGCATGATAAAGAAGTCATCATGCTCCTCGAAGTAATAGGGTTCCTGCGCCTGCCTTGGCGATCTGGTCCGATCGCGCCGCGCCCGCCGGCGTTCTGGCTTCTCCAGGATGGCCTTCGCGGGAGGTTTCATCGCGAAGGAGATAACGGACAATGTGTTTTCGGGGTTCGCGGTGTCGACGGCGACGAAGTGGTTTTTGCCCTGAACATATACCAGGCGGGTATCGGTCAGATTCACCTTCGCGGAGGTGAACAGGATGAAACCTTCGCCTTCGAAGTGCTTCCACCGCTCTGCGACCATCACGCAGCCATTGATTTCGATGGTGTGGCGTTCGGTTTCGTTTTCGTTGGCACCGCTTTCGACGAGGGTGCGGATCATCTCTTCTCGCGACAGAGGCGTGTCCTGTTCAGTCGCCGACAGTGCCACAGGAGCGGCACAGATTGCGATGGAGAGCATCGCGAGCGCGGATTTCAATGGGATCGAGATCATTTGGCGGGCGTCATCCGGTAAAGCGTCTCGTCGCCGACTGCCAGGAACCAGATCGCGCCGTCCGGGCCTTCGCGGACATCGCGGATGCGCAGGAAGCGGTCGCGGAACAGGCGCTCCTCGCTGACGATGTCGTCGCCGTCGCGGTTCAGCCGCGAGACGTAGTCGAACTTCAGCGATCCGACGAAGATGTCGCCCGTCCATTCCGGCCAGAGCTTGCCCGAGTAGATCATCATGCCGGACGGTGCGATCGACGGGTCCCAGTAGAAGGCCGGCTGCTCCATGCCGGGCTTCGACGTGCCCTCACCGATCGAGAAGCCCGAATAGGTCGTGCCGTACGAGATCACCGGCCAGCCGTAGTTCTTGCCCTGCTCCGGGCGGTTGATCTCGTCGCCGCCGCGTGCGCCGTGACTGACGGTCCAGAGCCGGCCCTGTTCGTCGAGGGCGGCACCTTGGGCGTTGCGATGGCCGATCGACCAGAGCTCGGTCGGGACGGCGGCATCCGGTTTGGCGACGAACCCGGGAACGGTGTCCGCATTTCGGGTCACGTCGAGGCGCACGACCTTGCCGATGGTGTTGGCGCGGTTCTGCGCCTCGTCGGCGTCGCCCCGGTCGCCGAGCGTGACGAACAGCCCGCCCTTGCCGTCGGGCACGATGCGCGAGCCGAAATGGCGGCCGCCCCGGCCCTCCGGCGTCTGGCGCAGGATCACCGAGACTTTCTCGAGCGTGGTGCCGGTCAGCGTGGCGCGCGCCACCGCGGTGCGCGCCGAGAAGGTGCCGACCGGTTCGGAGTAGCTGAGATAGAGCGTGCGGTTCTGCTCGAAGTCCGGGTCGAGGACGACATCGAGCAGTCCGCCCTGGCCCGAATCGCGGACCTCCGGCACGCCGCCGACCGGCGTTGTCGCACCGCTCGCCGGGTCGGCGATCAGCAGGGCGCCGTCGCGCTCGGTGATCAGCAGCTTTCCATCCGGCAGGAACGCCACCGCCCAGGGATTGTCGAGGCCTTGAATGACAGGCGTCACCGTGACCGGGCCTGCGCTGGTCTGCAACGTCTCGGCGCGGGCGAGGGCCGGCAGCATCACGGTCAGGATCAGAAGCAGTCTGAGCATGGCATCCTCCGTCGTTCCGTGACAGGTAGGGTTGAGATGTCCATTGCGCCAGCGCCCGGCGCTCCCCGAGTGAAGGAGTCACCAAGATGTCACGAGAGGCGGCCGTTGCCGATGCGCACGCGTACCTGACCAGCGGAGCGTTCGAGGAGGATCTCGGGCGGCGGGTGGCGATCCCGACGCAGAGCCAGGTGCCTGAAGGACTGCCGCACACGCGCACCTATCTCGAGCAGGAAATGGCGCCCGCCTTCGAGGCGATGGGCTTTGAGACGCAGATTTTCGAGAACCCCAAGCCCGGCGTCGGTCCGGTTCTGCTCGCGACCCGCGACGAGGGCGCGGATCTGACCGTGCTTGGCTATGGCCATGGCGACGTGATCCGGGGACAGGAGACGCAGTGGACCAAGGGGCAGGGGCCGTGGATCACCGCGCGCGACGGCGAGCGGCTCTATGGCCGCGGCACCGCCGACAACAAGGCGCAGCACACGATCAACATGGCGGGCCTGAAGGCCGTGCTGGAGGCGCGCGGTGCGCTCGGCTTCAATGCGAAGTTCATCGTCGAGATGGCCGAGGAGAACGGATCGCAGGGGCTCGGCGACATCATCGCCGCCAATCGCGAGGCGTTCGCGGCGGACCTGTTCGTCGCCTCGGACGGGCCGCGCGTGCGGATCGACCGGCCCACGGTGTCGCTGGGCGCGCGTGGCGGCGAGAACTTCGATCTGGTCTGCGATCTGCGGGAGGGCGGGCACCACTCGGGCAACTGGGGAGGTGCGCTGGCCGATCCGGGCATGATCCTGTCGCACGCGCTGGCGTCGATCTGCGGGCCGACGGGACAGATCCTGATCCCGGAATGGCTGCCGCCGCCGATGACCAATGCCGTGCGCGACGTGCTGAAGGACGTCGTGCTGGATGCCGGCGAGAAGGGGCCCGAGATCGATCCGGACTGGGGCGAGCCCGGCATGACGACGGCCGAGAAGGTCTATGGCTGGAACTCGTTCGCCGTGCTGGCGCTCGGTTCGGGCAATATCGACGGGCCGGTCAATGCGATCCAGCCTTCGGCGAGGGCGCACTGCCAGTTGCGTTACGTCGCCGGGACGGATGTCGATGCGATCCTGCCGTCACTGCGGCGCCATCTGGACGATCATGGCTTTCCGATGGTCGAGATCGCGCCGCCGACCGGGCGCAATGCGGCCGGGTTCCGGGCCTCGCGGACCGAGCCGGACCATCCCTGGTCGCTGTTTGTGCGCCGTTCGGTCGAGACGACCGCGGGTGAGGCCCCCGCCGTGATCCCGCAGATGGGCGGCTCGATCTGCAACGACCTGTTTACCGATCTGCTCGGCATCCCGGCGATCTGGATCCCGCATTCCTATGCCGGGTGTTCGCAGCATGCGCCGGACGAGCACATCCTGCTGCCGGTGTGCGAAAGTGCGCTCGGCATCATGGCGGGCGTCTACTGGGATCTGGGCGAGGCTGAACTGCGTCCCTAGGGGCCTGTGCATGCGGCGTTGATGAAGGCGTACGCGCCAGAGTTGTTCGGCTTCCCACCGGATTCGGATATACTTGCCCCTTGAATTGAATAGGGACATGCACGGCGATGTATCGGGTCCGGTCGTTTCTCTGCAGCCTCTTCGCGTTCGCTCTGCTTCTGGGCGGCGCGCTGACGGACGGCGTGCGCGCAAGCGACCACATCGACGGCGAGATCACCAAGGACGAGCCGCTCGCCGATCTGTCGGATTTCTATGCGTTCCCGGTCGATAACGGCAACCGGGTCGCGCTGATCCTGAACACCTACCCGATTGCTCACTCTGGAGCGCATTTCTCCAGCCGGATCGGCTACGCCTTCTTAATCCGGTCTGCCGAGATCGAACTCGACCGGTTCCGGACTGGAGGGGAGGTTCGGATCACCTGCACGTTCGGCGAGGATCACGAGGATTCGCAAAGCGTGCGCTGTCTCGGGCCGGGCGATGTCGAGACGATCAGCCGTGAAGGTGCCGTGGCGCGCTCCGGCGAGATGCGGGTGTTTTTCGGCCACCGGTCCGATCCGTTTTTCTTCGACAGCGACTGGGCGCTGGCGACGTCCACCGGCGGAGCGCTCGCTGTGCCGGCTGGCGAAAACACGATGTCGCGTCTCAACGTGCTGACGTTGGCCGTTGAAATTGTGAGAGAATTGCTGCCGCGCGGCGATCTTTTGTCTCTCTCAGCGGAAGCGTTCGAAGTGGGCGACCCGCCGCGCGTGCTCGACCGGATCGGACGCCCGGAAGTCACCAATGTCAGCCTGATCCATCGTGGCGGTCTCGAAGACATTCGCGACGAGCACAATCGCCAGACCTCCTTCGCGCCGTCGCCTGAGAGTCGAGCAATGGTCGCAGCGCGATTGGAGGAGAATATTGCCTACTACGATGCGCTGGACGGCGTTGCCGACTGGTCCGATACGGACCGGTCCGCGCTCATCGAGGTTCTGGCCGACGACTTCCTGGTTCTGGATGCAGGCAAGCCCTGCGGGGCGGAGGCGTTCCTGGAGATTGAGCGATCCATGCTGACCGGCCAGCCGCACGAAACCTGCGGTGGGCGGCATCCGAACGACGACATCATGGATCGGCTCTACTCGCTCTACATCTCTAATGGCCGCGAACCGGTCGGCGACCGGGTTGATGCGCCCTACCGCGACGTGCGGTCCGATTTCCCGTTTCTCGCACCGCCGGAGCGTGGCTTCCGGTCATGGCTGAAGACGAAGATCGGCAACTGGAAGGCGCGATGACTGGCGCGGCGCGCGATGCCGGTCCAATTGCGGAATGTGTCCGAGGATTACCGGGGCGACGTTGCATAATGGTAGGTCTGGCCGAACCAGTGAGTGAGAGTAAGGGGACCGCGAGATTCCCGACGTTCGAGCCAAAAAATTGATGCTGATCAGCAGCATATGCGGAAGAGCTCAGCGGTTCATCGCGGGGATGTTGGTCGTTTTGCTTCTGCCGATCTCCGCGGACGCGCATGCTGCGAACTGTCCCGTCAAAACGCCGTCCGGTGCGTGCGCCATCCGGTCCGGGGAGTATTTCATTCGCGTGCCGAGCACCGAGGGTAAGTTACAACGACTGCCGATCGTGCTGATCCTGCACGATGCCGGGCAGGACGGCGGCGTGATCATGGAGAACAAGGCTGTGGTGAACAGCTTTCTGGATCGCGGCTACGCGGTGATCGCGCCGAACGCGACCAAGCGGAAGTATGTCCGTGTCACGACCATCCGGCGGTTCGACCCGACACTGACACTTGTTGGCGGGACGTCGAGCAAGAGCGAAAAGAAATACCCGATCAAGGGCAAGGACGGGAGGATGCGCCTGCTGCGGCAATCGAAAGACCGGGGCTGGTATTTCTACACGACCGACACACTGACCCGGCAGGATGTCGACTTCGTCGATGACCGGCGCGACGTAGAGCGGCGTGGGCGCGACGAACACGCCTTCCTGCGTGAGGTTCTGTTCGATGCCGCCCAGCAGTTCTGGGTCGATCCGGGCAAGGTCGTTGTCGTGGGGATCGGACACGGTGCGGCGCTCGCATGGCAGATCGCATGTCTGGCCCCCGAGATGGCTCTGAGCATCGCGCCGATCAACGGGGGGCATTGGGGCGTGCCTCCGAGATCATGCAGGCCTGGAGGGCGGGTCGTACACACCCATCATGCGGCGAGCGATTTCTGGCCCATCGACGGGCGAGAGGGCACGCGGAAGCGGTTCGGGCAGACGAGTTTGGGCGAGACCCTCGATCTGTTCGCCCGCAGCGGCGGGTGCGAGCCGGTGCCGCAGGATCGCGATTTGCAACGCGAGGCCTATTCGTTCGAGACTTGGCGCGGCTGCGATCAGGGATCCTCTCTGGGCCTCATACTTTCCGAGCGAGAATTCGACTTTCCGGGTTGGTGGTTCGACCGGATACTCCGTGCCGGTGCGCAAAGTCCTGCTCGTAGCGACGCGGAGAGCACTCGGCGGACGACGCTTCCGATCCCGCGCTTCCTCAAACCGAAACGGCCGGGAGACGCCGTTCACATCGCGGATTGAACGAGCATGCGCTTGCGGAAGTCGCTGCGCCCTTGGAGAGCAGGCCCGGCCTAGCCTTGCTCTTTCAGCAGACGGGCCGCGTCCATCGCGAAATAGGTGAGCACACCGCTGCACCCGGCGCGCTTGAAGGCCATCAGGCTCTCCATCATCGTCTTCTCGCCATCGAGCCAGCCGCGCTCCACGGCGCCCTTGATCATCGAATACTCGCCCGAGACCTGATAGGCGAAGGTCGGAACCTTGAACTCGTCGGCAACGCGGCGGCAGATGTCGAGATAGGGCATGCCCGGCTTGACCATCACCATGTCCGCGCCCTCGGCGAGGTCCATGGCGACCTCCTTCAGGGCCTCGTCGGTGTTCGCCGGGTCCATCTGGTAGGTCTTCTTGTCGCCCTTGAGCGATCCCTCGGACCCAACCGCATCGCGGAACGGGCCATAGAACGCGCTGGCGTACTTGGCCGCGTAGGCCATGATCGTCACGTTCTGAAAGTCGTGCTCCTCGAGCGCGCGGCGCATGATGTGGACGCGCCCGTCCATCATATCGGACGGTCCCATGATGTCGGCGCCGGCCTCGGCCTGAGCCAGCGTCTGTTTCTCCAGCGCCAGCAACGTCTCGTCGTTCAGGATCACGTCGCCGTCGCAGATCCCGTCATGACCGTCCGTGTTGTAAGGGTCGAGCGCCACGTCCAGCATGATGCCGACATCGGGGACGGCTGCCTTCACGGCACGGGTGGCGCGGCAAACGAGGTTTTCCGAGTTCCAGGCTTCCTCGGCGCCCGGTGTCTTCAGTTCGTCCGGCGTGTTCGGGAAAACCGCGATGGCCGGGATGCCGAGCTCTGCTGCCTCCTGCGCCTTGGCCACCAGCCGGTCGATGGTGAGGCGCTCGACCCCCGGCATCGAGGCGACGGGTTCGGCGGTGTCGGTCCCTTCGATCACGAAGCACGGCCAGATGAAATCGGCGGGGGTCAGCACGTTCTCGCGGACCATCGCGCGGACCCAGGGGGCAGTGCGCAGGCGCCGGGGGCGAAGTGCGGGGAAGGGGGCTGGCGGCTGCATTGGCTGGGTCTCGCTCGTGTCAGTCTGACGAGACACTTGCACGGGAATTGTGCGCCGGACAAGAGCCCGGCGCGTCACGGTCGCGATCAGATGGCCGCGGCGTGCTCGAGCCCTGCGGCATCGACGGCGTGGTGCTGGCGGTCGCGCGATCCGGCGAGGACGGCGTCACCGACGATCTCGGCCGTGGCGGCCGACAGGGTCCAGCCCAGATGCCCGTGGCCGGTGTTGTAGAAGACGCCGCTCTGCCGACCGGCGCCGACACGCGGCATCATGTTCGGCATCATCGGGCGCAGACCCGCCCAGGGGGTGACGTCCTCCGTCGAGACACCAGGAAAGTGGGTCTCGCACCAACGGATCAGCGGGTCGATCCGGTCCTGGCGGATGTCGCGGTTGTAGCCGTTGAACTCGGCGGTCCCGGCGAGGCGGAACCGGTCCGGGCCCAGCCGCGACGTGACGATCTTGGCCTTGTCGTCGAGCAGACTGACCCAGGGTGCGGCGGCGCGGCTCGCCTCGTCATGCAGGTTGACCGTGATCGAGTATCCCTTGACCGGATAGACATTCAACCGGTCGCCGAGCTGTGCGGCGAGGTCGCGGCTGCGAACGCCGGCGCAGACCACGACGCCGTCGAAGATCTCTTCGTCGCCACCGTGACCCACGACAACGCCGTTGGAGATGTGCGCAACATCGTCCACGGCGGTCCCGTAGCGGAAGTCGACGCCGCGGTCGGACAGTGCGGTCGCCAGGCCGGTCGTATAGCGATGGATGTCGCCGGTGAAGTCGCTCGGCGTGTAGTACCCGCCGATCAGATCGCCTTTCAGGGTCGGTTCGATCCGGAGCATCTCGTCGACGCCGACGGCCCGGCGGTCGAGGCCGCCCTGGGCCAGCAGCGCGTTGACCCGGGTCGCGTGCGCGAAGTCCCGGCGATCCGAGTAGACGTGCAGGATGCCGCGATGCTCGGCTGCGAAGTCGAAACCGTACTGTTCGGCATGGCTCTCGAGCAGGGCGCGGGCCTGCAGGGCAAGGCGCACCGTCTCGACCGTGTTGCGCCGGTAGTTCGGGATGTTGGCCATGAACTCGGCCATCCACGAATACTTGTGCCAGGTCGGCCAGGGGTTCACCGAGAGGGGTGCGTCCGATCTCAGCATCCACTTCATGCCCTTGAGGATCGTGCCCCAGCTGTTCCAGACCTCAGCGTTCGAAGCCGAAAGCTGTCCGCCATTGGCGAAGCTCGTCTCCATCGCCGCGTACCGGTTGCGATCGAAGACGGTGACATCGAAGCCGCGGGCATGAAGCGCGCGCGCGGTGGTCACGCCGGTGATTCCGGCGCCGATAACGGCGATCTTGCGCAGAGAGTGAGTGGACATATTCCGGTTCCTGTTGACAGCGCGGTGACCCGGTCCGGACATCCGAACCCGAGCCCCATCTGTCCGGGAACCTGAGAGATTTCGGCGAGGCGCCGTTTCTCCTTCGGTGGGGCACATGCCTGCGCCCGCTCTCCAGATTGCCTTTTCCTGCGCAGTCCTTTTGCCTGAGAGGTTCCGGGGCGGTTGCTCCTTCGGCGGCGGGCGGACCCGCGCTCTCCCGTGCAGGAAGTTCCAGCACCCTGCGTATGCGCCGAATCAGGCCCGGCCTTCAACGATAAATTTGCGGGGACCGCCGGATTCGGCGAACTGGACCTCTCGGTATGTCGAGGGGCACCAGGTGATGGTCGGCGGCGAAGTTGCGAGCGCCCGGGCAGGGACCGGGCGCGTCGGGTGTTGGGTCGGTTGTCGCGTCAGATGTCTTCGAGATCTTCGAGCGATACCAATCCTTCGCGCGGACGCGTGTCCCGGATCTCCAGATCCGGTTTGTGGCCGATGCGCCCGCCCTGGACCGCGTCGAGATCATCGTCGCGAAGGTCTACGGGGTTGGATTGATTGGTCATTAAACGATTCCTTTCGTTCGGTCGTTCAGACGCCGCAGCTTTCGCCGCTTTGCATGCTGACAAGCATGTCGGGGACAGATTCCTCTGCGACGATCAGCGTGTGTTCGATGCGCAGGTTTTCGAAGCCGGTTCCTGCGATGACATCGCCGGGGCTTGCGCCGAGACCGGGCAACAGCGCGTCGGGCGCCATGACGAGTGTTGGGTCGATCGGAACGAAATCGAGGCTGTCTTCAGCGGTGATGTCCTCGCGGGTGGCGCCGATGCCGGGCGTAAGCGCGTCCGGTGCCGGGTTCGTGCCGATGACCGGGTTCGTATCGTGCTCGACCCGGAAGTCGAGATGGCCGGCGAAGGCCGTGGTGTCGTGCTCGATCCGGAAATCCGCAGTTGTGCCAGACGTCTCGACAAGTTCCGTTTCCGAACTCGTCGTCTCTGCAATGCCAAATGGAAGTGAAATGAGGCCCATCTTGTTTTCCTTTCAGTCCTGTTCAGCCGGCGCGGCGAAGTTGAGGGCCTGACCATCAGGCCGCTTTCGGTGCCGCACCGTCATGGGTCACAGGATGCGGATCAGCGTGCATCGGCGGTATCGCGCAGATGCAGCGATTGATGCGGGGCCTGAGTGAGATAGAATACCCCCTCATCTGCAGGGGTTGACATGCACGACGGGGGACAAACCCGCGAGGCGCTGTCGAAGCGCGAGGAGGAAGTGGCGGCGGCCTATGCAAAGGGCGGCAGCTACAAGGAGATTGCGCGCGAGCTGGGCATTTCGCCCCAGACCGTGCGCAGTTATCTGAGCACGATCTACCGCAAGCTGGGCGTGTCTTCGAAGCTGGCCTTGGCACAACTGCTGGCGCCGGAGACGTCCGGTGCTGCCACAGTCGCGGCCGTCGAGGGGTTTCCGCGGCGGCCGGAGCGGCCCTCGATCGCGGTGCTGGCCTTTGAGAACATGTCGGGCGACCCGGAACAGGAGTATTTCTCGGACGGGATCAGCGACGACATCATCACGGCGCTGTCACGCTCGCCGTGGCTGTTCGTGATCGCGCGCAACTCGGGCTTCTCCTACAAGGGGCAGGACGCCGATGCCCGGCGCATCGCACAGGAACTCGGCGTGCGCTTCGTGCTGGAGGGCGGCGTGCGGCGCTCGGGCGATCGGGTGCGGGTGACGGCGCGACTGATCGACGGCGACACAAGCGGGCTGGTGTGGACCGAGCGATATGACGGCGAGATCGCAGATGTCTTCGACCTGCAGGACGAGATCACGCGGAACGTGGTCGCTTCGATCCAGACGGCAGTTCACTTGCGGACCGGCGAACGACCGATTGAGCGCAAGAACCGTCCCGATCTGACGATCTGGGAACTGACAATGCGTGCGTGGCGGCTGCTCTACCAGTTCAACGAGGACAGCTATGCCGAGGCGACGGAGTTGCTCGAACGGGCGCTCGAGATCGACAATTCCAGTGCCGAGGCGCACTTCCTGCTGTCGCTGATCATCCGGCATCAATGCGATCTATTCGAGGTGCCAGATCGTGCCGCGGCGATCGGGCGGGCCTATGATCTCGCGCTCCGGGCAACTGTTCTGGACGTGAGGAGCGAATATGCGCAATGGGCGCTCGGCATCACCTGCTGGATGGTCGGCAAACATGATGACGGAATCGCGGCTTTGGAGCGGGCCGTCGAGTTGAACCCGAACTGTTCGCTCGCCTACGGCAGTCTCGGTTCCGCCCTCGCCTATGCTGGCCGAGGCGCGGAGGCGATCGAGAACCAGCAGATTGCGATTCGATCGAACCCCAGAGATCCGAGCGTTTTCTACCGGTTCACGGGACTTGCTTTGGCGCATTATGTGGATGGGCGATTTGACGAAGCTATCGCGTGGGCGGGTCGTGCCGTCCAAAGAATGCCGGAGTATCATCTGTCTCACGCGGTCCGGGTGGCGAGCTTCGTGGCGCTGGAGGATCTGGCATCGGCGCGGGATGCGGTGGCCGAGTTCCGCCGAGGCGTCCCGGGGATCACGCTTGAGCGGCTTGCGCTGTTCGCTTTCAAGGAGCCTGCGATGACGGCCGAGTTCTTTTCGCGGTTGCGGGAAGCCGGGCTTGCGTCGGCGCAGGATGCCGACGCCTCGTTGCAGAGATCGGTGCCTTAGGCAGCACTGTCCTTTTGCCGGGGTTTAGTCGGTCAGGGGCGCCGAGCTGCGTCCAGGTTGACCGAGGCTGTTTGTAGGGCGGGCTGCTGTTGATGGGGCATACGACGGCCTCCATGGCGTCGCCTTAAGAAAGTCAACGTCCACCTGATGGCACGCGGATGCAAGCAGGATCGCTTGAACCTGAAGGTCTTGCACTTAGTTCCTTGACAGCTCCGTAGAACCCGGGCGAATGGACTAGAATTTGAGCCGCCATGTTCGTCACGGTTGAACAGAAACCGAGTGTAATCGTACTAAGTATGCGAGTGCGAGCAACCAGAAACCGATAAGGACCTTCATAACGTTCTCCATTTTCATTCCTGTATTCAGAGAACGCGTTGTCCCGATTGAATGAATCTGATTAAAAAATTTAATCTCTTGATTTGCCTCAAGGGCGCTTCCAAATTTTAAGCATTCTTCAATTATCTCGGTCTGATAGGATATATTTCGAAGTCCAATCGAGTTTATTACAATACTTACTAGGCAGCAAAAATAAGCAAGAAAAATATGATTAACGGCCGCCGTGTGAGGGTCGAGCGTCAAGGCAATCAATGCCGCCAAGGCTGAATTGACGGCAACGTACATGTTGAACAGGCTCACACGCTTGTCGGCATTCATACAAAGCTGTTCGCTGACGACCTGGTAGGCCGTATCCAAAGAAACACTGCCTTCGCGCGCTTCGACGTTAGCCATCTGTCGCTCCGGTAATCGAAAGAAATTCTCGCGCAATTCTCCTTAGAGTTGCAAATTTTGCAAGCAAAGAAACAGTGACAGCTCTAGAACTTAGAAACTGCTCACGTCAGAAGGGCGTCAGTAGCCGGGCGAGACCTAAGCTCGCCCGTCAATGCTTTTCGATACGGATTGCCTTACTTCGGCAGATCGCCGGAGACACCCTTTACGAAGAAGTCCATGCCGAGCAGCATGCCGTCGTCGGCATTCTGGCCAGCGGGCACGCGCTCGGTGCCGTCACGGTCGACAATTGGGCCCGCAAACGGATGGCGCTCGCCCATGCGCACCTGGGCTTCGACCTCCTTGGCCATGTTCGCGACCTCGTAGGGCATGTTCCAGTAGGGCGACATGACGACCTCGTTCTTGGCGAGGCCCTCCCAGGAATCAGAGCTGGCCCATGTGCCGTCCAGCACGTCCTGCACGCGCTTGATGTAGTAGGGCGCCCAGTTGTCCTCGATCGCCGTCAGCTGCGAGCTCGGTGCGAACTTGATCATGTCGGACGCCTGACCGAAGGCGAGCACGCCGTCCGTGTTCTCGGCGGCCTGCAGCGCTGCCGGGCTGTCGGTGTGCTGCATGATGATGTCGGCACCGGCGGCCATCAGGGCCTTGGCGGCGTCGGCTTCCTTGCCGGGATCGTACCAGGTCGAGACCCAGACAACCTGCACCTCGACGTCCGGGTTGACCGATTGCGCGGCGAGGGCCGTCGCGTTGATGCCGCGGACGACCTCGGGGATCGGGAAGGACGCGATGTAGCCGATCTTGTTGGTCTTCGTCATCTCGCCCGCGATGACGCCCGCGACCGTGCGGCCCTCGTAGAACCGGCCCGAATAGGTCGAGACATTGTCGGCGCGCTTGTAGCCGGTCGCGTGCTCGAACTTCACGTCCGGGAACATCTTGGCGATCTTGATCGTCGGATCCATGTAGCCGAACGAGGTCGTGAAGATCAGGCCGTGGCCCGAGGCCGCGAGCTGGCGGATCACGCGCTCGGCGTCCGGGCCCTCGGCGACGCTTTCAACATAGGTCGTCTCGACCTTGTCGCCGAAATGCGCCTCGACCGCGAGGCGGCCCTGATCGTGCTGATAGGTCCAGCCGTGGTCGCCGATCGGGCCGACATAGACGAAGCCGACCTTGAGATCGGCGGCGAAGGCCGTGCCGGCGGTCAGTGCCACAGCGGCAAGGGCCGCGAGGGTCTTTCGAAACATGATACCTCTCTCCTCTCCTGCGTTTTGCCATCGCCTCTTGCGGGCGTTTCCTCCCGGAACCTGTTAGGCCGTGCCGCGGTAGGGCTCGACGTATTGCAGCGCCATGTCCCATGGGAAGAAGATCCACGTGTCCTGGCTGACCTCGGTGATGTAGCTGTTGACCATCGGCTTGCCCTTGGGCTTGGCGTAGACGGTCGCGAAATGCGCGTTCGGATAGAGCTTGCGCACGACTTCGAGCGTGCGCCCGCTGTCGACAAGATCGTCGATCACGAGGATGCCCTCGCCGTCGCCCGCCAGTTCGGCATCCGGCGATTTCAGGATTTCCGCCTCGGCCTGGGTCTGGTGGTCGTAGGACTTGACCGAGATCGTGTCGACGACCCGGATGTTCAGCTCGCGCGCGATGATGCAGGCCGGAACCATGCCGCCGCGCGTCACCGCGATCACCGCCTTCCACGAACCGTCGACGCCTGGGCCCTGGTGATCGAGCCGCCATGCGAGCGCCCGGCTGTCGCGGTGCATCTGTTCCCAGGAAACGTGAAAGCCTTTTTCGTGCGGCAGTTTTTCGTTCACGAATGATCCCCGTTCTCGCGTTCCGCTGTGCGCACTCTTAACGAGGAAAACCGGTTCTGGTCGACTCGATTCTGCACGATCGGTGCGGAGAACCTCTGCGTCAGGTTCCGATCGCGACTTCGACGATCATCGCGGAATAGAAGACCAGGCTGGCGACCAGTACGAACACGTGCCAGATCGCGTTCTGATAGGGCAGCTTGTCCCAGACGTGAAAGACCACGCCGACGGAGTAGAGGCAGCCGCCGACGATGATCAGCACGAGCGTCGCAGTGGTCAGCGCCGCGCTGATCGGCCCTGCGGCGATGATGAACGCCCAGCCGAGCGCGAGATAGAGCGCGATCGACAGACGTTCCCAGCGGTGTGGCGCGAAGAGTTTGCCGAGCGTTCCGAGGATCGCGCCGGCCCACACCCCGACCAGCAGCCATCGCCCGAACGGGCCGCCTGCGATGACAGCGAAAGGCGTGTAAGTACCTGCGATCTTGACGTAAATCGCGCTGTGATCGATCCGTCTGAGAACCTCCAGCAGGCGCCCGCCCGGCAGGCGCATGCTCGCGAGATTGTAGCTCGCCGAGGAGAGGATCATGATCAGGAGCGTCGCGGCATAGATCGAGATCGCGGCGATGACCGCGGGCTCGTCCCGCCAGACGGCCGCCAGGGTCACGAGAACCGGGGCTGCCAGCATCACCGTCGCGACGCCCACGATGTGCACCACCGCATCGGCAATCTGCTCGGCACGCGCGGGCGCGCGTCGCGTTTGAACCGAATCCATGCGCGGACCATGACAAGCCAAGCGTTGACGATCTACAAACAATTGCGCGCGCGTTGAAAAAGCTGCCGGAATGCCCGCTTTGAACGGGTCCATCTCGCCGGTGTTAGGCAGAAGTTTACCGTGGCGCGCCTAGGTTCCGCGCGGACAAAGTCCTCGAGAGGATGCGCGATGAACCCTGTCGCCAATCTGTTTGAAACAGATGAAACGTTTGCGGCTTTCGAAGGTGCGGACACCGCTGCAGAAGCAGAGGCAAGACGAACGCTTCGCTGCGTTGTCATGCAGCGCGACCTCCAGTTGCCGCCGGCGCTCGTGCAGGCCGCTGAAAATTCCCGACATGACATCAGGTTCGACGTGACGCATTCGCCTGCGACGACGCGCGCTGCGATAGATCGGGATGACGTTGATCTCATTCTGCTAGATCACCGTGTCGATGCGGAGGGCGGTCTTGAACTGGCGCGCGACCTGACGGCTGATGGACGCACTGCGGGCACTCCGGTCGTGATGATGACCGATGATCAGGGCATGGCCAGCGCGCTCGATATTTTGCGTGCGGGTGCGGTGGATTGCCTCGATCTCGCCGATCTCGATGCCGGGATGTTCGATCAGGCGGTGGAAAACGCTTTGCGCCGGGGACGCGGGGCAACTGCGGATCACCTCGCCGTGATTTCCAATCTCGAGGCTGAACTTGCCGGATTGCGCCGGACATCGCTGCGCAACATGCGCCTGCTGAAATCTGAGACTTTGCCCCTGCTCGGGCTGGCCTGGCAGTCGCTGAAGGCGCACGATGCCGGTTCGCCCGACTATCAGGTGATTGCACGACGGCTTTCCCGCATCACCCGGACCGTTACCGGGTTGATTGACGATACCGTCATAACCTCGGCGACCTACAAGCCGCTCGACATGCCGGTTCCGGTCGATCTCGGCGAAATGGTCGCGGAGATCGTCTCCGACGACTGCAGTGAGCTTCGCGCGAGCCGGGCTCACTTCCGGATCGGCGACCTGCCCGTGATTTCGGCACGCCGCCCGGTCATGGCAATGATGATCGAGGAGATGCTTCTGAACCTGACCCGAAACAGTCGGTTCGGCCATGTTCCTGATGTTGAAATCGGCTGTGCCGCGGACACCAATGACAATCCTATCCTCTGGTTCAAGGATCAGGGCGTGCCGCTCTCGGTCCGGAAACAGGCGCTTGCAAAACGCGCGTCGATCCATGGCGAGGCGGCGCCGGTCGTCGGTGACAGCTATTCCTGGTCGCTCTGTCAGCGCCTCGCCGAGAAGAACGGCGGCGAGTTCAAACTGTCCGACTCCGATGACGGCAGCGTCCGGATCGCCATCAGGTTCCCGAAGTCGCTCCTGTTGACGGAAGAGCAGACCACCTGAAGGCCCTGCGCACGCTTCGCCACCGATGACGCGCCGTTCGGCGCGCCGGTTCAGAGATCGCTGAGTTTCGTTTCCAGACCGCGCAGGCTCAGGATGGTCAATGACTTGCCCTCTCGGCTGATCAGACCCTGATCCTTCAGCTTGGACATCTCTCGCCCAACGGATTCGCGTTGTGATGAAATTAGCGTGGCGAGTTCCTGCTGCGTCGCGAGTCGCTCGATGAATCCGACATCCTTGGCTGTCTTCTCACACATGCGCAGAAGCTGCGCGCACAGGCGTTGTTCGGTCGAAAGCGTCGTCGCTTCGGTCATGCGTCCGGAGAGATACCGGATCCGGTCCACGAGATAGTGAATGAAGGCGCGGTTCACCGACTCGTTCGTGTAGAGCACCTCCCGGAAGTGACCGGCGGACATTCGCGCGATCCGGCTGTGCTCCTTCGCGAAGACATTCGTCGATCGCGGTTCGCCGTCGATTGCCGCGAAAATCCCGAAGGAGTCCCCCGGCGGGAGGTCGGAGTAGAGAACCTCGCGTCCGTTGTCCGTGAACGTGGCGGCGCGCGCGAGGCCTCTCACGACGAAGAAGACGTCGTCATCGGTGTCGCTTTCGCTGACGATCACGGATTTCGGCGGGAAATTGCTCTCGGTCCAAAACTGTGCAAGCGCAGCATAGCCGGCCGGCCCACAGGCATGCAGCGTGCTGCCATCGGGAAAATCAAAATCTTGCTGGTCCGACATGACGACCAACGCTCCTTTCCTGTGCCGCAATCACGGCACCCAGTCTCTTGTACCTGGAACCCCCCAAGTCTCTGATATGTTACCCTAATGCAAATTGCGCCGGAAGCGCATCCCTCTAATTGCGGCGAAAATTTGAGGATATGTGGTCTAGCGCACAGAAACGGAGCGTTAATATCCGTTAACTGATCCCGCGAGCGACGGTTACCCCACGGATGGCAGCGCTTCGAACCCGTCCAGCCATCTGCACCAAAGCTCGTCGTGTAAGTTGCTTCGCCTAGGCACAGTGTACTCGGGCGGCCGACTCCGGGGCCGCCCGAATCACAAAATACAACCGATGATTGTTTCCGGCAAGGTTCTCCCGCGTCAGCCGTCGAGGGCGCTGTTCAGGTTCTCGTCGACCTTTTCGAGGAAGCCCATCGTCGTCAGCCATTTCTGATCCGGCCCAACGAGGAGTGCGAGATCCTTGGTCATGTCGCCGGATTCGACGGTCTTGACGATCACGTCCTCAAGCGTCGTCGCGAACTTCATGAGCTGTGCGTTCTCATCGAGCTTTGCCCGGTGCTTCAGACCGCCCGTCCAGGCGTAGATCGATGCGATCGAGTTCGTCGACGTCGCCTCGCCATTCTGGTGCTGTCGGTAGTGGCGCGTGACGGTGCCGTGTGCGGCCTCCGATTCGACGACCTTGCCGTCCGGCGTCATCAGAACCGAGGACATCATGCCGAGCGAGCCGAAGCCCTGCGCGACGGTGTCGGACTGCACGTCGCCGTCATAGTTCTTGCAGGCCCAGACGAAGCCGCCCGACCATTTCATCGCGCAGGCCACCATGTCGTCGATCAGGCGGTGTTCATAGGTGATGCCGGCGTCCTTGAAGCGGTCCTCGAACTCCTCCTCGAAGACCTGCTGGAACAGTTCGAGGAAGCGCCCGTCATACTGTTTGAGGATGGTGTTCTTGGTCGACATGTAGACTGGCCATCCGAGGTTCAGGCCGTAGTTCATGGATGCGCGGGCGAAATCCCGGATCGAGTCGTCGAGATTGTACATCGCCATGAAGACGCCCGAGGCCGGAGCGTCGAAGACCTCGCGCTCATCGACCGTGCCGTCTTCGCCGACGAACTTCATCGTTAGCTTGCCCGGGCCCGGGAACTTCATGTCGGTCGCACGATACTGGTCGCCGAAGGCGTGACGGCCAATGACGATCGGTTGCGTCCAGCCGGGGACCAGACGCGGCACGTTCGAGCAGATGATCGGCTGGCGGAACACGACGCCGCCCAGGATGTTGCGGATCGTCCCGTTCGGCGAGCGCCACATCTTCTTCAGGCCGAATTCCTCGACCCGCGCTTCGTCAGGCGTGATCGTGGCGCACTTCACGCCGACGCCGACTTCCTTGATCTTTTCTGCCGCATCGATGGTGATCTGGTCGTCCGTCGCGTCGCGGCTTTCCATCCCGAGATCGTAGTAAAGCAGATCGACGTCGAGATAGGGGAGGATCAGCTTGTCCTTGATGAACTGCCAGATGATGCGGGTCATCTCGTCGCCGTCGAGCTCGACGACGGGGTTTTCTACCTTGATCTTGGACATGCGTCTCTCCGTATCAGTCTGGCGAATCTCGGCGGCACCCTAGGCGGATCGCTGCCGCGCAGCAATGGAAACACTGTATCCAATTGTATGCAGAACGTCGCGGAATGCTGCCGGATTGACGCAACCGGGACCGCGACGTACCAGAGCGCGCTTTTTCGGAGGGTTGGATGCTCGCTCAGGTGCGGAAACTTCTGTCTCGTATTGCCGATGTCTGGCGATCCTGCGGCCCCGGCCTCGGGATCACGTACACTATCGCGGTGCTTGGCCATGTCCGCCCGATCCTGCGACGGCGCAATCTCCAGCCGGCAGATGCGGCGATGTCGGGCACGGCGCGCGTCGCGTTCCGGGGGCGCTCGGTGATCGTTCCCTTCAGCGACACGGATCGCGCAAATACCATCTCGGGGGATAGCCCGACCTTTTCCGGCATTCGCGAGATCCTGTGCGACGAGGTCTATCTGCGCGGCTTTTCGAAGCTCGGATCGCTTGAGACCTTTGTCGATCTCGGTGCGAACCGCGGCATGGTCAGCCTGATGGCGGCGGCCGGGCTAGGCATTCCCAAGGTCTGCGCGGTCGAAGCTCAGGCGCCATATTCGGCCTGCTTCGACGTGTTGGCGGAAGCAAACGGGCTTTCACCCGACCAGCGCAACCGGGTGGTCAAGTTCGCCGGGGCGGTCGACGATGATGAGACGATCACCGTGGACGGGCTTTGTCAGCAGTTCGGCGTCGAGTCGATCGACTTTCTGAAATGCGATATCGAAGGTGGGGAGAACGCGGTCGTTCTGGACGGCGCGCCGCCCTTCCTGCACCGCGTGCGATTGATCGCTATGGAGTTGCACCCCGAGGCCGGAACGAGAACCGCCGAGATCGTCGACGAGATGACGTCTGCGGGATTTCATGTCTGCCTCACCGACCCTGACGGCATACCGATCGAAACCGCACGCGCGACATATCTGTTCGGTTCGCGCGATGCCGGTGACCTTGCGCTTCCGGCGACCGCGGGTCCGGCTTGACCGAAAAACTTGAACGCTGGCGCGAGATGGGTCTGCAGACCCTGACAGGCGGCCGCGCTCAAGGCTTCTTCGTGCCCTACCGTTATGCTGATCAGGTCGAAGCGCCGACCGCATATCCGGCGCTCGAAGCGCGGTTCGAAGCCTTTCGGACGGAGATGGCGGGCATTCTCGACGCCATTGATGCGGCGCGGTCGGAGCTTGCCGCGCTGAACGGACCGCCGCCGATACCGCGCTGGGACCAGTCCTGGTTTCCGCGTCTCGACGGCGCTGCGGCCTATGCGATCTGCAAGCAGTTCGCGCCGAGCAAAATCATCGAAGTGGGTTCCGGCCATTCGACCCGCATGCTTGCCCATGCCAAGGACAACGAGACCGCGCTGGTCTGTATCGATCCGGAGCCTCGCGCGGATATCGCGGCGCTGGATCTCACTTTGCATCGCCGGGTACTCAGCGAAACCGATGTTGATCTGTTTGCCGAACTCGGCACCGGCGATGTGGCATTCTTCGACTCGAGCCACATCCTCTGGCCGGGGAGCGACGTGGACATGATCTTCAACCGGATCCTGCCCGTGCTGAAAGCGGGCGTGCTGATCCACATCCACGACATTCTGTTACCCGATCCCTATCCGCCCGGATGGGAATGGCGTGGTTACACCGAGCAGAACGGCTTGGCCGGGTGGCTCTTCGGGGGCTGCGATATCGTCTTCTCGAGCCACTTCGCGATCACGCGGATGCGCGCGGCGGAACGCCCAGGCGTGGCGGCCCTGCCGCTGCCCGATGGTGCCCATGAGACCAGTCTCTGGCTGAGGCGAACATAGCGGGCCGTTGCGCCGGCGCAGAATCTGAAGTCCACTCATCGGTCAAACCATGCCCGTTCGGAGGCTGCCTTGACCGATACCCTGACAGCGTATCTCGACCTTAAGTCGCCTTATGCCTATCTCGCGATCGAGCCGACGCGGCGCCTCGCCCGGCGCACTGGCGTCCGGCTGGACTGGCTGCCCTATACGCTGGACATCCCGTCCTATCTCGGCAGCGCGCGGGTAGACGAGACCGGGCAGGTGATCGAGCAGGACCGCACGCCGCACCAGTGGCGGCGCGTCAAGTACGCGTACATGGACGTGCGCCGCTACGCCAATCTGCGCGGCCTGACGATCCGGGGAACGGTCAAGATCTGGGACACGCGGCTGTTCTCGATTGCGATGCTCTGGGCGCGGGATCAGGGGCCGATCGTTCTCGACAGGCTGCTGGACGCTGCATTCCCGGCGTTCTGGCGCCGCGACCTCGATGCCGAAGATCCGGCGGTGATCGCAGGGTTGCTGCGCGGTGCGGGCGCATCCACCGAAGGATTCGACGCCTATGTTCGAGGCGACGGTGGAGACCTGCACGATACTCTGCGCGCCGAGGCTGAGGCCTCGGGCGTCTTCGGTGTCCCGTGGTATCGATACGGCGATGAAGTCTTCTGGGGACGCGAGGCCCTGCCGCTGATCGCGCACCGGATCACCGGAGAGGTGCCGCCCGGTGGCGCCGATCTCGGGCTGGTGCCCGACGACGGCAACTGAGTCTTGCAAACGCCTGCGTGCTTGCGGAGATGACGGCGACGCGCCAGACTTTCGCGGCGAGGATCAAGCGGGGGCCAGTCGCATGGATGCGCCATCATTCACGATCGGGATCGAGGAGGAGTATCTCGTCGTCGATCGGGAAACGCGGGATCTCGTGCGCAGCGCCGATCCGGACTTCCTCTCCCGGTGCGAGGTTCTGACGGAGGGACGCTCGACGACAGAATACCTGCAGTGTCAGGTCGAGGTCGGGACCCGAGCGCACAGAGATGTGCCTGCGGCCCGCGACGATCTGGCGGCCTTGCGCACGGCGATCGCGCGCGCGGCGTCCGAGCACGGCTACGGCGTGATCGCGGCCTCGACCCATCCTTTCGCACGCTGGCGCGAGCAGACCCACACGCGCAAGGAACGCTATGACGCGCTGCGCGCCGATCTCGGGCAGGCGGTCCGCCGGTTGCTGATTTGCGGCTGCCACGTCCATGTCGGGATCGAGGACGAAGACCTGCGCATCGACCTGCTCAACCAAGCGGCGTATTTCATGCCGCATCTGCTGGCCTTGAGCTGTTCGTCGCCGTTCTGGGAGGGCGAGGACACTGGTCTCGCGTCGTACCGGTTGACGGTGTTCGACGCGCTGCCACGGACTGGCCTGCCGGATGTCGTCGACTCCTTTGCCGAGTACCGGCGTCTGATCGATGCGCTGGTTCATGCGAATTGCATCGAGGATGCGACCAAGATCTGGTGGGACATCCGGCCGTCGGACAAGTTCCCGACGCTGGAGCAGCGCGTGACCGACGTCTGCTCGCGGGTCGATGACGCCGCAACGATTGCCGGGCTGTTTCAGGCGCTGATGTCGCATCTCTATCGGCTGAGGACCCGGAACCAGCGTTGGCGTCTCTATCCCCGAACGCTGATCATGGAGAACCGCTGGCGCGCGCAGCGCTACGGCGTCGACGGCAACCTCGTCGATCACGGCAAACGCTGTCAGGTCCCGTTCGGCGCGCTCGCGGAGGAACTGGTCGAGATGTTGTCAGAAGACGCCGATCAGCTTGGCTGTCGCGACTATCTGAAGCGCGTGCCCGAGATCGCGCGTGAGGGTAACTCGGCAACCCGGCAGCGTCTGGTCTGGAGCCAGGCGATGGCCGACGGGGCGACTGCGCACGAGGCCGGCATTGCGGTGGTGGACATGCTGATGGGCGAGTTCGCACCCGCCTGATGCACAGTTGGTTGTCCGCACGGCGAGTGCCGTTTCGCGTTTTCTTGCTGATCTTCGCTGAATCAGATCGAAAGAGCACGGGTTTCCGGGCTTGGCGGCGGCGGCCCGTCGGTGAATCGGTTTGCGCGTGCGCCTGCGATCACCGCGTTCCGAACTGGTCGCGCGAGATCTTCCGGCCGAACAGACCTTCGGCGTTGCGATAGGCGATCTTCTCGGCGACCTCGCGCGGCAGATACGAGAGCCAGCGCCGGTTCATCTCGATGATCCCGTCATAATCGGCCCACTGACCGTTCACCCAGGTGTCCGAACCGACCATGAAACGATCCGCGTGGCGGATCAGGAGCGCCTGCCATTCCGGGTCGAGCCCGTCGCCGTCGAGAATATCGCTTTCGCGATACGACGTGTCGGCGAAAAGCCGCGGCTGCTGATCCATCAGCGGACCGATCACCTCGGGTGGCGAGATCATCCCGGCATGGGCCCAGATTACCGTAAGGTCCGGTTGCGTCTGGAAGAAGAACCGCACCGGCTTGTCGTCAGAGTGGATATGGATCGGGATGTTCCGCTCCATCGCCATTTCCGCGACCTTCGCGAGCAGTTTGAAGTTCGCACCCTGCATCGCGCGGACATGAAACTCTCCGATTCCTTCGTGCGGATAGCGGTCCAGCCGCGCGCCGAGATAGCCCTCCATCCCGTAGGCCGCCATCCAGTTCGATGATCCTGCATCGCCGTGATAGGGGCGCAGCTCCGGGATGATGCGCCCGGGCGCGTGTTTCCAGAGCTTGATCGTGCCCTCGTCTGGCGTCGAGGACACTAGGCCCATCGCAACTCCGTTCTGATCCATCAGCTCGATCACGGTCGCGGGCGGGTAGGGCTCCCACGCTTCCTTCTTGTAGTGGATATGCGCATCGAAGATCGGAAGGTCGGCTGCGGCGTCTCCGATCGGTTCGTGGCCAAGGGCCGTAGCCGGCAGAAGCGCGAAGATCAGGGCGGACAGGCGCATAGCAGGGTCTCTCGCAGTCGGTGGTTCATGTGAGCCGGAGGGAATCGCCAGGTGATTGAAACACGCATCCTGTCAGGAAACTGAACGGGGACGAAGGATCAACGTCGTGCTTGCGGCGTGGTCCGTTCCTTCTAACGATCGGCCGAGGCAGCCTTTGTTGAGCCTCGATGTCGCCGACCTCGTGCGTTCCAGTTGATCAAGTCGACAAGGAGCCCGAGATAAATCACATCACGCGGAGATGATCTTCCAACGCGCTAAGCCGGTCCACGCCGCTAGCTGGCCGTGTTCGGGAAGGCGAGGTAGAACGCATCGGATTCCGAGTTGTAGTAGCGGTAGGCGTTGCCGATCCGGTAGAACGTGTAGGTCGCCGTCACACCCTTGATCGATCCGTCCTCATTGATCGAGTAGGGCCACGGACCCCATTCGGTCGTCGTCTTGGTCGAGCGGTAGCGGTAGGTGCCGTCCGGGCTGAAATTGAAGACGCCGGACGAGCTTTTCCACGGAACGCCGATGAAGACGCGGCGAACCTCGTCCGCGCTGAGACGCTGTCCCGGCGCATCCTCAGGCGCCGTCTCGGTCGGTGCGGGGCTTCCGCACGCTGCCAGTGCCAGAAACAGAAAAGCGACGACGGTTCGGATCATGCGGGGTGCCACCATTTGCCATTCAGAACGACGCCGCGCGCGTTGATCTTGCGGTCGCCTTCCAGATGTTCGCCGAGAACATCGACATAGTCAAAGCGTCCTTCGTCGACGCTCAGGATCGTCGCGTCCCCCGGCGTGCCCGGCTTGAGGGTTCCGAGTTCCGGGCGTTGCAGGGCCAGCCCGGCATTTTCGGTCGAGAGCCTGATGACGGTCGGCAGGTCGAGCCCCATGCACAGGAACTTCGACATGGTCGTCACCTGATCGAAGGCCGGGCCATCGATGCAGAGCTGGTGCACGTCCGAGCTGATCGTGTCCGGTAGGAAACCGTTCGCCAGCATCGCGCGCGCGGTCTTGAAGCAGAACGACCCCATGCCGTGCCCGACGTCGAACAAGACGCCGCGCTTACGGGCATCCAGCACCGCCTGTTTCACCGTGCCCTGCGCCGTCGCGGGGCAATTCGGGAACGGCCGGAAACAGTGGGTCAGCACATCGCCCGGCCGCATCCGCGAGATCACCTCTTCGTAGGATGGCGGCGGCTCGTCGATGTGGACCATCATCGGCATGCCGCATTGCTCGGCAGTCTGCACGGCGAACTCGAACGGCGCCATGCCTTGCAGGCCGGAGGCGTGCCGCCCCAACCGCACCTTGATGCCGACGACCAGATCGCGGTTAGCGTCGGCGACCTCGGCACATCCGCGCGGGTCCATCAGCCGGATATCCTCGGATTCGCCGACCATCACGTTGCGCCCGAATCCCCAGATCCCGGCATGGCTGATGTGCAGATAGGCGAGGATGCGAACGTCGGATTTCTCGATCACATGGTGTCTGAAACCGGCGAAGTTGCCTGGTCCGGCGCTACCGGTGTCGATCGCGGTCGTCACACCGGATGTGCGGCAGAACTCTTCTGCATCGATGCCCAGCGACGTGCCGCCCCAGTAGACATGGGTGTGCAGGTCGATCAGCCCGGGCGTCACGATTTGTCCCGCGACGTCACGCACATCGGTTTCGGGACCGCGCGGCAAGTCGTTCCCGACGGCTGCCACCTTCCCCCCGGCAAAGGCCACTTCTGTGATCGCGTCCAGATCTTGCGAGGGATCGATGACGCGGCCGCCGGTCAGGATCAGGTCATGGGTCATGGCAGTCTCGTGTTCCGCGACAGTGCAGCCGAGCCCGTGCGGTCCCGGAGCCGACAATCTCCACGGAATTCAGTTGCCTGACAAGCCAAGCAATCCGGGCAGCGCGCGCATGTCGTCGAACGGGATCGCGCCGTGTGCGACGAGTTTTTCTTCCGGCGTGTCGCGCGTGTAGCCGAAGCACCGCATGCCCGCCGAGATCGCGGCGCGCACGCCGCTGACGCTGTCCTCGATAACAACCGCGTCTTCCGGCGCGACGCCCATCGCATGTGCGGCGTGCAGGTAGAGGCCCGGATCGGGCTTTGCGATCCCGACATCGTGTGCCGAGTGTATCCGTCCGGTCAAACGGCCCCACAAGCCGGTCCGCCGGAGCGTCACCTCCATCTTGCGCATCGGTCCGTTCGACCCAACGCAGTACGGAATGTTGTGCGAGTCGAGAACGTCGAGGATTGTTGCGACGCCGGGGATAACTTCGACCTCGTCGGCGAGCGCACTGATCATCTGATCGTAGTAGCGCTCGACCCAGCCATCGGGCAGCGTCGCCCCGAGCTCGAGCGCACGCTCATAGACCGACCGGATCGTGCCGCCGACGAAAAGCTCGATCGACTGTTCGGTCGTCATCGGCAGTCCGTGCGCGGTCATTTCCTCGGCGATCAGGCGGTTGGTGATCGGCTCGCTGTCGACCAGCACGCCGTCGCAATCGAAGATGACCAGCTTCACGTCGATGCCTCCACGGTGCTGTCCGCAGCCTCGGCGCGTGCGAGCGTTCGACGGGCCGAGGCGACAACCGGGTAGTCGACGAACTGGCCGTCTATCTGGATCGACGCGCTTCCCGCGGCTTCGGCCTGCTCGAATGCCTCGACCACGGAGCGCGCATGGGCGACCTCTTCGGCGCTCGGCGTGAACGCCGCATGCACCGGTGCGATCTGCTTGGGGTGGATGCAGAACTTTCCCTGGAAGCCCATTTCCATCACGCGCTTGGACGAGGTGATCAGGCCCGTTTCGTCGTCCAGCCGCGCCCAGACGCTGTCGATCGGCGGCTCAATCCCGGCGATCCGCGATGCGAGCACGAGTTCGGCGCGCGCCGCTTCGCAAGCGTGTTCGGAAGGGGTCCAGACCATGCCCATGTCGCGGGTGTAGTCCGCGGCGCCGAAGCTGATCCTGCGCACCCGCGCAGGTGCTGCACTGCAGATTTCCCGGGCGGCCGCGATGCCCCGACCTGTCTCCAGGATCGGGATCAGATCGACCTGGCCCACGGCAAGGCCGCGACGTTTTTCGAAGGCGGCCATCGCCCAGTCGGCCTTCTCCAGTTCCGCAGGGCTCTCGACTTTCGGCAGGATCAGCCCGTCGACGCCCGGTGCCGTGCATATCTCGAGATCGTCAAAGCCGAAATCGGTCTCAAGCGCGTTGATGCGGATGTATCCCAGACAGACGCGCGGCGTCTGCAAGGCAGCGACCACATCTGTCCGCACGGCCTCCTTTTCCGAGAACGCGACGGCATCTTCGAGATCGAGGATTACGGCATCCGCGCCCGCATCGAAGACCTTCTCGACCTTGCGCGGATGGCTCCCCGGCGCAAAGAGCAGCGAGCGCAGGACCGTCATCTCCGCTTCGCGACGAATGGCGCCAGATAACGCGCCGGTTCATCGCCCCGATAGGACAGCGCAAAGGCCTCGATCGAAGCCGCAATTCCGGGGCCGTCATCCGGCTCCCAGCCCTGCATCACTCGCTTCTGGGCGCGCACTGCCCCGGGAGCACAGGCCAGTATCATTCCCGTCCACTCCTCCAACGCTGCATCGACTTCGTCATGGGGGGCCATGCGCTCGACGAAACCGATTTCGCGGTTCTCCGCGCCGACCACGTCGCGCCCGGTGAACAGCAGCTCCGATGTCTTGCCCCAGCCGATCAGGCGCGGCAGCAGGCAGGCCTCGATCACCGAGGGAATGCCCACGCGCACTTCGGGCATGCCCGAGATGAGCGTTTCTGCTGCAAGCCGCATGTCGCACGCAGCGGCAAGTTCCATCGCGCCGCCGTAGCAGCGCCCCTCGAGCACGGCGATCACGGGAACGGGGATGCGCCGCACCGCGTCGATGGCTCCGTGCAGAGCGCTGATGAAAGCGCGCGCGCCGTCCGGGTCGAGGCCAGCGAGGATCTTGACGTTGGCGCCGGCAGAGAACATGGCTCCGGAGCCGCGCAGGGTGACGATGCGCAATTCCGGCATGTCGTGGAGACGGGTCGCCTGTTCGGTCAACGCGGCCACGACCGCAGGACCGAGCGCGTTGCGCCGCTCCGGATGATCGATCCGGAGATGGGCTATCGGCCCCTCCGGTCTATCTTCGATGTCGCAGCGAACGGTGCCACCGTCCGGTATCGTCTCTTCGGCCATATGCCCCATTCCTTGCACCGAGCGCACCGTTTCAGGACGGCGCGTCGGGATCAAGCCCGGGCCCGAAGCAATCAGCCTGATGGACCTACGCCGTGGAACACGACGTTCTCCGGTGGCTGGCCACGCGCGACCCGCTCGCATTGATCGGCGACGAAGCGCCAGCGCCGGGCGTGCATCTCCTCGGTCACGGCAGACCTGTGAGGGCTCAGGATCACGTTGTCGAGCTCCTGGAACGGACGATTGCTCGGCCACGTCCCGTCGCCGTAATTGTACCAGGTGTCGATGACTGCGCCGCCGATCCTGCGGCTCTCCAGCGCGTCAAACAGGGCATCTTCCTCGATGATCTTCCCGCGTGCGACGTTGATGATCACGCCGGTCGGTTTCATCCGCGCCAGCCGTTCGGCGTTCATCATACCGATGGTCTCTTCGTTCATGTCGCAAGCGATCAGCACGAAATCGCTTTCAGCCAGCAGCTCGTCCAACCGGTCGGTCTGACCGAGCCAGTCCAGCTCGGGCGTGCAGGGCTGGGCGGAGCGACGGATGCCGATGCAGCGCATGCCGAAGGCCTTCGCGCGCATGGCAGTCTCATGGCCGATATGGCCGTAGCCGACGATGCCCAGCGTCTTGCCCTTCACCTCGCCATGCGACGGAGCGAGGCCGGGGCCGAAACCGCCCCAGCCGTTCTTGCGGATATCGCTGTCTAGATGGCGCAGCCCGATCTCCCATTCCAGCATGGCGAGAAGCACAAACTCGGCGATACAGGTCTCGTGTTCGAATGTGTTCGCGACCGGCACGCCCTTCGGCATCTTTTCAGGTGCCGTGAAGTCGAACCCGGTCCACGGGATCTGGAAGAGCTTCAGTTTGCCGACCTCCGGCCATGCAACCGGAATGCCGCCGCCGACGATGACATCCGCATCCGTCGCCAAGGGCGAGAATGCGTCCTTTGCATCCTGACCGGGGTGCCACGACACGACCTGCCAGTCGGGGCCAAGCATCTCCGCAAGCATAGGCGCTCTCCGCGCGGCGATGGCGCCCTGGACCAGAACCTTCGGCATGGCTGTCTTCCTCTCGATCTTCGTCATCGCCAGATGTGGCGTCTTGCTGGGCGCGGTCCAGCGCCGCCCTCACCAGAGCCGCCATGCGCGACCGGTCACCTCGCGCGGGTCGGGCTGGACGAGGCCGCCCGAACCGTCCTGATCCGGTTGCAGGTTGACCTGTACGACGCAGGCGGGTCGCTCACCGGCAGCGAAATAGACCCCGCCGAGCGGCAGGAAGTGTTCCCGGTTCAGCGCTTCGATCTCCGCGTCTGCCTTGGTGCGCGGCATGACGCGCGCTGCATACACACCGCCGAGCACCGGCAACGCCGTGAAGCAGAGCAGGATCGGCCCCATCGACAGGCTTCGAACCGTATTGCCGAAGAGGCCGGGCACCATCAGGAGCGCCATGCCCAGAAGGAACAGGACCCCGGCGCCGATGGCCCACGGGATGAATTTCCGTTCGATCCCGTCAAACCGGGCCGCCTGGGCGGACAGGGCGTCGATCTTGCGCGCAACGCCGCGCAGATAATCGGCGTCTCCGACAGTGAGGCCGGTGATCGCCTTTGACAGTGCTGCGAGATGATCGTCGACTTCACCGACCATCGGTGGCGCGTCGGCATCGATCCAGCGCCGCTTGATGTCGCCGCGCAAGGCGCTCGCATCATGGGCGATCGCTCGTCGCGCGCCGTGCGGCTGGTCGATCATGTCCTCGGAGACGAGATCGCGCAGACGGTCGACCTGCCGGCGAAGTTCGGGCTCGGCGTCGAGAGCACGGCCCATCAGGCCGCACACGTCCCGCACCGAACGCACGCCCTCGCCGATTCTCTCGCGGATACGCGGCTCTGCGTCCGCGAGGAAGCTGTCCAGCGAAACGCTCTCGCCTGCGGTCGACATCGTGCTCCCCGACCGCCTTGCCGTTATTGCAGGATCGAGCGTGACGTCGGAACGATGCGTTGCACCTGGATCGTCTCGCGATTGATGCAGGCGCCGACGCGATCGGTGAGATTGGTCAGCCAGTGCTCGGATTTGTAGACGGCCTCGTAGAGCCGTTCGCGCTCGGCCTCGCTCTCGAACCGGCGGATCCAGATGTAGACCCCGTCATCGCCCTCGCCGCGAAACGAGCCCGCAATGACCATGCCGACCTGAATCTGGAAGGGGATGATCTCCTCCTCCATCAGCTTGATCCACTCCTCCATCTTGCCAGGCCGGATCTCGTATTGACGCAGTTCGTAGAATGCCATCGGGGTCTCCAGGCTCAGTCGTGAGGAACGGGGTCGCGCCGTTCGGCGGGCGGGGTGAGCATCGCGATGCCCGGATCGTCCGGTGCCAGATCGAGCAGGTGGCGGTACTTCCAGGCGTTCTGCTGAAGATAAGCCGGCAGAAAGCTGAGGGGTTCGCGCATCGGCTCCTTGCCCCACTGGTTCAGGCCCGACGCCAGACGCTCGTTGATGTTCTCGAGGTTCATCACGTCTTCTTTCTGCTCGTCGAAATGCGCGTACGTCCAGTGCTTGTTGACCACGAAGCCCGCGTCTCCCATCGAACTGAAGTGCCATCCGCCATGCGGGATCCGGTGCGGGAACACGATCGCCTTAAGATCCCACATCGTGCGTGCGCGCCAGTCGAGCCAGGGCAGGATCGACTTCACATGCGCGTGCGGCTTGTGGATGCGCATCGCGTGCGGTTGCGTGAGGAAACGCTTCTCGATCATCCTCGGGCCGTGCATCCACGGCTGCCACTGCATGCGCCAATTCAGCCGGTTCTGGAAGAAATCCTGCTCGAAGATGTAGATGCCCCGGCGATACATCCGGTCCGTCGCGATCCGCTTGACCATTTCCGGGCGCGGGATCTCGTCCATGTCCTGCACAAGCACCCAGTCCATCGGATCGGCGCGTTCGAGGCCGCGCATGGTGCCGTTGCGTTGACCGCCCTCGCGGATCCAGACGTCATTGTCCTTTGCCACCTTTTTCGGGTGGTACTTGCCGGGGTTGTCGTAATCCTCGACGACGACATGGATGATCTTGTCGGCAAACTCGGCGTAGCGCTCGCGGTTGTTCTCGAAGAAAAGTTCCTTGTCCTGGCCCCGAAAGGTCAGGGGCGACTCCGAGATCACGTGATAATCGACCGCGTCCTTGAGAACGTTCAGCCGGATCTCGAGCATGTCCATTTCGTTGTAGAACGAGAAGCAGTCATAGACGCGGCTCTGACCGTCGGCGCGCTTCGTCGTGAACGAGTCGGGATAGGTGACGCGGATCTTCATGCGGACGCTCCAACGGCGCCAGCCCTTGCGCCCTCGGGCGGTGCTATATCGAACAGCTTGCGCTTTGACCAGTATCAGGCCCGGGCGATGGACTGCGCATGATCGAACACAGTGTCGGGGTCATAACTGGCCTTTATCGCCTTCAGGCGGGGTAGGTTCTCACCCCAGTATTTTTGGCCCCAACCCGTCAGGGTCAGATCCGGGTAGTTCACATAAACCCCGCCGGTTGCCAAAGGCTCCAGCACCTGACGCATCGCCTCGTTCGATCGGATGAGCGCGTCGCGGTCATCATCATCGCGCAGGAATGCCTGGGATTGGATCGAGAAGCTTGTGGCGCGATGCGGGAAAGCCGTTGCATCCGGCGCGACATCGGCAATCGCTCCTCCCATCGGCTCGATATTCAGGTGGACCCTGCCGGCAGGTTGTCCGATCAGCATCGACAGGATGTCCAGCGTGCCGCGCTCGCCAACTGGCTCCTCAAACAGATGCGAGTGGCTGAGCAATATGCCGCCGATCTGCACATCAGACGGCATCATGCGCTGCGTTAATTTGGCGAAACTGCCACTATGAATGTCGTTTAGAACACGCTCGCGCGTCGTCCGCAGCACCAGCGAAAGTTCTTCGGCCAGATCGCCTGTAGGCCAGCCGCTCAGGCCTTCCAGGATTATCAGGAACGTGGTGTCCGTCCGTTTGCTGATGCGCAGATGCAGTACAGTATGCCGCGGCCAGAGCTGACATCGATGCTGCCACAAGTACAGGATCTCGGCTGCCCGCACGGCCTCGACCGGCTCGACGACTCTGACCAGGCTCATCGGCGGCATCGAGGCGACCCGGAACCTCAGATCCGTGACAATCCCCAGATTGCCATTCCCAGCGCCACGGCAGGCCCAGAAAAGATCTGGATGTCTGCTCTCCGACACATCGATCAGGTCCCCGGCCGCAGTCACCATCCGGAGGGAAAGGAGTTGGTCTGCAAGCAAACCGCCCTGCCGGCTGAAATATCCGATGCCACCGCCAAGTGTTTGGCCCGCCATCCCCACGGTCGCGCAGATCCCGCCCGGCACTGAAACGCCATGCTCAGCTAGGTATCGCGCCACCGTCCCCAGCAATGCTCCGGCGCCGATTGTTACGGTGCCTGCGTCGGGCTCGAACCGGATCATGTTCAGCTCACGCAGGTCGATAACGAGGTCAGCATGCTGCGAGAATCCCGTAAAACAGTGACCGCCGCTGCGGATCGCAAAACCCAGATTACGCTCGCGTGCCCAGCGCACCACGCCTGCGACGCCCCTCGCCGAGCTACACAATGCCCGCAGTCGAGGGGTTTGAATAAAGGCGTGTGAATATCCGACCGATAGCGGCGCCGACCGAGTGTCCGAAGCCTGGATAAATCTCACTCCGTCGATCGTCGGAGGTGCTTGCGCAGCAGCCAGTGTGGCCGTGGCCAGTGTCGATGCACCTATAGATTGAAGGACCGCACGGCGACTCACCATAGCTTGTACTCATTATGATTCTAGTTGCAAAATATCATCTATCTTACTGTAATAAAACAGAAAAAATAGCTCAAGATTTTCCGTTTTCTTGACACCGGTGCACTCGAAGTGTACCGAAAATGCGAGGGGAAAGGAGAATTTTATGAGAACACTGGCAAAATTTTCGGTTGCTGGTGCCGCACTGTTCGCAACCATGGCATTCGATGCGGATACCGAGTCGCAAGCTGGCAGCCTTCAAGGGCAGACGTGTGCGGGCCTCGCTTCTGGTGTTGTGATTTCACCGATTTCTTCCGTGTTTTTCAGCGTCTCGCCCGGAGATATCGTAACAATTGTCGCGGATCCCCTTGGCGACGCACCAATCCTCGCAGTGAACGCTCAGAACAATGCTCAGTTCCTGCAGGTCAATCCGGGTGACTCTGGATCGTTCGAGGTCCCGCCCGGCGATGACATCGCGATTCAGGTGTTTGTGTCCCAGACCGGTAACAATGGCGACGGTCCGCAGATCCAAAGTGCCGGATCTGTATCCTGCAGCGTCCAGCAGCAAAGCACTCCACCGCCGGACGAGGTTGATGCAGCCCCACCAGAGTCCTTGGCGAATCAAAGCCCTGATGTGGCAGCAGCGCCCTCGACTGAAGATGTTCAGGAAGCCTTCTCGTCCGTTGGCATGATGAACCACTTGGATAACCTATACGACGACATTCATCGCAACACGGCAGGCGTTCTGAACGGCGGTGGCACGCCGATCATCTCGCAGAACGGATTGTTTCTGCAATCCGCCGGCAAGTCCGCCATGGACATCCCCGGCACTGAAGCACCTTTCAACGTGTTCCTCGCGGCTGAACTCACCAACTATGACGGTGACAGCTTTGATGGCCTGAACGGGGCTCTGACGCTCGGTGTCGACTACCGCGTCAGCAACGACATCATCGTCGGTGCTCTGGTCAGCGGTTCCAGGTCGGATTTCTCGACGTTGATCAATGCGAATGTCGGCGGACTTGAATCGACTGGGATTACCTTGGGTATCTATGGCGCTGCAAATGTCCTCGACGGCGTGACCATCGACGGTCTCTTGACCTGGTCCGGACTGGATTACGATGTCGCCAATGGCGGAACGACCGGGGATTTCAATGCGAACCGGTTCGGGATCTCGGTCGGAGTCTACAACCAGATGCCGTTCCTGGGTGCAACGCTCGAACCTCACGCGCGGATCATCTACGGCTTCGAAGATCAGGAAAGTTACGTCGACAGTGTCGGGCGCACGGTGGGCTCCAACACGGTCAACGCGGGCCGCATCATCCTGGGGCCGCGCCTGATCGCACCAACGACCAACGGATTTACGCCGTGGATCCGGGCGAACGCCGTCTACGAGTTCTCGGATTCTGGTTCGTTGGCGACGGGCGCGCCCGATTTCGATGATGTGTTCTCAGCGCAGGTCGGTCTCGGGTTTGAATGGGACACGGACCTCGGAGAACTGGGCGGCGAGATCAACTTCGGCGGACTGGGTTCGGGTGAATACAATTCTGTAGGCGGAACGTTCAACTACGCACTGTCGTTCTGATGGATGGGGCGGGGTTCAGCCCCACCCCAGGCATTGTCAGGCGGCTTCCTGGCGGCAGAGGCAGGAGGCGCGCACCGGCACTTCGGCGCGCGCCATGGCGAGATCGAGCCGCTGCTTGATCATGAACGCCTCGCTGGCCTCGCCCTTGCGGCTCAGGCACTCGTGCAGGCCGTGCAGAGCCCAGACATTCTCCGGGTGCTGTGACGAGCGGCTGAGCGTGCCGTCCAGGCCAAGATCGGCGCGATAGACGGACTCCGCCTCATCGACATGGCCCTGTTCGAGCAGCAGCGCGCCAAGCGCGTGGCGGGCGGGCTGCATCCAGCCCCAGGGCTCGTCATAGAGAAGGTTGTCCTCGCGGTTCACGGCTTCACGCAGATGATCGAAGGCCACGTCGTAGTTCGCCTTGCGGTATTCCAGCTCGCCGTCCAGCATCGCTTCTGCCACGCCGAGGATGTCCAACATCACGTTGTTGTGGATGCGCCGGCCCTCCTGTACGCGGCCGACGGCGGCATGGAAGTCCGCGCGCGTCTGCTCGGCTTCCGCGACATTGCCTAGTGCGGAGTGCGCGACGCCCTTGGCGTAATAGGCGACTGCCGTGGTGCCGGTGTAGAGATCCTGATCCTGTGGCAGCGGCTCGTCGATGATCTCCTGCCACTTCCCGAACCGGATCATCACGTGCCACTTCATCGAGAGATAGCTTTCTAGGAAATCCGCCATCGGCGGGCTTTCGACCCGCAGCAGATCCTCGGGGGTCTTGTCGATGATCATCTGTGCTGCCGCCATCGCGGGCGTGTACTGGCCGAGGAACATCGCGCCGTAGACGGCAAAGTGCATGTTGTGCGTGCGATACATCGTGTAGACGCCCGGCTGTCCGCCGTTGTCGAAATAGCGGTTGTCCGCCGCGACCCCGTCCTGGTTCCAGATCAGCACGTTGTGGTAGTGGCCGCACAGCACGTCGAGATGCGTCGGCATGTGCACGAGATGGCCCGAGTCCGGCACCAGCGTGCGCAGCACGTCGCCCTGACGCAGCGCCTTCTCCGGGAAGGGCGACATCTCCATCAGGTGAACGTAAAGATGCAGCAGACCGGGACAGGTCCAACTCTCGGCCTGGGTTTCGAAGGCTTCCTCCAGCACGGCCATCGCCTCGGCGGTGCCGGCATTCTCGGGAATGCCGCCGGAGTCGACATCCCACATCATCCACGGCGTCTCGTTCATGATCGATTCGACGAAGACCGTGCGGATATCCATGTCGCCCGCATTCGCCTTGTGGATCTCGCGCATCCGGTTCGTGAAGGCCGCGTTCCAGTCGTTCATCTCCTTGGGGTCTTCCGGCACCTCCTGCGAAGGATAACGGACCTCGAGTGCACGGATCAGTTCGGCCTCGAGCGGTGCTGCGTGATCGACCAGCGCCAGCGCCTGCTGCATGTACTCGTAGGACTTCGCCAATGTGCCCGCTCGGCCCTTTGGATCATAGCGGTGCCAGGGGAGGTTGTAGTTCGGCCCAGCCGCGTAGGCGGCGCCCCAAAGCGCCATGGCACAGTTCGGGTCGGCCTCGGCGGCCTTCTCGAAGCAAGTGATCGCTTCCTGATGATTAAAGCCGTAGAGCCAGTTGAGCCCGCGATCGAACCAGGTCTGCGCCTCGTCCGACGTGGTCGTGACTTTCCTGCCGTAAGTTCCCAGATCGAAATAATCCATGCCGCCCTCCCGGTGCTGTTGGCTGAAGTGTGCCGGGACGCCGGGAGCCGGTAAAGGTTAATCGTGTGAGAGCACGAATTCGCGGATCAGCCCGGCCACCTCATCCGGTTTCTGATGGCACACCCAGTGATCGGCGTCGGCGATTTCGTGCCGGGTGAGCCCGGCCTGGCAAAATGCCTCGAGCCCTTCGGTCGAGACCGGCAGCAGGGCCATGTCTCCCATGCCCCAGATCAGCTGATGCGGCACCGTGATCTGCAGCTTGTCCTCGGGCAGCGGCAGCAGCTTGTCCGGCGGGGCAGGGGTGCCGGGCTCGCCCACATAGATCGGCGAGGCGCGGTACCAGTTGACCATGCAGCGCACCGTGTCGACGTCCTGCCAGGCCGCGCGGTAGGTCTCCAGCACCTCCGGCGTCATCCACGACATGTCCATGTTCTTGGCGAAGAAACTTGCGAGCTTCTCGAAGTTGTTCGCGGCCAGAATCTCTTCCGAGCCGTCCTTGCGCAGCCAGTTCATGTATTGCGAGGCTGCGCACTGCTCCCCGCCCGTGGCGATCGCGCGCTGCATCGGCGCGGGGTGCACGCCGTTGATGATGGTCAGGCTCGCGAGCCTCGGATCCTGCATGAAGGAAACCGCGTAAGCGACCGGCCCGCCCCAGTCGTGCCCGATCAGGTGGACCTTCTCCAACCCGAGTAGATCGATCAGCGCGATCACGTCGCGCGCGAGCTTGCCGCCCGAATAGTCCTTCACGGCCTCGGGTTTGTACGAGATGCCGTAGCCGCGCTGGTCGGGTGCGAGGCATCGGAACCCGTCGAGACGCGCAAAGATGTCTCCCCAGGCCCCGCCATGCTCGGGAAACCCGTGTAGAAACAGGCAGGTGGGCCCATCCTCGCCGCGCTTATAGACCCTCGTCGCGTGCCCGTTCAGGTCGACATTCATCGAAATCATGGCCGAGACCATAGAAATCGCCGCTTGGGCATTCAATGACTTTTGCACCCCGATCTCTCGAGGCGCCGGAAACCGCCAGCGCTTTCGTCTAACCTTTTACTCATTGATTGACTTCGGGGAAAATTGACATGGGAAATACAATCGAAGGTTGGACGTGGTCGGTCTATTACTCCAGCAAGAACAACGTGCCATGGGCGATCATCGCCAAAGGAGGAGATCTCGGCCAGATCGCAGCGGTCGTGCTGCTGCTCGATCCGCTGGACAGCAACCGCGACGGCAAGGTCGGTAGCCTCGAGTGGCTGTTCGGCGATGCCAAGAAGGGCCAGTACAAGCAGATGCGCGCCACTCTCAAACATGCCGGGAACATGCTGGATTCGCAGCTCGCGTCCAAGCACGTGTTCACCAAGACCCCGGCGGGCGGCCTGCATCGCTTCAGGAACGAAAATCCGAACTTCAACTTCGCGACGCTGCTGAGTGACGCCGACGCCAAGGCGCTCACCAAGGTCAACAGCGAACTCGCGACGGTCGCGTCCGACACATTCTGGTGCCGCCAGCAGGACAAGGCGAAGATGAACGGCTTCGTCCATTCGTCTTCGATGTCGAACTCCAAGGCGAAGGACCCCGTTCCTGCGGTTCCGCAATCGGACAACCGGTCGATGCAGGAGCTGCTGAAAGAGCGCAACGCGATGATCCAGGCTGCCGCGAGCTGACGTCGCGGATTTGACAGGACCGGGCTCTCCCCGCAAAGAGAGTGAAAACCAGCGGGGTTGAGCATGGCAAAGGTCGTCGTCATCGGTTCCGGAGCGATGGGCTCCATCTATGCCGTGCTTATGGCGGATGCCGGGCATGACGTGGCGATCGTCGATATCGACGAAGCGCACGTCGCGGCGGTCAATGCGAACGGGTTGCGTGTCGAGGGCGCCTCGGGCGACCGGACGTTGAAAATCCCGGCCCGGAACGACGTCGAGGGGCTGACGCCCGCCGATCACGTGATCATCGCCACGAAGTACGACGGCGTCGCCGACGCGGCGCAGAAGGCGCTGAAGGTGATGCGCGACGACACCGATCTGGTGACCGTGCAGAACGGGCTCGGGTCGGCGGATATCGTTGCGGGCATCGTTGGTGGCGACCGGCTCTCGATGGGCGTGGTCGGCGGCTTTCAGGCCAACCTGAAGGCGCCGGGACACGCGTTCCACAACGGCATGGAGATGGTCCGCTTCGGCAGCTACGCAGACCACGACGCCGCGCGGCTCGAGCGGATCGCCGACATCTGGAAGTCCGCGGGCTTCGATGCCAAGGTCTTCGACGACATCCATCGAATGGTCTGGGACAAACTGCTGATCAACTGCGCGGTGAACGGCCCCTGTGCGATCACCGGGTTGCGCACCGGGCCGCTCCTCGCCGACCCGCACGGGCGCGAAATCAGCCAAGGCTGCATCAAGGAAGCCTTCGCCGTCGCCGGGGCAAAAGGCATCGCGCTCTCGACAGATGATCCGATCACCTATCTTCAAGGGTATGCCGAACGGATGCCGAACGGGTTTCCATCAACGGCGCAGGACCATGCGGCCCGCAAGAAAGGCGAGATCGATGCAATCAACGGAGCCATCGTGCGCGAGGGCGCGCCGCTCGGCATCGAGACACCGATGAACCGGTTCGTGACCACGCTGATCAAGGCACGGGAGAGCGCCTTCTGATGATGTCCGGGCGCAAGACGCTGTTCGACAAGGTCTGGGATGCGCACGTCGTCGCCGAGATGGGGTACGGCTACCAGTTGCTGCATGTCGACCGGAACCTGCTGCACGATCTCTCGGGCGGCAAGGCGCTGGCAGATCTCGAGCGGCGGGGCCTGTCGGTGCGCACGCCCGCGTTGAACATCGCCGTGCCCGATCATGCGGTGTCCTCGGCGCCGGGACGCCATGCCGCCTCGACCGATATCTCGGCCCGGCTCGCGCCGATCTTCAAGCAACGCGCAGAGGCTGCGGGCATTCGCTATATAGACGTCAACGATCCGGAACAGGGGATCGTTCACGTGATCGGCCCGGAACTGGGGCTGACCCTGCCGGGGGCGCTGATCTGTTGCGGCGACAGTCATACCTCGACGCATGGCGCGCTCGGCGCGATCGCCTTCGGGATCGGATCGACGGAGCTTCTTCACGTGCTCGCGACCCAGACCATCGTCCAGAAGAAGCCGGCCCAGATGCGCGTCAAGTTCGACGGGCAAGCGGGTGCTGGCGTCTCGCCCAAGGACATGATTCTCTATCTCATGGGCACGATCGGTGCCGCAGGCGGCGATGGGTACGCGCTGGAGTACGCGGGTTCGGGCATCCGGGCGCTCGATATCGAGGGCCGGCTGACCGTCTGCAACATGTCGATCGAATGCGGTGCGAAGATGGGCATGATCGCGCCCGATGATGTCACCTACGGCTATATCGACGGGCGCGAACACGCGCCGAGTGGGCAGTTGCGCGAGCGGGCCGTTCAGTACTGGCGCACGCTGCCGACGGAAGACGATGCTGAGTTTGACCGCGAAGTCGTGCTGGATATGGTCGATATCGCCCCGCAGGTGACCTGGGGCACGTCGCCGGAGCATGTGGCCTCGGTCTCCGACATGGTGCCGGACCCGGCCAAGGCGCCCGCCGGGAAGCGCGACGCCTGGGCCGATGCGCTCGACTATATCGGTTTGAACCCGGGCCAGGCGCTCGAGGATGTGCCGGTCGACCACGTGTTCATCGGCTCCTGCACCAACAGCCGGATCTCGGACCTGCGCGCGGCCGCCGCGGTCGCCGACGGCCGCAAGGTTCCCGAGGGCACGTCGGCCTGGGTGGTGCCCGGCTCGCAGGCCGTCAAGCGGCAGGCCGAGGCTGAGGGTCTGGACGAGATCTTCCGCAGTTCGGGCTTCGAGTGGCGCGAACCCGGATGCTCGCAATGCGTTGCGGCCAATGGCGAGACCGTGGCGCCCGGCGCGCGCTGCGTCTCGACGACGAACCGGAACTTCGTCGGGCGCCAGGGCCCGCGGGCGCGCACGCATCTGGTCTCTCCGGCGATGGCGGCCGCCGCCGCAGTGACCGGCAAGATCACCGACGTGCGCAAGCTGGCGACGCGATGATCCCGCTCGATCAGATCTCGGGCCCGGCCGCCCCGGTGATGGAAGCCAACGTCAATACCGACGTGATCATCCGCATCGAGCGCCTGTCGGATTTCGCCCGCGACGAGTTGGAACCCTATGCCTTCGAGGCCTGGCGGTTCGATGAAAGCGGTGCGGAAATCGCCGACTTCGCGCTCAACCGGCCGCACTGGAAGGGTGCACCGATCCTTCTGACCGGGCCGAATTTCGGCTGCGGATCCTCCCGTGAGGGTGCGGTCTGGGCTTTGAACTGCATCGGCGTACGCGTCGTGATCGCTCCGAGCTTCGGCGGGATCTTCCGCAACAACTGCTTTCAGAACGGCACGCTGCCGATCACGCTTGCCGAGAGCACAATAGAGACTTTCGCTGAAATCGCCCGGGCACAGCCGGACGCGCCGTTCCGGGTCGATCTCGAGGCGCAGGTCGTGGTCCCGCCGAACGGCGCGCCCGTCCCGTTCGAAATCGATGGCTTGCGCAAGCAGGGACTGATGCAGGGTCTGGACGATCTCGGCCTGACCGCGGAGCGTTTGCCGG
>JBCDAV010000020.1:0-87144 GCA_039184865.1 Pseudomonadota bacterium | reverse complement strand
GGCGGTGGCCTGCCCGGATCAAACGCCCGCACCATGTCAGAGGTTCCGCCCGAGGAGTTTCAGCGACGCCTTGATCAGGTCACCCGCATCGTCCGGACTTTCGCCGGCCGCCTCGGCCACCGCTTCTGCGGCCTCGATGCGATCGTATCCAAGATTGACGAGGGCCGACAACGCATCGGCGGTCGCCTGAATATCTGTGTCGGGTGCAGACGCGGCCACTTGCGGGGGCGGCGGCGCATCGGCCTCGTCAATCAGGTCGTCGGACGCGACGCTTGCCACGGCGCTCGGTTGCCGGGCGGTTCGCACCATCATGTCGGGTGCCTTGCCCTTGAGCTCCGTGACGATACGCGTGGCGAGCTTCGGGCCGACGCCGGGTGACGCCTTGACGGAAGCGGCGTCGCCCGCCGCCAGCGCGCGGTTCAAACCGGAAACCCCGAGCGTCCCGAGGATCGCCAGCGAAACCTTCGCGCCAACCCCCTGCACCGAGACGAGCAGTCGGTGCCAATCGCGCTCAGCCAGTGACAAGAACCCGTAAAGCTGCATCAGATCTTCGCGCACCACCATGTCCGTGTAGAGCGCGGCGGGAGCACCGGGTTCGGGCAGCGCCCGCAAGGTGGTCGGCGCACAGTATACTATGTAGCCGACACCGGCCGTCAAAATCAGGACGTGGTCGTCGGAGACGTAGTCAATCCGGCCCGAGATCTTGCCGATCACCGCGCGGTCTCCAGTGCCTTGGTCACACGGCTCTGCGTTCCTGCGGTCCACGCGTGGCAGATCGCGACGGCGAGAGCATCAGCGGCGTCCGCTCCAGTGACCTCGATGCCCGGCAACAGGACACCGATCATATGCTGGATCTGCGCCTTGTCCGCGTGCCCGACGCCGACCACGGTCTTCTTGACGGCATTGGGTGCGTATTCGGCAACCGGCAGCCCGTGCTGCGCCGGCACCAGCAACGAAATCGCGCGGGCCTGTCCGAGCTTCAGCGTACCGGCCGCATCCTTGTTGACGAAGGTGTGCTCGACCGCAGCCTGATCCGGCGCATGAGCCTGCACAATGTCCTGGATCTTGCCGTGAAGCTCGCACAGACGGGTCGCGAGATCCCCCGTACCGGTCGTGCAGGTGCCGTTCGCGACGTGCCGCAAGCGCCCGTTTACCGAGTCGATCACGCCCCATCCCGTCCTTCTCAGACCGGGATCGAACCCGATAACACGCATGTCCTGCTCCTGCCCGTCGCGCCGTTTTCAACGCTTTCGCAACGAATAGCACGAAGCATGAACAAAAATCCAGGGAATCTGCTCCTCATGGTCTGAATCCGACGTGGACAGCCTTAATTTCCGTCGCTTTCAGACCATTGCGCGAGATTGCAAAAAATGCATAGCCCACATGCACTTACTGCATTTGTTTCGGCGATTTCCCGATCCTATCTGCTCGCTGCGGGCGGTGATGGTCACTGCCCACTTTGATGGATGGAGATGCCGTCATGGCCATGATCGACAACGCGCAGAAAGTACCCTTCGGGGCTGTTTCTACCTATCGTATCTCGTCCGCGCTGTATGGCGTGGCCGAGGACGTTCTTTCCTGGAATGCCCGCCGCACGATGGCGGCGGAATTCCGTAAACTGACGCCGACGGAACTGGAAGACATCGGTCTGTCCGCCGCATCGGCAGACATGAAGGATGCCGGTTTCTTCGGCCGCATCGTTGCCCGGATTCGCCACAAGGTGGATACGATGCGCACCGTGCGCGAACTGGACCGGTTGAGCCCGAAGCTGCTCGACGATATCGGTCTGACCCGGGCCCATGTCGAATTCATGCGGGATCGCGCTTCGCTCCTGTGATCGCGGCAGAATAAGAGCTTCAGGGCCGCCCCGACCGGGCGGCCCTTTTCGTTCCGGGATCAGAGCCTGCGCATCGTCAGGCTGGTCCAGTCGCCCAGCCGGATGAAATCGCTGCGAACGAAGCCGTGGCCTTCGAAGGTCCGGATTACCCCGGTCGCCTGATAGGTGAGCAGGCCCGCAAGGATCGCGTGGCCGCCCAGCGCCAGATGTTCGGCGATCGACGGTGCCAGACGTTTCAGGGGCGAGGCGAGGATATTTGCAAAAACCAGATCGAAGGGTGCTGACGCCCGCAGGTGAGCATGGCGGAACCCGGCCGCGCGCCCGGTGCGCACCCAAGGGCTGGCGCCATTCGCCGCGATGTTCGCGCGCGCGGTTTCGGCGGCTACCTGATCGATGTCGGTCGCGACGCACGGAACCCGCAGCGCCTTCGCGGCCGCCATGGCCAGCACACCCGTCCCACACCCGATATCGGCGACGCGGCGCGGACGGTGCCTCTGCCGCAAGAGACGGTCGAACAGCATCAGGCAGCCGCGCGTCGTTCCGTGATGCCCGGTCCCGAACGCCATGGCGGCCTCGATCCGCAAGCCGATCCTGTTGGGTCCCACGCGGTGGCTGTCATGGCTGCCGTAAACGGTGAAGCGCCCGGCCTCGACCGGATGCAGTTCACGCCGCACCTGAGCGACCCAGTCACGGTCGTCGACACGGCTTACGGCAAACGGCTTGGCATCGAACGCGCCGGCCAGAATGGCGAGCGAAATCTCGTCGGGCCGGTCCTGAAAATACCCGCCGATCTCCCACAAACCCGAATCATCCTCGAGCCGGAAGACACCTACCCCGGTCGGCGCAGGGACGAGGCTTTCCAGTGCTTCACCCAGCGCTTCTGCGCATTTTGCATCTGGAACGGTCGTAAGTGCCGTGAAAGTCGCCATATCGTTGCAGTCCGATTCTCAATTTGCAGTGTCAAGTGCCTCAATAAGTACACATTTCTGCGTATACCTGCCGGGCGATATCACTTATAATTTAGAGCTGGGTTCGGTGGAGCCGATTAAGGTTCAGGCTCTATGCGCGCAAGCCGGGAGCGGCAAAATGGCCAAGGACACGACGAAGGGTTCGATACTGGGCAGGCTGCGGAGCACCTGCTCCAGGTTCTGCGGTGACGAGCGCGGCACCGCCACGATCCAGGTTATCTTCTTCTCGCTGATGGTCTTCGGTGCGACCGGCATCGTGCTGGATTCCGGCCGCGTCTATGACACGCACAACGGCATGCAGATGTATGCCGATCAGATCGCTCTGCTCGCGGCGAACGAACTCGATGGCAAGGACGACTCGATCGCGCGCGCTCAAACCGCCGTGTTCGGAGACGGTTCAGGCGGTCTTCTCAGCGCAACGGATCTGCGGGCCGGTGGCTTTGTGGTCGAACAACTCCTGTTCTACTCGGACATGGAGGCGTCGAGCCTCTCGCAGAACGACATGACCGAAGCGTTTCCGGAGTCCAACCGCGTCGGCTATGCGACGGCGTCGGCGACCGAAGGGAGCGCAGCCGACTCCGAGTCTGCGGCCTATGTCGTCGCGGTCATCAGCGCAGATGTCAGCGCGGCAACGCGGTTCATGACGCAGACCATCGTGAACCTCGGCAACACGAGCGACCGGAACGAGGGCGCGAGCTCCAAGGTCTCGCAGATCGGGCCGGACAGCTACGGGCTTCGCGCCGTTGCCGCCGCGACGCTGGACCGGATGTCCTGCGCCGATCTCTCGGCACTGGTGATGTGCAATCCCTGGGAAGATCAGGACGAGGCCGACAATCCGCTGCTTGAGCCGAAGGAGTTGTCGGACGGCTCTGCCAACCCGGCGCATACAGTTCCGGGGCGTTCGCTGTTCTTCTTTGCACCAAATTTCGCCAACGGCGCGGTCCCGTCAGATCAGATCATCACGAACGGCGAGGAACACGGCTCGCTCTTCCCTTGGGATTTGAACCACCAGCTCTTCCAGATCGCCGATCCGATCTCGGACCCATCGGGTGTCTGCAGCGGTACGTTCCTGCGCGATCTCGCCGGGCAGATCATCACCGCCGGGGCGGACACGCAGGAGTACATCGAAGCGCGCGACCGTTGCCTTATGGCGCAAGCGACCGCGCAGAACATGTGTTGGACCGACGACGACCCGCTGAAGATAAAGCCTGCGAATGGCGATACGGTTTTGCGCTCGGTCAACACGGCGTTCGATATCTGGCTTCCTCCGTTCGAGGAAATTCTGCAGGACGGGCGCCCGGTGGACGGCAGCGGCGCACTCCCCTTCACGCCGGCGAACTTCTTCGAACCGGACCGGTTGGCGGTGACGACCTACGAGTTGGCGGATCGCTTCGGCCAGCCCGACGGGAGCATGCCTGCGATGTGCGAGTATGCCAGGGACGGCGATGGCAACATTCTGACGGATGCGGACGGTAACGAGCTGCTCGCGGATATCCGTCTGATCCAGGACGGCATTCCGGACTACAACCAGCCTTGGCCCTGCGACGATCCACGGACAGCGTCGACCGACGAGTCCGATCCGGCGAACGCCATGGTCGACATCTTCCAGCCGGCCTATGACACGATCCCCGGCCCGGGCATGACCTATGTCGCCGGAACGCGCGGCGAGGGCATGGGCTACGATTTCTGTCACGACAAGACGCTGGGCCGTCAGGACGTTGCACGCCAGGTGCTCGATCAGTGCCTTCTCGATGCCGAAGCACTGGCGGATCCGGCCGATCAGGACGCAGCTGCAGCGCAGTGCCAGGACGATTACGTGCTGGCGACGAGCTACGATGGCTGTGCTGCGTCCGCAACGCCGGGCCGTGAGCGTGAGGAATGCGGGTGCGAGATCGACTTCGTCGGCGACCACCACATGGGCGAGAGCCCGCTCTACATGTTCGCCCGGACGCGCGCCTATCGAAACAACAGCTATGATTTCGACGGCGGCGATCCGAACTCGGTTATCCCGATCGGGCCGTTCACCGGGCCGAACAGCTGGTACCTGTTCTATCAGGCGCAGCGCGACGCTCAGGTCGACGATCAGCTCCAGACGAACGGCGACCGCACGCGGGTCGAGTTCTGGAACGGCGAGGCGCCGGCAACACCTGACGATGTGGCGGACTATGCCGCGCGGTATGTGCCCGGAACGGAAAGCACGCTGGAAAACTCTGCTGGAGAGCCGGTTCAGTACTCGGATGCGCGCTACCTGAAGAACTTCCCGGACGACTATCTCGACATGACCGGAAACACCGGGGTCAGCAGCGATCTCGGCGCGGTTTCGGATATCGCGACGCTGGACGGCGCGCTCATCCACGGCAACCGGGAGCGGCGCAGAATTCGCGCGGCGATGGTCAATTGCGGCGTCGTGACGGGGACGGTGGCGGACGAGGAGGGCAATTTCCGGAGCGCCAATGCCGATGGCAGCTACGACGTGACGCTCGACGACATGTACGTGATCGACTCGTACATTCCGAACCCGGCCGGCATGTTCTGCGGCGAGGGCGATGTCGGATGCGAGATCGCGGCTTCGGTCGAGACGTCGATGTATATCGAGCTGATCGAGGACGTGACCGACGAAGTCACGACGGACGATTTCACTGCGCGACTGGTGCGTTAGACGCAACCTGACCGGGCGGGCGTGATTTGACGGCGGAGGTTCAGCCTCCGCCGTTTTCGTTTTCGGCGACTAGTCTCCGGCCAGCAACCGGCGCGCGATGACCTGGGCCTGAATTTCGGCGGCGCCTTCGAAGATGTTCAGGATGCGGGCATCGCACAGCACGCGACTTATCGGATATTCCAGCGCGAACCCGTTTCCGCCGTGGATCTGCAAACCGTTGTCAGCGGCAGCCCATGCAACGCGGGCGCCGAGCAGCTTCGCCATTCCGGCTTCCAGATCGCAGCGGCGCTCCTGATCCTTCTCACGCGCCGAGAAGTAAGTGAGCTGGCGCGCAATCATGATCTCGACGGCCATCATGGCCAGTTTCGACGCGACCCTCGGGAAACTGATCAGGGGCTTGCCGAAGGTCTCGCGCTCCTGCGCGTATCGCAGCGCGATCTCCATCGCGGACTGCGCGACGCCGATGGCCCGCGCGGCGGTCTGGATGCGAGCGCTCTCGAAGGTCCGCATGAGCTGTTTGAAGCCCTGTCCTTCCTCGCCGCCCAGCAGCGCGCTGCCCGGCACCCGGTGTCCGTCGAGCGCCAGCGTGTATTCCTTCATGCCGCGATAGCCGAGGACCTCGATCTCGCCGCCGGCGATGGTCTCATCGGGAAACGGCTCGGCATCGGTTCCGCGGGTCTTCGGCGCGATGAACATCGATAGGCCGCGGTAATCAGACGTCTCGGGGTCGGTCCGGGCGAGCACCGTCATGATGTCGGTACGCCCGCCATGGGTGATCCAGGTTTTGTTACCGGTAACAATCCAGTCGTCGCCATCCTTCACGGCGCGGGTCTTGAGCGCGCCGAGGTCCGATCCGGTGTTCGGTTCGGTGAAGACTGCGGTGGGTAGAATCTCTCCGGACGCGAGCTTGGGCAGGTACTCGGCCTTCTGCTCCTCGGTCCCGCCGCCCAGGATCAACTCGGCAGCTATCTCCGAACGGGTGCCGAGCGAGCCGACGCCGATGTAACCGCGGCTGAGCTCTTCCGAGACCACGCACATCGCGGTCTTTCCCATGCCGATCCCGCCGTGCTCCTCGGGGATGGTGAGCCCGAAGACGCCCATTTCGGACATCTCGTCCAGGATCTCCATCGGGATGAGTTCGTCGCGCAGGTGCCAGCCATGCGCGTGGGGGAGGACTTTTTCATCGGCAAAGCGGCGGAACTGCTCGCGCACCATCTCGTATTCTTCATCGAGGCCCGAGGCTCCGAAGATCGACGCGCCTTCCTGTTCGGCCATAAGCTGCGCCAAGCGTACGCGGGCTGCATCCGAATTGCCGTTCTGTGTCAGCCACATCACGGGTTCTGTCATAAGAACGCGCTGATCTTCCTGGGTCAGCCCGCAATCCTGCGGCCGGACGATCTCGCCCTGGCTCATGGGAATGCCGCCGTAGAGCTGCCAGAGGTACTCGCCAAAGCCGATCTGCAGGATCAGTTGTTCGGTCTCGCCGAAGGCACCGTCCGCCATCAATCGCTCGGCCCACCCCTGGAGCTGACGCAGCGATTCGACATAGGTCGCCATCCAGGCATAGGCGTGGGCGGCGTACTGGTGCTGATCGACCAGCTTGCCGGAAACCCGGCCCTCGACCATGACCTTCGACGCAACGGAAGCCCGGGCCTTGTCGAGGAATTCCGAGGCCGCATCGACGGCGTGTGCCGTCATGCCGAGCAACTTCGCGGAATCGATCGATTCCTGGGTCAGGGCAGGCTCTGCGTTCATCTCGGATCTCCCCGCATCGCGGCACGGATGCTGCGTTGCGTCATACTATCTCGCATTTGCGAGCGTACCTAGACCGGGCGCCTTGGGCCGTCAATGAAATTCGCGCAATATTATTGCGTCAGACGAAATCGCTTGCAAATTTGATTGCGGCAAAAAAATCCCGGGCACTGAGGCCCGGGAAAAGTGGGAGGGTGCCCGTAGGCGCCCTCACTGGGGATGGGAGGATCCCTAGTCTCAGATGGTCTGAGAGCCCTTTCCGAACTCCGGATAGGCTTCCATGCCGAGTTCGGACGTATCCAGACCGGCGACTTCGGCTTCTTCGCTGACGCGGATGCCCATGACGGTGTTCAGGATGATCCAGACCACCAGCGAGACACCGAAGACGAAAACACCGACAACGACGATCGAGAAGAGCTGCGTCACGATCGAGGCGTCACCATTGGTCAGGACGACCGCGATGGTGCCCCAGATGCCTGCGAACAGGTGAACCGGGATGGCGCCGACGACGTCGTCGATCTTGAGCTTGTCGAGCAGCGGCACCGTGAAGACCACGATCACGCCACCGACAGCGCCGATTAGCGTGGCAGCACCCAGCGACGGCGTCAGCGGCTCGGCCGTGATCGACACGAGACCGGCCAGCGCGCCGTTGAGACACATTGTCAGGTCGACCTTGCCGAACATCACCTGGGTCAGGATCAGTGCGGCGATCACGCCACCGGCCGCAGCCGCATTGGTGTTCGCGAAGATCCGGCTGACATCGGCAACGTCACCGACCGAACCCATGGCAAGCTGCGAGCCGCCATTGAAGCCGAACCAGCCAAGCCACAGGATGAACGTGCCCAGCGTGGCCAGCGGGAGGCTGGAACCCGGCATCGGGTGGATGCCGCCGCTCGAATCGAACTTTCCCTTCCGCGCGCCGAGGATGATGGCACCGGCCAGTGCGGCCCAGCCGCCAACCGAGTGGACGACCGTCGAGCCTGCGAAATCCAGGAAGCCCATGCCGTCGAGCCAGCCGCCGCCCCACTTCCACGATGCCTGGATCGGGTAGATGATCGCGGTCAGCAGGAAGGTGAAGATCAGGAACGGCCAGAGCTTGATGCGTTCGGCCAGCGCGCCCGAGACGATGGAAGCGGTGGCTGCACAGAACATCAGCTGGAAGAAGTAGTCCGAACCGGTCGATGCGTAGTCTAGCGCGTCGGCGTCGGCCGGAGCAACACCGACCGCCTCGAGCGCCGCGCTGCCGATGGCGCCGACATAGCCTTCGATCATCCAGCCATCGCCCGGATACATCAGCAGGTAACCGATGATGTAGTAGCCGACGGCTGCAATCGAGAAGAGCGCGATGTTCTTGGTACACTGCATCGCGACGTTCTTCGAGCGGACGAGACCGGCTTCCAGCATCGCGAAGCCCGCGGCCATCCACATGACCAGGAAGCCGCCGATCAGGAACAGGAGCGTGTTGAAGACGAAGACCGAGTGCGCGGGCACGTCGGACGGGCCTTCCTGAGCCAGCGCGGGGCCGGCGAACAGCAGAGCAGCAGCGCCCAATGCCGTGATGTGTAGTTTCTTATGCATGGTATCCCTCTTTCCGTATTCGTTGACGCGTCAGATCGCGTCTTCGTCGCGCTCGCCGGTCCGAACCCGGAGCGCCTGTTCCACACCCAGAACGAAGATTTTGCCGTCGCCGATCTTGCCGGTCTGAGCGGTCTTCGCGATCGTGTCGGTGACCTGCTCGACCTGATCGTCGTTCACGACGATCTCGAGCTTCAGCTTCGGTACGAAGTTCACGGTGTATTCTGCACCGCGATAGATTTCAGTGTGACCGCTTTGCCGTCCGAAGCCCTTGACTTCGGACACCATCAAACCCTGGACACCCAACCCGCTGAGCGCGGTCCGGACCTCCTCGAGTTTGAATGGTTTGATGACAGCGATGATCAGTTTCATGCGTTATCCCCGGTTAAGTTCGCTCCTCGGAGCCCGGCTGCGCATATCCAAGATGCGTGCCAAAACCTGCATGATCCGATTTTGTGTTGATTATCAGATTGTTAAGAATCCGCACTTCTGCGGGTGGGTGGTCAATGGACCAATTTTATGATTATTTTTTAGTCATCTCGACCGATTGTCTAATTTTTCAGCATGATGCGCCCGCTCGGATCGCGTGCATTCGCCGCCGGACCGGCGACTCTGCATTCGACGCGCCGGACGATTTGTGCATGATCCCGAAAAACGCTCTTGGGGAAGAACACCGCCATGACGGACATCGCCACCCGGGTCCATGACCACACCTGGAAGATCGACCCGATTGTCCGATCCGTCATCGATACCGATTTTTACAAACTGCTGATGGCGCAGAGCATCCTGCGGCACAATCCGAGCACGCACGTGACCTTCAGCGTGATCAACCGCTCGGATCACGTGCCGCTCGCGCGTCTGATCGACGAGGGCGAGCTGCGCGAGCAACTGGACCACATCCGCACGCTCTCGCTGAGCCGGGGCGAAAGCACCTGGCTGCGCGGCAACACGTTCTATGGCGAGCTTTGGATGTTCCGGCCGGACTTCATGGAGTGGTTCGAGAATTTCCGGTTTCCAGATTATCACCTGGAGCGCCGCGGCGATCAGTACGAGCTGACCTTCGAGGGCCCATGGATCGAGACGATGATGTGGGAGATCCCCGCCCTCGCGGTGCTGATGGAGCTGCGGTCGCGGGCCGTGCTGAAACATCTCGGCAAGTTCGAACTGCAGGTGCTCTATGCGCGGGCGATGACGCGGGTCTGGGAGAAGGTCGAGCGGCTGCGCAGCCTCGACGGGTTGCGGATCGCCGATTTCGGCTCGCGGCGACGGCACGGCTTTCTCTGGCAGGACTGGTGCGTGCAGGCAATGATCGAGGGGCTGGGCGACCGGTTCACTGGCACCTCGAACTGCCTGATCGCGATGCGGCGCGAGGTCGAAGCCGTCGGCACCAACGCGCACGAGCTGCCGATGATCGAGGCAGCGCTGGCGGAGGGCGACGCCGAGCTTGCCGCAGCACCCTATCAGGTTCTTCGGAACTGGCAGGATGATTATGCCGGGAACCTGTTGATCATCCTGCCGGACACCTTCGGAACCAAGGGCTTTCTGGAAAGAGCGCCGGACTGGGTCGACGACTGGACCGGCGTGCGCATCGACTCGGGCGAGCCGGCCGCAATCGGTGAGGTCGTGATCGACTGGTGGAAACGGCGCGGGCAGGATCCTTTGAATAAGCTTATGATCTTCTCCGACGGGCTCGACACCGAGGAGATCGCAAAGCTCCACGATCAGTTTCATGGCCGGGTCGGTCTGGGCTTCGGCTGGGGCACGTTGCTGACCAACGACTTCCGGGGCATGGCGCCGGACGGCGGGCTCGATCCGTTTTCGCTGGTCTGCAAGGTGATTTCCGCCGACGGACGCCCGACCGTGAAGCTGTCGGACAATCCGAACAAGGCGATGGGGCCTGAATCCGAGATCGCGCGCTACAAGCAGGTTTTCGACGTCGGCGAACAGCACCGGCGCGCGGTGATCGTATGAACAGCCGGGGTCTTTGGCCGCTCGCCCTGCGCGCGGGCGCGCGCACGGCTCGGGAACCAATCCGGCCCGCCACCGCCCCCACCACCGCCACCGTCCGCTGCGCGGCCGGAAGCGGCGTTGGCGGCAGTGCGGGTTTAGCTGGACAGCAGGAGATTTGTGTTACAAATCTGACTGAGATTTTCGATTTTCCGTAACGCTTGGGAGGGCGTGCGGCATGTCTCTGACACCACAGGAGCGCGCGCGGCGATCGGCCGAGGCAATGTGGGCGACCGACAAGGCGTCGAAATGGCTGGGCATGTCGCTGGACGATGTCGGGCCGGGCACTGCGGAAATGTCGTTCACCGTCGAGGAGCATCATTGCAACGGGCACCTGATCTGTCACGGCGGATACATCTTCACGCTGGCCGACAGCGCCTTCGCCTTTGCCTGCAACAGCTACAATCAGGTCACGCTCGCCCAACAGAACGCCATCACATTTTGCGCGCCGGGCAGAGCGGGCGACCGGCTGACCGCAAGTGCGATTGAAGTCCAGAAAGCCGGGCGCAGCGGTGTCTATGACGTGACGGTCACCAATCAGGACGGTACGGTCATTGCGGTCATGCGCGGAAACTCGAGAACCGTGAGCGGGACGAATTTCGAGGAAGACGAAGAAGGGGAGGAGAAGACCGATGGCTGAGGCATATCTCTGCGAGGGTCTGCGGACACCGATCGGCCGTTATGGTGGGGCGCTGTCGTCGGTGCGGCCGGACGACATGCTGGGACATGTGATCCGCGAAGTCATGGCCTCGGTGCCGGGGCTATCGGGCGAGCACGTGAATGACGTCTATATCGGCTGCGCCAATCAGGCCGGCGAGGACAACCGCAATGTCGGTCGGATGTCGGTGCTGCTCGGCGGGCTGCCGGACAGCGTGCCGGCGGCGACGATCAACCGGCTCTGCGGGTCGGGTCTCGATGCGGTCGGCACGGCGGCGCGGGCGATCAAGGCCGGCGAAGCGGACGTGATCGTGGCGGGCGGGGTCGAAAGCATGTCGCGCGCACCGATGGTCATGCCCAAGGCGGACACGGCGTTCTCGCGCCGCGCCGAGATCTTCGACACCACGATCGGCTGGCGGTTCGTCAACCCGGTGCTGAAGAAGCAATACGGGATCGACTCAATGCCGGAGACCGCCGAGAACGTCGCCGAGGACTTTCAGGTCAGCCGGGCCGATCAGGATGCGTTCGCGTTCCGGTCGCAGGAGAAAGCCGCGGCGGCTCAGGCGAGTGGGCGTCTGGCGAAGGAGATCACTCCGGTGACAATCCCGCAGCGCAAGAAGGATCCGATCATCGTGGAGCACGATGAGCATCCGCGCCAGACCTCACCGGAGAAACTTGCCGCGCTGCCCGCACCGTTCCGCGACGGCGGGTCGGTGACCGCGGGCAATGCCTCGGGCGTGAATGACGGGGCCTGCGCGGTGATCGTCGCATCGGCGGCAGCCGTGGAGAAGTACGGGCTGACGCCCAAGGCACGCATTACAGGCATGGCGACGGCGGGCGTACCGCCACGCATCATGGGGATCGGCCCCGCCCCCGCCTCGCAGAGCCTGATGGAACGGCTGGGGCTGAAGGTGTCGGAAGTCGACATCGTCGAGCTGAACGAGGCATTCGCGGCACAGGGCCTCGCCGTGACCCGCCAGCTTGGCCTGCCCGACGATGCCGAGCACGTGAACCCGAACGGCGGCGCGATCGCGCTGGGCCATCCGCTCGGCATGTCCGGCGCGCGTCTGGCGCTGACGGCTGCGGTCGAGATGCAGGAACGCGATGCGACCCGGGCGCTCTGCACCATGTGTATCGGTGTCGGCCAGGGCATCGCCCTGATGCTGGAAAAGCCCTGAACGTTCGGCTCGAAACCTTCGTACCCACCTGAAATGCGCCGTGGACCGGCAACGCCGATTCACGGTCCATCACCGCGGGAGGAACAAACCAGATGAAAGACCTGACGCCGCCCCGCGAGAGCCTGGACGCCATCGAGATCGCCTCGCGAGACGAGATCGCAACGGTGCAATTGGCGCGCATGAAGAAGGCACTGGCGAACGCTTACACGGTGCCGCACTACAAGTCGGCGTTTGACGCGGCGGGCGTTCAACCTGACGACCTGATGTCGCTGGACGATATCGCGAAGTTTCCCTTCACGACCAAGCAAGACCTGCGGGCGAATTACCCGTTCGGGATGTTTGCGGTGCCCCGCGAAAAGGTCGCGCGAATCCATGCGTCCTCGGGCACGACGGGGAAGCCGACGGTGGTCGGTTACACTGAAAAAGACCTGGATGTCTGGGCCGAGGTCGTGGCGCGTTCGATGCGGGCGGCGGGGACGAAACCGGGCGATGTGCTGCACAATGCCTACGGGTATGGGCTCTTCACGGGCGGCCTAGGTGCCCACGCCGGAGGCGAGAAACTCGGCGTCAGCGTCGTGCCGGTCTCGGGGGGCATGACGACGCGGCAGGTCACGCTGATCGAGGATTTCCGCGCCACGACGATCATGGTCACGCCGTCCTACATGCTGTCGATCCTCGATGAATACCGGGCGCAGGGCCTCGATCCGCGGCAGTCTCCGCTGGAAGTCGGGATCTTCGGAGCCGAACCCTGGACCAATGCGATGCGCGAGGAGGTTGAAGAGGCCTTCGACATGCATGCCGTCGACATCTATGGGCTGAGCGAGATCATCGGGCCGGGCGTCGCGCAGGAGTGCGTCGAGACCAAGGACGGTCTGCACATCTGGGAGGATCACTTCTATCCCGAGATCATCGATCCCGAGACCGGTGCCGTCCTGCCGGATGGCGAGATGGGCGAGCTTGTACTGACGACGCTTTCGAAGGAGGCGATGCCGGTCATCCGCTACCGCACGCGGGACCTGACGCGGCTGCTGCCGGGGACGGCGCGCTCGATGCGGCGGATCGAAAAGATCACCGGGCGCAGCGACGACATGATCATCCTGCGCGGCGTGAACGTCTTCCCCACCCAGATCGAGGAACAGTTGATGAAGGTGCAGGGCCTCGCACCGCACTTCCAGATCGAGTTGAGCCGCGAGGGCCGGATGGATGCGATGACGATCCTGACGGAAGCGACGGGGGATGCGGCGTCCGATGAGCAACGGGAAGCCAATGCCGCCGAACTGGCAAACCGCGTAAAGGACACGGTCGGCGTGACGGCGAAGGTCAGGGTCGCGGATCCGGGCGGCGTTGCGCGATCACAGGGAAAAGCGGTGCGCGTCGTCGACAACCGTCCGGGCGACGGCTGACTGCATAACCCTTACCTTATCAGGCAGGCACCGAGCGCGGCTTGAGGGTTTCGGAGTCGACGATCGCGTCCTCCGAGACCAGCACGAATGCGGACAGATCCCGGCGCAGCCAGTACGTGCGCTCGCGCACCATCAGGATCGGAGCATCGTCATCGGTGCGGAGCCGTGCGCCGTCCGACAACGCCGTGCCCTTGTCGAGGAGCATCCGGCAGATCGCGCCGAGCGTCTGAAACGCGGAGCGCGCATCGCCCGGACGCGGTGCAAGCTCAAGCTCGCGGCCGACGAATGGGCGCATGCCATACGTCACCATGCCCATGCCATCCTCCGGGCGGTAGCCCGACGGGACGACGGAGGCGAAGCTGACCCAGGTGCCCACCGGCATCTTGCCTTCCAGCAGCATGCTGGTCGCGGCCGAAAAGGTCGAGGAGCGGGTCAACGCCCAGCCCTGTCGCCAGAACACCGCCGATGCTGGCGCAACCGTCAGAGCCGCGGCCGCGACGAAGTGCACGAGAGCCGCGTAAGCCTCGCCCCCTTCAAGCCCGGGCAGGGCGCCGCCCGCCGTGATGATCACGTGCGATGAATGCTGTGTCGCTGCCGCATCGGCCCCCTCGGCCCGCAGAGGCCGCAGGGGCGGCGTCAGGTCAGCCGAATCGACCGGCGCGTCGACGGATTGAACGACGACGGTCGCGCCTTCGATGATCAGGACGCCTGCATCCTCGTCCGCTGCCTGACCGGGCACCGAATCCACTTCACCGATCTGGGGGAACAGCGACCTCAGCGCCGTCGCGACAGCATCTATGTTGAGCCGCCAGGGACGGTCGAGCAGGAGGGTCGCAGAGAAATGACGAGACATGCGAACTCCAATCGACGGTCGTTGCATCGTACCTCATGCACCCTCGCCATTAAAGCGGCCTTAAGCATACTCACAATGATGCGGCGCTTCGGCGGTCAGAGACCGAAACGCGCGTTTAGCGATCGCAGCGTGGCTTCTTCGAGAACATGGTCGACGCCGGGGCCGCCGAGCCGCTCCCAAAGCGATCTCCGCCGTCCGAGGACGCGGAACGTGACCTTCTCCCCGAAACGCTCGCGCATGACCGGCACGACGTGACCCATGCCGTCGGCGAGGCCACAGTCGATGGCCTCCTGTCCGACCCAGACGGCCCCGGTGAAAAGATCGGGCTTATCCTCAAGCCGTGCGCCGCGGCGTTCCTGAACCCACGCGATGAACCTGTCGTGGATCACGCCCTGGAGGTGCTTCAGCCGCTCGACGTCTTTTTCTTCCTCGGGCTTGAACGGGTCCCACATCGACTTGGACTCGCCTGCCGTATGGACGCGGCGCTCGATCCCGAGCTTGTCGATCGCTTCGTGAAAGCCGAATCCGGCAGCGATGACGCCGATCGATCCGACGATCGAGGTCTGATCGATGAAAATCTCGTCAGCGGCACAGGCAAGCCAGTAACCGCCGGACGCGGCGACATCGGCGCAGAACGCGGCGACCGGAACCTGCTTGGCCTCGGCGAGCCTCCGGATACGCGCCGCGATCATCGAGCTTTGCGCGGCCGACCCGCCGGGACAGTTTATCGTCAAGGCGACCGAGACGACGCCCGGCACGTTGAACGCTTCCTCGATCAGCGGCGCGAGGGCGGCGTCATCGAAGGCGCGGCCAAGCCGGCCGCCGGACATGATCGCGCCGTTCATCGGAACGACCGCGACGGTCTGCGTCCCGCGCAGTTTCGCTTTCAGGCGTCCATACATGCGTGTCTCGTCCCGAAATCAGGGCTGATCGTCTTCCTGCCCGCCATCGCCGCGCGGCAGGTTGAAGAGCGCATCGGGATCGAGCTCTGCCGCGTCGGCCTGATCCTCCTTGGTGCGCGGATCGTCGAGGCTGAAGGACTCGAACCCCTCGACATGCGACGGCAAAGGTGCGGCGCTGGGTTCCGGCACCGCGAGGCTTTCGGCGACGGGCATCAGGCTGACGCGCTCCTCGGGCGTCGGCACCGCTTCCTGCTGAGCGGCCTTCTTGGCGGCGGCTTTCTGCACGGCGGCATCGAGGTCGATCTGGCTGCAGAGACCGAGCGCCACGGGGTCGACCGGCTGAATGTTGGCGATATTCCAGTGCGTGCGGTCGCGGATGGCCTGGATCGTCGGCTTGGTGGTTCCCAGCAGTTTCGAGATCTGGCTGTCTTCCATCTCCGGGTGATAGCGCACCAGCCAGGCAATGGCCGCCGGACGGTCCTGCCGCTTCGAGACCGGCGTGTAGCGCGGGGTTTTCTTCTTCGGTTCAGGCGCCAGCTTGCGCCTGACCAGCGTCAGGCGCTGGATCGGATCAGCCTCGCAGCGCTTGATCTCATCCGCCGTGAGCTGATTGTTGGTGATCGGATCAAACCCCTTCATGCCGATCGCGACCTCGCCGTCAGCGATGCCGGAAATCTCGAGCTCGTGCATTCCGGTGAAGTCGGCAATCTGTCGGAACGTCAACGTGGTATTGTCGACCAGCCAGACGGCGGTCGCCTTGGGCATCAGCGGCAGATTTTGGGCCATCGCTCTCTCCTTCTGTGTTGCGCGCACGGCTTCGCCGGGTCCGAAGACCGGAGGCCGGGGCGGCGCTTCTCACGGTTTCGAGGGGGAAGTTGACGCGGTATATAGGCAACAACCGCCGTTAATGGAAGACGATTCTGTGAGAAGACTTTTCGCGATACTGGCGCTGATCTGGCCGATGGGCGCTGCCGCGCAGGACGACTTCACCCACTATGTGCTGGCGCTGTCGTGGAATGCGACCTGGTGCAAGATCGAGGGCGATGCGCGGCGTGCCGATCAGTGCGACCCGCGCCACGCTTACGGATTCACCCTGCACGGGCTCTGGCCGCAGGGCGAACGCGACTGGCCCGAGTACTGCCGCACCACCGAACGCGATCCGTCGCGGACGATGAGCGGGAAGATGGCCGACATCATGGGCTCGGGCGGCCTCGCCTGGCACCAGTGGAAGAAGCACGGGCGATGTTCGGGTCTCTCCGCGCGGGAATATTTCGATCTGTCGCGCGAGGCCTACGAGATGATCGACCGTCCCGCCGTCCTGCGCAAGCTCGACAAGCAGGTGAAGATCCCGCCGGGCGTCGTCGAGAAGGCGTTCCTCGAGGCCAACCCGAACCTGCGCGCCAATCAACTGGCAGTGACCTGCCGCGACGGTTTCGTTCAGGAGGTTCGAGTCTGCCTCTCGAAGGCACTCGTCCCGCGGGCGTGCACGGCCAAGGTCGAACGCGGTTGCCGGGCGAAATCGGTTTTGCTGCCACCGATGCGGTGAACGCTTCAGCGAGCCGACTTGTGGAGATCGACCCGAGGCGGGCGCTCTTGGAGTGGCAGCCACGATCACACAACTACGTATCTCGATCGACTAGCCCAATGGCGACGTGGCTCTGGGCCCTCCCGTGGGGAGGGTCGGGCGCCACCTCGCTGCGCGAGGCGTTGAAAAAGTGAGCTAATCGGTGCTGCCTGGGGACGCTCAGGACAAAATCGTCCCAACCGCCATCGCAACCGCGGCCTGGCACGGGTCAATCACCGGCACACCCAAATCCGCCTCCAGCGCCGCGCGGTGCCGGGCCATACCGGCGCAGCCCAAAATGATCACGTCCGCCCGGTCCTCATCGCGCAACAGAATGCCGGCGGACCTCAGCGTCGCGAACGTGTCTCCCTCGGACGCGGTTTCGGCAACCGTGAGGTCCGCAGCACGTTCTCCGGCCAGCCGGTCGATGACCTGCATCCGGCGCAGGTACCGCAAGTGCCGGGCAATCGAGCGATCGGAGAGCGCGATCACTCCGAAACGGTCGCCGCGCGCCATGGCCATTAGCGTGCCGCTCTCCTGAATGCCGAGGACCGGGCAGGAGGCCACGGACCTGACCGAGTCGATGCCCGGATCAGAGTAACAGGCGATGATGATCGGCGCAGCGTCGGGCCGTGCCTCGGCCAGCTTCACGAGCGGCAGGATCACGCTGTCGGAATCGACCTGGCTTTCGATGCCGAAAGGTCCTTCCGCGAGCGTCACGCACTCGATCTCCGGGCCGCCCGGAAAACGAAACCCGTTCAGCGCATCCGATATGCCCTGCGTAACCGCTTCGTTGGAGTTTGGATTGATCACGAGGATCGGGCCGCTCACGGCGCGATCTCCGCACCGAAGTTCTTTGCCGGGTCCAGCTCCGGGATCACGCCGCCGCGCCGCCCGGTGAGATCGACCGGATCGCGCGGGACGAAACGGCCGTCGCCAGGCCGCGCAACCAGTTCTCCGTTCTCGACGATCCGGTTGCCGCGGGTCAGCACGGTGACGGGCCGCCCGGTAATCGTCATGCCCGCGAACGGGTTGTAATCCATGTTGTCATGCATCTCGCCCGCGACCCACTCCTCCGCCGGATCCCAGATTGCGAGATCCGCATCCAGGCCGACGGCAATGTCGCCTTTGGTGGACATCCCGTAGAGCCGCGCGGCATTGGTCGATGACAGACCGACGAACTGGCCGAGCGGGATGCGCCCTTTGACGACGCCTTCCGAGAACATCATCGGCAGCCGCATCTCGATCCCCGGCATCCCGTTGGCAATCTTGTTGAACGGTGCGTCGGGCCCTGCATGGAACTTGCCGGTCTCATCGGCCCGGTAGGGCGCATGATCCGAGGAGACGACCGTGAACGTGCCCATCTGGATATGCCGCCACAACACGTCCTGCGTTGCACGATCCCGCACCGGCGGCGAGCAGATGTACTTGGCGCCCTCCATCTCCGGTCGATCGAGATCCTCTGCGGTCAGGAACAGGTATTGCGGGCAGGTCTCGGCCCAGACCTTCGCGCCGCTCTTGTGCGCCTTGCGGACCAGATCGGCCCCGCGCGGGGTCGAGACATGCACGATAAAGAGCGGTGCATCGACCATGCCCGCAAGGCTGATCGCCCGGTTGATCGCCTCGACCTCGGCCATCGCGGGGCGTGAAGGAGCGTGGTACTTCGGCGCGACGTGGCCCCCGGCGAGCAGCCGGTCGGTCGCCCAGCCGATCATCTGCTTGTTTTCGGCGTGGACCATTGTGATCGCGCCATGCGCCTTGGCGACCGAGAGGATGTCCAGAAACTGCCCGTCATCGATGCTGATGTCGTAGGTCATGAAGACCTTGAAGCTGGTCACGCCGCGCTCGAACGCTCGCGGAAGCTCCGTCAGGACCTCCGGCGTCGGGTCCGAGATGATCAGGTGATAGCCCCAGTCGATCACCGATTTCGGTTTCGCGCGGCCGTCATAGATGTCGAGCGTTTCCAGAACGCCCCAGCCCTTGCGCTGTGCGGCGAAGGGCACGAAGGACGAATTGCCGCCGAACGCCGCCGAGATCGACCCGGTCTCGTAGTCATCCGCCGACATCAGCCCCATGCCGGATTCCTGCGCGATATGGCAATGCGCTTCGATCCCGCCGGGCAGGATCAGCTTGCCAGTCGCGTCGATGATGTCAGGCGCACTGAGGTCATGGCCGAGGCACGCGATCTTGCCGCCCCTGATCCCGATATCCGCGTGGGCGCGCGTGGTCGTCGTGGCGATCTCGCCGCCGCGGATCACAATGTCGAGGTTTTCGGTGGTCATGGTTTCGATCGCGCGTGTGGTCTGATCCGGGTTGCCGCAGGCGCGCCCGAGCCTGAGGGCGCAAACCCGGTGGTCAAGCCCACGCGCCCACCACCGAAGCGTCGACTTCGTTTGGCCTGATTGCGATATCGCCATGCGCCGTCGCAGGGGGAGGGTCGGGCGCGCCCGGCTGCGCCGGGCATGGACGCTTTCCCCGGCCCTTCAGCCAAATCGAGAGCGCGCGTCACCCGACTGTCCCGTCCGGATAGATCACGCCGGTCTGATTGACGATGCGCTGATAGTGCTCAGTCCGTCTGTGCTTCTTGAAGTCGAAGATCGTCTTCTTGCCGAACAGCGCCAGATCCATGTCGCAGGCCTGGACGAGCAACTCGTCGCCATCCGTCGCCGCCTGTTGGCAGACCGATCCATCCGGATGGATGATGCACGACCCGCCAAACAGGCCGTGCCCGTCCTCGACCCCGGCCTTGGCGACACCCACGACCCAGCATGAGTTCTGATAGGCGCCGGCTTGCATCGACATGGTCGAGTGGAAGATGCGTTTCTCCAGATCCTCATCGCCGCCCTGTCCGTTCGTCGTCGGCGTGTTGTAACCCAGCATGACCAGTTCGACCCCCTGCAGGCCCATCTCGCGGTAAGCCTCGGGCCAACGGCGGTCATTGCACACGAGCATCCCCATCCAGGCGTCCAGATTACGCCAGACCGGGAAGCCGAGATCGCCCGGTTCGAAATACCGCTTCTCCAGATGCTGATGCGAACGCTCGGGGTCCCATTCCGAATGGCCCGGCAGATGCACCTTGCGGTACTTACCAACGATCTTGGCGTCCTTGTCGGTGAAGATCTGCGTGTTGAAGTGCTGCCCGTCCGGCGTCAGCTCGGCATAACCCAGCGAGATCGCCACTCCGGCCATTGCCGCCCGGTCGAACAGCGGTTGCGTCGCGGCGTTGGGCATCTCGGCCTCGAACCAGATGTCGACCTCGGCCTGATCCTCCATCATCCAGCGTGGGAAGAATGTCGTCAGGCAGAGCTCGGGGTAGACGACCAGATCGCAGCCCGCATTGATCGCCTGCTCCAGCAGCGCAAGCATCCGCGCGACAACGACATCGCGCCCGTCTGCCTTCTGGATAGGCCCCATCTGGGCCGCACCGATCACAATCTCGCGCATCTTGCCTCCCCGCATGCCTCGCGCAGAACAAACCATCGCCCCACGGCAATGTCGAGAGCCGAGGCGCAAAGCGCTCGCATCGGACACCGATCCGGATTAGAACGCCCCCGTCTTCGGTAACAGGAGCCGATCTTGCAGACCGCCGTCATCGTTTTTCCCGGATCGAATTGCGACCGCGACATGGCCGTCGCATTGGAGCAGGCGACCGGCAAGCCCGCGCACATGGTCTGGCACAAGGATGCCGCGCTGCCGGACAGGCTGGATCTCGTGGCGCTTCCGGGCGGGTTCTCGTTCGGCGATTATCTGCGCTGTGGAGCGATCGCCGGACGGTCGCCGATCATGCGGGCCGTGGTCGAGTTCGCGCAGAAGGGCGGACACGTTCTGGGCGTCTGCAACGGCTTTCAGGTCCTGTGCGAAACCGGCCTTCTGCCCGGCGTTCTGATGCAGAACGCGGCTCTGAAATTCGTCTGCCGCGATGTACATCTGCGGGTCGAGACCACTGAGAGCCCGTTCACGAACCGCTACGGCAATGGCGGCGTGATCCGCATTCCCGTCGCCCATCACGAAGGCAACTACATCGCGGACGAAGAGACGCTCGATGCGTTGCAGAGCGATGATCGCGTGGCGTTCCGCTACTGCCAGCCGGACGGCGGCGCTGGCGGAAATCCGAACGGCGCGATGCGCGACATCGCCGGGATCCTTTCCGAGAACCGCCGCGTGCTCGGCATGATGCCCCACCCGGAACGGCTCTCCGACCCGTCCCTCGGCGGCATCGACGGCAAACGCCTGTTCGAAAGCCTGACCGCCAGCATGGAGATCGCCTGATGCGTTTTCTCGCTCTTGGCCTGATCGCCGTTCTCGCGGCCTGTCAGACCGCCCGGATCCCGGAACCGGCCAAGATCCAGTTCCCCGAAGAGGATCATTCGATCGTCGTTCTGGTCTCGGCCACCGGCCAGCAGGCGCGCGATCTGATCCACGATGTCTCGGCGCGGTGCTGGCTGGACGGCGTCGTGCGCGGCGCGCAGCTCATCGTCAAGCCGACCGGCAATATCGAGATCGTCGGCGACAGGTATCTGCTGGTGGCCGCGGACTATGCCGGATTGAAGGGCGCCCGGTCGCGCTGGAAGCTCACCGGCACGGCGCTGAAGGATCCTGTCCAACGGGCGCGGCTGGTCGAGACCCTCGATGTGGCGGTCAAGACAGGGGAGACGCGCTGCCCGCCGATCGTCGGCTAGAACCGGATCAAAGGCATTCGGAGCCTTTGCGCGAGGCGATGCTCCAGTTGTCTCCGACAACCCATCCGCGCTGACCGTCAAGCTCGATGCGATACCACAGCTCTTGCTTCAGCGGCGCCCGCACAAGTTTCTTCTGGACGACCTTGTATGTCGCTGCAGGAACGCTGCGAATATCGACAGAATACCGGTCCGGCTTGACCTTCAGCGGCACGAGCGGATGCCCGATAACGATCCGGCAGTCCAGACCAGCCTGCGCCTGATCGGAATTGCCGCGCCGGGCCACGATCTCCGGGAACAGGATGACACCGCGCCGTGATTGCGCGGCACTCGGCCGGCGCGGTTTGACCTCAAGACCCTCCGGAAGCTGTACAGCGGGGTCACGTTGTTTGCCGGACGCTCGGGGCGAGCGAATATCCCGCGTCAACTCGGCAAAGATATCCCGGACCAGAACGGCATAGTTCGCACGGGTTGGCTCGCTCATCTCGAAACCCGCGTAGTGCAGCGCGATCACACTGCCGGCATTCGAGAGCACCGGCGCACCCGAACTGCCTTGCACCGTGTCGCACAGGTGACGCAGGTCGTTCCCTTGCACCGGTGGAGCATCCGCCAGGCATCGGTACCGCGTCACGCGCTTGGGCTGGGCTCCGGGATGATGAATGACAAGAAGCTGCTCGCGATTCTGCGGCGCGCGATCGGTGAAGCTGGCGCTGCCCCAATCGCGGATGGGCGATCCAGAAACCTTTGCAAGCGCATAATCCAGTTTCTGGCCGACGGCGATGGGATCAGGATCGACGCCATACTCGCGTATGCCCTGTGCCCGGTCGTCATAGTAGCCCATGGTAAGTGTGGCGGCCCGAGGGGCGCGACCCGCACTCTCGAAACAATGCCGCGCGGTCAGGATAAGGTCTCCGTCTTTGGCACTGTCGGCAAGGACAGCCGTGCACTGTTTGGGCGACTTGCTGTTCGGGAACCAGACCCGCAGCATCCCTACCGGGCGGCTCATGCGACGTACCGGCTGATCGGCGGCATAGATCGCCAGTGGCTCGAAGCGCGGATTGTCCTCGAGATAGGATTCGAGCGTCTGCGATCCGGAGTGTGGAGAGACGGGCAACGGTTCCACGGATCTTTCAGAGCGCGCCGCTGTCGGTTGAGTTCCGCCGCATCCTGCAACCAAGACCATTGCCAGGAACGCAAAAGGCAGCGATCCTTTACCTCGCTTAATCATCCTCGACCCCGCTGTCGGAGCGCAACATGAGCTTCAAATTGCATGCAATTTTACCGCATGTTGCAGTGCTTTGCATCGTGTTTTTGGCGAGTGCCGGCCTGACGGTCCCAGCGATATCTCAGGTGCCGGAGGCCAACGTCATCAACGGCGACACGGCAGAGGTAAGTGCGGGTGATCAAAAGGTTGCGTCGCAGCTAATCGCCCACTGCACCGGAGCCTTGCGCGACGGTGATCGGATTCCGGACGCCTGTGCCCGCTTCGTCGAACGCGCGCTGGAAGCCGAGGCGCAGCGTTTGGAAGCCGAAGCTACGAACGAGCTTGCAAAAGTCGAGGCGACGCGGACAGCCCTGGCGCATCGCAATCGCGTTCTCTCAGGGCAGGAAGCACAAACGCATGTCTTCTACTACATCACCTTGGTCATGCTGGCCGTTGGTGTGCTTGCGGCCATCGCCCACTTCATCAAGGCAATGCGCGGCAGCGAGGACCCGAATGTCGAGGTCGCGCTGCAGAAGGACGGCTTCCGGCTAAAAACCTCGATGATCGGGTTTCTCCTGCTGCTGGCGTCCATGGCTTTCTACGTCGCATATCTGTACGCGGTTTATCCGGTCAGCGCCGTCGGCTGACCAACAGCGCGCCGAACATTCCGTTGACGACGGCGACCCCGAGAGATGCCGCGACGACGGCGCACCAGCCGAGAACGCTGAGGCTTTCGCCCAGTGCCATCACTCCGACAAGAGCCGCGCAAACCGGCACCAGCGCGTTGGCGGTCGATCCGCGCACGGCCCCCAGATGCCTGACGGCGACGCCGTAGGCCAGAACGGCGACGACACCGGTCAGAAGTCCCTGCGTGATCAGGTGAAACCCCCACTCGGAAAGCGTCGGCTTGGCCAGCGGGTCGGGAACGAGAAGCGCCCAGCCCGCGAGGATCGGCATCGAATAGAGGCTGATATACGCCGTGGCCTCGACCGGATTGAGCCCGCTCAACCGGAACATCACCGTGTAGACCGAGATGCCGAGGGACGCCATCAACAGCCAGGGCGCACCGCCCAGCGCCGCGAGGTCGCCGCCGACGATCCACTCGCCCATCACGGCGGCCATCGCGAAGCCGATCAGCGCAAGCCCGGCGATCAGGCTGGCGCCGGGACGTTCGCTCAGGATCATCCAGGCCAGCAAGGTCACGAGGATCGGCGCCAGTCCCGGAACGATCGGGCCGAACAGGCTGGCGGGCACCGTCATCAGGCCGTTACCGACAAAGAAGGTGAACGGCGCGCCCCAGCCGAGCGCCATCATCACGATCGGTCCGAGACGTGCGCCCTTCGGGACAAGCCCGCGCCGCAGGATCACCGGAGCCAGAACCAGAGCCGGCAGTCCCGCCCGGCAGATCGCGAGCACCAGCGGATCGACCCGCGCGCCCGGATCGCTGACGGCGAAGCGCGTCGCACTGATCCAGCCGGCCCAGATCGCGACCGCCACGGCACCGCCGAGGATGCCGAGCCAGGGACGCGCGTCGCCCGGGCCGCCTGTCGGAACGGTCATGCGACACTGCCTTTCCCTGCCCCGTGAACCGCTGCTTTACCACTTCATGCGACCGTGCACAGGTGTGAGCTTTGGGATGCCTGAAATGATCCGCGCGATGATCTGTCTGATACTGGCCGTCACGATCGCGGCACCTGCCGGAGCGACGCAGCCCTGGAGCGTTCGGGATCTCGGCCGTTTCTACAAGGACAATCACTGCCTGCTGGCGGCAAAGACCACCTTCCGGGCGATCGTCGGCGAGCTCGGCGAAGGCGAGTTGCGCCTCTCGAAATGGGTTGCCTACGCGAACGGCGTCGCGGGCGACCATGACGCCGTGATCACATGCACCTTCGGCGACAATCGCGGCACGCGAGCAACCCTCGTGGTGCATTCGACGCGGAAGCCGATCAACGGGCACCTGCTCGCCCGGCGCATCGCCGGGATCTTCGAGGTTCACCGCAAGCGCATCACCGACTCGTGGAAACACAGCTTCAAGTGAAAGCCGCCTCCTGATCCGGCCATGCCGCTAATTTGACGGGCCGCTCTCGCTGGCCCGGACGAACGGCAACCTTGGCCAAGGCAGGAGAGGGTTGGCCGCCGGGGCGGCACCCACTGGACCAATCCTCTTGATCTTGTGTCCCGATCGGATAGGCAGCGAGCATCTGACCCGCCCGCCCCGGAGCCTGCCAATGTCCGCCGATCTCGAACCTCAGGTCACTCAAGCGCTGGCCGCAGATCACGGGCTGAAACCGGACGAGTATCAGCGCATTCTCGATCTGCTCGGACGCACACCGACCTTCACCGAGCTCGGCATCTTCTCCGCCATGTGGAACGAGCACTGCTCCTATAAAAGTTCGAAGATCCACCTCAAGACGCTGCCGACCGATGGCCCGCAGGTGATCTGCGGCCCGGGCGAGAACGCAGGCGTCGTGGATATCGGCGACGGTCAGGCGCTGGTCTTCAAGATGGAGAGCCACAACCACCCCAGTTACATCGAGCCCTATCAGGGTGCGGCGACGGGGGTCGGCGGCATCCTGCGCGATGTCTTCACGATGGGCGCCCGCCCGATTGCCGCGATGAATGCGCTCAGCTTTGGCGACCCGGATCATCCGAAGACCCGAAGCCTGGTTTCGGGTGTCGTCTCGGGGATTGGCGGCTACGGCAACTGTTTCGGTGTGCCGACCGTGGGCGGCGAAGTGCGGTTTCACGCGGCCTATAACGGCAACTGCCTGGTGAACGCGTTCGCAGCGGGCCTGGCCGAGGCCGACAAGATCTTCTATTCGGCGGCGTCGGGCGTCGGGATGCCGGTGGTGTATCTCGGTGCGAAGACAGGCCGCGACGGCGTCGGCGGGGCGACCATGGCCTCGGCCGAGTTCGACGAGGATATCGAGGAAAAGCGCCCCACGGTACAGGTCGGCGACCCGTTCACAGAGAAGCGCCTGCTAGAGGCCTGCCTCGAGCTGATGGCCTCGGGTGCCGTGATCTCGATCCAGGACATGGGAGCTGCGGGCCTGACCTGCTCGGCCGTCGAGATGGGCGACAAGGGCAATCTCGGCGTCGCGCTCGATCTGGAGAAAGTGCCGACGCGCGAGACCGGCATGTCGGCTTACGAGATGATGCTGTCCGAGAGCCAGGAACGCATGCTCATGGTTCTGCGGCCGGAGAAGGAAGCCGAAGCAAAGGCAATCTTCGACAAGTGGGATCTGGACTTTGCCGTTGTCGGCGAGACGATTGCCGAGGACCGGTTTCTGGTCCGGCTGGACGGCGACGTGAAGGCCGACCTGCCGCTGAAGGCGCTGTCCGGCACCGCACCGGAGTACGACCGGCCATGGGTTCCCGTCGCGGATGCCGGCGAAGCGCCCACGTTACAAACCACCGATCCGGCGGATGCGCTGCTCCGGCTGCTGGCCGCGCCGAACCTCTGTTCGCGCCGCTGGGTCTGGGAGCAATACGACAACACCGTGATGGCCGATACCGTGGTGCGGCCCGGGACGGATGCCGCGGTCGTGCGCGTGCACGGAACCGGCAAGGCAATCGCGTTCACCTCGGATGTCACGCCGCGCTACTGCAAGGCTAACCCGGTCGAGGGCGGCAAGCAGGCGGTGGCCGAGGCCTACAGAAATCTCTGCGCCACTGGCGCGAAACCCCTCGCGACGACGGACAATCTGAATTTCGGCAATCCGGAAAAGCCCGAGATCATGGGCCAGTTCGTCGGCTGCATCCAGGGCATCGGCGCGGCTTGCCGCGCGCTCGACATGCCGATCGTGTCCGGCAATGTCAGCCTCTACAACGAGACCGACGGTCAGGCGATCCTGCCAACGCCGACGATCGGCGCGGTCGGCCTGTTGAGCGATCTCGACCAGATCATCGGCATGATGCCGGCCGACGGCGACGCGCTGATCCTGCTCGGCACCTCGACAGGGCATCTCGGCCAGTCCGCCTATGCCTGGGAGCTTTTCGGAAATGCCGAGGGCGACGCGCCAGCGGTCGATCTGGAAGGCGAGCGCCGCGCCGGAGAACTTGTCCGGGCCCTGCACGCAGAGGGGTTGATCACCGCCGCGCACGATCTCTCGGATGGGGGCCTCGCCATCGCCGCCGCCGAGATGGCATTGGCCGGAAACATCGGCCTAGGCGTCGAAGCGCATGGCGAATTCGCACCGGATGCGTGGTTCTTCGGGGAAGATCAGGGACGCTACCTGATCGCCTGCGAGCGCGAGCACGCCAACCCGGTCGTCGACATGGCGGTCGCGGCGGGTGTTCTGACGCGCTGGGCCGGTCAGGTCGGCGGCGAGGATGCCGGACACATCCGGCTGGGCGCGGTCTCGGTGCCATTCGAGGAGGCCCGGCTGGCGCATGAGAACGGCTTCGGACGCATGATGGGCGAAGACCTGTAAGCGCGGCGAGGCCCAGCCTCCCTGGCGCATAAGAGTTGCGAGGTCCCCGCTCATCGGCGGGACAGCCACAATCGATGCGCGCCGCCGAACAGGGTTTTCGCGCAGTCAAGCTGCCCGCAAACCCAGGATCTCTCGCGCTTGCGCAGGGGTTGCCACGGGCCGCCCGTAGGTCTCGCAGAGTTCGGCTGCCCGGGCCACCAGTGCTGCATTCGACGGCGCCAATGTGTTGCGATCCATCCGGACATTGTCTTCCAGCCCGGTGCGCGCGTGACCTCCGTTGGAGATGCACCACTCGTTCAGCTTGAGCTGACCGGCGCCGATGCCGGCCCCGCACCACTCGGCATCGGGCGCGATCCGCTTCACCGTCTGGACATAGAACTCGAACACCTCGCGATCGACCGGCATGGCGTTCTTCACGCCCATCACGAACTGGATGTAGAGCGGCCCCTTGAGCCGCCCGTCGCCGACCATCTTCACTGCCTGGAAGATGTGGCTGAGATCGAACGCCTCGATCTCCGGCTTGATGTCGTGGGCGAGCATCTCGCTCGACAGCCAGTCCACCAGATCCGGGCTGTTCTCGTAGATCCGCGTCGGAAAATTGTTCGATCCGACGGTGAGAGACGCCATGTCGGGTTTCAGCGGCAGCATTCCGCCGCGCTCACGGCCCGCGCCGGACCGGCCGCCGGTCGAGAACTGTATGATCATGCCAGGGCAGTGCTTCTCCAAGCCCTCCTTCAACCGCGCAAAGCGGCCAGGGTCCGAGGTCGGCGTCCCGTCTTCCTTGCGTACATGCGCGTGACAGATCGTTGCCCCGGCCTCGAACGCGGCCTGGGTCGACTCGACCTGCTCGTCGATTGTGATCGGAACCGCAGGATTGTCGGCTTTCGTCGGCACCGAACCAGTGATCGCGCAACAGATGATGCATGGCTTTGACATGGGGTCTCCTTGCATGGCGAAGGGTTGGCGTCGCTGACCCCAGTCTTTAGGGGCGACGAGGACATCAAGTCAAAGCGCATACGTGCTGGATCGGCCGATCGCGCACGGGCAGCGCAACCGTTAAATCTCTGATAGAATTCAGAAGCCGCTTGCAACGCGCGAACGCTGTGAGATGGTGCGGCAGACGGGATCCAGCGGACTGATCCGAATGACGAAGAAGACAGGATGGTTTCTGGCGGGGATCGCGGCGGCGTTGGCGATCCTGATGCTGGCGGTCACGCTGTCCGGCCGACCGATGGGCGATAGCGCCCCGAGTGCCGCGGCCAATGCCCCGCCTGCGCCCGAGTACACCGCTGACGAGGTTGCGAACCATTTCGAGAAACTGGCGGCGGGGTCGGCAACAGCGACGCCGGAAACGCCGCAACCGCAGGCACCCGCAGCGGACGTTGCGAAGACGTTGCCGTCGCAACCGGAGGCGGCCAAGACCGCACGGCCCGAGCCAGAGCAACCACAGGCAGCCGCCACCGACAAGGCGAAAACCAGGCTGCTGCAACCGCTGCGGACGCTGCCAAGGCCGCCAGCCCAGGTCAGCGGTGATCTTGAGCTGTCAACCGCGACGGGGGTCATATCCGAGGGCGCGCCGGCGACCGTCATCTTGCCGCAATCCGGCGCTGGCGGCGGCGGCATAGCGGCGGGCGGGCTCTCGATCCCGCAAACCGTTGCCGACCCCAAACCGGCGATCCCGAGTGCAACGCCGGAACCGGAGCCCGAGCCCGAGCCGGACCCAGGCATCGCCTTCGCAGAGCCGACTGATCCCGAACCAGAACCGCAATCTGTCGAGACGCCCTTGCCGGTCACCACGCTGCCGGCAACGCCGCAGACGCCACCGCAGCCCGCAGCGAAGACTCGCGGCATCGAGCTCCCGACGACACCACCCAGGGCCGACGCTAAAACGGAAACGGGCGTGCTCGCGCGCACTTCCGTCGTGCCGAAATCCTCCGGGCGCGGCGTTCAGGGTGCAACCGCAGGGTCGAACGGCTTTCAGCGCCCGCAGTTCCCGTGGCCACCGCCTCAGGCATCGACCGTCGTGCGCTTGCCCTTGTCGAGATTTGAGGCCCTGACTCCCGATGGAACGCATGGCGACGTTGCTGACCTGCTGGAACGCGCACTCGACGATGGCGAGTATTTCGACCGGTCGTACTGGGTTGCCCCCGGCGGATTTGCGCTGGTGACGCGGCTCGAACGGATCACCGAGGAGGGCATATCGGTCGAATCGCGCAAGCGCTGGCCGACGGGCAACCTGCGTGAGCGGTTCGACCTGAGCAGCTATCTGCGCGCACTGTTCTATACCGATCCGGGCTATTTCCGGGTGATCGTCTTCCTGCTCTCGACCGAATTCGAGCGGACCACGGATCAGGAGCCGACGCCTGCCGAAGCCTTCCGCTGGCTCAGGCGCGGAATGGTGATGCTGCCCCGTGAGATGGCCGAACAGAGCATCACGCCGCGACACGAACTCACGGCGCTAATCTACGAGTTCGAGCGCGTCCCCGGCAGCGACGCGGTTGTTCTGGCTCCGGGCCGGCTCACCGGCAGGACGCATCTGGCTCAGGCGCGGCTCAACCGGCTGTTGTCCGCGGAATAGCCGGAATGGCGACGCCGAAGGTCTTCGTGAGTTACCGCCGCCAGGATTCGGCTGCCACATCCGGGCGGATCGGCGATCACCTGACCGCAGAGTTCGGCGCTGGAAACGTGTTTCTCGACGTCGACAAGATCGGTATCGGCGAGGATTTCGTCGACGCAATCGACAGCGAGATCGAGCGCTGCGACGTGATGCTGGTGATGATCGGGCGCGACTGGGGCGATCCGTCCGGCTCCGGCGCGCGCCTGCACGAGGATCGCGACCACGTCCGGGCCGAGGTTCGCGCCGGGTTGAACGCCAAGGTGCGCGTGTTGCCGGTGCTGGTCGACGGCGCGGAGATGCCGGAAGCCGAAGCCCTGCCGGACGATCTGAAACAATTGCCGCGGCTGAATGCGTTCGAGATCCGCAACGCGCGGTTTTCCGACGATGCCGACCGGTTGATCGAGATAATTGCCGGGGCAAAGCCGCGACGTGGCAAGGGAGCGCTCGGCACTGCTCTGCGCGTCGTTGGCGGCGGCATTGCTGGATTGGTGATCTATGTCGCGATCGGGATCATCCACAACGCACTGACCGGGCTTGCGCTCGATGCGGTGCTCGGCAGCGCCGCAACAACGCTGTTGTTTCCGGTGTTCTTCGTGGTGGGTGCGCTCGGCGCGCTGTTCATCCGGCGCAGCTAAGCCCGAAACAGCGAAAAATCAGGCAGCGTTTGCGCCCAGCCGCCGGGCCTGCCGTGCCCGCGCGGAATTGCCGAGCTCGGTGAACAGGATCCGGCTGATAGGATCTTCGTCGGGTTCGTATTCGGCGTGCCATTGAACGCCGATCGTGAAGGTCCGCGCTCCCTCGATCGAAATCGCCTCGACCGTGTCGTCCTTGGCCCAGCCTTCGATCACCACGCGCTTGCCCGGATCCTTGACCGCCTGACCATGCAGGGAGTTCGTCCAGATCACGTCCTCGCCGAGAATGCGCTCAAGCTCTCCGCCGGGGCGCAGGCGAACCTCCTCGCGACGTTCGAAAGTCACCTCCGAGTCCTTGCAGCCCGGAATCATCCGGTGGCGATGACGTCCCGGCAGCGCGCCGACCTCCGGATAGAGAGTCCCGCCCATGGCGACGTTCATCTCCTGAATCCCGCGGCACAGACCGAGGATCGGGATGCCGACATCGATGCAGGCCCGGATCAGGGGCAACAGAACCTCGTCCCGGTTCTCATCCATCGTGCCGTGCGCTTCGGTCAGTTCCTCGCCGTAAAACCTGGGATGCACGTTCGCCCGTCCGCCGGTCAGCACGAGCCCGTCCAGCGTGTTGACAAGATCCTGAACGCGGATCGAGCACGGCATGCCCGGGATCATCAGCGGCAGACCTTCCGAGACCACACCGACGCCGTTCATCGTGCGCTCGCCCGTCATCTGCACCGCGTAGGTGTCCTCGATCATCGAATGGGAACAGGCGATACCAATCACGGGCCGGGTCATGATTTCTCCGTCAGTCTATCTCGCAATTCAGGGCGCTTTCGACCGTCGTCAGATCGGTGTCCGCTGAAATTGTGCGCCGCACAAGCCTAGGGCCTTCCATCCGAACGGACAAGAGTTCAGCCCAGTCAAAGGACGGAACGATCATCTCGGTGCCACTGCCACAGTCACGCATCCCGCCTGTGATGAAGTCTTCGCCGATCCGGTGGTTCGAGAACCCGCCGGCATTGGCAATCTCCGTCAGCTTGCCATCGAGAAGCGTCCAGACCCTTAATGCACCGCCGATATGCGGGGTCTCGACATAGGCGACATCGTTCTGCCCGTCGCCGTTCACATCAGCGATCCCGATCGGGGCGAGCCAGCGATAGCCCCGGCCGATGGGCGGGGTCTCATCGATCGGGCCGCGCTGCTTGTCGTAGACGGCTAGGCGTGCGCCGACCTTGGCGTCCGAGATCACGGTGACGACCTCCTGATCGCCGTCGCCATCGAGATCTCCGCAGCGCGGCGCGATATCCTCGTAGACCTGACCTTCAGGCAGTTCGAGGGTCGCGGGCAACACTCCGGTCGCGGTGTGGATCAGCAGAAACAGGCCCTTGTACTCGACATCGTCACCGAGCACGGCGTGTTTGTATTCCGTGGTGGGCAGCACGTATCCGGCATCGTCGCAGCCCCAGACCACATCCTCGGCCGTCGGCGTCTGCGCCTCAGAGAGACCGGGAATGACGGCCCATCCCAGGAAAGCCGCGAAGAATGCGCCCCTGACCCTCAAATCTGCTTCTCGGGCATCTGCAGGACAAGGCCGTCGAGATCCGCCGTCACCTTGATCTGGCAGGTCAGGCGCGAGCGTGCTTCGTCCGGCTCGTAGGCGAAATCGAGCATGTCGATCTCCATGTCCTCTTTCTCCGGCAGCTTCTCGAGCCAGGACTCGTCGACGTAGACGTGGCAGGTCGAACAGGCGCAGGCGCCGCCGCAATCCGCGTCGATGCCCGGGATGTTGTTCGAGACCGCACCTTCCATCACCGTGAGCCCGACGGCCACGTCGACCTCGTGCTTCGCTCCGCCGTGCTCGACGAAAATGATCTTCGGCATCTGCCCGTCCTCGGTCTGCTGGGCACCTGAACTCGGGTGCCGGTCTGTCTAGCTGCCGGGTATCTAGCGATTCTTATGCGCCGATGCCAGAGGTTCGCTCTGCACTCAATCATCCCGTGTTTTCGGCACTGTCGGGGCGAGGTTCGGCGCGATCCGGCCCGAGGAAAAGGCCGGGACATCGACCGATGCGGCAACGGCAGGCGCCAGATCGCGGGTGGCTATCTTGCGCACGCAGATCCAACCGGTGACGACCGCTGCCGACCCGACGATGACCCCGGCGAGCGCCTGGATCCAAACCGCACCTGCGACCCCGAGGCTTCCGCCCGTGAGCAGTGCGAGGAACGGGATCACGCCTGCATCGCGCGACCAGTTGAAGAGCGTCGACCAGAGCGGCCGGCCGAGATTGTTGAAGGCCGCGTTCGAGGTGAAAAGCGCGCCGGTGAACACGAAGGCGCCCGCGGCATAGGTGGTGAAAGTCGACAACACCTCGGCCCCGGCACCGACGAGGCCGAAGCCGTCGATGATGAACGGCGTCAGCGTCATCAGGACAATCCAGGCGACCGCGACATAGATCGCCGCGAAGATCAGCGCATCGCGGTAGGCCATGGCGATGCGCGGCCAGATTTTCGCGCCGTAGTTCTGACCGATGATCGGGCCGACCGCGCCCGCCAGCGCGAAAATGCCGCCGAAGGATAGTGCCGTCATCCGCCCGATCACGGCCCAACCGGCCACCGCATCGTCTCCGAACTCGGCGACTATCGTCGTGAGGTAGGCGTTGCCGAACGGCGTGGACAATTGCGTCGCCATGGCCGGTCCGGCGATCCGCGCCAGCGGCCGGATATCGCGCAGGAAGATCGGCAGGCTCGGGCGCGCGACCATCCGGTGGCGCACGATCAGCAGCCAGAGGCCGATGGCGGCGATGCCGAGCCGCGTCAGCACCAGCGCAACCGCGGCACCCATCAGGCCGAGATCCAGCACGAAGATCAGGATCGGGTCCAGCACCGCGGCGATGGCACCTCCGCCCAGCGTGACATACATCGCCTGGCTGGCCTCGCCCATCGCCCGCAACGTGCCCGAACAGCTCATCCCGATGCCGATGAGCGGCACCGAGGGCAACGCAATCGCGAGGAAGAAACTCGCCTGTTCCAGCGCTTCGCCCCTGGCGCCGAGGAGCATCAGTGCATCCTCGCGGAATACCCAGAGCACGGCCGCAATGACCGACATCACCACGAAGGCCGACAGGATCGCCGAACCCGCCAGTTCGCGGGCGCGCTCGTCCTCGCCCGCGCCGATGGCCCGGCTGATCGTCGCCGTGCCGGCGATCAGCAATCCGATCGAGACCGAAATCATGAAGAACTGGATCGTGCCTGCGAAGCCGATCGCCGCCGCAAGCTCGGTCACGCCAAGCATCGAGATATAGAACAGGTTCAGCGCGTCCACGAGGAACAGCGACAGCAGCCCGGCCGAGGCCGTCACCGTCATCACGACCACGTGGCGCATGGTCGAGCCTGTGGTGAACTTGGCCTCCATCCGCGCCTACTCGGCCGGGGTCGCGATGATCCGGCGCGTGAAGACCGTTTCGTTGCCGTCCTCGGGATGGCGCGGGATCAGAAAGGACAGGGCCAGCGAGATCAGCGACATGAAGACGGCGAGGCTGAACACCGCCGCGGGCGAGGCGAGCCACAGGAAGCCCAGTGCTGCCGGCAGGAACACCGCCGCGATGTGGTTGATCGTGAAGGCAACCGCGGCGGTCGGGGCCTGATCCGCCGGATCGGCGATCTTCTGGAAATAGGTCTTCTGGGCGAAGGCCATGGCGAACAGCAGGTGATCGACAACGTAAAGGACCGCCGCGACCTCCCAGCTCCAGTCGAAATAGTAGACCCCGACATAGAGCGAGAAGACCCCGAACAGCCCGATATACTCGACGATCAGCGACAAGCGCTCGCCGAAGCGCTGGATGAAGCGCCCGACCAGCGGCGCGAAGATCATGTTCGCGACGTAGTTGATGATGAAGATCGCCGCGAGACCTTCGACCTCCATGCCGAACTTCTCGACCATCATGAACGGCGCGAAGACGATGAAGATCTGGCGCCGCGCACCGCCCATGAAGACCAGCGCGTAATACAGCCAGTAGCGCCAGCGCAGCACAAGTTGCTTGCGCTGCACCGTCTCGCCCTCGAAGCGCGGAAAAGCGATCCAGCACCAGACTCCCAGCGCAGTGAGGAATATGCCGCCCGAGATGAAGATCGGATCGTAGCCCAAATCGAAGACCTCGCGCGCGATCAGCACACCGGAATACGCAAGCAGCGAGCCGGCCGAACCCGCGGCGACAATCCAGCCCAGCTTGCGCGGCGCGGTTTCCTTCTTCAGCCACTGCAGTTGCAGGCTCTGGTTCACCGTCTCGAAATAGTGGAACCCCATCGATGCGATGTAGGTGACGAGCAGCAGACCCCAGAAGCTCGGGAACTGCGACGTGACCGTCGTGGCGGCGCCGAGCACCAGGATCGACACGATCGCCAGCGTCTGCTCGCGCACGAAGCGGATCACGAAGACGACGAGAAACGCCAGGAAGCCGGGGATCTCGCGAATGCTTTCGCGCCAGCCGGTGTCCGAGCCGTCGAAGTTGGCGACCTCGACCGCGAAATTGTTGATCAGCACCATGTACATCGACAGCCCGAACCAGACCGTGCCGTTCATCAGCAGCAGCATGGTTTCGGGTTTGCGCCAGAACGGCAGATGGTCGACGGCGTCAACAGGTGTCGCGGGCCGGGACATGAAATCGGCACCTCCTGTCGGGCACCTAGCGTGCTGGCGCCGGACTCGCCAGTGATAATTCCGCAAAGGTGTGTTGCAGGGTCTCCTGACAGAATTGCTTGTCTGCGCGGGAGGGACGGCTCGCTAACGGCCTTCGGGCGTCCCGTCGAACTTGCGGTCCAGCCCGGTCCAGCAGTCGACATAGCCGTCCTGCAGCGTCGGCAGATCGGCGGCATACTGGGTGAGCTGCTGCGGGAAGCGCGTCTCGAACATGAAGGCCATGGTGTTGTCGAGCTTCACCGGCTCCAAGTCCACCTCGGTCGCCTTGGTAAAGCCCATCAGGTCGGGCCCGTGCGGCAGCATCATATTGTGCAGCGACATGCCGCCCTTCACGAAACCCTCCTCCTTGGCGTCATAGGTGCCGGTGATCAGGCCCATGAATTCCGACATGATGTTGCGGTGATACCAGGGTGGGCGGAAGGTGTGCTCTGCCACCATCCAGCGCGGCGGGAAGATCACGAAATCCACGTTCGCCGTGCCTTCCTCCCCGGTGGGCGCAGTCAGCACCGTGAAAATCGACGGGTCCGGGTGATCGAACAGGATCGCCCCCACCGGCGAGAACGTGTTCAAATCGTATTTGCACGGCGCGTAATTGCCGTGCCACGCGATCACATCGAGCGGCGAATGCCCGATCTCGGTCACGTGGAACGTGCCGCACCATTTGACGTGGACACGGCAGGGCGTCTCCTTGTCCTCCCAAGCCGCGACCGGGGTCTTGAAGTCGCGCGGATTGGCGAGGCAGTTGGCGCCGATCGGGCCGCGCTCGGGCAGGGTGAACTTCGCGCCGTAGTTCTCGCAGATGTAGCCGCGTGCCTGACAGGTGCCCGGACCGCGCCGCACCTTGAAGAACATCCCGCGCGGCAGGATGACGATCTCGCAGGGCTTGAGGTCGATGATCCCCATCTCGGTGAAGATCGACAGCTCGCCTTCCTCCGGGACAACCAGCATCTCGCCGTCGGAATTGAAGAAGTAATCATCCTCCATGTCCGCGTTCAGCACGTAGACATGCGCCGCCATCCCGGCCTGTCCCTGCACGTCTCCCGCTGTCGTCATTGTCCGAACACCGTCCAGAAACGTCGTCGGCTCCTCCGGCATCGGCGTCGGGTTCCAGCGGAGCTGACCGAGCGCGAGCCCGTGCGGTACCACATGGGGCGCCGACTTCCAGAGCGGCCGCTCCACGGTCGAGAACCGCGCCGTGTGGCGGACCGACGGACGCATCCGGTAGAGCCAGGACCGCTCATTGGTGCCCCGCGGCGCTGTGAAGGGCGAGCCGGAGAGCTGCTCGGCATAAAGCCCGTAGGCGCATTTCTGCGGCGAGTTCTGGCCCTGCGGCAGGGCACCCGGCAGACCCTCGGTCTCGAAGTCATTGCCGAACCCGGGCATGTAGCCGGGCGTCGTGCCATTGGCCGTCAGCGCCTGCGGGGACCGGTAGATCGAGGAGTCTTCTGGCATCGTCGCCTCCCATCGTGCTGGTCTGCGCGCGGGCCGATGCTGTAGCATGGCGCCCTGTCCGAACAGACGTCACCCGGGAGAATACGATGGCGAACCCCTCACGGAAAGAGCGCGCATTGATCGAAGGCCGCCCCGCGCTGATTGTCATCGACATTCAGGCGGGCACCTTCAACGATCAAAGCGAGGTTCGGGCCATCGACCACATGGTGGACTATGCCGAGCGGATGGCACGGGCGCGCAAGGCAATCGATCAGGCGCGCGAAAGCGGCATTCCGGTGGTCTTCATCCAGGAAGTGCATCGCCCGGACCTGATCGATTTCGGCCGGGAACTGGACGGAGACGAGGACGTACACTGCGTCGAGGGCAATCCCAATACCGAGATCGCCGTCGAGCAGATGGGCTTCCGGCCCGACGACTACCTGATCCGCAAGCGACGGTATTCGGCGTTCTTCGGGACGGATTTCGAGATCCTGCTGCGCGGACTGAAGGTCGACACACTGCTGTTGTGCGGCGGTCTCACGGATGTCTGCGTGCACTATACCTTCGTCGACGGTCACCAGTCGGACTATTTCTGCCGGGTGATCGAGGATTGCGTCGCGGGATCGAGCCTCGACGCGCACGACGCCGCATTGCAGGCCATGGAGTACCTGCAAACCGGCGCGCGCCGGTCGCTCACCGAAGTCCTGTCGGCGATGCAGTCCTACGCCGCCGCCTCGCACGCGGCCTGAGAATCAGATTCAGGATTAAATGGTCCGACCGGGCCGTGCTTCAGTGCACCAGCTTCGGACCCGCCGTGACGTTGCCGTTCTCCGGCAGAATCCCCAGGCGCCGCGCGACCTCGGTATAGGCTTCGGTCAGCGAGCCGAGATCACGGCGGAACACGTCCTTGTCGAGCTTCTCCTCGGATTTCGAATCCCACAGGCGGCACGAATCCGGGCTGATCTCGTCGGCCAGGATGATGCGCTGGAAGTCACCCTCGAAGAGCCGACCGCACTCGATCTTGAAATCGACCAGCTTGATGCCGACGCCCATGAAGAGCCCGGACAGGAAGTCGTTCACCCGCAGCGATAGCGAGACGATGTCGTCGATGTCCTGCTGGCTGGCCCAGTTGAACGCGATGATATGTTCTTCGGTCACCAGCGGATCACCGAGATCGTCGTTCTTCAGGCAGAACTCGATGATCGGGCGCGGCAACTGCGTGCCCTCGTCGATGCCCAGCCGCTTCGACAGCGACCCGGCGGCGACGTTGCGCACGATGATCTCGAGCGGAATGATCTCGACCGCGCGGATCAGCTGCTCGCGCATGTTCAGCCGCTTGATGAAGTGGTTCGGCACGCCGATGCCGGTCAGCGCCTGCATGATGTGCTCAGAAATCCGGTTGTTCAGCACCCCCTTGCCGTCGATCACCGCTTTCTTCTCGGCGTTGAACGCCGTCGCATCGTCCTTGAAGTGCTGGATCAGCGTGCCCGGTTCCGGACCTTCATAGAGAATCTTTGCCTTGCCTTCGTAGACCATCCTGCGGCGGGCCATGGGTCGCTCCTGCGGGGGGTGGGCCGCGATCAATGCCGGGCCGGAACCGGCGATATACGGGGAAGGCACCCGTTTGCCAAGGGTTGTGGGGTGCGGAAGGGCTTCCCTTTTCGGCGCATCTGCCGGATACGGGCGCGCGGGAGGGTCCGCGAATGGCCGAGGACAAACTGTTGCGCTCTGCGCGGGCGGCGATCGCCCTGGTGCGCGAGCAGGTGGATCTGCCCCTGTCGCTCAGGCTGTGGGACGGATCGGTCGAGCCGCTCGGCCGACAGGCACCGGACGGTCTGGCGATCAGGGTCGCGACGCCCGGCGTGCTGCCCTCGCTCTTGCGCCGACCGACTCTGGATCGGGCAATCCGGCACTACGCGCACGGACGGCTGGACATCGAGGGCGGAAGCTGGGTCGATATCGGCCGCCCGTTCGCGCTCGACAACTCCTTCAAGCGCCGGGCGCGCAAGCTGCCCAAGGCCAAATTGATGCGGCTGCTCGCACCGTTCCTGCTGGCGAAGGGCGACAACCCGGATGCCTCGCGCGGGTTCGAAGGCGACGCCGAGGGCGCGGGCCGCAAGGAGGGCGAGAATACCGGCTTCATCCGCTTCCACTACGATGTCGGCGACGATTTCTACCGGCTCTTTCTCGACCCGGAGATGCAGTACTCCTGCGCCTATTTCCCGGAAGGCGTCGAGACGCTCGAAGACGCACAGATCGCGAAACTCGACATGATCTGCCGCAAGCTGCGGCTGCGCGAAGGCGAGACCTTGCTCGATATCGGGTGCGGCTGGGGCGGGCTGATCCGGTTCGCGGCCAGGCATTACGGCGTGAATGTTATCGGTATCACGCTAAGCCAGGCGCAGGCCGATACCGCCCGCGCACGGTTACAGGCGGACGGGCTGAGCGACCGGGTCGAGGTGCGGATCATCGACTATCGCGACATGACCGGGCAATTCGACAAGGTCTCGTCCGTCGGCATGTACGAGCACATCGGGCTGGACAACATCCCGCACTATTTCGGCAAGGTTCGGTCGCTGATGAAGCCGGATGCGCTGTTCCTGAACCACGCGATCAGCCGGGGTGCCAAGCGCAAGAAGGCGCGGTTCTCGAAGCGGCCCGAGCAGCGGGCGCTGCAGAAGTACATTTTCCCGGGCGGCGAGCTCGATGATATCGGTAACACCGTTGCCGAGATGGAGAAGGCAAAGCTGGAAGTGCACGATGTCGAGGCATGGCGCCGCCACTATGCCCGCACGACCGAGATCTGGTGCGAGCGCCTGACCGCGCGCCGGGCCGAGGCCGAGGAGATCGCCGGGCCCGAGATCTACCGGCTCTGGGCGGCCTATCTCGGTGGCTGTTCGCTGGCGTTTCTGCGCGGCTCGGCCCGGATCTACCAGACCTTGGCGTCCTTCAACGCCAAGGGGGTGCCGCCATTGCCCCCGTCGCGGATGGATCTGTATCGCTGAGGAGGTCTTCGGATGACCGGCACGCCAGACCTTGCTGCCCTGTTCGGTGCCCCGGATGTCGACACATTTCTCGGGCTCGAGCGCTGTGATGAGCTCTCGGAGATCGAAGCGTCCTCGGCGTTCATCGGCGCGCCCGGCGCGACGCCCTACGGCTCGGTCGGCGCCTATGCCAAGGACGGCCCCGAGTCACTGCGCCGTTCCATCGCCTCGCTCGCGGCCAACATCGAGCGCATGAACTTCGATCTCGACGGGCCGCTGTTTCCCGAAGGCACGCGACCCGCCGTCGATTGCGGCGATCTTCCCTTCAGTGAAACCGACTTTTCCCAGAACCGCGCCGCAATCCGCAAAGCGGTCTCGACCGTTGCCGGGCGGGGCGTCGTACCCATCGTCGTCGGCGGGGACGATTCGGTGCCGATCCCGATGCTCGACGCCATGGGCGATACGGGCGAGCGATACACGATCCTACAGATCGACGCGCATATCGACTGGCGCGAGGAGCACATGGGCGAGCGGATGGGCCTGTCCTCGACCATGCGGCGCGCCTCCGAGATGGATCACATCGAGCGGATCATCCAGGTCGGCTCGCGCGGGATCGGGTCCGCGCACCCGGACGATTACCGCGATGCACGCGACTGGGGCGCCGTTTTCTTCGCGGGCGAAGACATCCAGATGCGGGGCATCTCACCGGTCATCGAGGCAATCCCGGAGGACGCGAACATCATAATCTGCCTCGATGTCGACGGTCTCGACCCCGCGATCGCGCCGAACACGATCGGACGCACGCCCGGTGGGCTGAGCTATTTTCAGGCGCTCGGCCTGATCCGGGGCGCTGCCGGGCGCGGGCGGATCGCTGCAATGGATATGGTCGAGATCTTCCCGGAAGCGGACATCGACGGGATCGGCGCCATGACCGAATCCCGCCTGCTCGCCGCCGCGATGGGCCTGATCGCCCGTCAGCAGGCGGCAGGCTGACCGGACGACACCAATTCCCGATCGACTTCGCCAAACTTGCACCGGCCCGCAATTGCCTGCTTACTCGCGAAAAAGACTTCGGGAGGAATGAGGGTGTATGCGCTGGAGCTGACTGAGTCCTACGTGCCCGCTCAGCAAACGACCGATATCCGCGACACCACCGTCGGCGGGCTGATGCGCGACATCGCGGCAAGATATCCAGACAACCCGGCCCTGACCGAGATCACGTTCGAGGGGTTGGCTGGTCGGCGCTGGACCTACAGCGAACTGCTCGCAGATGCCGAACGTATGGCCCATGCGCTCGGGACCCGGTTCGCACCGGGCGAGCGCGTCTGCGTCTGGTCTCCCAACACGCCGGAATGGGTCCTGATGGAGTACGCGTGCGGCCTCGCGGGTCTTGTGCTGGTCACGGCCAACCCGGCCTATCAAACCAAGGAACTGGCCTATGTCCTGGAACAGTCAAAATCGGTCGGACTGTTCCTCGTCGAAAGCTATCGCGGCAACCCGATGGCCGAGATCGGTGCCGCGGCGGTCGACGGCAACACGGCCATCCGCGCCGTCGTCGACATGAACGACCACGCGGCCCTTTTCGCCCATGGCGACTGGGCCGGCACGCTACCGGAGATCGGCGCCAACGATCCCGCGCAGATCCAGTACACGTCCGGCACCACGGGATTTCCCAAGGGCGCTGTCCTCTCGCACCGCGCGCTCACCAACAACGCGCGGCTGTTCTTCGACCGGTTCGAGGCCCCGGACGAAACCGTGTTCGCCAACTTCATGCCGATGTTTCACACCTCGGGCTGCGGCATGGCCGTCCTCGGAGCCCTGCAGCGCGCCAAGCCGATCGTCCTGTTCAACGTGTTTGATCCCGTAGCGGTCCTGCGGGCCATCGAGAGCGAGCGGATCACCACGTTCATCGCCGTTCCGACCATGCTGGTCGCCATGCTCGATGTGCTCAAGGTCGAGAGCTTCGATCTGTCCTCGCTGCAGGTGGTGATCTCCGGCGGCTCGATGGTGCCGCCCGAACTGGTGCGCAACGTGACCCAGGCGATGGATTGCGCGTTTCAGATCGTCTACGGGCAGACCGAGACAGCCCCGCTGATCACCCAGCATCACCTCGGGGAATCTGAGGACGACCTCTGCAATACCATCGGCCAGCCGATGCCGTGCACCGAGGTCTCGATCCGCTCGGTCGACGACAATTCCATCATGGCCCTGGGCGAACAGGGCGAGATCTGCGTCCGCGGCTACTGCCTGATGATCGAATACAACGACAATCCCGAGGCGACGGCGGCGACGATCGACGCCGATGGCTGGCTGCACACCGGCGATCTCGGCCGCATGGACGGGCGCGGATACTGCGCGATCACCGGGCGCGTGAAGGAGATGATCATCCGCGGCGGCGAGAACCATTTCCCCGCCGAGATCGAGAACGTCCTGCTCGAGCACCCCTCGGTCTCCGAGGTCGCAGTGGTCGGTCTGCCCGATCCGAAATGGGGTGAGATCATCGCCTGCTTCGCCCGGCCCGAAGAGGGCGAGCGCATCGACCCGGATACCCTGAAATCGCACTGCCGCGCGCAACTCTCGCCGCAGAAGACGCCCACCGTCTGGTGTCAGGTCGCCGACTTTCCGCTGACCGGGTCGGGCAAGATCCGGAAATTCGCCCTGCGCGACGGGTTCGTCGCAGGCGAGTACGAGACGCTCTAGGCGGTCGCCCTGCGCTCCAGTCGCGGATAAAGCGCCGAAAGCGTGACCGCGCGCAGGATCAGCAGCGCCCAGATCGCACCCCAGATGCCGTGATTGCCGTGCGCGTCGAGCGCCCAGATGCTGATCGCCAGATACCCTGCCGTCGATACGACCATCGCGTTGCGCAGCGCGGCAGTCTCCGTCGCCCCGACAAAGATGCCGTCGAGCTGGAACGCCAGCGCGCCGACAAACGGGAAAAGCGCCGCCCAGAAGAAATAGGTCGTCGTGGCCTCGCGCACTTCAGGCACGTTGCTGAACAGCAGGGTCAGCGGCGTCTGCAGCACGAACATCAGCAGGCCGAGCATCAGCGACAGCACCAGCACGCTGACCGTCGAGACGATGACGGCCCGGCGCAGGAAGGCCCGGTTGCGCGCTCCGGCCGCCTGCCCGACCAGCGACTCGGCGGCGATCGCGAACCCGTCCAGCGCGTAGATCGTGACCGACACGATCTGCATCAGGACACCGTTCGCCGCCAGGATCACGTCGCCCTGCGTCGAACCCTGCCGCGTCATCCAGGCAAACGCGCCGACCAGCAGGATCGAGCGGATGAAGATGTCCCGGTTCAGCCGCATCAGTTTGCCGAGTTCCTGCGGATTGAGAAGCCGGGCCCGCTCAGGCCGCCAGTCGGGCAGAAGCTCGCGAATGCGGCGGCGCGCCCGCCAGAGCCCGAAACCCAGACCCAGATACATCGAGATCAGCGTTCCCAGCGCGACCCCGTCGACATCCATCCCGAGGACCAGCACCAGAAACAGATTCAGCACGATGTTGGTGAGCGACACCACCAATTGCAGCTCGAACAGGCGTTTCGTCAGTTCCTGTCCCGAGAACCAGCCACCGAGCACGAAGATGCCCAGTTCCGCCGGGGCCGCCCAGATGCGGATGCGAAAATAGACCGAGGCGAGGCTTTCCGCACCCTCAGACCCCTCGAAGATCGCCAGCACCATCGCGAGCAGCGGGATCTGCAGCACGATCAGCAGCACCCCGAGACCGAAAGCGATGATCAGGCCGCGTGCGAGGACATTGATGACGCGGCGATGATCTCCGGCCCCGAGCGCTTGCGCCCCCAGCGCGCCCGATCCGAATTGCAGGAAGTTGAAGACCTGCAGCATCACCGCCATGGCCGCCGAGGCAAGCGTAACCGCTGCGAGAAAAACCGCGTCGCCCAGATTGCCGATGATCGCCGTGTCCACCGCGCCCTGCAACGGAACCGTGGCGTTCGACAGCACAACCGGCAGCGCGATCCCGATGACGCGGCGGTAGGTGACGTGGCTTGAGCTGGCTTGCGATGTCATGGCGCGGCTGTTGCGGAATGCGTCTCCGGTCTTGCCGGTCCGATCTCACACTACAGCGGCAGGTCGGCGCCGTCTCTCACAATCGGGATCGTCGCTCGCGCACGATTAGGTCAGAAGAACGGCTCGGTAACACGAGCATACTCAAACCGGCCCTTGGGAAGCATGACCGCGCCGCCGAACCTTCTTCGTACTTCCACCGGCGCCTTCTCAGGCCACACCGCGCATGCGCAGTCCGACCCGGAACGGGACGAGCGCGAGCACCATGATGATCGATGCCGCGATAAACGGTGCCCCGGCAAAGTGCGTCTCGACCGGTCCGGACGTGAAGTATCCGAAAAGCTGGGTGAGAAACAGCGGCGAGAAAATCGCGACCACCGCCTGCAGCGAGGACATCAGTCCCTGCAACTCACCCTGCTGATTGTCCGGAATGCGGTTCGCCATCAGCCCGGTCAGCGCAGGCGCCACCAGCGCTCCGAGCGCTGTGACCGGCATTAGCGCGTAGATCATCCAGTCGGACGTGGCGAGGCCGATCCCCGCCATCCCGACGATGTTCGCGATAAACCCCAGAAGCGCCGTGCGCACCTCTCCAAGTCGCTTCAGAATCCAGCCGATCAACCCGCCTTGAACGATCGCGAAGCAGATCCCGACCAGGGCGAGCGACAGCCCGATTTCCGCATTACTCCAGCCCAGCCCGGCCTTGGTGAAGTAGCTCCAGACCGCCGGATAGACCGTATGCGCGATGTTGTAGAGCATGATCGCGCCGAGCAGCCACGTCACCATCGGAAAGCGCCGGATCTCGAGGATCGCACCGAGCGGGTTCGCCCGGCTCCATTCGAAGGTCCGGCGGTTCTCCGGCGCCAGCGATTCCGGCAGGATCAGCCAGCCATAGACGAAGTTGGCAAAGGCAACGGCGGCGGCGGCGTAGAACGGCGCGCGGGTTCCGAATTCGGCCATCAGGCCGCCCACGGCCGGCCCGAACACGAACCCGACGCCGAAGCCCGCGCCGACCAGTCCGAATGCGGCAGCCCGCCGGTCCTTCGGCGTGACATCGGCGATATAGGCCGTCGCGGTGGAATAGGTCGCGCCTGCCAGACCGGATAGGATCCGCCCGATGAACAGCACCCAGAGGTTTGGCGCCAGCGCCATGACCACGTAGTCGACCGCGAGCATGGCCAGCGAGATCAGCAGAACCGGGCGCCGCCCATAGCGGTCCGACAGATTCCCGACCATCGGGCTGAACAGGAACTGCATCGTCGCGTAGGAGAAACTCAGATACCCGCCCCACAGCGCCGCTTCCCCGATGCTCGCATCAGCAAGCTCCTGCATCAGATCCGGCATCACCGGTAGGATGACTCCGATGCCCATGGAATCGAGCGCCACGGTCACAAAGACGAACAGCGCTGCGTGGCGGCGCGCTGCCGGTTCCGAAGCTGACATGGGTGTCTGATTCCAGTGGCTCTGCGTCACCGCTCTATAGCGTGACCGGGTCAGACACGGGAAGCGCCGATCATGCGATCCGGCAGAACTTCGGATCGAGGCGAGATTTTCGGCCTCTGGTAACCCAGTTGAAATGGTGCTGCGCGTAAGACCCTCGGTGTTTCCAGTTCTCGGAGGTTTTGGACCGTGTTGAACCACTGGCCGATCTCGCGCCGCATCAATGCAGGATTTGCGATCGCGTTGTTCACTGTGCTTGCGCTTTCGGCGGTTGCCGTCATTGCCGTCTGGCAGTTGGGGGAGGCGTTCAACAACTTCCGGGCAACGACCAAGCAGACCGGCCTGTCATCCGTCTACTACACCCAGGTCTCCAACGCCCGGCTCGCGGCAATCAAGTTCCGGCTGAACCCGGATGCGGCGAATGCGGCGCGCGTTCAGGACGAGCTCGGAGCCATCCTCGAGAACTCGGATGCAGATCAGATCTTCGCCGGGCAGCCGGAAAACCTCGCCACGATCGCCGAGATTCGCGACGCGGCAAAGCAGTACGGCGATGCCTTCCGCCGGATTGAATTCGACGCAGTCAAACGGACCGAACAGGTCGCGGCCGCACTTGAGTACGCCGATGCGGCGGGCAGCAAGACATCGGGGATCGCGGCAGCGGCTCAGGCGAGCGTTTCGTTCGAGGAAGCCCGGATCGCCGGCGAGGTCGAGCGCTCGATTTCGGAACTTCTGGCAGTTTCTGCCAACTTTCTGCTGACCGGTTCCGAGGAGGTCCGTTCCGGGCTCGACGGCGCTGCGGCTCAGGTCACCGAAAACCTTGAGGCCCTGGAAAAGGCCAGCCAGGACGAGACGCGCCTCGGTGAGATAGCAGAGGTCAAGGCGCTGGTCGGCCAGTTTGCTGAAAGCCTCGCGACCATTCAGGCGCTCGACAAGGAGGTCGGCGAGATATCGAAGCAGCTCGATAGTATCGGGCCTGCGATCACTGCGCGGCTTGGCGATCTTCGTTCGACCGCCTCGTCGGAACAGGCCGCGCTCGACGCCGAAAGCCACGCGATCGTCGACACGATGCTGATCCTTGTTCCCGCCGTCGGCTTGCTCGCCGCGATTCTCGCCGTCGTTCTCGCCGTGGGAATTGGTCGCTCGATCGCGCGTCCGCTGCAGACGCTCGCGGACCAGACGACGGCGCTTGCCTCCGGCGAGCGCGATGTCGAGGTGACCGGCACCGAATACGATCACGAACTCGGGCGCGTTGCGCGCGCACTGGAAGTGTTCCGCGAAAGCATGATCGGCGCAGAGAACTTGCGGACATCGCTGCAAAGCGTGCTATCCGACTCCGCCCGAAGCGCCCAGACCGTCGCCGATGCATCGGCACAGTTGCAACTCTCCTCCGAGACACTGAACGAAGGCTCGACCTCGCAGGCATCGTCCGCGCATCAGGCCGGTGCCGCGGTCGAGGAGATGTCGGCCAATATTCGCCAGACGGCCGAGAACGCCGTTGAAACCGAGAACATCGCGAACGCATCGGCGCAGCAGGCCCGGTCTTCGGGCGACGCCGTCAGTTCGGCAGTTCATGCCATGCAAACAATTGCTGAGCGCATCGGGATCGTTCAGGAAATCGCCCGCCAGACGGATCTTCTGGCGCTCAATGCTGCCGTCGAAGCCGCGCGCGCCGGCGAGCACGGCAAGGGTTTCGCGGTTGTCGCCGCAGAAGTTCGCAAGCTGGCCGAACGGAGCCATGTCTCGGCATCGGAAATCTCCGAACTGTCCGCGACAACCCTCACGGCAGCGTCCGAGGCCGGCAAGATGCTGACCGAACTGGTGCCCGAAATCGAAAAGACCGCCGAGCTTGTGCAGGGGATCTCGCTTGCGACGCAGGAACAGAGCATCGGCGCCGAGCAGATCAACGAGGCCATTCGCAAGCTCGACACGATCATCCAGCAGAACAAGGAAATCGCCGTCAGCGCGATGGAACGTTCGCAGGACCTGTCGATGCAGGCCGAGGATCTGAAACGCACCATCGGAAAATTCGAAGCAGGGGACCAGAGCACGTCGGAGATTTCGAGCGCGGCGTGATTCTCTGTACAGAGCCTCCTTCCACCGAGCACGACAGATCCCAGCGTTGCGCAATGGCGCGTCGTCAAGCTCCCAATGCTACTGCGACCTCGCGCTTCTCACGATAAATTCGCGCGCGTCTCTATCGGCCTGAAGACCTGCTTTCTTCGCACCTGCACAAATGACGGTGGATTTTCGCGGGAATCCTGCCTAGCGTTTCGTGCATGGGGCTCGATTCACCTGACAGCAGCACCGCAGCCGAGACGCGCCTGTCCAACCCGGCAATCAGCGTGCGCAACGTCGTCAAGCGTTATGGCAGCGTGACGGCCCTGAAAGGCGCCTCGCTCGAAATCGCCGACAACGAGTTCTTCACGCTGCTCGGCCCCTCCGGTTGCGGCAAGACCACGCTTCTTCGGCTGATCGCCGGTTTCGAGGATATCACCGAGGGCGAGATCCGCCTCTTCGGCGACGAGATCGCCAGCCTGCCGCCCAACCGGCGCCCGGTGAACACCGTCTTCCAGCAATACGCACTGTTTCCGCACATGACCGTTGCCGAGAACGTCGCGTTCGGCTTGATATGCCTGAAACACCCGAAGGCCGAGATCGAACCGCGCGTCAACGCCATGCTCGATCTCGTGAAACTCGGCGCCTATGCCGGGCGCAAGCCGTCGCAACTCTCCGGCGGCCAGCAGCAGCGCGTCGCGCTCGCCCGCGCCATGGCGCCGGGGCCGAAGGTCCTGTTGCTCGACGAACCTCTCTCCGCACTCGACCTGAAGCTGCGCCAGGCGATGCGGGTCGAGCTCAAACAGCTCCAGCAGGACACCGGCATCACCTTCGTCTTCGTGACCCACGATCAGGAAGAGGCGCTGACGATGTCCGACCGCATCGCCATCATGTCCGATGGCGAGATCCAGCAGACGGGCAGCGCGCACGACATTTACGAGAACCCGGTCAACCGGTTCGTCGCCGATTTCATCGGCGAGACCAATCTGCTCGATGTCCAGGTCGAGATGGTGGACGGATCTACCTGTCAGTGCCGTCTACCCGGCGGCGTCATGGTCGAAGCCAAATCATCCGGGCAGGCAACGGCTGGCAAATCTGGCCATGTCTCGATCCGGCCTGAACGGGTTGCGATCACGGCATCGGGGACAGGACTGATCGAGGGGACAATCGAGCGCCAGATCTATCTCGGCACGGACACCCAGCACCTGATCCGGCTGGACGACGGCACGCTGATCACCGCCCGCGCCCAGAACGCCCATCAGGCGACCGTCGATCTCTCTCCCGGCGACCGTGCCGGCATTTCGATCGATCCCGGTGCCGTCCGGCTGCTGATCGACTGATGGCAGGCGCGGTCGGGGGCGGCAAATCGGTCTCGGGCGTCTACCGCCCGGTGCGTCCGTGGCTGCTGCTTCCGTCCTGGCTCGTTATCGGCTTCTTCCTGCTGGTCCCGGTCGGGATCATGCTCGTCTACTCCTTTCTGACCAAGGAGTTCCGCGGCGGCGTGATCTGGGACTTCAGCCTCGCTGCCTATGACCAGTTCGTCTTCGATCGTGGCATCTTCGGCGACGACCCGCCGTCGATCGAGTGGACCTACATCACGATCATCGCGCGGTCGGTCATCCAGGCGGCCATCGCCACGCTCGTCTGCCTGATCATCGGCTTCCCGACTGCCTTCTTCATCGCCACGCGCCCGCCCGAAACCCGGACGATCTGGCTGTTTCTCGTCACTGTGCCCTACTGGGTGAACCTGCTAATCCGCACCATGTCGATGAAGTTCCTGATCCGCGACAACGGTCCGCTGAACGAAGGTCTGATGGCGCTCGGCGTGATCTCGGAACCCCTCCCGCTGGTCAACACCGATCTCGCCGTGCAGCTTGGCCTGTTCTACTCGTATCTGCCGTTCATGGTCCTGCCGATCTACGCGGCTGTCGAGCGCTACAATTTCGCTCTCTCCGAAGCCGCAGCCGATCTCTACGCCGACCGCTGGACGATCCTGCGTCGCGTCGTCCTGCCCGCGGTTGGCCCCGGCATCGCGGCGGGCTGCATTCTGGTTTTCGTGCCCTCGCTCGGCGCGTTCCTGGCACCGGATCTGCTCGGCGGGGCCAAGAACTGGATGATTGGCTCGCTGATCGAGGATCAGTTCAAGGGTGCTGCCGGAAACTGGCCGTTCGGCGCCGCTGCCTCGATGATCCTGCTGACCATGGTGCTGATCGCGCTCTTCTTCTACGCGCGCTCGCAATCGCGGGAGAAGACCTGAGATGCGCCCCGGCGACGTCAGGCGCTATCCCGGCTTCCTCGCCATGGCGATCCTGTGCCTGACGATCCTCTACGCGCCGCTTCTGGTCGTCATGGCCTACAGCTTCAACGCCTCCGCGTCGGTCACGCTCTGGGGCGGGTTCTCCCTGCACTGGTATGGCGAGATCTTCTACGGCCCGGAATCCGCGATCTTCAAGCAGGCCGCGTGGAACTCGTTGACCATCGCGCTGGCCGCCGCCACTGCCGCGACCATCATCGCCACGGCCGCCGCCGTCGGCATGATCCGCGGCGGTGCCTTTCGCGGCAAATCGCTCAGCTTCGCGCTGATTTCCATGCCGATCATGGTGCCGGAGATCATCACCGCCGTGGCCACGCTGATCTTCTTCAGCACGATCAGCTTCACGCTCGGCTATTCCTCGATCCTTGTGGCGCACATCGTCTTCTGCATCCCGTTCGCCTACCTGCCGATCGCTGCGCGCCTGCAGGGGATCGAGGGCGTGTTCGACGAGGCCGCACAGGATCTCTACGCCACGCGCTGGCAGGCGTTCCGCCACGTGCTCGCGCCGCTGCTCGCCCCTGGCATCCTGTCCGGCTTCCTGCTCGCCTTCATCATCTCGCTGGATGACTTCATCATCACCAACTTCATCAAGGGCGCCGGCGTCGAAACCCTGCCGACCGCGATCTTCGGCGCCGTGAAACAGGGCATCAAGCCGAACATCATGGCCCTCTCGACAATGATGCTGGGAGTCTCCATCGTGCTGGTGACGCTCAGCTACTTCATCGGGCGCATCGGGAGGACGCAGACGAACACCTGAGCCGGGCCGAACCGGGCGCCGGGCATTGCCCGGAGAACAAAGACGACAAGCATCGCGAAAACGCGGGAAAGAACGAGACAACAGAGGAGAGAACGATGAAAACCGCAATGACACTGGGTGCTGCCGCGCTGGCGCTGGGATTGACCGCCGGAGCCGCGCAGGCCGGAGGCAAGCTGTCGATCTATCACTGGTTCGAATACATCCCGCAGGAACTGCTCGACAAGTTCGCCAAGGAACATGACGTCGAGGTCACCATGGACACCTACGACTCCAACGAGTCGCTGCTGGCATCGCTCAAGGCCGGCAAGCTCGGTGCCTATGACGTCGCCGTGCCGGGCGATTACATGGTCGAGATCATGACGGGCGAGGGCATGCTCGACACCATCGCCGCCGGCGAGTTGAAGAACATGGGCAACATCGAGACGCAATGGCTGGACGTCGGCTTCGATCCGGGCCGTAAGCACTCGATCCCGTACCAGTGGGGCTCGACCAGTTTCATGGTGAACCGCGAAGCCTATCAGGGCGATATCCGCACCACGGACATCATCTTCAATCCTCCCGAGGAATTGCGCGGAAAGATCAACGTGCTCGACAGCCAGGGCGAGACGCTGGCGCTCGCCTCGATCCACCTCGGCATCCCGCAATGCACCACCGACCGGGCGCAACTGAAGGCGCTGGACGAACTGGTGCAGTCCGCGAAGGAACACTGGGCGTCGTTCAACTCCGACGGCGCGAAGGACGTGCTCGTCTCCGGCGACGCGGCAGTCGGCATGATCTGGAACGGCTTCGGCGCCAAGGCGCGCGTCGAGGGTGCCCCGGTCGAGTATTCCTATCCCAAGGAAGGCTACATCGTCTGGATGGACAATGTCGTGCTGCTGAAGGACGCGCCCAACCGCGAGAACGCCATCAAGTTCATGGACTTCCTGCTCGAGCCCGAGAACATCGCCGCGGTCAGCAACTTCGCGCAATATACTGCAGGCGTGAAAGGCGTGACGCCGCTTCTGGATGATGCGCTGAAATCCTCGCCCGAGCAGAACCCGCCCGCCGACGCGCCAGCCGGGACGTTCGTGAAGGTCTGCGACGAGGCAACCCAGAAGGTCTATGACCAGATCTGGACGCGGCTGAAGAAGTAAGCAGCCGCACGCACCGCGCGTCCCGGGTCGTCGCCCGGGACACCGGGAGACCAGAGAGATGTCCAGCTCTTTCCGCCTGGCACTGTATCAGGGACCGTCACCTTCGGGAGACGAGGCCGCTGCCTTCGCGACAGTCGAGCGTGTCCTGACCTCGGCCGCTGCCATGGGCGCGGATCTGGCGGTTTTTCCCGAAGCCTATCTGCTCGGGTACAATCTCGGGCAGATGATATCGCAGCCGCTGGACGGTCCCTGGGTGGGTCGCCTCGGCGAGCTTACGGCGAAGTCGGGGGTCGCCGCCGTTGTCGGCATGTCGGAGCGCGACGGCGAGGCGTGCTTCAATACCGCGGTCGCGCTCGGTCCGGACGGAGCGCTGCTTGCCACCTATCGAAAGATCCAGCTCTGGGAGGCACGCGAGGCGTCAATCTGGAAGCCGGGCGAAGCCTATGTCACCTTCCCGTTCAGGGGTCGGACCATCGGATTGCTGATCTGCTACGACATCGAATTCCCCGAGCACGTGCGCGCCCTGGTCCGCAAGGGCGCCGATCTGATCGTCGTCCCGACCGCCAATCCGGAACCCTTCGACAACGTCAACCGCTTCGCCGTTCCGGCGCGTGCCATGGAGAACGCGATCTCGATGGCCTACTGCAATTATTGCGGCACCGAACGCGGTGCGACCTACTGCGGCCGCTCGCTGATCGCCGGGCCCGAGGGCGATCCGCTCGCCATGGCGGGCACGACCGAGGCGCTGCTGATCGCCGACATTCCCGCGCCGGGCGACGCGATGGACCGCCCGACCGAACACCTCGCAGACCTCAAGGTGATCCCATGACCGAGATGCCGCCGATCGATCCCCGGAACCGCCGGGTCGCCAACTGGAACGACGCAGAGTTCGAGCCGTTTCTCGACCGCGAGGGCAACCCGGACGGCGAGGTTCTCCAGGTCAACGGCGGCAAGACCGGGTACGGGTTTCATGTCTACCGGATGCCGCCGAACACCACGACCGCCGCGCATGAGCATCTCGGCGACGAGGAGTTCCTGCTGATCGAAGGCGATCTCACGGACCACGACGGCTACGAATACAAGCCCGGCGACATCGTCTGGCTGCGCTCGGGCACCGTGCACAATTCATCGACGAAGAACGGCTGCCTGTTGGCGGTCTACCTGCCCGATGCCAAGGGCATTTAAAACGGCACCGCCAGCTCGCCTGAGCGGCCTGGCCGACCGCTAAGAAGTCAGCCGCGCAGCATCTGCGGGATCTGGCTCGGCACATCAGCGACGCGGACGCCCGCCGCCTCCAGCGCCTTGCGCTTCGATGGATAATCGCCGCTGCCGCCCGAGACGATGGCGCCCGCGTGACCCATCTTCTTGCCCGGCGGCGAGGCCCGCCCGGCAATGAACGCAACCACCGGCTTGGACATGCCGCGGGCGTATTCGGCGGCGTCTTCCTCGGCCGAACCGCCGATCTCGCCGCAGATCGCGACGGCCTCGGTGCCGTCGTCCGCATCCAGCATCTCCAGTGCATCGCGCGTCGTCGTGCCGATCATCGGATCGCCGCCAACGCCGTAGACGACCGACTGGCCCATCCCGTTCTGCACCAGGTTCAGCGAGATCAGCGTGCCGAGCGAACCCGAACGCGAGATGACACCGACCTTGCCCTTCCGGAACACCCGGCCATTGAACGCCGGCAGAATACCGACAAAGGTCTCGCCCGGCACCACGATCCCCGCCGTATTGGGTCCGACAATCCGGGTGCCGTTGGCGCGCGCTGCCGCGTGCATCTCCATCACGTCATGGCTCGGGATGTGCTCGGTCAGGCAGACCAGCAGCTTCGCCCCGGCCTCGCAGGCATCGATCCCCGCGGTCTTCGCCATCATCGGCGGAATGAACATGCAGGCGATATCGAACGTGCCTTCGGCGTCCTTCGCGGTCGCGTGAACCGGCACGCCGAGATGCTCGGTCCCGGCCTTACGCGGGTTCACACCGCCGGTCACCGTCGCCCCGTAACCGATCATCTTCTCGGTCCAGAACGTGCCCTGCTTGCCGGTGATGCCCTGCACCAGGATGCGGTGGTCCTTGCGCGGGATCATCGGGCGCCCTCCGAGGCTGCACCGACTGCGGCTTTCACCGCGTCGTCCATCAGGTCGAACGGCTCGATCCCGAGCTCGGACTTTACCAGCGCGACCGCTTCGTCCTCGCCGGTTCCGTGGATCGTGAAGAACACCGGGATGTCCGGTTTCAGCGATTTCCAGGCCTCGACCACGCCGCCCGCCATCACATCGGTCCGCGCGAACGCGCCGCAGAAGTTCACCAGCAGCGACTTGATGTTCGGGTTCTTCAGCAGGATCTTCAGCGCCGTCTCGGATTTCGTGTACGCCTCACCGCCGATCTCGAGGAAATTCGACGGCTGACCGCCGTAATGCGTGATCGCGTCCATCGTCGTCATCGTCAGCCCGGCACCGTTGGCGAGGACCCCGACCGAGCCGCCAAGCTCGATGTATTTCAGTCCGGCCTCGGCCGCCTCGGACTCGAGATCGGTCGCCTTGTCCGGCGTGCCCTGTGCCGCCAGTTCCTCGCGGCGCGGCATCGCCGAGTCGCAGAGCGTGAACTTGCAATCCAGCGCAATCACCCGGCCATCGCTGGTCAGCACCAGCGGATTGATCTCGAGCAGTTCCGCGTCATTGGTCCGGTAAACGTCATATAGCTTCACCAGAACCTCGGCGATCGCATCGTGCTGGCCGTCCAGATCCAGCCCGGTCAGCAGGCTCGCCGCGGCGCCCGCATCCAGGCCCGCGCGGATATCGACCGGCAGCCGCCGCATGGCATTCGGGTCCTGCTCGGCGGCCTCCTCGACATCCATCCCGCCGAGCGGCGAGAACAAAACCACCGGCCCGCAGGTCACCGGATCGTTCAGCACCGCGGCATAGAGCTCGCGCGCAATCGGAACCTGGCCCTCGACCAGCAGTTTCTCGACCGTGTATCCGCCGATCTCCATTCCGAGGATCGCATCCGCATGGCCGCGCGCCTCCTCCGGCGTCGCTGCCAGCTTGATCCCGCCGGCCTTGCCGCGCTTGCCGGTCGGAACCTGGGCCTTGACCACGCATGGCCCGATCGCTTCGGCCGCCGCGACCGCCGCATCGACCGTCACTGCCACCTGCGATGGCGGCACTGCGATCCCGCCCGCCGCGAGCAACGGCTTGGCCGCGAATTCCTCGAAGTTCATGTGTTCTCCCCACCGCCGCGGGACGGGCGACCGCCCAGCCCCGGGATCGTTATTTCCCGTACTTCGCCCAGTGATTGCCGAACATCGCCTCCTCGGACGGCTTGTCCTCGGCAATCTCGGTCACGAGATGCGTCACGTTGATGAAATGGCTGTAGTTCAGGTTTTCCGAGATCGTGTTCCCGGCCCAGGTGCCGCCGCCCATCGACAGCGTGAACGGCAGGCAGTTGTTGAAACTGCCGCCATTCCCGAACGTGTGCGCCTGGTTCACCAGCACGCGCACGACGTCGGTCTCGGCCGCCAGTTCGCGCGTGTGATCGGCATTCGCCGTGTGAATGCCGACCGAATGACCCAGTCCCGTGACGTGCAGGATCTCGTTCACGATCTGCTTGGCGTGGGCAAAATCCCGGGCGCGATAGACCGTCAGCACCAGCGAGAGCTTTTCGTCCGCGAACCCGTTCTTGCCACCGACCTCGGCCTCCTCGACCATGAAGAACTTCGCGCCCTTCGCGCCCTCGGCCAGGTCCATCAGATCGGCCAGAACCGGAGCATCCTTGGCAATCACGTGCCGGTTCAGCTTGCCGCCGATCCAGAGCGTACTGGCCACGCTAACCTTCTCGGACGGCGAACAGCGCCAGCCGCCCGCGCGCTCAAGTGCGGCAATCGCATCCTCGTAGACATCGTCCAGGATCACGACAGCATTCTCGGACGAACAGGACGTGGCGTTGTCAAAGATTTTCGAGGCCGTGATCTTCACCGCCGCGTCGTCCAGATCCGCCGTAGAGTCGATGATCACCGGCACGTTCCCGGCGCCGACACCGATCGCAACTGTGCCCGACTGCATCGCCCGCTTGACGTTGTTCTGGCTGCCCGTGACCACCGCCAGATCGCACTGGTTCATCAGTTGTTGCGTCATTTCCTTGGACACCGGCGCGGGCAGGATCTGCACCAGATCCTCGGGATGCCCCGCCTTGGCCAGTTCGGCCCGCATCAATTGAACCGTCTTCAGGGTGGTCGCCTGACCGGCGGGCGACGGCGCGATGATCACCGCGTTCCCGCCCTTCAACGCCATCATCGCCTTGTTCACCGGGGTCGCGGCGGGATTAGTCGACGGGCAGACGGCCCCGACCACGCCGACCGGCTTGCCGTACTTGACCAGACCCTTCTCCGGTTCCTCCGAGATCTTGCCGACCGTCTTCGCCCGGATCAGATCGCGCAGCGTCCCGAATGTCTTGCGCGTGTTCTTGATGATCTTCGAGTCGACATTGCCCAGCCCGGTATCCTCGACCGCCAGCTCGGCCAGCATCCGGGCATTCTCCGGCTTGTAGATCGACCACGCCAGCGCCGTGACCGCCTCGTCGACCCGCGCCTGATCGGTGTTCTCATAGGCCTCCATCGCGGCGCGCGCCCGGCGGATCAGGCCGGCAACCTGCTCGGCCTCGGTCGATACTGCAGAGATTTCGGGGGCGGCAGACATCGGCAATCCTCCTCGGTTTGCAGCGCGATAGCACAGCTACAGGCCGGACATGCAGAATTATAGTGTCAATATCGCGACGGTGATCGGACCACGCGTGCCGCTGCGGCGGGGCCTCAATCCCCGGACGCACCCGTCCCCCACAGAGCCTTGTCGCCGAACTCGGCGATAAACTCCGCATGGGCCGCGCGTTCTTCATCGGTGATGCGCCCCGGCAGCGGACGCGGACGCGCGGGCGGAACCCAGCCCTGCGCAGTCGTGCTCGCGGTGTCGCGTGTGGTCGTGGACAAGGTGAGACCCTGCTGACGCCCGCCGAGCAGTTCCAGATACACCTCGGCCAGAATCTCGCTGTCGAGCAGCGCGCCGTGCTTTTCACGCGCCGAATTGTCGACGCCGAACCGTTTGCACAGCGCATCCAGCGAGGCCTGGGCACCGGGGAATTTGCGCCGCGCAATCGCCAGAGTGTCGATCGACTGCGCCATCGGCAGCGCCGGCTTTCCGAGCCAGCCGAGTTCGGCGTTCAGGAACATCATGTCGAAACTGGCATTGTGGATGACGAGCTTCGCATCGCCGACAAACGCCAGGAACGCGTCGGCGACCTGCGCGAACACCGGATGGCTCCGCAGAAAGTCGTCACCCAGACCGTGAACGTCAAACGCCTCGCGCGGCATCGAGCGCTCCGGGTTGATGTACTGGTGATATGTCCGGCCGGTCGGCAGGTGATTGATCAGCTCGACCCCGCCGATCTCGACGATCCGGTGGCCCTCGGCCGGATCCAGACCCGTCGTCTCCGTATCCATCACGATTTCACGCATCGGCACCTCGGATTTTGGTGATGATCTCGCGCACCCGCTGCCGGGCGTGCTCCATGCCCTGCGACGTGTCGATCAGATGATCCGCTTTTTCGCGTTTGATAGCATCCGGCACCTGTTTGGCCAGGATCGCGTCGAAGGCCGCCTCGGTCATGCCCGGACGCTCCAGCACGCGCGCTCTCTGCACGTCGGCCGGTGCCGTCACGACGACGACCTGATCGACATTGCGCTCGCCACCGCCTTCGAACAGGAGCGGAATGTCCACGAGAACGAGGTTCTGGCCCTCCCGTTGCGCCGTCTCGATAAAACGGGCGCGGTCCTCGCCGACCAGAGGATGAATGAGGGCCTCGATCTGCTTCAGAAGACCGGCATCGGCCAGGATCGCATCGCGCAGCTTCGATCGATCGACGCCGTTTTCATCGACCGCCTCGGGCACCAGGCGGGCAATGCCGGCAGCGCCCGGCTGTCCCGGACCATAGAGGGCATGCACCGTGGCGTCGGCATCCCAGAGAGGAATGCCCTCCTCGGCAAACATCTTCGCCGTCGTCGATTTCCCCATGCCGATGGAGCCGGTCAGCGCGAGAACGATCATCTCAGCCCCCGAAAAACCACCGTCCGCCCGCCGTCGCAGCGAGCGCAGCGCGCTTTGGCGGTGGTGGGGGCGGTGGCGGGCCGGATCGCCTGTGCGGCGATGCCCGCAGGGCATTGCCGTGCAGGGGACAGACATCGCCAAAGCCTTCTCACGACGCACCTTTCAGACAGGCTGCGCGCAGATCGGGCGTCACCTCGGGGTCGGCCCCGAACCAGGCGCGAAAGCCGGGACGGGCCTGATGCAGCAACATCCCCAGGCCATCGACGGTCCTCAGCCCGCGATTGCGCGCCGATGCGAGAAGCTCGGTTTCCAGCGGGTTGTAGACCATGTCGGTCACGACAGCAGTCGATGGCGCATCGTCCAGCGCGAGGTCGAGCGGCGCACTACCGACCATACCGAGGCTGGTGGAATTGACGATCAATCCGGCACCGTCCAGCGCTCCATGCCGGTCCTCCCAGGAAAGCGCCTCGACCCGTTCACCGAAATGCTCGGCAAGGGCATTGGCCTTTTCCCGTGTCCGGTTCAAGACCCGCACTGTCGGCACACCGGCCTCGAGCAGCGCGAAGATCCCTGCCCGTGCGGCCCCGCCTGCACCAAGCATGACGGCAGGCGCTGCCGCCGGGGTCCAGTCCGGCGCACCGGCGCGGAGATTTGCGATGAAACCGAACGCGTCGGTATTGTCCGCATTGATGGTGCCGTCACGCTGAAAGACCAGCGTGTTCGCCGCACCGATTGCAGCGACCGAAGGTGAGACCTCGTCGGCAATTTCCAATGCGGCAACCTTGTGAGGGATCGTGCAGTTCACACCGCGAAAACCCGCTTTCAGAAGCCCGCGGATCGTATGCTCGAAGTCCGCGCTTGCGACCTCCAACGGCACGTAATGGCCTGAAATCCCGTATCTTTCGAACCAGTGCCGAAACAGGATCGGAGATTTCGACTGCGCGACCGGATCGCCGCACACGCCCGCCGTCAGCGGTCGATCATCGATTTCCTGCGTCACGTCTTCAACATCCCGAACCGCCTCAGCGCACCGAGCACCAAGAGCAACGGCATCCCGCGCACCGTGAACTGGTCCCCGTCGATCTTCTCGAAAAGCTGCGCGCCCAACCCCTCGATATGATACCCGCCCACACTCGTCAGCGCGAGCTTGCCGAACGCCTGCAGATACCGGTCGAGAAACTCATCTGTGAAGTCCCGCATGTGAAGCGCAACCTTGTCCGAGGCCGACCAGATCTCGGTGTCCGCCCGAACCAGAGACACGGCTGACAGCAGATAATGCCTTCCACCGCGCAAAGACAATAATTGCGTGCGCGCCTCGTCCATGCTTCCCGGCTTGTCCAGCAGATCGGAACCGTGCAGCAGCACCTGATCCGACCCGAGCACCAGATCGTCAGGACCCGCCTCCGCGATAGCGAGCGCCTTGCTCTGCGCAAGCCGCGCCGCAATCGCCTGCGCATTTGCTGCACTCCGGCCGATCTTGTCTTTGATCGCGTCCTCGTCGACATCCGGCCGGATCACCTCGAACGACACCCCCGCATCTTCAAGCATCTGCGCCCGCGCAGCACTTCCGCTCGCCAGGATCAGCCGCATCAGGTGCGATCCATGTCAAACCGGCCAAGCCTGCGCAGGATCACCAGGATTTCGGCCGCCGTCTCCTCGATCGACCGCCTCGTCACATCGATCACCGGAATATCGTATCGGTCAAAGAACAGCCGGGCCTCGGCCACTTCCGATCGGATCTGGTCGATCTCGGCATAATCGGCGGATTTTCCGGCACCGATGGTCTCAAGCCGCTGCGCGCGGATCTGGCTCAGCCGGGACGGGCTCGCGGTCAGCCCGATCACCGGAATGCCTGCCTTCATCGCATCGAAGAACGCCGGATCCGGATCCTGCTTCGGAACCAGTGGCACATTGGCGGCCTTCACGCCGCGATGGGCAAGATAGATGCAGGTCGGCGTCTTCGAGGCCCGTGACACGCCGGTCAGGATCACATCGGCCGACAGCAAGCGGTCGCCCAGCGCACCGTCATCGTAGGAGACCGCGAAATCGAGCGCGGCCACACGCTCGAAATAAGCGTTCGTCACTCTGTGCTGCATCCCGGGCAAAGCCGACGCCGACCGGCCGAGAAACCGCGATAACGCCGAGATGACCGGGTCCAGCGCCGGGACGACCGGGACGGACAGCTTCTGCGCCTCCGCCAGCAAGTGCGCACGATGATCGGAGTCCGCGATGGTGAATATGATTAGGCCGGGAGTGGCCCGCACCTGATCGAGCGCCGCATCGATATCCGCGGATGAGCGCACGAACACCGTCACATGCAGCTCGACCTCGATGTCCCCGAACGGCGCAAGCGCCGAACGCGCCATCGTGTGCAGGGTTTCACCTGTCGAATCCGACACCAGATGAAGGTGAAAGACCTCGGTCATGGGGATTGCAACCTGCCCATCGCTGATGCCGGTGCAAAGGCCGCTCCATGCCCACCGGATGGCTGTGGATACCGGGAATTGCGCGAACGAACAACGCCGCCCTGCGATCAGACGCGGAAAACCATCGGTTTGCACACACGTGGATCGAATTTCGGGCCGATCCGGCCACGCTGTGGAAAGATTGCCGATTCAACTGCGAAAGATTTGAGCAAAAGTGGTGACAACTCTCTGTCAATACGCATTGAGCCGCATATCGCGTTGAAAAATATAGAGAAAAATCGCGTCTATCCCGAAGCCGAATCGGAAAAGACGCAGCCGGCTGTGAATTCATGCACTGTTGACAGTGGGTAAGTCTGTGGGTGAGGAGAATTTCCCGTGAGTCCCCGCTACTCACGCGCCATAACAACAACGAACAAACTTAAAGAATCCTTAAAGGCAGGCAGGAAATGCAGGGGAACGGTAAAAAACTTCTGGCAGTTCTGAAAGGCGAGATGGCCGACACCCCACCAGTCTGGCTGATGCGGCAAGCTGGACGCTACCTGCCCGAGTATCGCGAAACACGCAAGAAAGCCGGCGGATTTCTCGACCTTTGTTACACGCCGGAACTTGCTGAGGAAGTGACGCTGCAACCGATCCGCAGATACGGGTTTGATGCGGCCATCCTGTTTGCCGACATCCTTCTGGTCCCCCAGGCGATGGGCATGAACCTCTGGTTCGAGGAAGGCGAAGGTCCGATGATGTCCTGGCCAACCGAGACACCGGATCTCGGCACACTAAAACCGCTGGACGAAATCGATGAAACTCTGGCACCGGTCTATCAGACCGTGTCCAGACTGTCGGCATCGCTGCCGTCGGAGACGACCCTGATTGGATTCGCCGGCGCACCGTGGACCGTGGCGACATACATGATCGCAGGGAAGGGAACGAAGGATCAGGCCCCGGCGCGCCGCATGATGTTCTCCGATCCGGACGCCTTCGGGAACCTGATCGACCGGATCACCGACGCGACGCTGCACTATCTGCGCCGTCAGATCGACAGCGGTGCCGAGGTCGTGAAGGTCTTCGATAGCTGGGCGAGCACGCTGACACCTGAAGCCCTGCGCCGTTACGCGATCGAGCCCGCGAAACGGATCGTCGACGGCATCCGGTCATCACATCCGGGTACGCCGGTCATCGGCTTTCCGCGCGGGGTCGGCGCGATGTATCCCGAATTCGCGAAAAGCGTGCGCAGCGACGCGGTCGCGCTCGACGCGCAGGTCCCGCTTAAGTGGGCGCGTGAGGCGATGGGCGGTGTGCCCCTGCAGGGAAATCTCGAGCCGATGTACATGGTGGTCGGCGGTGACGCACTGACGGAGGCCGCGAAGCGCATTCTCGACGACATGCAGGGCTATCCGCACATCTTCAACCTCGGTCACGGGATCACCCCGGACGCCGATCCTGGGCACGTCGATCAGCTTCTGAGGGCCATTCGCGGATGATCGAGGACTGGCTTTCCTGGGCCTATCCATACGTCAAGGCGGTGCACATCATGGCGGTTATCAGCTGGATGGCCGGGATTTTCTACCTGCCGCGTCTCTTCGTCTATCACGCGGAGCGGGCCGAGATCGGCGACCAGCTCAGCGAAACCCTCAAGGTCATGGAGCACAAGCTCATGCGGGTCATCATGAACCCCGCAATGATCGTGACATGGGTCTGTGGCCTTCTGCTTGTCTTCACACCGGGCGTCATCGACTGGAGCGATATCTGGCCATGGATCAAGGCGGCTCTCGTCATCGTCATGACGTGGTTTCATCACTCGCTGGTCAAATGGATGAAGGACTTCGCGGCGGACAGGAACGCGCGGTCGGGCAAGTATTACCGCCTTGCCAACGAAGTCCCGACGCTCGCGATGATCGGGATCGTCGTCATGGTGATCGTGCGACCGTTCTGATGGGCTGACGGCTCCCAAATTACATTGACGATTCAGATTTAGCGTGTATATGCACCCCCAACCGCAGAGGCTCGCGGTGCATCCTCCCCTTTGGCAGAGCCTCCGACCGATCTCCAAAACGATATCTCAACGGCGCTGGACCGTACCATGACAGAACAGAAGTTATCCGACCTAAAGGCGAAATCACCCGCCGATCTCCTCGTGCTGGCCGAAGAGCTGGAAATCGAGGCCGCGGCGTCGATGCGCAAGCAGGATCTGATGTTCGCGATCCTCAAGGAGCTCGCCGAGGAAGGGGTCGAGATTGTCGGGTCCGGCGTGCTCGAGGTTCTCCAGGACGGGTTCGGTTTCCTGCGCTCCCCGGACGTGAACTACCTTCCGGGGCCGGACGATATCTATCTCAGTCCGAGCCAGATCCGCCGCTTCTCACTCAGGACGGGCGACACTGTCGAAGGACCGATCCGCGCGCCGAAGGACGGCGAACGTTACTTCGCGCTCCTGAAGGTCAACACGATCAATTTCGAGGATCCCGAGAAGGCCCGCCTCAAGGTCCATTTCGACAACCTGACACCGCTCTATCCCGACGAGCGGTTCAAGATGGAGATCGAAGACCCGACGGTGAAGGACAAGTCGGCGCGGGTCATCGACCTCGTGGCGCCGATCGGGAAAGGCCAGCGCTGTCTGATCGTGGCGCCACCGCGCACCGGTAAGACCGTGCTGCTGCAGAACATCGCGCACTCGATCGAAGCCAACCATCCCGAGTGCTATCTGATCGTGCTGCTGATCGACGAGCGGCCCGAGGAAGTCACGGACATGCAGCGTTCGGTGAAGGGCGAGGTCGTGTCCTCGACGTTCGACGAACCAGCCACGCGGCACGTCGCTGTCAGCGAGATGGTCATCGAGAAAGCCAAGCGTCTCACCGAGCATGGCCGCGATGTGGTCATTCTGCTCGACTCGATCACGCGTCTTGGCCGGGCCTTCAACACGGTTGTTCCGTCCTCGGGCAAGGTCCTGACCGGTGGTGTCGACGCCAATGCCTTGCAGCGCCCGAAGCGCTTCTTCGGTGCTGCGAGAAATATCGAAGAAGGTGGCTCACTTACGATCATCTCGACGGCGTTGATCGACACCGGCAGCCGGATGGACGAGGTCATCTTCGAAGAATTCAAAGGCACCGGTAACTCGGAAATCGTGCTCGATCGCAAGGTCGCGGACAAGCGCGTCTTCCCGTCCATGGACATCCTCAAGTCCGGCACGCGGAAGGAAGAGCTGTTGGTCTCGAAGGGCGATCTGACGAAGATGTTCGTGCTGCGCCGGATCCTGAACCCGATGGGCACGACCGACGCGATCGAATTCCTGCTCGGCAAGCTGAAGCAGACCAAGACCAACTCGGAATTCTTCGACTCGATGAACGCCTGATATCAGGCCGCCGTCGACGATGGCCCAGGTACGCGACACGATCTTCGCCGTCGCGACCGGGCAGGGACAATCCGCAATCGCTGTGATCCGGCTATCCGGCCCCGAGGCCTGGAGCTATGTCGAGACGCTAACCGGGAAATCGGCTCCGGTCCCGAGACGCCTCGTTCGGCGAAGTCTGGTCGACAGGTTTGGCTTAACGCTCGATGACGCGATGCTCATCGTCTTCGAAGATGGGGCAAGTTTTACGGGAGAGCGCTCGGCCGAGATCCATTGCCATGGCGGGCGCGCGGTCGTCGATGCGATCCTCGAGGAACTCAGCCGATTGGGTCATTCCCGCCTTGCCGAACCAGGAGAGTTCACGCGTCGCGCGTTCGAGGCCGGGCGCATGGATCTGACCGAAGTCGAGGGATTGGCCGATCTGATCGCGGCCGAAACCGAGTTTCAGCGCAAGCAGGCAATCCGGGTGTCGACCGGGCAGGCGACCTCGAAGCTGGAAGACTGGCGGTCCAGGCTGATCCGCGCCCGTGCTCTGATCGAGGTGACAATCGACTGGGCCGACGAAGAGGTGCCCGAGGATGTCTCACCGGAGGTGGCGGATCTGCTCTCGGGTGTGCGCGGGGAGATTGCACAGGAGCTGAAGCAGTTCGCGCGAACCGAGCGGCTTCGTGAAGGGTTCGAGGTCGCGCTGATCGGACCGCCCAATGTCGGCAAGTCCTCGTTGCTCAACGCGATTGCGGGCAGGGACGTGGCCATTGTCTCCGATATTGCTGGAACGACCCGCGATGTGCTCGAAGTCCGGTGTAATCTCGGCGGCATCCCGGTGACGTTTCTCGACACGGCGGGCCTCCGGGCGGCGGCCGACGATATCGAGCGCATCGGTGTGGAAAGAGCACTTGCCCGGGCACAGGCCGCAGATGTTCGCGTCCGGCTGCGCGCATCTGACGTTGCTGAAACGGACGCGCATGACGACGTTCCCGCTGACCTTGTGATCTGGTCGAAATGCGATCTCGACCGGGGCGACGCGGATCATTTTGTATCGGCGGTTACCGGTGAGGGGATCGAAGACTTTCTGTCATCGATCAGAGCGCGATTGGAACGGCACGCTTCAGGTGTGGGTCTGTTCGGACATGCTCGGCAAAGGGACGCCTTGCAGAAATGCCATGATGCAATCGTGCGCGCCCAGGCGAAGACCGGAACATCTGACCCGGAAGTTCTCGCGGATGATCTGCGCAGCGCCGTCGCCGCGCTCGACGCATTGAGCGGTAGATCGTCGGTGGAAGATGTATTAGGAGACGTCTTCGCCTCGTTCTGCCTCGGGAAGTAGGATTGTTTCACGTGAAACACGCGCATCAGTTCGATGTCATCGTCGTTGGCGGCGGGCATGCTGGTGCCGAGGCCGCCCACGCTGCAGCGCGGCTCGGTGCCCGGACTGCGCTGGTAACACATGCGCGTGCTTCCATTGGCGAGATGTCCTGTAATCCGGCGATCGGCGGGCTTGGAAAGGGGCACCTGGTCCGGGAATTCGACGCGCTGGACGGCATCATGGGTCGTGTCGCCGATGCCGCGGCGATCCAGTTCAGGCTTCTGAACCGTCGCAAGGGTCCGGCAGTTCGCGGACCGCGCGCGCAGTGCGATCGCGACATCTACAAGTCACTGGTGCAGGCCGAGCTGGGCGCCACGCAGGGTCTGGAGATCATCGAGGGAGACGTCGTCGATCTGATCGTCGAGGCCGGGAAAGCCGCCGGCGTTCGTCTTCTGGACGGGACCGAGGTTCACGCGTCCGCGGTCGTTCTGACCACCGGGACATTCCTACGGGGCAGGATGTTCCGAGGCACGGAAGTGATCGAAGGTGGCCGCGTCGGCGAGCAGGCTTCTGTCCGATTGGCGGAGCGGATTGACGATCTAGGCCTGCCGCTCGGCAGATTGAAAACTGGTACGCCACCCAGGCTCGACATCGGGACCATTGATTTCAGCAAGCTGGAAGCCCAGCCGGGCGATGACGAGCCGTCTTTCTTCTCCTCCATGACGACCGAGCCAGCCCTTGATCAGATCCCGTGCCACATCACGCACACCAATCCCCGGACGCACGACATCGTTCGCGAAAACCTCGACAAGTCCGCGATGTATGGCGGGATGATCGAGGGCGTCGGTCCGCGCTATTGCCCGTCGATCGAGGACAAGATCACGCGCTTTGCCGAAAAGGATGCGCACCAGATTTTCCTGGAGCCGGAGGGTCTTACCTCTCGCCAGGTCTATCCGAACGGGATTTCGACCTCGCTGCCCGTCGATGTGCAGGAGGCTTATGTCCGAACCATCAAGGGTCTGGAAGCGGCGACTATCCTGCAGCCGGGCTACGCGGTCGAGTATGACTACATCGATCCCCGATCCCTGACGCGGTCGCTCGAACTTGAAGCGCTGCCGGGCCTGTTCCTCGCGGGCCAGATCAACGGGACGACCGGATATGAGGAAGCCGGAGCGCAGGGCCTCGTTGCCGGTCTGAACGCGGTCGCGAAGACCTCTGGCCGCGATCCGTTCCACGTGGCGCGGTCCGAGGGCTATATCGGCGTTCTGATCGACGACCTGATTACCCAGGGCGTTTCCGAGCCATACCGGATGTTCACCTCGCGCGCCGAATTCCGGCTGCATCTGCGGGCCGACAACGCCGATCAGAGGCTGACCCAGAAGGGTATCGATTACGGCTGTGTCGGCGTCGATCGTCGGGCTCTGTTCGAGCACGAACAGGCCTCGATCGAGAGCGCTGCTTCTACGCTTCGACAGGTGTCTGTCACCCCGCACGAAGCCAATCGGCACGGGCTCGCGCTCAAGTCTGACGGTGCGCGCCGGACGGGCTTCGACCTTCTTTCGATGGTCGATGTCGGCATCGAAGACGTGCTGAAGATCTGGCCTGAACTCGCATCGCACGATCTTGCGCATCTCCGGCAGGTCCAGAACGATGCGCGCTATGCGCCATATCTCGAACGCCAGCAGCGCGAGGTCGATGCGCTTCAGTCCGACGATGCCATTGCGATTTCGAGGGATTTCGATTTCCACGGTATCTCGGGGCTGTCGAGCGAGCTGGTCTCGAAGCTCGCAGCCGTGCGCCCGGAAACGCTCGGCCAGGCATCCCGGATCGAGGGAATGACTCCGGCCGCGCTGGCACTGCTGCTGGTGCATGCCAAGCGCAGCGAGACCCGGAAGACCGCGTGAAGTCGCTCGATGCCGTCGGCCTCACTGTTTCACGTGAAACAATTGAGAAACTCGATGCATTTTCTGCGCTGCTGACGCGCTGGAACCGCAAGATAAATCTGGTATCGCCGCGTGAGATAGACCGTCTGTGGGATCGGCACATCCTCGACTCGGCGCAGGTTTTCCCGCACGTCCCGGACGATGTGACCTCATGGGCGGATGTCGGATCGGGTGCCGGGCTTCCTGGCCTTGTCTGCGCGATCCTGGCCGCCGAGAAAAACCGTGATCTGGTGGTCGATCTGATCGAGTCCGATCAGCGCAAATGCGTGTTTCTCCGGCAGGCCAGTCGCGAGCTCGGATTGGAGACGCGCGTTCATGCCGAGCGGGTCGAGGCCGTCGCGCCAAAAACCTTCCAGATCATCACCGCTCGCGCCTTCGCGAGTGTTCCCAAAATCCTGACCCTGACCGCACCGTTACGCGGAGAGACAACCAGATATCTGCTTCTGAAGGGCCGCAGCTATGAATCCGAATTGACGGAGGCGGAGCAGTCTTGGAAACTCCACGCGAGCAGGATCCCGAGTCGAACCGATCCGGACGGCATGATCCTCGACATTACGGAAGTGTACCCACGACATGACGTCCCCTGATGCCATTTCGCCGACCGGCGCCCGCGTGCTTGCCATCGTCAATCAGAAGGGCGGCGTGGGGAAGACGACGACGGCGATCAACCTATCGACGGCGCTGGCGGCTAATGGGCTCAGGTGTCTGGTAATCGACCTCGATCCGCAGGGGAATGCCTCGACCGGTCTGAACTGCCATGCCGATGAGCGCGACGGCACGACCTACGAGGCGCTGGCCGGCGAAAAGACGCTTCAGGACGTCATTCGCGAAACGGATGTGCCGAGGCTCGATCTGGCGCCTGCGTCGATCGATCTGTCCGGCGCCGATGTCGAGTTCGTCGATGATCCGACGCGCGCGCATCGCCTGAAATCGATGCTGGATGAGGCTGACGAAAACCTGCCCGTGCGCAAGCGCTACGATTTCATCATCATCGACTGCCCGCCGTCGCTGAACCTGCTGACGGTCAACGCGATGACGGCGGCCGAGGCCGTTCTGGTGCCGCTGCAATGCGAGTTCTTCGCGCTCGAAGGCCTGAGCCAGCTTCTCGGGACCGTGCGCCGGGTGCAGCAGAACCTCAATCCCGATCTGCGGATCGATGGGATCGTGCTGACGATGTACGATCAGCGCAACAGGCTGTCCTCGCAGGTCGCCGACGATGTCCGCGATAATCTGGGCGACGTGGTCTATTCGACGCTGATCCCGCGCAATGTGCGGCTGTCAGAGGCGCCGAGCCACGCGATGCCGGCGCTGGTCTACGATCCGAAATGTGCGGGCAGCCGCGCCTATGTCGACCTGGCGGCGGAGCTTTTGCAGCGGACCAAAACTCAGAAGGCGGCGTGACGCGGGATGGCGAAGAAATCTGACAGGCGAGCTCTCGGTCGCGGCCTTTCGGCCTTGCTCGGCGATGCCGATGCGGCGACTGCGGTGGCGCCGGCACCTGCGACGAATGCTCCGAAGGGCGGGACCGAGGACGTTCCGATCGACCTGATCGAGGCGAACCCGGATCAGCCGCGCCGCGTCTTCCGCGACATGGAACTGGACGAGCTGGCGAAATCGCTGAAGGCGCACGGTTTTCTTCAGCCCGTTCTGCTGCGTCCGCACCCCGGGGATCCGAAGAAATACCAGATCATCGCCGGGGAGCGCCGCTGGCGTGCGGCCCAGCGCGCGGGCATCCACGCGGTCCCCTCCGTCATCCGCCCGGTCAATGACCGTGAGGTGCTCGAGTTTGCGATTGTCGAGAACGTGCAGCGGGTCGATCTGGACCCGATCGAGGAGGCGCGCGGCTACACGCAACTGGTCGAGAACTACGGTTACACGCAGGAGGAGCTTTCCGAGGTCATCGGTAAGAGCCGCAGCCAGCTCGCCAACTCGATGCGCCTGCTGTCCTTGCCCTACGATGTCATCGCGCTGGTTCAGGCTGGCAAACTGTCTGCCGGGCACGCAAGGGCGTTGATCAAGGCGGAAGATCCGGTCGCGCTGGCGCAGGAGGCCGTCAACCAGGGGCTCTCCGTCCGGCAGGTCGAGGCGCTGGTGAAAGAGCCGAAACGCTCCGAGCCCGGGCGAAAGGCGCACAAGCCTGCTGGCAAGGATGCCGATACGAAGCTGCTGGAGGGGGATCTTTCGGCGGCGATCGGGATGCGCGTGGCGATCCAGGCCAATGCGCAGGACGGGAGCGGCGAGGTCCGCATTCGCTACAAGTCGCTCGAACAGCTCGACGACCTCTGCCGGAAGCTTTCGGAATAGGCTCAGCCCGTCATCGGCGCACCATCATGGCGAGCCGCAGTGCGCATCGCTCGATCAGCGCGAACTCCGGTGGCCTGCCCGAGGAGCGGATCGCCGCATCAGTCTCGAGCAACAGCGAATTAGCGGCTTCGATGCGTCCCGCGGGCCAGCGCGAGACCTGGCGCTGCACGCTGTCCCGGCGTGGTCCCCAGAGGGGCGGCCGGACGGCGGACAGGTTGCCCCCGGCGGAGGCTATCGCGAACAGCATCCGGAAGTGCCGTTGCAGGGCGAGAACGAGCGAGACCGGTGTCACGCCAGCGGCAGCGAGCCGTCGCAGCGTCGGTCCGATGCGGTCGGCATGGCCTTCGGCGATCGCCGTGACGACGGAGTCGATCTCGGCATCCTGATCCTGGGGCAGAAGCTTGAGGATCTCGTTCAGCGTCAGAGGTTCGGAGCGTCCGGCACCATAAAGTGCAATTAATTCAATGGCTTTCAGGAATCCGGCGTAATCCATGCCGCGCGCGAACTGGACGAGACCGTAGAGATCGTCCTGCGGGATTTCGAGATCGGGATCGATCGCACGGATGCCCTCAAGAACCCGCTGCTCGTCGATCACCGCCTCGAAGGTCTGCAGCACGGCGGAGGATCGGCGGCTCTCGAACAGCATTCGCAGGCTGGAGCGTCCTGCAAGGGCTCCGGCCGTGATGATGAGAGGCGACTCGAGTGCCCCGTCCTGATCCAGCGCGGGCGCGATCGGTTTCGTGAGCGCGTCGGTCGCGTTCTGGATGAGGACGATCCGCTCCGAGGCGAACAGGCCCTGCGCCTGCAAAGCGTCGCCGAGCTTCAGCGGATCGCGGCGAACCTCGTCGGGGGCGAGGTCGACGATTTCGGTTTCGCCAGCCATGCCGACAAGGCGGGCTGCGACGAGCTGATCCTTGAGGGCCGTTACAAATCCGAGATCCGGTCCGAAGATCAGTGTCGCATCATGCGCGGTGTCGGGTCGTCGGCAATAGTCGATTGCGTCGCGACCGCTGAGCTTCATCCGTCGAGCGTCTCTGCGTTCGCGAGGATGCGGCGTGCGATGCGCTCGCCGATATCGCGGGCGAGGCGGCGCTCGATGTCGAGTTCGGCCTGACGCGTTGCGAACAGCGAGGTCGTCGCGTTGTAACCGGATTGCGAGATCGCCGTGTCGCTGAGGACGACTTCCCCGTTGGAGCGGCGGCGCAACTGCCATCGTGAGACGGCTGTCACGGTTACGCGGGTGACGGAGTTGTCCTGGGCGATCGCCTGATCGCTGTCGGTGATGCGGTTCTGGACGGTGAGCGACCAGTCGGTTTCGCCCGGTTCGCCGAGCCGGTCGCCGAGCGATTTGACCAGAAAATAGCCGAACCGGTCATCGGTGTTGGGGAACGCGACCCGCCCGACAACGCCGCGTCCGGCGCTGCCTTCCGCCAGCATCGGCCGGAAGCACCCGGCAAGCGGGAGGATGGCCGGCACCAGTGCTGCGCGGAGGATCCAGCGGCGATCAGGCGACGACATTGACGATCCGCCCCGGCACGACGATGACTTTCTTGGGCGCCCGTCCTTCGAGCACGCGCGATACGGCGGCATCGGCAAGCGCTGCTGCTTCGATGTCCTCTTTCGTGGCTTCGCGCTCGACGAGGATCTCGGAACGCCGTTTGCCGTTGATCTGGATCGGCAATGTGATCTGGTCGCTGATCAGGAGCGCGGGATCGGCCTCGGGCCACGCAGCGTCGATCACCATGCCTTCGCCGCCGAGCCGTTCCCACATCTCCTCGGCGAAGTGCGGGACCATCGGCGACATCATGATGCAGAGCGCGCGCAGCCCCTCGCGCCGGGCGTAATCCATGTCGGTTCCGGCGGCCTTGGCCTTGGACAGCTCGTTTTTCAGTTCGTAGAGCTTTGCGACCGACTTGTTGAAGCTGAAACCTTCGATGCCGTCGGTCACACCCTTGATCGCGCCATGCGTGGTGCGGCGGAGCGCTGTCGCGCCATCGCTGAAGCTGTCGGGCATTGTGCCGTCGCCGAGCGAGAGATCGTCGAGCAGGCTCCAGACCTGCCGCAGCAGCCGCCACGCCCCTTCGACACCGGCGGTGGTCCACTCGACATCGCGCTCTGGCGGGCTGTCGGAGAGCATAAACCAGCGGGCGGTATCGGCCCCGTACTGTTCGATGATCTCCTCGGGATCGACGACGTTGCGCTTGGACTTCGACATCTTGATCACGGGGCCGACGCGGACGGGGTCGCCGGATGACTTCTCGATCACGCTGCCGTCGTGGCGCCGTTCGATTTCCTCGGGTGCCAGCCAGACGTTGTTTCGCCCGACAACGTTGTAGGTCTCGTGCGTCACCATTCCCTGTGTGAACAGCGCGTTGAACGGTTCACCGGCCGAGGGCGGCAGATGCTGGGTCGCGGCCATGGCCCGGCAGAAGAAGCGAGAATACAACAGGTGGAGGATGGCGTGTTCGACACCCCCAATATATTGATCGACATTCATCCAGTAATCGATGTCTGCCGAGTCCGTGGGCGTTTCGGCCTTCGGTGAGCAGAACCGCGCGAAGTACCAGGACGAGTCGACGAACGTGTCCATGGTGTCGGTCTCGCGTCGCGCGGCCGAGCCGCATTTGGGACAGGGAACCTGACGCCAGGCATCGTGCCGGTCGAGCGGGTTGCCCGGCTGGTCGAAGGTCACGTCATCGGGCAGCTTGACCGGCAAATCCGATTTTGGCACCGGGACGACGCCGCAGGTTGCACAATGGACCACAGGGATCGGGCATCCCCAGTAGCGCTGCCGCGAGATGCCCCAGTCGCGCAGGCGGTAATTCTCGACGCCCTTGCCCCAGCCGCGCTCCTCCGCGAACGTGACCGTGGCGTCGATCGCCTCCTGTCCGGTTGCCGTGTCGATCCCGGTGAAGTGATTGACCCAGCGCACTTTTTCGGTCTTTGGCGGGACGTAGGCCTCGGCTGCGACCGGCGTGTCGTTGTCGAGCGCGAAGAACGTGTCGATCACCGGCAGGTCGTACTTCCGGCAGAAATCCAGATCGCGCTGGTCGTGCGCCGGACAGCCGAAGATCGCGCCGGTGCCGTAGTCCATCAGGATGAAGTTCGCGATCCAGACCGGCAGCTTCCACTCCGGGTCGAGCGGGTGGCTGACGGTGATGCCGGTGTCGAAGCCCTTCTTCTCGGCTTTCTCCAGATCGGCCTCCGAGGTGCCGAGCCGTCGGCACTCCGCGCAGAAGGCGGCGATCCCGGGGTTCTCGGCTTCCAGCGCCTTGGCGAGCGGATGGTCGGGAGAGATGCCGACGAAGCTCGCGCCCATCAGGGTGTCCGGCCGGGTCGTATAGACCGCGATATCGCCATGATCCGCCGGGGCGTCGTGGGTCTTGAAGGCGAATTGCAGGCCGCGTGATTTACCGATCCAGTTCGACTGCATCAGGCGGACCTTGTCGGGCCAGTCCTTCAGGCCGTCGATGGCGCGCAGCAGCTCGTCCGCCATGTCGGAGATCTTGAACGCCCATTGCTGGCGTTCCTGCCGCTCGACCGGCGCGCCAGAGCGCCAGCCCTTGCCGTCGATCACCTGCTCGTTGGCGAGCACCGTCATGTCGACCGGGTCCCAGTTCACCACCGCCTTGCGTCGGGCGATGAACCCGGCTTCCAGCATGTCGAGGAACAGTGCCTGCTGCTGCGCGTAGTATTCGGGATCGCAGGTGGCGAACTCGCGGCTCCAGTCGAGGCTGAGGCCCATCGACTTGAGCTGGCGGCGCATCGTGGCGATGTTCTCGTAGGTCCACGTCCCGGGATGGGTCTTGTTGGCCATCGCCGCGTTTTCCGCCGGCATGCCGAACGCGTCCCAGCCCATCGGATGGAGCACGTTGAAGCCGCGCGCCCGTTTGTAGCGCGCGATCACGTCGCCCATGGCGTAGTTGCGCACGTGGCCCATGTGGATGCGGCCCGAGGGGTAGGGAAACATCTCGAGCACGTAGTATTTCGGGCGCGACGGGTCACGTTCCGCCGTGAAGGATCCGGCCTTGTCCCAGGCAGCCTGCCATTTCGGCTCTGCCTCGCGCGCATTGTATCGCGACATCGTCTGCTACCTATCTGGCGTGAATGTCCCGGTGCCGAAGCCATGCCGAAACGAAAAGCGCGCCCGTGATAATGCGGGCGCGCCGTGAATTCAATCTGGCCGTCCTGCGGGTCAGCCGGTGGCGTTGCCCTCGACCTCGGCGATCCGGATCTGCCGGGCGCGGGTCAGGATGTCGTCCTCGATCTTGCGCGCCGTGTCCGCGTTGACGGTTGCAGGGACCCAGGTGCCGGTCTCGTCACGCACTTCGCGGTAGACCGCGACCTTGAGCGAGCTCGCGGCCAATTGTGGCCGAACCATGTAGGCGGTGACCTTGAAGCGCTCGCCCGGGAGGTCGGGATTGGCGCCCCAGTCGGTCGCGATCACGCCGGTGAACGGGTCAGTCGACGAGAGCGGCAGGAAGCTGAGCGTGTCGAGTGCGGCGCGCCAGAGGTACTTGTTGACCGGGATCGCGTCGGACTGGCCGGGTGTGTCGCGGCCACCTCTGAAAATACTCGCGATGTTGCTGAGGGACGCTCCACCCTCTCCAAAAAGGCTTTCGGAGCGCTGCGGATCATACTGCCGCTGCGGACCTGTCCTCGGGCCCACCGGATCGTCTGCGGCGACATTTTCACCGCCGCATCCGGCCAGCAGCGTAACGATGCAAATCGCGCCGATTGTGTACCGACAAATCATCTTCGATCCTCCCATGAAAGACCTGTCCAAACACAAGCAGGTCGATCATAAATCTCAACGCCGCTCGCACCCCTCCCGGTCTGTTTAGCAACACTCACCGCCAAGGCAACGTCCCAAACTTGCCATATTGTTGCAAAAGTGCACCGCATCACGTGGTCTTTAAGCATGGCGAGTCACCGGGCGATTGACCGAGTCTAACGGTTGATTAACAACTGCGGGCGCGGGGCGAGTACGGCCCGGCGGTATCTATGTGGCACAAGCCGCATGAACCTCAAACAAACACACGTGTGAAACGAAGAGGGACATCATGAAGAAAGTACTCCTCGGCACCAGTGCGATCGCACTTGCTGCTACGACGTCGGCCCACGCGGCCGAGTGGGAAGTCCGTGTTGGCGGCTACCACAACCAGATGGTCGCGTTCGCATCGTCGGACCAGGACAACAACTCCGGCGCTGACTTCGACGGCGTCGATGTCAAGCAGAATGCTGAAATCTTCTTCCTGCCGTCGATCACGCTCGACAACGGCCTGAAGTTTGGTGCGAACGTTCAGCTTGAAAGCGCTGGTGGCACGGGCACCCCGGACACGATCGACGAATCGTACCTGTTCGTTCGCGGCTCGTTCGGTGAGATCAACCTGGGTTCGGAAAACTCTGCCGGTTACAAGATGACCTACGGCGCTCCGAACAAGGCGATCATCTCGATCAACTCGCCGTCGACCGACCAGTACATCCCGTGGTCGGGCAACGGTGCCGGTAACGGCCTGTTCCGTTCGACGCTGGCCACCACGTTCCTCGAGAACGACCGGAACAACGACTCTGACCGCATCACCTACTACACGCCGCGGTTTGCTGGCTTCCAGCTTGGTGTTTCGTACGCTCGCGACGGAAACCAGGACAACAATGGGCAGCAGGACATCAATGCTGGCGGCACGCTGAGCGACATCTTCGACATCGGTGCCAACTACGTGAACGATTTCGGTGGCGTGAACGTCGCCGTCTCGGCGCGTTGGGGCATTGCTTCGAAGGAAGGTGCTGATGCAGTTTCAGCCGCTTCCGGCCTTGTGATCGACGCTGCAGGAGCTACGCAGGTTCGTGCGACGTCGGATGACGTGCTTGATACGGACACCGTGGTCCTCGCTCCGGTTGACGGGTCAGCGGCGGGCGCATCTACCGATCCGACTGTTCTTGCCTTCGGCGCCAACGTCGGCTTCGGCGGATTCACGATCGGTGGTTCGTGGGCCGAGCAGAACGAGTCCGGCAACAACGACGGTACCTCGTACGACGTCGGTGTCAGCTACGCGACCGGCCCGTGGAGCTTCTCGGTCGCCTACTTCCACGGCGAAAGCGTTGATGACGATATCGGTGGCGGAAGCGACGAAGAAGTCGATCAGTTCATCGTCGGCGTCGACTACAAGCTCGCCAAGGGCGTTCGTCTGAATGCATTCGGTGCTTACGTCGACTTCTCCGAAGACGATCAGGCGACTGCAACGAACCGCGACACCGATGGCTTCATCATCGGTACCGGTATCGGCCTGAGCTTCTGATCGTACGGTATCCGACGCTGGAAATTGCGGAGGGGGCACTGCCCCCTCCGTTTTCGTTTGAGCCCCTGAAACAGCACATTCCCTAAGATGAAGTCTCTTTTCTGGCTCGCCTCGTATCCAAAATCAGGCAATACGTGGATGCGGGCCTTTCTGGCGAATTACGTCTTCGATCAGCCAGAGCCTGTCCCGGTCAACAATCTCCACAAACTTGGAATCGGCGACGCGATCACGTCAGCTTACCGAAAAGTCGTGGGGTCTTCGTTCGATCCGACGAACCCCGTAGATACAGCGCATATCCGCGCGCCGTTCTTCAAAGCTCTGGTCGCGAACGGAGCCGACGTCAATCTTGTGAAGACGCACAATCAGAACAACATGGCTTTCGGCGTCGAACTGATCCCCATCCACTACACCAAGGGTGCCGTCTACATCATCCGTGATCCGCGAGACATGATCATATCTTACGCGAGTCATCTCGGTGTCACCCTGGACCATGCGATCCAAGGTATGAACAGCAAGGACAATGCCACCACAGGCGATGAGAAGAACGTGCACCAGTTTCTGGGCCGTTGGTCCGACCACGTAAACAGTTGGACAAGAACGAAGAAGTTCGCGGTAACGGTTGTTCGATATGAGGACATGCTGCAGAAGCCCGAGAAGGCGTTCAGTACGGTGATCCGCCGCGTTGGCATGCCGGTCGACAAGGCGCGGCTGGCCAAGGCGATCGACTTTTCGAGTTTTGACAAGCTGCGCAGCCAGGAAGAGGAAACCGGCTTCGTCGAGAACTCGGAGAAGCAGGAGAAGTTCTTCCGAAAGGGCACATCCGGGCAGTGGCGCGATGAGCTGACGCCCGAGCAGATTGCCCAGATTGAGGCCGACCACGGCCGGGTCATGCGGAAATACGATTACCTCTGACCAAGGGCGGTGTGCGCGGTTGACCTTTCTGCCCGCGTTGGCGATGTGTCGCCGATGCAGCAGCAGAACCTACAACGCATCATCTGGCTGGCGTCGTTTCCGAAGTCCGGGAACACGTGGACGCGCGCCTTTCTGGCCAACTATCTCGCGCCCAAGGGTACGAAGCTGACGATCAACCAGCTCAACCAGTTCTCGACCGGGGATGTGCGGCAGGATTTCTGGGATGCCGCGTACGGCCAGCGCTATGAAGGGCAGCCGATCGAGACCGGGATCGCGTTGCGTCCCAAGGTCTTGCGGCTGATCGCCGGGTCGAAGCCCAGCCATCACTTCGTGAAGACCCACTCGCGGATCGACCGGATCGACGGGGAGGATCTGATCCCGCCGGACGTGACGGCGGCGGCGATCTATATCGTGCGCAATCCGTTCGACGTGGCGGTTTCCTATGCCCGCCATCTCGACGTGTCGCTGGACGAGGTGATCGAGCGTATGACCAGCCCGGGCGGGGTCAACGTGTCGGCGACCCAGATCCCGGAGTTCATCGGACGCTGGGACGATCATGTCGCCAGTTGGCGCGAGGCGCGCGGGCTGCCGCAGCACCTGATGCGCTACGAGGACATGGCGGCCGACACGGAGCGGAGCTTTCGCGGATTGCTGGATTTTCTGCGGATCCCGACGGACATGGGCAGCCTGCGCAGGGCGATCCGTCTGTCGAGCTTCAAGGAACTGCAGAAGCAGGAGCGAACCGAGGGGTTCGGCGAGAAACCGGCCAACATGGACCGGTTTTTCGCCACCGGAACGGCTGGCGGCTGGCGCGCGACGCTGTCGCCGGAGCAGATCGCGCGCCTGGGCGAGGCGTTTCAGGAAACGCTGCAACGGCATTATCCCGAGATGATGCCCGAGTTGAACGACATGACGGGATCGGCGGGATGAGCGCACTCGAAGAGATCAGGGCGCGGGTCCGGGCGTCCTGCGAGAAAGCCGGGCGCGGCGATGAGGTGAAGCTGATCGCCGTGTCGAAAGTCCAGCCGCTGGACCGGGTTCAGGCCGTGCTGGAGGCCGGCCACCGGATCTTCGGTGAGAACCGCGTCCAGGAGGCCGCCGGGAAGTGGCCCGCCTTCCGCGAACAGTTCGAGGATATCGACCTGCATCTGATCGGTCCGTTGCAGACCAACAAGGTGAAGCAGGCGGTCGGGCTGTTCGATGCGATCCACTCCGTCGACCGGGAGAAACTCGCGCGGAAGCTGGCGGACGAGTTCGATGCAGCGGGCAAGCAGTTGCCATGCTTCATCCAGGTGAACACGGGTGAGGAAGAGCAGAAGGCTGGCTGTCTGCCCGCCGACGCGGATGCGTTCATCCGGTTGTGTCGCGAGGAGTTCCAGCTACCGGTCGAGGGCCTGATGTGCATCCCGCCTGCTGACGAGGAGCCGTCGCTGCACTTCGCGCTGCTGAAGAAAATCGCCGAGCGCAATGGGTTGAGCGGGCTGTCAATGGGCATGAGCGGCGATTTCGAGAGCGCCATCGCGCTGGGCGCGACGCATATCCGCGTCGGCTCGGCGATTTTTGGCGCGCGCACGCCGGGTTGATGCCGTTCTCCGTCTCAGTTTGCAGCCGCGGCAATCACGCAAGACCCAGCAAAGACTAGTCGCTCGCACAGGCGATCCATTATCGGGGCGCGCTCATCCCGGCACGGGAATGTATTTCCGGCTCGGCGGTTGATGGGTCAGATCGTGATCGCAGGCGGTCAACTCGGTGATCTTGTCTTTCAACACCTGCAGATGGTTCTGGTAGAGGCCGCGCGGCGTCGTCTGCAGGTCGATGCAAAGCTGGGCGGCGGCGGCGACGGCAACGCCGTGCTGCGCCCCGTTGCCCATGAACTTGACCGATGACGCGGCGATGTGCGTCGCGCTGATGTGCTTTCCGGCCATCATGAGGTTGTCGATATTGACGGAGTATAGGCACCTGAACGGGACCGAGTATGGCTCCTTGTCCCGGTTGTCGAAGATCCAGTCTTTCAGGCGGAAGTCGTATTTGCCTTCGCCTTTCTCATAGGCGCAATGGATGCAGAACGACCCGTCATTGGCGACCACGGCGTCCTCGAATTTGCGGTGTTCGCGGATGTCCATCTCGGACAGCACGTAGTCCCCGCGATAGCGGCGGTACTCGCCTTTCGCCGAGACGTGGGCCATCCATTCGAATTCGAGGTTGGCGTACTGATCCGGGTCGAGTTTCTTGACGTTGGAGAACGTGCCGTAGAGCGCGCGCATCAGGTAGTCGCGCACCTGTTCCCCGGTTTTGTAGGGGTCCATCCACTGGCCGTATTCCCAGAAATGGGTGGCCGGGAAGACGTCCGCCTTGCGGCCGAAGCGGAACTCCGGCGTTGCGGGATTGTTGCCGATGATCGGGCCGGGCCCGTTGTCGACGCCCGGTTTGACGAGCTGTCCGCTGAGGTTGGCGTAGTCCTTCGAGATCTCGGTCGCCCAGGGAACCTCCGGGAACGGCACCGGATCTTCGGCCATGCGGGTCCGGAAGAACAGCGTGTTGCCATGGTGCATGTCGTCGGCCTGCTCGGGCGCGTAGGGTTCGTCGAACTCGTCGCGCGCCTCCCGGCCGAGGTGGGTTTCGGCACCGGACAGAACGCCGAGCATCGCGATGCCGGACGCATCGATGAAGATCTCGGCCGTAAAGCGTCGCTCGTGCCCGCCGCGCGCCTGCACGGCATCGACCGAGATGATCTTCGTGCCCTCCATCTGCACGCCGAAGACGCGATGATCGACATGGACCGAGGCGTTCGGCTCGGCCGCGAGCAAGGCATAGGCCTGGAGTTCGCCGTTCTCGTCGCGCTGGCCGATCTCCTGCAGGATGGCGCCCTGGGCACCGCGCGGCATCAGGCCGATTTCCGTGCTGGCATTGCCGCCGAGCACCGGGCGGTCCTGAATGAGCGCGGTTTTCAGGCCAAGCCGTGCCGCTGTCAGCGCCGCCGCGCATCCCGAAATGCCGCCGCCGACAACGACCACGTCGAAATGCCCGGCATCGACGGGGTCATCGGGGAGTCCGCGCAGGCGCTTGCGCCACGCCCGATCGTTCTTGTCGAGATCGGCGGGTTCGGGCGCGCCTGTGGGACAAAGATAGACCGCATCGCATCGCCCCTCGAAGCCGGTCAGGTCCTGGAGCGCGAGGTCGACTTCGCCCGCGGGCAGGGTGATCCGTCCGCCCGATTGCCACGACCAGTCCTGATCGTTCGCGCCGAAAATGGTGTTCAGCGCCTGCCCGCCGATCAGCAGCTTGAACTGACCCGGATGGTGGCCCGGAACCCAGTCCTTGGCATGGACCCAGATCTCGTACTCGCCTGCGGCCTCGACCGTCAGACTGGTGCGCGCATCGGCGACCGGCCGCCCGAGCCCGTGCGCCAGCAGGTAGGGCGCGCCCATCTGCGAGGCGAACTGTGAATCCAGCAGCCAGCCGCCGTAATCGTCGAAATCCGCGGCTTCGAGCAGTATTCCCTGCATGGGGTGTCATCTCCGGTTCGCGCGTCCCACCTTCTCGGTGCCGGTCGGGATTCTGGTAGTGTCATCATGGTTCCGGCGAGACTGGCAAGAAATTTGATGCGTCCGGCACGGTCAGTCCGTGCCGGTCAGCGGAGTCGGAACGGACAGCGGGACCACTATTCATTACCATCGCCCCAGTCGGGTGACGGGTGCGCGGGCAATCTGCGTATTGTGTCAATTGGGTGTTTTCTGCACGTTTGCGCCCAAAGGTGGTCCAGATGGACTGCAATCACCACATGGGATGTGGAACAAGGTCCGATCAGCGAGACCTGCCGGAGGCGGAGCGTGGCGCGGCGTCAAAAGACCGAAAAGAACCCGAAGGACCAGCCGGGCCTGATCGGCAGGGCCGTTCGTGGCGTTTTCCGGGCCGTGTTCGGGTTGGTCTGGCGGCTCGGCGTCGTTGTTGCCCTGATTATTGCGGCATCGGCGGGCTACTTCTATGCGCAGCTTCCGGCCTACGAGGCGCTCTATGACGGGCGCGGTGTCGGCTCGGTGACCCTGCGCGACACGAACGGATCTATCTTCGCCTGGCGCGGCGAACAGTACGGCGGCGATCTGAGTGTCTCTCAGGCCTCGCCGCATCTGGTGAATGCCGTGATTGCGGCCGAGGACAAGCGGTTTTACGGCCATGTCGGGCTCGATCCGCGCGGGATTGCGCGCGCGATGTACGTGAACCTCCAGCGCGGCGCGTTCGTCCAGGGTGGTTCGACCCTCACACAGCAGGTCGCGAAGAACGTCTTCCTGAATGCCGAGCGCAGCCTTGAGCGCAAGATCAAGGAAGTGCCGATGGCGCTGGCGCTGGAGATGAAATACTCCAAGGAGCAGATCCTCTCGATCTATCTGAACCGGGTCTATCTGGGCGCCGGGACGTACGGGTTCGAGGCCGCATCGCAGCGCTATTTCGGCAAGTCGGCGCGGGCGGTGACCCCGGCTGAGGCGGCGATGCTGGCGGGGCTGTTGCGCGCACCGTCGCGGTATGCGCCGACCAATGACATTTCGCTGGCGCAGAGCCGGGCCAACGTGATCGCGCGGCTGATGTTTGAGCAGGGCTACCTGAACGAGATCCAGATGCTCGAGATCCGCGCCAACCCGGCCGTCCTGTCGAGTGCTGCGGCGGCGCGGGCGGGCGGGGCTTTCGCCGACTGGGTGATGGAGCGCGGCGGCGAAGACCGGTTTCTCGAACTGTTGAAAGCCGCCGATGTCGAGATCGAGACGACGTTCGATCCCGCGGTGCAGCGCGCGGCCGAGCAGGCTCTGGCCGATGTGTTCGAGCAGAAGGTGCGCGAGGGCAGCGAGGCGCAGGCGGCGATCGTGGTCATGACCTATGACGGTTCGGTCAAGGCGATCGTCGGCGGCCGCGAGCGCGGGCCGGCCCGGTTCAATCGCGCGACGCAGGCGCTGCGCCAGACCGGGAGCGCGTTCAAGCCGATTGTCTACGCCGCCGGGCTGGAGGCCGGGATGTCCCCGCTGGATGTCTTCGAGGACAAGCGGATCAATATCCGGGGCTGGTCGCCGTCGAACTACAACAATAAGTTCACGGGGCCCGTCACATTGCGCGAGGCGCTGGCGAAGTCGATCAACACGGTCGCCGTCCAGGTCTCGGAACGGACGGGCCGCGACAAGGTTCGCGCGTTGGCGGGCGAGATGGGCCTGAAATCGGAGATGGCCCCGGGCCCGGCGATCGCGCTGGGCACCTCGGAGGCGCGGCTGATCGAGATGACCGGGGTTTTCGCGACGATTGCGAATGGTGGGAAACGCGCCGATCCGCACGGGGTAACGACCATCAAGCTGCGTGGCGACGACGTTCCGATCGACCGGGGGTCGACGGCGCTGGGTCCGCAGGTGATATCGGCGGAGACGGCCGGTCTGCTGACGAACATGATGCAGTCCGTGGTGACCGGTGGCACTGGCGGCCGGGCGCAGTTGGCGGACTGGGAGGTCGCCGGGAAGACCGGGACGACCCAGAGGGCGCGCGATGCCTGGTTCATCGGATTCACGGCGGATTTTGTGGCCGGTGTCTGGATGGGGTACGACGACAATCGCCCGCTGACCGGGGTGACCGGGGGCGGTCTGCCCGCCGAGATCTGGCGCGAGGTCATGATGCGCATCCACGCAGGGCGCACGCCTCGCCCGCTGAACGCGATCACGCCGCAGCCGCGCGATCCGGTCATTGCCGGGCGGACGCCGGACACCGGGCCGACAGGCGGCGGGGGCGGCGAGACGCTGGTCGAGCGCATCTTCCGCGACGTGGTCCGCGATCTGACCGGCGACGAGCCAGCGAAGGCGCCGGACTGGAACCCGCAGGCCGGGAGCGAGCGTTAGGATCGTGGGCGCACGGTCTGGCGACGGCATGACACAGGCGCCGCTGATCGGTTTCGAGATCCACGATGCCTCGCTCTGGGAGCCTTCGCGGGTTCTCCCGTTCATCGAGGTGATGGAGCGCTGGGGCTACAACGCGCTGGTTCTGCACCAGAACGATCTGCTCGATGCGTGTACGCAGCTTGGTCTGACGGCGAATTACGGCGTGTCTGACCTGCGGCTCAAGAAAGTGCGCAACAACGCGGCTTGGCTGAACAGGCTGGTCGAGCGGCTTGCTGAGAGCGGTGCGAAGCTGTTCCTCGAGATCAAAGAGCCGTCGTTCCACGACTATGCGCTCGAGTTTTATCCCGGTCTGATCGGAAGTGGCGGATTTCCCGATCCGACGCGCGAGGATTGGACCGATCTGTGTAGAGCGAAGGTGTCGGATCTGCTTGCGCGGGTGCCAGGGATCGGCGGGCTGATCGTGAACCTGTCCTCTCCGGAATCGCGGGTGTCCTTACCGGATCATCTCGCCGTTCATGCGCCGGATCTTGAGCCGGTGGCGTGGTTCGACCGGATGATCAGGGCGTTTTACGGTCCGCTGTCTGAAGCAGGTAAGCAGCTCTGTATCCGGGATTTTTCCTACACGCCCGGCATGCAATCGGACGTTCTTGCAGCGGTCGAGCGGTATGGCGGACAGGTCGGCGCGAGCGTCAAGATCACGGCCCATGACTACTTTCCCGAGGCGCCGGAGAATCCCGTCATTCGATCGGGTGCCGGACCGGTGGTGCTCGAGTTCGAAGCCTTCGGTGAGCACACCGGATGGGGCGTGATCCCGAACTGCCGGGTCGCGGAACTGCGCGAGCGGATGGCCGGTTTTCGCGAGATCGGCGCTGCCGGGATGCTGGTCCGGACAAGCTGGGAAGCGATCACAGGTGCGAATGCGCTGGATGGCTTGAGTGCTGTGAACGTCTACGCGCTGCCGCGGCTGATCGCCAGCGATGTCGATGCAGACGAGCTTGTGCGCGACTGGTTGCGCGAAGCCCATGGGATCGAAGGCGACACGGCGGAAGAGGTGGCGGATCTGCTGCTGCGGAGCTGGCAGATCCCGGCTGCCGCGTACTGGAACGGCAAGGTATTTCCGCGGCATTCCTGTCTGCCCTCGAAATGGCAGGAGGGTTGGTTGTCGATGGCGACAACCGGCATGGGCCGGCGTGATCGCGATCTTCGGATCGCGCCCGACGATCCTGAACTGTCCGAGCAAGCCCGGCGGGCGCTGTTTGCGGCCAAGGAAGAGGCGACGGCGCTGGCCCATGAATTGGCCGCTGCCGCCGGAGGAATCGCATCGAAGGTGCCGGAAAGCTTGGCCCGGCAGCTCGAGGGATTTGCCTGGCTTCCGTATTTCGCGGGGCAGTTCGAGCTTGCCTCGAAAGCCGCATTCTACGCGGCGCGCGGACAGGCGGAGGATCTTGAACGGCTTCCTGCGCTGTGCTCCGGCCTTTCGGACCTGGCGGATGAAATCGCGCGCGCGCTGGATGCGGTTCCGGATCTGCCGCATCACCACCGGGTTCTGCTCGACCCGGATCAGATCAGGCTGTTCGTGAAATCCCTCGCGACGCCCGACGGGACGGGCTGATTCTCCCAGGCCGCCGCCTCGCGCATCCATTCCTGCAAGACCCGAACCGAATGCTCCGAATTCACGCCGCAGGACGGATCGATCACCAGCGGTCCCGGAACGTAACCGCGCGACCCGAGGCCCTTTTGCACGCTTTCCACGAGAAGAATGTCTTCCTCGACCGTGGTTGCCCGGTCCTGCACGGCGAGACGCCGGATCGCCTCGTCATCGGCACCGTCGATCGAGTACCAGCCGCGCCAGACCACCACCCGGTTCGCCGAGATCGGCCGCCAGTGATAGGTGTTCAGCACGTTGCCGGGATAGACCTGGAAGGAGAACATCGGCCACAGAAACCAGCTTGAGTACTCGTGGCTGTGCGCCAGACCCGAGTTGATGTCGTAGGTCATCTGGTCGAGGTTCTGGCATTCCGTCGTGTGCCGCAGGCAGTGTCCCTGGGGCTGGATGTCGTAGGTTTCGGGGCGCACGACGCCGGTCGCGAAGGTCTTGTGGTTCAGGCTGCAATGGTAGCATTCCGAGTAGTTCTCGACGCTGACCTTCCAGTTGCAGTTCTCGGGGATTTCGACCCATTCGAGCGGTTTCAGGCTGGCGCTGTGCGGCACCCAGTCTTCGAGCTCGGCGCGGGCACCGGGAAACCAATCGTCCATCGGTTTCGCGTCGGGGTCGAGGTTGACGAAGATGAAGCCGAGGAATTCCTCGGTCTTCACCTCGGTCAGACAAACCGTCGATTTATCGAAGCCTTTGACTGCTTTCAGGTTCGGCCCGGCGCGTAGGCCGCCGGTCAGTTCGTATGTCCACGCATGGTAGGGGCAGACGATGACACGGGTGGTCCCGGAGCCTTGGACAAGCTGGTGCGCGCGATGCTGACAGACATTGTAGAAGGTGCGGATGATGCCGTCCCGGCCGCGAATGCAGAACAGGCTCTCTCCGGCCATTTCGAACGCATAGTAGTCGCCCTGGTTCGGGATCTCACTGGCGTGACAGGCGAATTGCCAGGTTCGCGCGAACAGCCCGTGGCTTTCGATCTCGAAGATCTGCGGGTCGGTGTAGTAGCGTGCTTCGAGCGAGTGGATCAGGCTCATTCGAAGTCCTCCTGGTAGAGCCCAAGCTCGTGCCTGCGGGCATGGAAGGTCTCGACTCGCTGGACGATTTCCGGGCTTGCAACAGCAATCACGAACGACAGTAGCGTCTCGAGCAACGCGATGGTCGCGACCGACGAGGGAAAGAACTGCGGTGTCTCGGTCGAGACTGTGAAGCAGTGGTTCGAGACCCGCGCGATCGGCGAGGCGAGGCTGTCGGTGATGGCGACAATCGTGAGGTTCTGGGCGCGCGCCTGCTGAACCGCCTCGATCACCTCGCGCCGATAGGGACGGGTGGTCATGGCGATCAGTACGTCGCGCCGGTCGGTCCAAGCCAGATCGTCGGTCGCAGATGAGCCCGCGCGCGGCAGGGCGTGGAACTGCACCATCCCCGTCGAGGCGAGATAGGTGAAGCTGCGCGCGTTGCTGTTGTTGATGCCGACGCCCAGCGTGTAGACGTTGCGCGCCGACCAGATCGCCTCGGCGGCCGACTTCAGGCTGTCGGCATCGATCGCGGCGAAGCTTTCCTCGATGTTGGTGAGCGCACCCTGAACCATGTCGGCGTATAGCGCGCCGAGATCGCCGCCCTTGCGTACGTCCTGCAGCCAGCGCGCCCGGTCGGGGAAACTCATCGTGCCCTTGCGAATCGCATCGCGGAACGGAGCGCGGAAATCCTCGTATCCCTCGAAGCCGACCTGACGGGCCATGCGCACGAAAGTGTTCGGCTTCACATTGGCGGCGTCGGCGATCTCGCGCACCGTCGAGACACCCACATCTTGTGGGTTTTCAAGCACATAGCGTGCCGCCTTCTGCGCCTCGGGCGTCAGGTCCTCCCACTCGTCCGAGAGCCGTTCCAGAACCAGTGATGATACATTTGTGCCATTCATGATTGACGACGGTACAAATGTACGCTTTAGCTGTCCAGAACAAACTGCTGTGCCAAGGATTCGGATATGAGCGGAGATCTGCCAGGCCACGCGCGGGTGGTTATCGTCGGCGGCGGGATCATGGGGTGCGGGCTGGCCTATCATCTGGCGCACGAGGGCTGGACAGATGTCGTGCTGCTGGAGAAGGCCGAACTGACGAGCGGCTCGACCTGGCACGCGGCCGGGCAGATCACCCACTCGACCTCGTCCTACGGTCTGGGCAAATGCGTCGATTACAATATCGGGCTCTATTCCGGTGCGCTGGAGGCCGAGACCGGTCAGGCGGTGACCTGGCATGGCTGCGGCTCGTTCCGGCTCGCCTATACCGAAGACGAGATGGACTGGCTGCGCCACACGCTGTCGGTCGGCCGGTCGCTCGGGTTCAACATCGAACTCGTCGGTCCGAACCGGATCGCCCAGTTGCATCCGTTCTACAATCTCGACGGCGTGCTCGGCGCGCTGCACACGCCGGATGACGGCCATGTCGACCCGTCGAACGTCACGATGGCCATGGCGGCGGGCGCGCGCCAGTTGGGGGTCAAGGTGATCCGCCGGTGCCGGGCGACGAACATCACGCAGGCCGACAATGGCGAGTGGGTGGTCGAGACCGAGAAGGGTACGATCCGCTGCGAGCACGTTGTCAACGCCGGGGGCACCTATGCCCGGCAGATGGGCGAGTGGTCGGGTCTGCTGTTGCCGATGACCTCGATGACGCACCACTACCTGGTGACCGATACGGTCCCGGAGTTCCTGGAGCTGGAGCACGAGCTTCCGGTCGTGCGCGATGACAAGATGGTCTCGGGCTATATCCGGATGGAGCAGAAATCCGGGCTTATCGGGATCTACGAGAAAGAGAACCCGAACTCGGTCTGGCACGATCATTGCCCTTGGGAGGCGGAGAACGAGCTGTTCGAGGCCGATTACGACCGGATCATGCCGTGGCTCGAGAACTCGATGGAGCGGATGCCGGTTCTGGCCGAGCTGGGCATCAAGCGCGAGGTGCACGGCGCGATCAGCCACCCGCCGGACGGCAATCCGTTGATTGGGCCTGCGCCCGGCGTGCGCAATTACTGGTGCTGTTGCGGGACGCAGATCGGTATCGGATGGGGGCCGGGCCTGACGCGGGAGCTGGCGCGCTGGATGGTGCACGGCTCGGCCGATATCTCGATGCGCGAATACGATCCGCGCCGGTTCGGCGGCTATGCCAAGAAGGACTGGCAGGTGACAAAGGCGCACGAGGATTACTGCCTGCGCCATGAGATCCCGTTTCCGCATTTCAAACAGGTT